>CAWJQE010000026.1:0-88477 GCA_963844995.1 uncultured Flavobacteriaceae bacterium | reverse complement strand
TTATGCCCAATTCAATAACTGAATGGAATTTACACTAGTTCTGACAATGAATTAGTGATACTAGAAATTAAATTTAAGACGGTTCGATTTATCTTAAAATAACTTTGATTTTTCACAAAATGATGTTCGTCTTGAGAGGTATTGGGTACTCTCCATATTTTATAGTATTCTAAAACTCCAGCAAGAAGTCTGGACAGAAAAAAGGGAGGATAAAAAACACAAATACTAAAAACAAGATGGCCCAAAGCACCCACATTAAAAGCGGAAAAGTAATTAATTCACCTTTTGATTTTGGGCGTAATGAGTGTGCAATCAATCCGTGAATACCAAGGCTAAGTATTAAAAAATCAATACTTGAGGCAATGATTAAAAAACTTTTGGAGAACGAATCTTTTGCTACAAAAAGATAAATTCCTAATGCAATTGCAATTACAATAACTATTCTAAATATTCTTCTGGACATTTTATAATTGTTTTGAGTCTATAAGTGGAATATGCCATAATTTTTAGCATTAAAGCTTATCAAAGGAATCTTGCCATAAGACTCCATTTTTTTAACTAAATCTCTATGGAATACTTGTGATGTGAGACTTTTACTTTCCCGCTCAAGCATAGCAACTAGGTCTGCATTTGCATTACCCAAGTATATTCTCAAGTCATTAAAGGTATCATCAGAATAGAAAATGTCAAATTCGAGATTGGTATATTCGATATACTTATGGATTTTTTCTTTTATATCCTTGATTGGCCATTTTTCAACCAATTCTTTCAATGGAGAAATATGTACTATCTTGATTAGTGCATTAAAAGGTTTGGCAATTTCTGTGAGCTTATCAATGGCTCCAAAGTCTCTTCTTCAAAATCCGTGGTATATACTATAGTTTCAATTTGTTTATGACTTGCGTCACTAGGAATTGTTAAAACTGGACAAGGTGACTCTTCAAGTAGATGTTTGGTCGTATTACCCATAATGATTTCTCGTAATGCACTGCCACCTTTCATTCCTGTAATGATTAAGAAGGCATCGACCTCATTTGCTTTTGAAACAATACCTTTAACTACAGACTTGTTTTCAATGGCTTCTATTTCAATATTTAAGCTCTTTAAATCATTGTTCAAGTTTTCATTACAAAAACTATTAAGTTTTGAGTGATGTTTTTTAAAAGCATCGCCTTCAATATCTGGAAAAGCGTCTTCGCCTTTTAAGCTTAAATCGTCCAACATTGTTGGATAATCAAATATGTGAACCACTAACAATTTTGCATTCATTTTCGAACTCATTGAGTGAGCATATTTTAATGCTGCAATGGAGTTTTTTGAATAATCGGTGGCGTATAGAATAGTCCTCATTTTGTACCTAGTTATTTCTTATTTAATGCTAAACTAAACCCTAATGAAGTGCAAGCAAATGACTTTCATCAGGTTGTGTTTTTTTTTATCCTGATATAGATCATTTCTTTTAAATGATTGCATCATTATTTTTATCTCCTAAATTTTTCCATTGTAACAACTTTATAAATCAATAATTTAAAGAGAAATATTAGTAAGACAGCTAAATATTATACCTAAGTAATCTATTATGAAAAATTTACACAATATATTAAAAGAAATTGTCCAACTCACCACAAATATTGAAACCAATTATCCTGAGCTCTACCGTTCTTTAGATGAAAACCCTATGACGCTGCCTGTTAGCAAACATCCGCATATGGATAAAGAGGTAATGCAGGAATATCTAGAAAGTTTAGAACAATTGCTTAAACATCATTTGGAGACACATAAGAAAAAATAGATTAATAAAAGCCAGTGGCTAACAACGGCTATAACCTGCCTGCCTGTCCTCCGTACGAGACTTCGGAAGGCGGGACGGCAGGCAGGTTCATCGCTGCTTTAGAACTTCCCTGAAATTTCCTACATTTAAATAAAACTAAACTTGGCTTCAATGGTTGAACGGCCAGGGCCTGCCAAAGGCAGGCAAGCTCGCCATTCCGAGCGTAGCGAACAGCGCAAGCAAATCATAGCCAGGACCATTGTGCTTCATTATCAGAAACCGCTAACCAATGATAAAATTCTTTAGAAAAATTCGCCAAAACTTACTTATGGAAAACAAGACTGGAAAGTATTTGAAATATGCCATTGGTGAAATTGTTCTTGTGGTTATTGGAATTTTAATTGCCCTTTCAATTAATAATTGGAATGAACAAACGAAAACGCGGTCGGCAGAAAAATACTTATATGGTAAGATTTTAAAGGATTTATCAAAAGAAGTTACCATCAATAAACGTGATATTAAGTGGAGTAAAAAATATCAAGATATTAACTATCAAATATATAATGAAACACAAGGAGCCGAACCCTTGCCTAATTTGGCCGAATATAATTGGATTCAATATATTCACATTTACCATCCCGTTATTGAAACAAATTATAAGGATGAAATAGCTTTAATAAGTAATGATTCAATAAAGAATTTGTTCCGGGATTATATTTACTACGAAAACCAAACGCGAGACGCTGTTAGTGAATTCAATGACTTCAAAACGCAAAAACTACGACCTTTTTTTGAAGTAAATAGTATTTACAATACAGAGGTCGTGTATGGAGCAAAAGAACGATATAAGTTTAGTACTTTAGAATCATTACCAATGATTCGCCATGATAAGCTAAAAGAGCAATACAAAAACAAAGAGCTACAAGGGTATCTATTCAACCTTAGATTTAAAACGGCTTGGCTTATTTCAAATCTGGAAATATTACTTACGAAAAGCAACGCACTTAAGACTGCATTACTTGAAGAAATAAAATAACAATGATACCATTCTTAACAAAAAGAACGAAAGCACAACAATGTGTATAATTAATTGCTTGTTGCGAGGCTACTTCTGAATCCCGATAGCTATCGGAACTTGTGGATTTTCTATTAGGTTTGTACCTACCTGCATACCTGCGGTATGTAAACTGGCAGGCAGGCTTGCAAAGTTAGTTGCTAAACCACGCAACTAATCTTATACAAGACCGTTGGCAACAATATAAAAATATTTGTATTTGATTCGTATTTGGTGTATATTAGCACCAAACTATATTTCATGGCACGACAGAGCATATCTTTTACAAAACCAAATGATGAATGGTTAAAATCACAAGTAGACAAGCAGGAATACTCAAGTAAGAGCGAACTTGTAAACGATTTAATAAGGCAGGCGAGAAGTCAGCAAGTCCAAATTGACTGGATTAGGGCCAAATTGGAGAAAGCCGAAAATAGCGGATTTACAAATGATACTAAATCTGAAATACTAAAGCAATCTAAAGCCATGCTTAATGGCTAAATACAGATTGAGTAATGCGGCGCAAGAAGACCTAATTCGGATTCATCATTATGGAGTCAAAAAATTTGGAATGGCTCAAGCGGACAAATATTTCGACTCATTTTTCAAATACTTTGATATAATAGCCCAAAGACCATTTTCTTTCGAATCAGTGGATTTTATAAAAAATGGATATCGAAGATGTGTTTGTGGTTCGGACAGTTTATACTATAGGATAAATGAAGATGTTGTAGAAATTATGGCAATTGTCGGCCGACAGGACTTGAATAGTATTCTATAATTAAAGAAGAAATACTATTGCCAACAACGGCTATAATCCATCGCTTCTTCAGAACTTAATTGAAATTTCCTACATTTAAATAAAACTAAACTTGGCTTCAATGATTGAAAGGTTAGGGCCTGCCAAAGGCAGGCAAGCTCGCCATTCCGAGCGAAGCGAACAGCGCAAGCAAATCATAGCCAAAACCGTTAGCCTTCATTATGACCAACCTCTAATAAATGATAAAATTCTTTAGAGGGCCGAACGGGTACCAAAGGTCTGGTAGACCTTTGATAGTGAGGAGCCAGGTGGTGCTTTGGCCAAAAAATAATAGATATGATCAAATTTTTTAGACGGATAAGACAACAATTACTTTCAGAAAACAAGTTCAGTAAATATTTGCTTTATGCTATTGGTGAGATACTTTTAGTAATCATTGGTATTTTAATTGCCTTACAGATCAATAATAAAAACACCGAAAGAATTGAGAGGGAAATTTTCGTGAGTAACCTTCAGTATGTGCTTGAGGATATAAGGAAAGATAAAGCGGATTTATTAGTAATAAAAGAGAGAAGGGAGATTGTAGAGAATCAAATTAAGTTGATCTTAAATGCAGTAAAAGAAAATAAAACACTTACTCCTTTTAAATTATTATCGAATTTAGGAATCTTCAATTGGCAGTATTACCATAGAAATAATAGTGGGTTTGAAAGGATATTGTCGAGCAATTTATACGAATCCAATGAATTTTTCGAGGCAAGAGAAAAAATCAAGGCCTATGATGCAATCAATAATGGATTCAGCGATACTGAAAAAAGATCAAATGAATTTCTTGAGGAAATGGAAATTGAAATGTTTAAGGAAGGTTCAAATCTTGAATATCTTAAATATATTAATTTATGGCAAAGTGTTGACTGGAAACCTGATGCTGAAACGCAAGTTGAAATTGAAAATTTCAAAATAGATTTCGATAAATTTATAACAAATAATCCACCAATGCTGTCTGCTTTACGGCGTAGTTTAGTAATGATTCCAACTATGGCAGCTATTTCAGATATGACCATAAATTCAGGTGAAGAAGTGAAGCAAGAAATTGAGGATTATTTAAAGAAAAAATAACGAAAGGCGAACACCTTATATAAAAAATTGCTGGTGTTTGACTTAATTAAAGGTCGTTGCTTGTTTTGTTACGTCTGATTTTCCTGCGGAAAATCCTCGCACACAAAACCGCACTATTCTTGAACATTACCGTTGGTATTATTTTGACAAAATGAAAACTACCCCTATAAAAAATATTACTAGTTTAATCTTATTGACCCTAACTCTAATAGCTTGTCATTCTCCAGCAGATATATCAGGAAGATTAAAAGGCATAGAAAAGGAAGACATAAAGATCTATCTAATTGAACCTGAAACCTTACGGGATGTAGCTGCTTCATATTTTGGAAAAGTCATAGATTCTGCTGTAGTAAATTCTGATGGCAGCTTTGAGTTCCAAAACTTGCCAAAAACTAAAGAACCTATATTGTTGGAATTAGCCATACAGCTATCCGGAAAGGCTCCTAATTATTTACATACTGATGATCCCATGATGTCTAACTATATGCCAATTCTATGGCAATTGGGTGAGCCTCTTCAAATCACGGCTAGATTAGATGAATTTCAAAAAAGTTTTTCATTTGAACATCCTTCAGAAATAAATAAAGCTTTGTTAGACTTAAGGAATATAAAGGAGAAAGCTTACCAAACCTATCTTGCAGGAAAGCATTGGCAATTAGAAGATGGCAGTGAATTGCTGGAAAAGGAACACGCTATCTTACAATATCAGACAGAGCTAATAAAGTTTGCAGATAGCACACAGTACCTAATGCCGGCATTGGTGGCATTAAGATGGGTAAGTCCAGAGAATTATTATGAACGCGTACCTGAATTTTTGGTGAGTCAATGTAATAAATGGAAGAAAAAACAACCAGATCATCCATGGGTAAAACAGCTTTGTAAAGAAAGTGACCCCTCTAATTTACCTGTTTTAGTAGGGGGTGTATTTCCAAATCTCAAGTTTCCCATGCTAACGAAGGATACACTTTCTCTTAAAGACCAATTGGGAAACAAGCTCACTATTATAGACTTGTGGGCGTCCTGGTGTGCTCCTTGCCGAAAGGAAAACCGTGAGGTTTTAGTCCCTATTTGGGATGAATATCATGATCAGGGTTTACAAATTGTTGCTTATGGTCTGGAAAGTGATGAGTCTGCCTGGAGAGCAGCTGTAGAGCGCGATGGGGCAAATCGCTGGTATCAAACATCAGATTTACAAGGAGATGATGCACCTTTCTTAAAAAAAATCCGTGTTCGGACCATTCCGGCCAACTTTATTCTTGATGATAAGGGTGTGGTTATAGCGAAAAATGTTCACGGAAGGGCTTTAATGGATTTAGTAAAAAGTTATATGAAAAAGAAATAAGAAACTAATGCCAACATCGGCTATAATTTATCCCGATCCCGAGTTCTCAGGAGGAACAGAATCATAGCCAAAACCGTTGGGCAACATTAAATAAAGATGATTCAATACAAAATCTTTAAAATCAAATTACTCTTAATAATTACAGTATTTTTTGGCGCCTGTAATTCAAATAAGATTCAAGTCACTAAATATTCTAATGGATATGTATTCAACGGTGTTGATTTTAAGAAAGTAAGCTTTGTAGTTACACATGGGGAATTAGATTTTAGTACTTCGGCCAAATTTGATACTGAAGTGGACCTTACCGGCAAATATGTAATACCTGCATTCGGAGATGCGCACACACATAATTTTGACGATATTGCAAAATTTGATAGTATATATAAAGCATACATTAATGAAGGAACTTTTTATGTTCAAGTACTTACAAACCACTATTCTAACTTTTTAAAAATCAAGGATTCTTTGAACTCTGCGGGAAAGATTGATGCTAAGTTTGCCCACGGCGGAATCACGGGTACTGGTGGACACCCACATAGTTTATATGAAACACAAGCACTCAATTATTCATGGCGAGCCATGCTGGACCCTGATAAGAAAGTAGAAATTTTATCTAGTACAATAAAAAAGGATGATGCCTATTATCTAGTAGATTCAGTTTCAGATATTGATGAAAATTGGAGCAAAATAATGTCCAATAAACCTGATTTTTTGAAGCTTTATCTTTCAAACATAGCTGATAGAAATAAAAAAATTGAGAATAAAAATATCGGCTCTTATGGGTTATCAGAAGAAGTTTTGGCGGAAATAGCCAGTAAGGCTAAAAAAGACAATATCAGAATAATTGCTCATGTGGAGACAGTTTCCGACTTTGAAACAGCGCTTAATCACAATATAAAATACTTTGCCCATATGCCAGGTTATGGAGGAGGCATTGGTGACCAAGATTTAAAGGCCTTAGAAATTCCGGATTCGATCCTTTCTCTAGCGGCAAGAAAAGGCGTTGTAATTACTCCAACGGTTTCATTTGCAAAATACTATGCCAACAAATGGGATGGTTCCAAAATGAGTTTAGACACTATACTACTTCAGAAAAAGAATGAATTTTTGAAAAAACAGCTAATCCGTTTTAGGGAAGCCAACATTGTAATTGCATTAGGAGCAGACCAAGGTTATTCGACTCTTCGTGAAGAAATTAATGATATAAAACAAATTGATGCATTTAGCAATCTTGAATTATTGAATATTTTGACACAGACTCCGAAAATCATCTTTCCAAATAGAAAAATTGGAGAATTGACGAATGGTTATGAAGCAACTTTCTTAGTTTTAAGTGGTAACCCATTAAACAATATGAAAAGTATAGAAAATATTGAAATGAGAGTGAAAAATGGAATAACATTGAAATAGAAAGTTTAAAATGCAGCCCAACAATACATATCCGCAATTAAAACTGACGGTTATACCAAACCGTTAGGGTATATTTAAAAAAAGAAAAATGGAACGTATAGTTGGAATTTTACTTTGGACAATCGTAATTGTAAATTTAGTTGTGCTAATAATTGCACTAACAGACATATGGCCAAACAATTCATTAACTGAATATAGATTTCTTATTGGAATATCATTTATAACATTTGGCGGTTTTCTACGCCAACGGATAAAAAGAAAAACAAAGAAGCAACTATTGAATTAAGGTGATTGCCATTTTCAAAGTCAAACGCTTTAAAAAAATTAAAAACATCCCCTAACAACGGCTATAACCTGCCTGCCTGTCCTCCGTACGAGACTTCGGAAGGCGGGACGGCAGGCAGGTTCAGCGCTGCATTAGAACTTCCCTGAAATTTCTTACATTTAGATAAAACAAGAAAAGCTTAAATTTCTTCCGCAGTACAAGAAGCCGAGATCATACATGTCTGCCGTACCTTCAGTAGCTGGGTAGGCAGAGCCAAGACCGTTGTGTGCAACCTGAAAAAGTGAAATGGGAACGATTTCAATGACAGAAAACAAAAAACTATACATAATTGCTTTTGGACTTGCAGTGTTTACGATAATCTACAACATTGCGGAAGGACTATTTTCAACCTATCTTGGATATGAGGATGAAAGCCTAGTTCTTTTTGGCTTTGGTTCGGACAGTTTTATCGAAGTAATTTCTGGATTTGGAATTGCCCACATGATTTTAAGAATTCAGAACAATCCCAATAGCAAACGAGATGAATTTGAAAGAACAGCATTAAGAATTACCGGAGGAGCATTTTATATTTTAGTTTTCGGACTCGTAATAACAAGTATTTATAACATTTGGACAGGGCATAAACCACTGACAACATTTTGGGGAGTTGTGATTTCAATAATTTCAATCCTAATAATGTGGATTTTGGTCGTCTGGAAAAGAAAAGTGGGAAACCAACTTAATTCCGCACCGATTCTAGCAGATGCTAATTGTACAATGGTTTGCGTATATATGTCTATCATTTTACTTGCAAGTAGTGGAATTTATGAAATATTCGGAATTCCTTTCATAGACAGTATTGGAACACTTGGTCTTTCATACTTTGCATTTAAAGAAGGAAAAGAATGTTTTGAAAAAGCAAAAAGCGATAAACATTGCTGTAACGACTGAAAAGAAAAAGGCAGCACACAACAACGTATATAATTTATGGCTCAGTTGGTTAAACGAATTAAACTTCCTACGAAAAATCACTATCTTTCTATCTGATAAATACGTTGAGCGGATCTCCATGGCATCCCTCTCGCGCATGTACTACGCTCCGCTGTAGCATCGCGCCAGCGCTAAGCCGCCAGACCGCCATAAATCATATACATAGCCGTTGTACGCAAGCATAAAACACCGAACAAAAAAATAATACCTTTAAAGAAATATAAAATGAAAAAATCATTTTTCTTGCTTTTGATTTTATCCTCTGTATCTGTTTTTTCCCAAAATCCTGAATATAATGTTTCCTCTTTTCTAACAGAAGGTACAAAAGCACCAAATACTCATTATATAGGAGAAGCTTGGTTGAATGCCATTATTCACGATGACAAAGAATTGGGTTATAATATTACAAAAGCAACCTTTAAAGCCAACTCAACCTTGGATTGGCATAAACATAGTTCTGCACAAGTCTTAATAATTGTTGATGGCGAAGCCTATTATCAGGAGAGAGGAAATGAACCTGTAATTTTGAAAGAAGGTGATGTAATTAAATGTGAGAAAGATATCGAACACTGGCATTCCTCAACCAAGTTTAATGATGTAACTTATTTGGCTTTATATAGTGGTGAGCAACCAACTACTTGGACTGAAGTAATAACACAAAAATATTATGATGAGGTAGCCATAAAGCTAAAAAGTAATTGATAATCATCAAAGCTTATGAATCAAGAATCTGAATTAAAATGCCAGCGTACAACAACGGCTATAGTTCGGCGCTGCTTTAGAACTTACTTGAAATTACCTACATTTAAATAAAACATGGAATTGGTTTCAATGGTTGAACGGCTTGGGTCTGCCGTACCTGCATTAGCTGGGTAGGCAGAGCCAGGACCGTTGGCTCCAATTATCCTAAATTTTAAACTCAAACTTGTTATTAAAATTTTACACCATGAATACACTACTTAAGCTACGTTTCCAATACCTTACTCTGTTATTCTCATTGATGCTAAGTACGGCTTTTACTTTCGCCCAAGACAGCGAACCCAATGCCACGCCATCCTTGCTTCTTGGTCAAGGCGATCAACTCCCACGGGTAAAAGCAGCACTTGCGGCAGGCAATCCTCATTTAGTTGCAGCCTTAAAAGAAATCGCAGAAGACGCCGATGCCGCGCTAAAGCAAGCAGTCGCCAACGTAGTTGACGAGGGAGCCCTGCCGCCGAGTGGCGACCCACACGACTATTACAGCTATAGCCCTTATTGGTGGCCAAATCCTGAGGATCCGGATGGCCCCTACATTTGGCGCGACGGAGAAACAAACCCTGATCGTACTACTTCCGACGTCTCGCGGATTGAAGCCATGGTTTACAGAGTTACCTCACTGGTACCTGCTTGGTATTTTACCGGAGACGAGCGCTACGCAGAAAGTGCCGTTGAGCAACTCCGTGCTTGGTTCCTCGATCCTGCAACCAAGATGAATCCCAATGTACAGTTCGGCCAGAAACGTCGTGGTCACAATTATAATAGCCCATCGGGAGTCTTAGAGGCATGGCGTATGCGCTGGGTGATCGATTGCGCTATCCTACTGGAATCCTATCAGGGGTGGACAGTAGAAGACGCAAACGCATTGCGCAATTGGTTTAGCCAATTCGCAACCTGGATGGTGGAAAGCCCTGAAGGTATCGAAGAGTCCATGCAACCAAACAACCATGGTTCTTGGTATAACGCCCAACTCATTCTTTACGCGCTCTATGGTGAAAACCTCGATCTGGCACGCAAACAACTTGATGGTATGCCTGCACGCATATTTTCCCAGGTCTTCATCGACGGACGCCAACCGCAGGAGCTCATCCGCACCCGGTCGCTAAACTACAGCATTTTCAATGCCCGGGCTCTAATTACTGTGGCTCGTCTTGGTCGACATCTCCACTACGACCTCTTTGCCTATCGCAGTCTGGAAGGCCGGAACATAAGGCTTGCAGTAGATTATATGACACCATTTATATTGGGCGAGAAAGAATGGCCTATTATGCAAATTCGGCCCCACAGTAATGAAAGCGCTGCAGAGCTATATTGGAATGCGGCAAAAGGTTTTCAGGATCGTGAATACGCCAATCTATTACACAAACTGCCAGAATCCCCTCTTCCATCGTCCATAGTGCAATTACTCGATCCACTGCCGGAAGGCTGGTAAACCCTACTTTTCCTGCACATCCAGGCCGAGTCCATTTTCAGGTAAGCACAGATGACGAAGTGCGATGACAATAAAAAGTGAATCAGGAAAATGAGGTAGACAAGTCTGTAGATAAATTGGCAAATAAACTTAGCAGAAAAATTGCCGTGGCTAACAGCGTGTATAATCCTTTGCGCTAGTTGGTTGAGATACCCACTTGCGAGCGATCTAATTGCTTAACTTAGATTATGATTAAGTTTTTCAGAAGCATTAGAAAAGACCTTATGGAGAAAAATAAAACTGGGAAGTACCTTAAATATGCCATAGGTGAAATTGTGCTTGTAGTTATCGGAATTTTAATTGCATTACAGATCAATAATTGGAATGAAGATCAGAAAAGAAAGGCGCTCGAAAAAAACATGTTGGAAAATGTAGTTGAGAATTTAGAACAAAACTGTGACAAGTTGAAAAGTCGAATTCAGTCAATTAGCTTCTATCGAAAATCAGGATCTGTTATTATTTCAGCCATTGAAAATAAGCTGATCGATCGAGACTCTTTAGGAGATTACTTTCATACTGCCTTAATGAATACATCAGGAATTGGACTATCAGAAACCGGCTATAATGTAATTAAGAATAATGGATTTGGAATTATCAGGAATCAAGCCTTAAAAAAAGAAATGATGGTTTTTTTCGAAGAAACTCAACCTCATCTTATAGTAAATTTAAGTTGGGGAACTGTTGATATGGCAGACCGAGAGAAATTTATTGACGAGAACTTTATTCAACTATCCAATGATAAAGGAATAACCTACAAGCCTTTTGATCTAGAAAGTTTGTTTGATAATCATTATTTTATTGCGCTCGTCCATAAAACAGACGTACAAAGATCGTGGTTCTCAATAATCATGGAAAGACATTTGAAGGAAAGCCAAAGAATGCTAGAAATGATTAAAACAGAATTAAATAAATAACGAGCCTGCCTACCGGCATTCCGAAGTCTCGTACATAGGGCAGGCAGGCACAATAACGGCTATAATTCATCGCTTCACTAGAAATTCCTACATTTAATCAAAACAAGACCGGCGTACATATCTCCCCATTTTAAAAAGGCCGTGATCATACTTGTCTGCCGTACCTGCGGTAGCTGGGTAGGTAGAGCCGAAACCGTTGTGAGCAATACAAGGAAACAAAATGCTAAAGGAAAGATTCCTGAAATTAATAAGTAAATATTCAGATGATGTTCAATATAACATAGAATGTTGGGAAGAAATAAAAAAGAGTTATTCCTCTAAATATCGTCATTATCACAATCTGCTTCATATAGAAAATATGTTGTTGGAATTGGAGAACGTAAAATCTCAAATTAAGAACTTAGACACTATCCTTTTTGCTATTTATTATCACGATCTGGTATATAAAACAACTAAAACTGATAACGAGTATCAAAGTGCCCAGGTCTTTGAAAAAAGAATCTCTAAAACATCATTCCACAATTTAAGAGAATGTAAAGCACAAATTGAATCAACAAAACATCATAAACATTCAGCAGATGATGATACCAACATACTTCTAGATTTAGACCTTTCTATTTTAGGAAAAAGTCCAAAAGAGTATCAAAAATATAGCGAAAACATAAGAAAGGAATATCGCATTTATCCGGATTTCCTATATCGCCGGGGCCGAACAAAAGTCATAAAAAGCATGCTGGAATCTGACTCAATATTTAAAATCAACTATTTCATAAATAAATATGAAAATCAGGCAAGAGCAAACTTAAGATCAGAATTACAACAATTAAAGTAATATATTCAAGAAGACTGCGCACAACAACACAAATAACCAAATTTAGGTCTCTTTATAATTCCGCACCAAAACAAAATGAACTTGAGTTGAAAGAAACGCTCATAAATCGCAACTGCTTGTCATATAAAAGACCGTTGTGTGTAAGTTAGAGCCATCAACCGAAAAAAAATATACGATATGAAGTATAGAAAACTAAAAAATCTGGGGATCCTACTTTTCTTTTTACAAATAGTTGCTATTGGGATTTGGTTTTATGTTAAACAGCCAGATATGAGCCATTCAATGGATATGCTGAAAATGATCCCGATGCTATTTGGAATCAACCTTCTAGTGGGACTGGCATTGTATCTGCTAAAGAAAAAGGACATCTCGAAATTGATTTTCGGAAATTCGATAATTTGCCCTCTGATTTTTTATGCAGGATGGATTCTGTGGTTTACCTATTATGCCCAATAATTTAAAATCGTAGAAGACAATAAATTGACTGGAAAATAATACCCTGTACACATCAATACCTATCGCAAATAGGGCGTAAAGTGCCAAGTTTAATGCCTTGGACTCAGATGCAAAGTCTGCCTACCGATCTACAGGCCACAGGATTTACAGTCAGACGCAACTACTTATAACCAAGACCGATCTGTGTCATTTGAATATGATACGTTAGAAAATGAATTACAAAAAGAGTAAAATCGACTCATTATAACAACTATACGTAAGCCCATTTTAACCCTATTCTAAAATTTCATATTTTTAAATACAAGAATCATAGCCAGGATTGTTGCTTGTATGTTAAACATCCGTTTAACAATGAGAAATTAAGCCATAAAAACCTATGAATGAGACAAGCCACCACGATGAACGAATCGCAAAAATGACATTCGCCTCAGTGTATCCTCATTATCTCACAAAGGTTGAGAAGAAAGGAAGAACTAAGGAAGAACTCCATCAGGTAATTGCATGGCTCACGGGGTATAAAGAAAAAAACTACAAGAACTGATTGAAGAAAAAGTAAACTTCGAACAATTCTTTCATGGCGCATCACTACACCCCAATGCACAACTCATAACCGGGGTGATCTGTGGCTATAGAGTAGAAGAAATAAAGAATCCATTAACACAACAGGTACGGTATTTAGACAAATTGGTAGATGAGCTTGCCAAAGGCCGTAAGATGGAGAAAATATTGCGAAGTGCTTAAATTGACGGGCAGGTACTGTATTAATTGTTGAATGATCACAAAAAAAATCATACCGTTCATAGCCCGCGATTAACAATGGCTAATATTTGTTTTGCCCATGAATTAAGAAAAGCCCACTTCTGAAGGAAATCATGGACGCGCCGTTAAATACAATTTTAAAAACGGATGAAAAATTTACAAATAAATACTACCCCAGAAGTTGAAAGTGTTTTTAATAAGTACCCTTCTTCCATCCGCAAAAAAATGTTATCCCTCCGTGCGTTGGTTATTGAAACTGCCATTGAACTTGAGGAAATAGCTACGCTGGAAGAAACGCTAAAATGGGGAGAACCTAGTTATCTTACCAACTATGGAAGTACACTGAGAATAGACTGGAAATCAAAAACCCCTGAACAATATGCGATGTATTTTAAATGCACAAGCCGACTAGTTGAAACTTTTAAGCTGATTTTTAAAGACAATTTTACCTATGAAGGGAATAGAGCAATCGTGTTTGGTATTGAAGATAAAATTCCAACACCTGAAATAAAACAATGTATTAAAGCGGCTTTAACTTATCATAAAGTGAAACATTTGGCAACCTTAGGAATAGGAAAGTAAAACGACTTTTCGCAAGTCACTAATTCATCTCAACCCGGGCGCAATAGCTTCTTACGGAAATCATGGCCTTGACTGTGATAAATTATTATCTTTAAAAAGCGTATATGATTAGAAAACCGCTATGGATATAAATTCAGATCCCGGCAATTCCCAGAAAAAGGATCCTATCTGGGAGCCGGAAACAAATCATCATGCTCATTCTTCCGAATGGATAGGCGCAGTCATTCGATATTTACTCCTCTTAGGGAATAAGGACTTTAACGAGTTTTACACAAAGAAGGAGCGAAATAAAAACTCCATCCTTGGTACGGTAATAAAACTAAGTTTATTCTTCCTTGTGATCTATCTTGTTTTTCGCTTCAGGAAATAAAATAAACCAGGCATAACAGCTAACATTCACAACACTTTTTCACCATATCAAAGAGTTGAATACCCTGATCAATATCATAGGATACCATAAGTATACTTTGTATCATATTTAAAACGCATAAAAAACATACTGATGGACTCCCAAATGTACGATATTAAAAAAGGTCCTAAAGACGGGAAAAAAGTATTTCGGAAGCTAGGAACCTGCTCGCGCTCCTTCTTTTATATATTAAACCGGGAATTTGGCCATTTAAAACCGACGGAAGAACGTGCGGCAGATGTACTGGCAGGTGGCATTATGCAGCAAGGACATCAATGCGGCATGCTTTGGGGGGCTTCCCTGGCTATTGGGGCAGAAGCCCATCGCACATGCGACAATAGAAATGATGCCATTAAGGTTGCCGTAAAAGCTACCCGCGATGTTATGGAATCCTTTAAAAAAAGAGAGCAAACTATCAACTGCAGAGATATAACACGCTGCGACTTTTCTAGCAAATTGAGTTTTGCGAAATACTTTTTCTCAGGTAGATTCCTGCACTGTTTTAACCTGGCTGAACAATGGGCTCCCGAAGCAGTAAAATCTGCCTTTGACAGTTTAGCCAGCCAAGAAACCGTGTTTCCTAAAGAGTGTTTGAGCTGTGCTACTGAAGTGGCAATGAAAATGGGGGGCAGTGAAGAAGAAATGGTAATGGTAGCAGGCTTTGCGGGCGGACTTGGGTTAAGTGGTGGTGCATGTGGTGCGCTAAGCGCTGCCATTTGGATGCAGAGTCTACGATGGTGCCGGGAGCAAGAGAATAAATCACCAATAAAAAATGCTTACTCAAAAAAAGTTTTCGATACGTTTTATCGAAATACTGACTCCAAAATAGCGTGTTCCGATATCACAGAAGTACGGTTTGAGAACATTGATGATCATACCGGCTATATTATAGATGGAGGGTGCGCCAGACTTATTGATAAACTTGCCGCAGTGTAAGTATGCCTGCTTACAGTCTGTAAATGTAACAAGCTGATGGAACTGTTAAAAGAATATTTTATCCCATGGATTTTGTCGAACAGTATTGCGGTCCTATTCGTTTTGGTGGCAATTCGAAAACCAAAACTAGCGCGCTTACTTTTTGTGCTTTTATTCAGTTGGGCTTGTTGGATAAATTATACGACCGTTCATAAGAACCCGGATGAATATTTAAATTATGCCAATCTTACCCCTTTTGCCTTATACCAGGATTTTATCAATGGGTGGTTTAAAGCTCATAGCACTTCTATGGTTACCCTTATCTCATTTGGACAGGGATTATTAGCCGTTGGCATGCTGCTCAAAGGTTGGGTTGTTAAAGCTGCTTGTGTTGGTTCCCTAATTTTCTTCCTTGCTATTACACCCCTTGGGATTGGTTCGGGTTTTCCCGCCTCTTTGCTGGCCTCCCTGGCTATTTACTTTATCCTTAGAAATGATGATCTGAACTACCTATGGCATTTTAAAAATCCTCCCCTGGTCTGAATATACAATACCCTAAAATTTTCTATTTTTAACTACCCTGCAAGGATTACAGACTTTCTATGTCAGGTGGAACGGTGTCGAGACTGGGTTAAAGATCACAAACATCATATCTCGACTCCGCTCGATATGACAATAAAGAGCAGCGCATTGTTGGAATCAATAATGTCAGTTTGGGCGGAGTCGATATCTATTAAAAAGCAAGGATAATGATCAAATTCTTCCGTAAAATACGACAAAACCTCCTCGCCCAAAACAAGTTGGGGAAGTATCTTCTTTACGCCCTGGGGGAAATAATCCTGGTGGTCATCGGCATTCTTATTGCGCTTCAGATCAACAATTGGAATGAACACAGAAAAAGTGTTGCAAAAGAACGAAGCCAACTGCAGGAGATTGCGGAAAACCTTCAGGAAGATCTGGAAAGAGTGGAGGAGATCCAAAAGTATAATGAACGCAAACTAACAACCATTGATTCTGCTTTTTACTACCTGGCTCAGATGCACGATAAACCTATGTTGGCAAAAGATTTTTCCTTGCTTATGCCGGTGATCACTAACTACGCGATCTTTGCCCCTACCAAAGTGGCCTTTACCAACTTAACCTCCACAGGGAACATAGACATCCTGCAATCTGACGATCTCCGAAAAGCAATATCGAGGTATTATTCCTCCGATATAATGGCCGGTGTCCAGGAGCAGCTCAAAGTCACAACTCAGAACTTTCTAAATACTGTAGCGCCTAAATTGATCAATAAAAATTTGATGTATTCCATAACCAAACGCGATTTTGATGTTATTCCTATAACGGAAACAACAGTTCATAAAGATCCTCAGGTTCTATCCGATCTGTTTGTGCTACAGAACAAGACCTGGGAACAAAATAGAAAAATCAGAGAAAAAACAACCGAGATCAGGGCGCTACAGGAATCAGTTAAGGCGTATTTAAATACTTCTCCAGATTGATCATCTATCGCTAAATGTATTTCAGGGGCAAGACTAACATTGATATAAATCATTTCATTGCACCTTTCCTCTTACCATTCCCAAGCAGTTCTTGCCCTTTCCTTTCGCTGCTGGACCATTTAGTGCTACTTTTGCAGCTTGAAACTACAGAATATGACATTTGAAGATCTCAAACTGATCTCCCCCATCCTGAAAGCACTCAAGGATGTAGACTATACCACACCAACTGCCATACAGGCAAATGCCATCCCCCTGGTTCTCAACCGAGAAGATGTCATTGGGAGCGCACAGACCGGTACAGGCAAGACAGCCGCTTTTGCTATTCCTATCATACAGCATCTGGTGAACGAGACCCAAAATTCTGGTGGCAAGAAAAAAGTACAGGTATTGGTGGTAACTCCAACCCGGGAACTGGCCATACAGATAGCGGAAAGTTTTACCGACTATGCGAAGTACACCAACCTTAGGAATACGGTTATTTTTGGGGGCGTTTCACAGGGGAAACAAACCAACGCACTGCGCAGTGGCGTTGATATCCTGGTAGCCACTCCGGGCCGACTATTAGATTTAATGAATCAAGGGTATATTTCCCTGCAGCATATTAAATACTTTGTATTGGATGAGGCAGACCGTATGTTAGACATGGGCTTTATCCACGACATCAAAAAGATCATTGCCAAACTACCAAAAGAACGACAATCCCTATTCTTTTCAGCTACCATGCCCAAAAGCATCGTGGCCCTTTCACAGCAAATTCTGCGCAACCCAAAGAAGGTAGCGGTGAGTCCGGTTTCCTCTACAGCAGAGACCATTCAGCAATACTTATACACCACTAATAAGAGTAGCAAGCACGACCTGCTGCTGCACATCCTCCAGGATGCAGAGCTGGAGCAGGTATTGTTATTCTCACGTACCAAGCACGGGGCCGATAAGATTGTCCGCAACTTGCACAAAAAACGCATTGAGGCTGCCGCCATCCACGGAAACAAGTCGCAGAACCAACGCCAGAAAGCCCTGAAAGATTTTAAAGACGGGAAAAAACGAGTGTTGGTAGCAACGGATATTGCCGCCCGGGGAATAGACATAGACAAGCTGCGGCATGTCATCAACTACGATATCCCTAATGAGCCCGAAACCTATGTGCACCGTATTGGTCGTTGCGGCCGTGCCGGGGAAGAAGGCATTTCCATTTCCATATGTGAACCGGAAGAAAATGCTTATATCACAGATATTGAAAAGCTTACCAGGCAGAAGATAGAACTGGTAGAAGACCATCCTTTCCCACAAACAGACCGGCCAATGAATGCCTCTGAAAAGAAAGAAATGGAAAAAGAGAAGCAACGCAGGAAACAGGAGTTCTTTGCCAATCGCAACAAAAAAAGAGGGTCGCAAAACCCTGGTTTCAGAAGGAAAAAAAGATAACTACCTTTCCGACATATAAACAATGAACTCAATGAACAATATAGGATTGGCGCTTGGAGGAGGTGCCGTTTTGGGAGCCGCTCATATTGGCGTCCTAAAGGCCATTGATGAAAAAGGCATTGAAATTAAATTTATTACCGGCACCAGTATAGGTGCCTTTGTAGCTGCTCTGTATGCTTTCGGAAAGAATTGGAGTGAAATTAGTGAGATAACCTCCGAGCTGAGCTGGATGGATATCAGCAGTATCTCACTATCACGGTATAGCCTGCTGTCTAATGAGAAATTTGGCGACCTGCTCAAAAAGCATATCGGAGATAAAAATATAGAAGACTCTATGATCCCATTTGCCATTATCACAACAGATGCCGCAAGTGGTGAAAAAGTTGTCCTGAAAAAAGGGCCCGTTGCAAAAGCGGTCATGGCGAGCACCTGTATCCCCGGTCTATTTAACCCCGTTGTCATTAATGATATAATGCTTCTCGATGGAGGGATCGTAGAAAATGTGCCTATAAATACTTTAAGAAAAATTGGAGCCGACTATGTTATTGGGGTAGATCTCAATGCCAACCATAATTATCAGAAACCTGGGAACATTCTGGACGTGCTTATGAACAGTTTTCATTTTATCATGCAGCAAGCGGCCATACTACAAACTGAGGATGCTGATTTTCTAATAAAGCCCGATTTGTCTTCTTTTGACAGAACCGATACGAATCAGATTGAGGGACTTATAGAAAAAGGGTATGAAGATGCCTTAATTGCTTTAAAAAAAATCGATATAACAACACCTAAGAGTTGGATAGCAAGAACAATCAATACTATCAAACGCATACTCGGAATAACAACTTCAGAAAACTAATATTCCTGTTTGCAATTACGTATCTTTAATTAAAATGTAACACCACATTATTATGGCAAAAGGACAAGATGCTAAGAAGAACGTAAAAAAAGAACCTCTTAAGACGGCCAAGGAAAAAAAAGCGGCAAAGCGCTTAAAAAAAGCTAAGTAAGGGATACTATTTAAAGGTTTGAAGTGCCACTTTTCTGCCTTGTAATATTGGCAGAATTTGTGTACTATTATACAGTTACAACCATGCAGTTGTGGCATAACAATTCAACAAATTAAAACAGCACTTATGAAAAAAACATTCATTTATGTAATGGTAGTATTCCTATCACTAGGTGTTATAACCACCGCCCAGGCAGCAGAAAAAGAAAAAAATGCAGAGCCCTTAGAAATGCCGGCTGAGGTTAGGGTTATGCTAGATCGCTTAGAGGAGATAAAATCCATGGACAAATCCGATCTGGAGCGTTCTGAGAAAAAGGCACTACGCAAAGAAGTTAGGGCCATTAAGACGCAGCTCAGGACCACCGGGAACGGCATCTATATTTCCGCCGGAGCCCTTATCATTATCCTGCTGTTGATTATCATCCTGTAATCTACACAGATAATTTTCTCTCGATCTCAAAGAGTATAAAGGAGTAATCCAAAGGCAGTTAACTGGTAAAAACGCCGTTAGCTGCCTTTTATTTAAAAAATCGCCATTCTTAATTTTTCCCCTTGGCCATTACTATACCACCAATGGCAGCAATAACAGCAAAGCCCATATAGATAAAAGAGGTGGTCTTTTGCTGGTTATCCTCAGCCTTTAACTTTACGCCCAATACATCCACCGATGCTGTACTGTTAGAAAAATTGGTGATTCCGGTATATCCCAAATATACCGCAAGAACCAAGAGTGCAATTCCAATAATTCTTTTCATAAGATGTTTTTAAAGGGGCTTACGGCCCGAAATAATGTTATACAAAATAGTAACGATAGCGATCACCAACAAGATATGGATAAGATTGCTGGTCCCAAGACCTTCTACAATACCCAACAAGCCCAGTAACCACACTACAATACAGATCACGGCAACTAACCAAAGAAGATTTCTCATACCCTTATAATTTTTATAAAAGATAGTCAAAAAAAGGTATTCTTGGTTTAGGTAAAAAAAAGTAAATCGGAAACATTCTATAGATACTATGTTTGCCAATAAACTTGGGTTCGTTTGTAAGGGTTTTAAACCTAAATTTTCCTATTTTTAAAACAAAAGCATACCCATGAAAAATATTCTCTTTCTTCTTTTATTGATATTTTCCCTGCATGTAAAGGCACAGGACGATTCCAGGTCTGATATCTCCTCAAAAACATTTGTTACTGAGCTGCATTTTACAACAAATAGCATAGAGGAACTACAGGATGTGAACTGGGAAGACGTACGGCAGATCTTTGGGGAAAATGAGCCTGATTCTGAAATAGAATTGGGATTTACGCTGAGTGAAAAACAGGTTCTAAGCCATTTTGATCTGGATGCTTTCCAATTCCGACTGAGCGGCAAAACCGATGAATTAGAATCCATGATCCTGCGGGCCCAAAAAATGATAGGGGCTCTACTGGAATTAAACTAAGGCAACTTAAAATTTTATTTCTTCTGTGAATCTAAACCGTCTTTCGTTTTTCTTGAAAATAACTGTCCGTCTTTTAGTTATTTTTTGTTTTTTACTTATTGGTTGTCAGCAATCAACAAAGAATAAAGTAAAATCCAAGGTGGCACCAAATAGTTCTTTAAAAACAGAACGGAAAACTGAACAAATCAATACTACAACTAAAGAAGTCATTGGCCTTACCCTAAAAGAAAAAGAAATCTTGTCTGGTCTGCAAAAAGAAGATTTAGTGTCTACCATACTAGCTGAAAAAGACCTTTCCTCCCAGCTCCTAAAAGTCCGGCAGCTTTATACCACAACAGACTCCCTTTATGTTGAACATCCCCAATTGAGAGATACTATAATTCCCATTTTCTGGAAATTATGTCCCGTCTACCATCGGTTATCAAATGAGAAATTAATCATAGATACAGCTAGATTTGATAGCATCTTTGCATTAAAATGGGAGAGTTCTAATGAAGATTCCGAGAATGTTCGCTTCCTTAAAGCATTGATCGCCCAACGAAATGACTCCATGCTCCTTACCATTGAAAAAGCCATAGCTCCAATTTTTAATATAAAGAAGGACTCAGTGGGAGTTTATAATGATGATCAGTGGACACAATTCGATGCAGCCGATGCTCGGCTTTTTGAACTATCGCCATTTTACAAAACCCAACGACCACCTTTCTGGAGCGGGAATGGCAATTTTCTGTATTCTGAACCTATTGATTCATTATACCCTAAACCAAAAAAAATGTTCCTGTATAGCCTTTCTGATAAATATGAATCTACTGTCCAGAATTTTGGAAAATATGTGGATGAGTGTTTGGAATACTACTATTATGGCATCCGAATGTCTTCACAAATTCGCAACACAAAGGATTTTCTATTTGCCAGCCCTTTTGACCTGCAACTTACCTATGTTCAAAATGAAAGGAAAGATGCTCAAATACTACAAAGTTATGAGGATATTTGTCGTGATTGTCTAAATAGCAGAAAGCATATAAGAACATTTGCCACTTTAAAAAACATAGAGAATATATATTTTGCTTTTGCTGACCAGCACGGTAAGGAATTAGACGATACAGATACTCCAATACGAGCCATATTTTATTGTGAGAACGACTTAGTATATCCTCTTTGGGTATCTGATATCGACCTTTTTGGATGTCGCTGCCTCTGATATTGATTGCCAATCTCCAACTATATTTAAAACTAGAGATTTATCCCATATATTTTCCTAATTTTAATAACTCCATAACACATCGAAGACTCAAACAAATCAATATCACTCTTCTTAAAAAAACTCCCCATGACAAAATTACTTTTCACCTTAATTACCCTTTGCCTACCCCTTACCTTCAATGCCCAGACAGATAACAGGCTAAAAGGCATAGACAAAGAACTCAATGCCATCCTGGAAGTCACCAAAGCCCCGGGGTTTGCCGTGGCTGTAGTGGAAGGACAAAAAGTACTCTTTGCCAAGGGTTATGGCTATAGTGACTATGAGAACAAAGTCCCCGCAGATGCCAACACCTTGTATGCAATCGGGTCGAGCACCAAAGCCTTTACCTCAGCCATCCTGGGCCAATTGCGACAGGAAGAAAAACTGACCTTTGACGATAGTCCCATCAAACATATCCCGGACCTTCGCTTTTATAATGATGAGATGAATAACGGGATCATCCTGAAAGATCTGATGAGTCACCGTACCGGGCTGCCCCGGCATGACTTTTCCTGGTACCTCTTCCCCACCGATTCCCGGGACAGCCTTATGATGCGGATAGAACACCAGGAACCTTTTACAGGTGTGCGAAAACAATGGTATTACAACAATTTTATGTTCCTGGCACAGGGGGTCATTGCAGAAAAGATCACCGGTAAGACATGGGAAGAGAATATTGAAGAGCGCTTTTTAAAACCGCTAGGGATGACTCGTTCTAACACGCGGATACAGGAAATGAAGGAAAGTAGCAATGCAGCCCTGGGATACGAGCTGAAGAATGACAGTATCATAAACAAAATGGATTACTATGACATTGCTGCCATGAGTCCGGCGGGAAGTATCAACAGCAGTGTGAATGATATGTCTAAATGGGTGCGTACCTGGATCAATAACGGGAAGAACGGAGATGCACAGATCATCCCGGAACCCTATCTAAAAGAAGCCATCAGTTCGCAAATGGTGGTGAGCAGTGGCTTGCCAGACAAGGAATTTCCGGATATGCATATGTCTAATTATGGTTATGGCTGGTTCCTGGCATCATACCGAGGGCATTACCGCGTAGAACATGGCGGTAATATAGATGGCTTTTCTGCCAGCGTGGCTTTTTTCCCAACAGATAGCCTGGGGATTGTGGTGCTTACCAACCAAAATGGATCGGCAGTACCCGGTTTGGTGCGGAATACTATGGCAGATCGCTTCCTCAAAGAAGGAAAAACCAATTGGGTAGATGATTTTAAAGCCCGGAAGGAAAAAGCGGAAAAAGCAGAAGCTGAAGCGAAGGCGAATGAATCTTCCAGTGAAATAAGCGGTACCAGACCTTCCCATATTTTACAGCAATACACAGGTAAATACGACCATCCGGGCTATGGGGAATTTCGGATAGACAACAAAAATGATTCTCTGATCGCCGTCTTTAAACTCAATAATTATTATTTAAAGCATAGGCATTACGACGTTTTCGAACCATTTGAAATAACCGAAACAGGTATTGACACCACCGGTATAGGTCCGTTACGCTTTAACTTTGGCACCAATGACGGAGGCGACATTTCGGATGTTAGAATGAAGGTGGAGGGGGCGCTGGAAGACCCTATCGTCTTTAAACATACGCCCACCACCATTGACGTAGACAAGGCAACCCTGGAAACCTACGTGGGCGATTATGAGCTGGCAGGGATGGTCATTAAAGTGTATATCAAAAATGAGGATACCCTGTACCTCTTTGTGGCCGGACAACCCGAATATGAATTATTGGCCACCGCCAAACATAAATTTTCCTTTAAGATCCTGGAGGGCTTTAAGGTAGAATTCCTGGAGGCAGAAGATGGTGTAATAAATGAAGTTAATCTCATTCAACCCAACGGCACTTTTAAAGCAAGTAGGAAACAATGAAGCAATTAAACAGCCAGGTGAAAAAACCATCAACATTGATAGTACTATTGCTGCTTTCCATTTTTATAACTGCCTGTGGAGATCAGGAAAAAAAGGATGTGACAGCGATAGAAACGAAAACATCCTACGAAGACCTGGAAACCTTATTCAACGATTGGCGTGCCTTTGAAGTACCCCCAATGCAAAACGGAGCACCCGATTATACAACCCTTACCTTTGAAAAGCGCCTGTCTACCTTTAAGAATCTGCAGGAACAACTGATGGCCATTGATACCACCAACTGGCCAGTTCCTCAAAAAGTAGACTGGATGCTGGTTTGGGCAGAGATGAATGGGTACGACTTTAACTACCGAATCCTGAAGCCCTGGGAACGAGACCCCGCTTATTACAAATCAGTCTGGGAATACCGTTCAGATGTACCGGCCCACGAAGGTCCCACCCACCATAAAACCACCGAAGTATGGACCTATTCTTTTCCTTTAAATAAGGAGGAAAGAGCACGACTACTTTCCGACCTAAGCGTTATCCCTCCACTGAATGAACAGGCCCAACAAAACCTTACCGGGAATGCAAAAGAGCTCTGGCAGGCTGGTATACGGGTCATTGAGGATCAAAGTGGGGCATTAAAAAATATTTTAAACAAAGAAAGTGTAAGCGAGGATGCCGCTGTAGTGGCAGCCGTTCAGAAGGCGATAAACTCCACAAACACTTTCGCAGACTGGTTGACCAAAGAAGCTACTTTTAAAACAGGGCCCTCGGGAATCGGGAAGGAAAATTATACCTGGTATTTACAAAATGTACATTTGGTTCCCCTTAGCTGGGAAGATGAAGTTCTCCTCTTAAAAAGGGAATTGGCCAGAGCCTGGTCTTCCCTGAAGTTGGAGGAACACCGCAACCGGAACCTCCCATCGCTCCAGGCTGCTGATAGTCCGGAAGCCTATGATCTTATGGCCGATGAAGGAGCCAAAAGCCTGATGACTTTTTTGGAGAAACAAGACATAGTAACCGTAAAGGAGTATTTTGAACCAGCCCTAAGGGAGCACTTGGGGAGCTTTGTTCCTGAAGAAAAGCGGAACTTCTTCCTGATAGGGGAACACTATGACCCCAGACCACTCTACTCCCATTTCTATCACTGGTTTGAACTGGCCCGCATGGATCTGGAACCCCATGCAAGCGAGGTACGCCGTGGCCCCTTGCTTTACAATATTTTTGATTCGAGGAATGAAGGGACCGCAACGGCCGTTGAGGAACTCTTCCTGCAAGCCGGCTTGTATGATGACTCCCCAAGAAGCAGGGAGATCGTTTATATCATGATAGCACAACGAGCTGCCAGGGGGCTGGGATCCTTGTACGCCCATGCCAATGAAATGACCATGGAAGAAGCAGGGGGCATTCATTCTGAATATACCCCAAGAGGTTGGATGAAGACCGAAAAGGAATTGTTACTTTTTGAACAACACCTCTATATGCGGCAACCCGGGTATGGCAGCAGCTACATAACTGGGAAGTATCTGTTGGAAGCTGCCATGGCCGACTTTGCCAAAATGAAAGAAATGGAAGAAAAACCATTTCGGATCAAGGAGTTTATGGATACCTTAAATGCGATAGGTAACATCCCAATTTCTCTAGGGCATTGGGAAATGACGGGGAGCGACGGTCACTTAATACCTATTACAAAATAAAACCGCATTTTATAAAACCTAACTGTATGAAAAGTCGTGAAATAATTGGCGTGCTAATAGTTGGATGGATTCTTTTTCTTTCAATCCCATCAATTCTAATAGCCCAATCAACAGAGATAAAAGGTATAGTCTTCCATGATGAAAATGGAAATTTAACGCTCGATGCTGGTGAAAAGGGAATTCCTAATGTAGTTGTCTCTGATCAGGTGAAAACTACCCTCACCGGCGATAGTGGAACATTCGTTTTACATTCTGAAAGTGAATTTCCTTACCTTGTTATTTCTCAGCCTTCAGGTTACACCGGTAATTTTTACTACAAAAAATCTTCTGAAATGACTTTTCCCCTTCAGAAGTCTCCCAATCAATCAACATTTAGATTTATTCACGCTTCCGATACGCATGCGGACGTTAACAGCCTTCCCAGAATACAAAGATTCAGGGAAATGGCCGATTCCCTAAAGGTTGCTTTTGTAATTATTACAGGAGACCTTATCAAAGATGCTCTTAGAGTTAATGAGGCAACGGCAACAGATTATTATGAGATGTTTAAAAAGGAAATATCACAGTTTCAAGCACCTGTTTACACCGGGGTAGGGAATCATGAACTTTTTGGAGTTGAACGTGACAAATCACTGGTAAGTGCAGAGCATCCTCTCTATGGAAAGAATATGTATCGGCATTATTTAGGCCCTAATTACTATTCCTTTAATTATGGCGGTTTTCATTTTATCAGTGTAGACGGAGTGGGGTATCAAAACCTTTACTACTATGGAGGAGTAGATGAAACCCAGTTAGCCTGGCTGGAAAAAGATCTTCAATATCTGGATGCACAAACCCCCGTTATAACTTTCAATCATATCCCTTTTGTTTCGCCCGGGTTTTCGTTCCAGAATTTTGAAAATGATCCTTTCTATGGCCCACAACTGCTGGAGCAAAACAATAAATTAGAACACAGGCATATTGTGTATAATTTTAAAGAAGTTCAGGATATAATTGGCGAAAGACCTTATCCCCTGGCCCTTGCAGGACATTATCATGCTCCTCAAACAAGCACTATTGTAGGATCTGATACTCAATTTACCCAGACCGCGGCTATTACAGGTCCGGATACCTTTATCTATAATGGTTTTAAAGTCAATTCCGGATTTACGCTTTATGATGTTAGAGAGGGAGTTATTTCTTCAAGTACTTTTATTCCTCTTAATTTCAATTAATAAGGTTTTATCCGTTCTATTGTGGTTGCCAGACCAATTGAAAAAATAGAAATCCAGTAGGTTGCAAGGATAAGGATCCCATCCCAGGGAAAGGCTGCTTTAAATTTTGCCCAGGCCAATAGTGCATCTGAGGTTATAAATAAAAGTACGGCTACAAATATCAGTGTATATGGAAGTTCATTTTTCCAGATACGAATACTGATCCCCTGCCAACCCATGAACAAGATTACCAGGAAGTAGATAAGAACGGGGATTTGAAGGGCATCAAGGGATTCATACAGCAAGTAGTAATATGTAAAACCAAAGGCCCCTAATAAAATCAATGGGATACCATAATTTTTAAACCCTCCCAGACAAATAAAACTCCAGCTAAAGCAAAGGTGTGCTATTAAAAAAGCTACAAGTCCCCAGATAAAATAAGATTCCTCCAGCAAAAGGGTATCTCCTGCCAGGCAAAAACACAACCCTATCACCACCCATTTATGGAACTTGCTCTTTCTGATGCCGAATAGAACAGCAAACAAGAGTATCAAAATGGTTGTTAGCGGTTTCAGTACGATAAAGAGCGGCCTGTTTCCCTGCGCATTAAAAAAGATAGCCAGGATAGCTGCCAACAGGATAAAAGTGCCGAATATGAATTTGATTTTTTTTCGTTGGGCTATTCGCATACAGGAAATATAGGTAATTTTATAGAATCCGGGGACACAGATCTTAGCGCATTCCCGGGCAAACACTAACCCATTGAGTTACCAGATTTACGTCATAGAATTATCTAAACGGGTCTTTACCGAAAATGCCAAATTCAGGTTGGCCAATCCACAATTTAATGGGGTGTTAGAATGCCTCTATGTTGGGATGACCAGCAAGACCCCAAAAGAGCGTTTAGAGCAACATAAGACCGGCTACCGCAACAAAAAAGGCCACAAATTATCTTCCAGCATCGTACAGAAATACGGCACCTACCTCCGCCCCAGTCTTTACAATCATATTGCCCCGCTGAAAAGCAGGGCAGAAGCACTAAAAATGGAAAAATTACTGGCCATGGAACTGCGCAGAAAGCGGTATGCGGTGTGGTTTAATTGATTCCCGGACCTAGAACTAGTCTACCAATACTTTATAAGTAGGATCTTCCATGACATTCACTTCTATAATGTCGTCCGCGTTTTGCAGAAGCTGAATACAATCCTTGCTTAAGTGTTTGAGGTGTACTTTTTTCCCAACCTTCAGATAGCGTTCCGTGATCTTGTTAAGGGCTTCAATGGCTGACATGTCTACGACCCTGCTTTCCTGAAAATCGATGATAACCTCATCCGGATCATTCAACACATCAAACTTATCATTAAATAAGGATACTGAGCCAAAGAACAAGGGGCCGTAGATCTCATAATGTTTTACACCATTGTCATCTACGTATTTTCTGGCACGGATCCTTTTAGCATTGTCCCAGGCAAAGACAAGGGCCGCGATGATGACCCCCACCAAAACAGCCAGAGCCAGGTTATGAAGAAAAACGGTCACGAGAGTTACCAGTACCATTACTAAAACATCACTTTTGGGCATTCTGCGAAAAGTTCGCAAACTGGCCCATTCAAAGGTGCCAAGCGCTACCATGATCATAAGTCCGGTGAGCGCCGCCATTGGAACACGCTCAATAAGATCGGCTCCGAACATAATAAAGACCAATAACATCAGTGCTGCCACAATACCGGATAGCCTCGCACGGGCCCCGTTGGAGGTATTGATCAGGCTTTGTCCTATCATTGCACAACCACCCATACCGGAGAAGATACCGGAAAGGATATTGGCTGTCCCCTGAGCCACAGCTTCCTTGTTCCCACGGCCGCGAGTCTCTGTGATCTCATCTACAATGTTCAGCGTTAGCAGACTTTCAATAAGTCCAACCCCGGCCACAATAGCAGCATAAGGAAATATGATCTGCAAGGTCTCCAAATTTAAGGGTACCATGGGGATATGAAAGGGTGGAAAACCACCTTTTATAGAGGCAATATCTCCAATGGTCCTTGTATCGATCCCAAAGAACAATACGATCCCAAAAACCAACAAGATGGCCACCAGGGATGAGGGAACCGCCTTGCTGATCTTGGGCAGTCCCCAAATGACCAACATAGTTATTAGCACAAGACCCGTAAAAAGATATAAAGTGTTTCCACTTAACCAGCTGCCATCGGCATTTTGAAACTGCGTTAGCTGAGAAAGAAAAATGATGATCGCAAGGCCATTTACAAAGCCAAAGATCACAGGATGGGGTACCAACCGCATTAATTTCCCCAGCCGCAAGACTCCGGCAAGGATCTGTAAGATCCCTGCAAGTACTACCGCCGCAAAGACATATTCTACTCCGTATTGCTGGGCCAGGGCAACGATCACAACCGCAACGGCTCCGGTAGCTCCGGAGATCATCCCTGGTCTGCCGCCTAAAATGGAGGTAACCAGACCCATCACAAAAGCAGCATATAAGCCTGTGAGTGGGGAGAGACCTGCAATAAGTGCAAAGGCGATCGCCTCCGGTACCAGGGCCAGGGCCACGGTGATCCCCGAAAGGATCTCAGTTTTATAATTTACTTCCTGCGAAAAATCGAATAGATTGAGGTACTTTTTCAAACGCCATTATTTAAGGGCGCAAAAATACCATAAAATGAATGGGGAACCTTAAGGAAAGAAAGAATTATGGATTTGGCAGTCTACCAGGGTGTTAATCCCAATAATCGTTCTCCAAGAGGGGATAAATTAGCAGTTTCATACTTTTTCTGTTCCCACTTGCGAGGATCCCCGGGGAAGGCGTAGCCTTCAGGGGCTACTCTATTTTTCCAGGAATTGATTCGCCACGCCAATAATGCCTCATTCTCTGGTTCTGCCGGCATCATAGAAATATACTGGGCTATGCGCACCTTGTCCTTGGATCTGTTGGGGCGTATCCCATGCGGTTCTGTACTATTGAATATGAGCAGATCTCCGGCCTCTAATTTTACCTTTACGATCTTATCTTCCAGATCAGATATGTCTGGTTGAAACCTGTCCCTGTCCTTTGGCTGTCCAACTTTCCAGGTATCATAATTTCTATAGAGCCAGGGAATACACTGAAAGCCTCCCATATTCTCATCAGTCTGATCTGCCAGGGCCAGTACACCTTGTACATTCTGGGGTTTTGTTTCAGGATCGTAATCCCAGTGGATAAATCCCTTGCGTTCAAAACCGGGACGTTGTGGAAAATTTAAATTCGCCCGGTCTATGGTGACCCATAATTCTTCCGTTCCCCAGACATCCACAAACGCATCGTAAACTCGTTTTTCCTGTCTGTTATTCCAAAGATGCTGATGGTTGTAGACTTCTACCATGCCGGTACCTGTAAGTTCTTTCATTTGCATTTCTGCCCGTGGAGGTGCATACCAGGTATCTGGGTCCTTGGGATCCTTCTCATCAAATTCCCATAGAAAGTTGGCTGTGGCCTGTGCCTGTTCTTTTGGGACCGCATTTTCTATAACAATGTATCCGTTGTGTTTCCAAAAAGCCCAATCTTCTTCACTTAAAACACGCAAATTTTTTCCATTAGACCGGTCATTTAATTTTTTTGAACTACTGGTAGCAGTAGACGGATTGCCGGGAATTTTTTTATGTCCCTTGTTTCCCATTTCAATGTTGTACTTGGATGCCATACGAATATTGATAAAGACAATTAACACCATAAGATACTGAAATTCGGTTAAGTAAGGAAGAAAAAAAACCACCCCGTCCTTATCAGACAGGGTGGTTTCTAACTAACCAACCAAAAAAAATCTTTTGCTATTTTTTTTGTAAAACAGCCTGTTTACTTTCGTTTTCGAACCACGTTCATAATCGGATTTTTGGTCTTAACCCGTTTCTTAGCTGAGTCTGTTGCACCCGACTTCAAGAATTGTATATATCCCCTTCCCTGAAATTCATACACGGTACCACTATCCGGGTGATATAATTCGATGGTCCGGTCATCAATAACGTAGAGCTCAAAATAATCATTGCCCATAAAGTCATAATCCAGTGTTAAGGTTTTAAGTGTTTCGTCGTTTTGAACATCATACACTTCATAGAAGCCTTCATAATCCCATACAATGCTATTAACAGAGGTCCCGGGTAGATCTATGGACGACCTGAACACTGTTCCGCCATTGCCCTCATAAAATTGAAGGTAATTTTCTTCATCAAAGTCATTAATGGCACCGGTATCACTTACATAAGTCTTCTCCCAAACGTCGTATTCCTGAAGAAGAAATTCAATGTTATCATAGAACACCCTGTCATAGTCGAAACTCGCTCTTTGGTACCCATCAACAAAATAGGATGTATTGGAACGTCTGTCATACAATTCGAGCGTTCTAGAATTTACCTGATATACATCAAAGATCCACAGGCCATCAATATCATGATCAATTTCCAGAAGTCCAATGCCTGCGTCGTAATATCCTACCCGAATACCAAGTCCATTCCCTGTTTTCCCGATCCCCGAAATATTGTTGTTTGCATATAGTAGCCCGTTTTTAAAAGACAAGGTAAAGGCACGTTGCAGGAAAGGCACTTCTCCATTTCCCTCTGTGGCATTAATGTCTACATACCAAAGATCATACCCCTGAATTATTTGCCCGGTTTGCAGGGTAGGCTGCTCCACAAAAACGTCTTCCAGGATCACCTCTGAATAACAGCCGCTTAAAAGCAGCATCAATAAGGTTCCAAAACCGAATAGTGTAAAGTTTTTCATGATATTCATTTTTATGGTTCTTGATGCTTATAAAACAAGCATCGTGCCAATTGTCTTATGTAACTGATTATCAAGTTTTTATAAGCTAATGGTTTTTAATTACATTTGCTAGGAGAAGAACTATTCATGAAAAAAGACGTACGCTTTGCAGTATTAGGGGGAGGGAGCTGGGCAACCGCCATTGTAAAAATGCTTACTGAAAACCTTTCCAATGTCATCTGGTATATGCGAAGTTCAGAGGCCATTGCTTTTATCAAAAAAGAAAAACACAATCCCAACTACCTCACCTCGGTTGAGTTCAATCTGGATCAGTTAACACTGACCGATACTATAGATGAAGCAGCCCGGGAGGCCGATATTCTCATCTTTGCCATCCCATCTGCCTTTTTAGAAAGCGAACTACAAAAACTAACTGTTTCCCTGTCAGATAAGATCATCTTTTCTGCCATCAAAGGGATAGTGCCCGAAACCGGAAAGATCGTTGGGGAGCATTTTCATGAGAAATACAAGATCCCTTTTGAAAACATAGGGGTCATTACCGGACCCTGCCATGCAGAGGAAGTTGCCCTTGAACGTTTGTCTTATCTAACAATCGCTTCTGCAGATAAAGCCAAAGCCAAAATAGTAGCTGCACATCTCAACAGCGATTACATTAAAACCAAGATCTCAGACGATATTATTGGCACTGAGTATGCCGCCATGTTAAAGAACATTTATGCGCTGGCAGCGGGTATAGCTCATGGCCTTGGATATGGTGATAATTTTCAAAGTGTATTGATGAGCAATGCCATTCGTGAAATGAAGCGTTATATTAAAAGAGTGCATAAGATGAAACGCAACATCAACAATTCTGCGTATTTGGGCGACTTGTTAGTTACAGGTTACTCTACCTTTAGCCGAAACCGCATGTTTGGCAATATGATAGGGAAGGGATATACTGTTAAAAGTGCCATGATGGAAATGAACATGGTGGCCGAAGGCTATTACGCTACCAAAAGTGCCTATGAACTAAAGAACACTTTTAAAAGTAAAGTGCGTACTCCCATTATTGACGCCGTCTACAATGTGCTTTATCAAAAAGAGAATGCAAGAAAGACCTTTAAAATACTGACAGACAAATTAGATTAAAGAGAAAGATATTCTTTAGATTAAATTCTTTCTATTGAAAAATCTGAATGCGATATTACTTCGGTTTCCATCTCTTCCTGCCATTTAAGCATAGTTCCCTTATCTGTTTTAAATATTTTCTGCAACTCCTTACTAACGGGTTTCAATAAAGTGCGAACACTGTGAATATCGAAATAAAGCCGCCCTGTTCTCCGAATAAAGAAATCCATGGGCGACTGTACCATTTCAAAATCAACCCCAAACTCCAGCTCGGAAAGGGCCATACGAATTGCTATGTCCTTTTCCTTTCTACTTTTATAATAAGTAAGAATGGCCTCTGTCTGGTCTCCGTAGTTCGTCACTAAATACCATGCATCATACTTGGTAAACCCATCGGGTTTAATACGCTCATAAATCTCGGAAATGTATTTATTTACTTCCTTGTTTTTCTTGAATTTACTCCCACACAGGGGTAGCGTCTCGGTAAGGCAGTCTGGCACTTCTTTTCCCTGTTCCTCTTCCATTTTTTTTGCGATCCTGTTCACCACACGTTCGGCCATTTTCCGGTACCCGGTTAATTTACCCCCGGCGATACTGATGAGTCCGGTTTCTGAGGTGAAGATCTCATCCTTGCGTGAGAGTTCGGTGGTAGATTTTCCTTCTTCGTGAATAAGGGGTCTAAGCCCTGCCCATGAAGATTCTATGTCTTCCATTTCCAGATTAATACTTGGGAACATATTATTGACAGCGGCAATAAGATAAATGGCATCGGCAATATCGGTCTCAACCTTATCCTTGTCCAGGTTGTAATTTGTATCCGTAGTGCCTACGTACGTTATTTTTCCCCTTGGAATAGCGAAGATCATTCGGCCGTCTGGCACATCAAAATACACAGATTGTTTAACCGGCAATTTGTGGTGTGGAAATACCAAATGGACCCCTTTGGTAAGATGTAAACGTTTTCCTTTGTTGGAATTATTGATGCTCCTTAATTCATCGACCCATGGACCCGCTGCACTTACTACATAGCTGGCATTTACGGAAAACTCCTCCCCTGTACACTGATCTTTTACTTTTACTCCCTGAACCCTGTTTTCCTTGTAAATAAAGTTAATTACCTCAGCATAGTTCAATGCCTCAGCCCCGTGCTGCAAACTGGTTTTGATATTCTCCAGGGTGAGTCGGGCGTCATCTGTGCGGTATTCTGCATAGTACCCCGCCCCTTTAACCTTTTTTTTGGGTAAGAGTGGTTCCAGAGCAAGAGCCTCTTTTTTCTCCAGCATTTTGCGTTTATCATCCCCCGATACTTGTGCCAGGATATCGTAGACCTTTAGACCAACAGAGGTAAGCCATTTTCCATAGGAGCCACCCTCAATTAATGGTAAAAGCATTTTCTCCGGAAGTACCAGATGCGGTGCTAATTTATGAACTATGGCTCTTTCGGAGCCTACTTCTTTCACGAGCCAGAAATCGAATTGTTTTAGATATCGCAAGCCTCCGTGGATAAGCTTGGTAGACTTACTGCTTGTCCCGGAAGCAAAATCGCCTTTCTCCAGCAGTAGCACTTTTAAGCCCCGGGATGCTGCATCGAGAGCGATGCCGCCTCCTGTAATTCCTCCGCCGATCACCACCATATCAAAATGCACTTTGGTAATTTTTTTGACGGTAGCCTCTCTATTCAGATTAGAGAAAGGAATTGAATTTTTCATAGGAAGTGACGCTGTTTATAGAAACAAATCAAAAATAGAATATCGCAAATGGAACACAAAATTGGAGAGATTAAACTACTGTTATCTATGGTTCACCAAACTCGTATTCTCTCTCCACCAAACAAATACGTAATTTATACCATTGATACCATAGCTCTTTCCCTTTCTGCTGTGCTATAAGATGTTCTCCATGGTCCTTCCACTGACTGATGGCCTCCAGAGAGTCCCAATAACTCACACTGATCCCCACCTCACTTCTGGCAGTTTCAAAGCCGAGAAAACCGGGTTGTTTTGCTGCCAGGGCCTCCATTTTATTGGCCATCTCCTCATACCCATGGTCTCCCTCTTTCTTCAGGGTAGTAAAGATCACCGCGTAGTATGGAGGTTGCATTTTCATTGGATATATTCTTTTTCCAGGAAGTAGCCCACAATGGCCTCTTTCATAAGGACCGATTGTTCCCCGGCCTTTAATGGAGGTAATGCTTCTTTTATAATGTAATGAGGCCAGCCATGCTCATCGAAGAATTCAAATTCGTAATATCCGTAGGGTTCCAACAATCTACAGATAGCGATATGCATAAGATTGATCTTTTCATCCTTTTTGTACTTTTTATGGTACTGACCCAATTCCTGTACCCCTACTAAGTAAATAATAGCATCCAGGTCTAGCGGGTCCCCGTCCGAAAACTGGGAAGAAAGTTTTTGAACCAACAGTTCCCATTGTTCCTTAAGTATATTATCTCTTGCCATTTATTCTTTTATGCACCAGGGAAAATTGATGAATTACTGAAGGTTCAAAGGTACAAATCAAAGTTCTATATTTGTATAAAACACCACCTTGTGAGTTTTATCGATATTGTTCTGGGCTTATTGCTGATTTATGGCCTGTTTAAAGGGATACAGAACGGTCTTCTGGTAGAGCTTGCTTCAATAGTAGCGCTTATTGCCGGCTTATACGGGGCCATTCATTTTTCCTATATCGTTGGGAATTATCTGGCTACTCACTGGGATTGGAATGAGCGCACCATGAGTCTTCTTTCCTTTATAATCACCTTTTTTATTATTGTAATTGTGGTGGTCATGGCTGGAAAATTGCTGACAAAAATTGCTGAGTTTGCGATGTTGGGTTTGCTTAATAAAATTGCGGGTGGACTTTTCGGTGCCCTTAAAGTGGCGATCATATTGGGAGCACTGCTGATCTTCCTGGAGAGTGTGAATAAAAATTTAAGACTCATCAATGAGGACTCCAAATCCGAATCTGTGCTCTATGAACCTTTACGCAATATTGGGGATCTGGTCTTTAGCGCTGTTATTAAATCGGATTATGATAAGGATGATGCTGTAGAATAACCCCGTTTAATATTTAGATTTGCTGAAGCTGGAATAACAATTAAAATAAGCAGGTCCTGCCTGAGGTGTATTTCATCGAATAAATCAATCATTTAAGAGTATCCTTAAATCATTTTTAGTATTATTACAGACTTCGAAATTTTGTTTCGGAGTAAACGAGAACTCCCACTTCTTCCCTACCTACCTTGCGAGTAACACTATATGAGAAGAAGTCTGCATACAGCTTTCCTGGCTTTGGGTATTCTATTGATAGTTTCTTGTAGCAAAGAATCTATAAATAGTGAAGACATTCCCGTGGCCGTAAATGCCGTGGCCGTTGAACAGGAACTACTCGATATTGTGAATACCCATAGAAATGCGCTTGGTGCCACTCCTTTAGAATTTAGTGCCTTAGCGTACGAGCATGCTAACCTCCATACAGATTACATGATCTCCAAAGGCACCATTAGTCATGATAATTTCAGTTCGCGTGCTTCGAAGATTGCTGCTGAAACCAATGCCAAACAAATAGCGGAGAATGTAGCCAAAGACTATGCTACAGCGGCGGCGGCTTTTCAAGGTTGGTTAGAGAGTCCTAATCACAAGAGCACTATGGAAGCCGACTTTACCCACACGGCTATAAGTGTAAAAATAAATGCCGAAGGGGATTATTTCTATACTCAGCTCTTCTTCAAATAGAGTCGGGAATGCCATTTACTTTTCTTATTTTTGAGTAGCAACAAACTGTTGTTAACCCTTCTTATATTTAAAATTAAAGTATGGCTATACAACCCCCATTTAATCTTACTCAATGGATTAAGGAAAACCGGGATCTGCTAAAACCTCCGGTAGGAAATAAAAATCTATACAAAGATGCAGGCGATTATATTGTGATGATAGTAGCGGGTCCAAATGCGCGCAAAGACTATCACTACAATGAGACTGAGGAACTTTTCTATCAATTAGAAGGAAACATAGAAGTGTTGGTACAAGAGGAGGGCGAGAAAAAAATCATGAAACTGGGGCCAGGGGATATGTATCTGCATCCGGCGAAAGTTCCCCATTCCCCTGTTAGACACGCCGGGTCTATTGGCCTTGTGATAGAACGAAAGCGAGCAGAGCTTAATGCAAAAGACGGATTACTTTGGTTCTGTGATAATTGCAACCACAAATTATACGAAGTTTACTTTACACTAGAAGATATTGAACAGGACTTTTTAAATCATTTCGAACACTTTTATGGCTCCAAATCCTTAAGAACCTGTGACAATTGTGGAACTATAATGAAAGCAGATCCGAGGTTCGTGGCAGAAAAAGGTTAATTTAAATTGTTAGCAAATGGCTTTGACTATTAAGATCCTTATCGGACTAACTGCATTCCTTCATCTATATTTCCTTTGGCTAGAAATGTTTGCCTGGACCAGCAGGGCTCCTAAGGTTTTCAAAGCATTTCCGAAAGAACTTTTTGAACCGACCAAAACACTGGCAGCCAACCAAGGATTGTACAATGGCTTTTTGGCGGCAGGATTGATCTGGACCTTTTTTATAGAGGATGATCCCTGGCGATTCTATGTGTCCATATTCTTTCTTAGCTGTGTGATAATCGCAGGCATTTATGGCGCCTTTACCGTCTCTAAAAAGATCTTTTTTGTTCAGGCCCTACCCGCGCTTATTGCATTGGTACTCTTACACATTAGATAAGTTTTCTTTACAACGGAATTATCACAATCGCACTGGCAAGATTCGAAATATTCGTAGCTTTGCCAAACAACGTTCTAATCTTTTTAAAAACATACAATAATGACAACGGTAATGGTTGATTTAGGGATTCAAGAGGCCCTTAAAGCACTGAATATTAAAGACCTTAACGAAGGCACTTCCACGGGCTCCCATTTCTTTTCTACAGGAGAGATTTTAGATTCATTTTCCCCGGTAGACGGAGGGAAAATTGCAAGTGTGAAAACCACTTCTAAAGCAGACTTCGATAAAGTAATGACTGCTGCGACAGAGGCATTTAAAACATGGCGATTAAAACCAGCTCCTCAGCGTGGTGAGATCGTAAGGCAATTTGGTCTGCGTTTACGCGAATTAAAGGAACCTTTGGGGAAACTTGTCTCCTACGAAATGGGAAAATCGTATCAGGAAGGTTTGGGTGAGGTACAGGAAATGATAGATATCTGTGATTTTGCGGTTGGACTATCCAGACAACTGCACGGGCTTACCATGCATTCTGAACGACCGGGACATAGAATGTACGAGCAGTACCATCCTCTGGGTGTAGTGGGCATTATTTCTGCTTTTAACTTCCCTGTAGCAGTATGGGCCTGGAATACAGCACTTGCCTGGGTCTGTGGAGACGTATGTGTGTGGAAACCTTCAGAAAAAACTCCTCTTTGCGGAATTGCATGTCAGCACATCATTGCCGATGTCCTTAAAGAGAATGGCCTTCCGGAGGGCATTTCTTGTCTTATAAATGGAGATTACAAGGTGGGAGAATATATGACCCATGAGCAGCGAATTCCTTTGATCTCTGCTACCGGATCTATCCGTATGGGTAAAATAGTTGCACAGGCAGTTGGTAGTAGATTGGGAAAATCCCTATTAGAATTAGGTGGGAACAATGCCATCATTGTGACCCCAAATGCCGATATTAAAATGACTATCATAGGAGCCGTATTTGGTGCTGTGGGTACTGCAGGACAACGCTGTACTTCTACCAGAAGACTTATTATTCACGACTCTATTTACCAACAAGTAAAAGATGCTCTCGTAGATGCCTACGCTCAATTGCGTATTGGAAATCCTCTGGATGAGTCTAATCATGTAGGGCCACTAATTGATAAAGACGCGGTTGCTGCCTACCAAAATGCACTTAAAGAAGTAGTTGCACAGGGAGGATCCTTATTGGTGGAGGGTGGTGTTCTCCAGGGTGAGGGATATGAAAGCGGGTGCTATGTAAAACCCGCGATCGCAGAGGCAAAAAATTCATTCAGCATTGTACAACACGAAACTTTTGCTCCTATTCTGTATCTGATGTCATATTCGGGAGACGTTGAGGATGCCATTGCACTTCAAAATGGGGTGGTACAAGGATTATCATCGGCCATTATGACCAGTAATCTGAGAGAAGCAGAACAGTTTTTAGCATCAACCGGGAGCGACTGTGGTATTGCCAATGTTAATATTGGAACTTCAGGAGCTGAAATAGGCGGGGCATTCGGCGGTGAAAAAGAGACCGGCGGAGGTCGTGAATCTGGGTCTGATGCCTGGAAAGTCTATATGAGAAGGCAAACCAATACCATTAATTACACAACAGAATTACCCCTGGCACAGGGAATAAAATTCGATCTATAAGTCGCTCTTTTGAGTATCTTTAGATATGATAATAATTATAGAGGAGTTCGTGGACCTCTCTGTAATTGTTATCTGAAATTTTGATATCTTGTAGGAAAATACATCTAATCATTGTTGCCATGTCTAAAAGAACGACGAACATCCTCGGACTAATCATTACACTCCTTGCAGGTACCTTTTTTTTCGTTATGTACTGCAGTCAATGTGCGTAATCTAAAAAGCTTGTGATACGCAGGTTGCTGTCTAACAATTAATAGAATAAGTAATTAAAATACATTTCTTATGGATCTAGAATATATGGATATCTGGTGCTGGCTCATCCCATTGGCCGTTGGGCTTATATGCGGCTTTTTTGGCTACCTTATCGGCAGAGGGTCTAACCCAACTGTAGATTTCAAGTCGGAAATAAAATCCTTACAGCAGCAAAATGAAAAGGCAAAGGCCGATCTTGCCAAATGTGAACAAAAACTTGCCGCCGGTTCTGCCTTAAATGGCGACACTGCGCAATCATTCGACGCTGCCGAAGCTAAAAAGGCCATTGGCAAAGCCGTAAAATTTAATGATCTTTCACTGGTAGAAGGGATAGGTCCTAAGATCCGAAGCCTGTTTCATAATTTTGAAATCAATACCTGGCAGGCCCTTTCAGAGACATCGGTAGCTAAATGTCAGGAAGTTTTGGATTCTGGCGGCGATCGATACAAAGTTCACGATCCGGCCTCCTGGCCTATGCAAGCAAAAATGGCTGCTGAAGGCAAATGGAAAGACCTTGCCAAATGGCAGCAGGAACATAAACATGGAAAATTATAGAATATCCCCGCTTTAAAAAGCGGGTTTTTTTATATCATACCATTGGCTTGCACCCAGCTAAAACGGTACTGATCTTCAGGAAATTTCATACGTTCTGATATACGTATTAAACGCTCCGGAAGTTTCATCAGATAATCTCTTGCCTTTTCGGCATCAGAATTTAACCCTCTAAGTGTTCCCAAATCCCAATACGCATTTAGTTTTTGCAAGATCTCGATATAATCCTGAGAAGTGTAGACCCCCAGTCGCTGAGCACAATTAGAAAAATTCTCAAAGGCCGCTCCTATGGTGCCACCAGATTCTCGTAAGAAATGTGCCGGCATAATAATTTTAAACTTCATCATATCTGCAAAGGCCAGAATCATCCCATTAGGGTCATGGCTCAGGATGGTCTTTACAAATTCCCGGTATGCAAGGTGGTGACGCATTTCATCACCTGCAATGATAGAGCACATCTTGCCCAAAAGGAGATTCCCTTTTTTCTTGGCCATCTGACCTACTCTTTTATGAGAAATGTTGGTTGCTAATTCCTGAAAGGTTGTATAAATAAAGTTTTTGTACGGATCCCTGTCCGTCCCAATATCAAATCCATCGGTGATCAAATGCTGTGTGGAAATCTCTACTTGTCTCATGTTGACCCTGCCAGACAGATATAAATATTTATTTAATACATCCCCATGTCTGTTCTCTTCTGCCGTCCATGCCCGCACCCATCTAGACCAGCCGTTGTTCTCCTTGGCATGCTGATTGATCCCCTCAACATCCATAAGCCATGATTCATAGGTTGGCAAAGCCTCCTCCGTAATAGTATCAGCCACCAGGGTTACCCAAAAATCATATCCTAATTCCTTGGCCTCTTCTCTAATTTGTTCAACATGATCAAAGAAGTTGTCTGATTGAGAATCGGGCAAGAAATCTGAAGGCTGCCAAATCTGCTCTGCGGGGATCAGGAAATCATCCATAAACCCGGATACCTTAGGCTCAATGGCATCCATCACTTCTAGTCTTATATTCTTCATTTTTTCCATGTTACTCTACAAAGTACGATAATAATTAAAGGAAATTCTATTAAAAGATTACCAAAATTTAGTTCCTCCCCTGCTCTCCAGGGTAAAAAGAAGTCACAGGATCGCTTTGCCAAAATTCCTTGGTATCTACATCTAGTATTGTTAAGGGGCCTTTATAAGCAGCAGCAGTATCAATGTTCCAAACATTGGCTGCCCGGTGCGGTTGGGTCTTGCCTATTTTGCTTAAAGGGGTATGGCCAATATAGATCTCATTGTAATGAGCAAGTCGTTTAGGATAATACAGACTTTCCTTTGGTATTCTTGGATCTAATGACAGTGCCAATTCCCAAAGGGTGCGATCCCAATAGAAAGTCTTGGAAAAATATTCGAAATCTACTCCCTTCAAGTTAGTAAATCCGGCATGAAGGAAGAGTCTTTGATCTTTATCCAGATAGTAATTCCGCAGATCCTCATAAAATGGCAGATGGGCTTTTTTGACCTCAGCGCCGGCCTTCTCATATGAGTCGATAGTTGCTTGCCCGCCATTCATTAACCAAAGTGGATTGTCTTCTCCGGTCTCTAACCAGTGATAGCACAGATCATCATGGTTCCCTCTTAAAAAGATACATCTATGCTTATGTTGTAATTCCAGAAGGAAGCTAATCGTCTCCGCTGCTTCACTCCATCCATCTACATAATCTCCTAAAAAAATAAGCAGGTCTCTCTGCTGTATATTTGCTTTTTCCAATACCTGTTGTAAGGCTTTTACACCTGCATGAATGTCTCCTATGACTAATGTTCTCATGGCACAAAAATCGCAATTTATCGCAGGAACTCAACATGCTGTGCTTAAAAAATAAAGCAGTTCTCTTTCTAATCCTGTTAATTCTTAATGACATGGTTTATATTGCACTTTAATTTTGCAGTACTTTGTAACTCTAAACCTCTAAGGTCATCATATGCCATCTAAACGTATTTATTGTATTGGAGAGTTATTGATAGATTTTGTCGCCGAAAAGCAGGGTGCCGATCTTTCAAAAGCCACTCTTTTCACAAAAAAGGCTGGGGGAGCTCCGGCAAACGTGGCCTGTGCCATTTCAAAATTAGGAGGTAAAAGTGCTTTTATAGGATGTGTAGGAAACGACCCATTTGGAACCTTTTTACTAAATACATTAGATGAATGTGATGTTGATCTTTCTCATGTGCAAAGATCACAGACTTTTACCACACTGGCCTTTGTTTCATTGGCTGAAAATGGGGAACGCGATTTTGTATTTTCACGGGGGGCCGACAGGGAATTAACGTATGACTCGTCCGTAAAAGTTGTTATTAAAGATAATATGGTTCATTTAGGTGCTGCTACTGCCCTATTGGGCGGACCATTGGAAAAAGCTTATACACATTACCTGTTCGATGCGATTACCGAAAACGCCTTTATCAGTTTCGATCCTAACTTTCGCGCAGACCTATGGAAAGACAAGGAAGCTACATTTATCAAAAAAAGCATGCCCTACATAGAGAAATCTCATTTGTGTAAATTTAGCCTTGAAGAGGCTCAAATGATATCAAAAAAAAGTTCGCTTACCGAAGCATGTGAAGTGTTGCATACCATTGGAGCGCAGATCATTACGGTAACCCTGGGTTCGGAAGGCACTTATGTAAGTACCAAAAAAACACAACAGACCATTCCAAGTATTCCGGTAACTCCTGTTGATACCACCGGAGCAGGAGATGCATTTATTGGATGTCTGTTACAACAGATCGGCAAGCTACCCTCCCATAAACTTATTTTAGAAGATGATACCAAACTTATGGATATGGTTGTGAATGCCAATAAGGCCGGAGCAATAACAACAACGGGCTATGGCGCTATTGAATCTCTGCCAGATGAACGTCAATTGAACGCATCGATATGAATCAAACAGCGCTTCACAGGAAGCTGGCCTCAAAGGATCTGAAAGATCTCCAAAAGGTTAGCCCTCAAAAACTTTTTGATCTTAGAGTTGCTGCTAACCTTCCGTTGATTAAGGAATTGTTTTACGCACTTTACAGCGATCCCAAACACAGTCGTTATTTTAAAGAACTTCAGGAATTACTTCCTTCGCTGTTTCAAACAAGATCGGACGAATTAAAGATCCATGACCTGCATTTACTCAAGAAAGGAAACTGGTATCAGTCCGAGAGAATGGTTGGGATGCAGTTGTACGTAGACCTGTTTAACAAGAATTTGAAAGGGATAGAAGAAAAGATCCCTTATTTCAAAGAATTAGGGATAAATTTTCTTCATCTAATGCCCATCACAACCCGACCAAAAGGAGAAAATGATGGCGGTTATGCTGTTAACAGTTATACCGCTGTTGACCGTCGATTTGGTTCTAAGAAAGATCTGTTGTCACTCACTTCAAAATTAAGAGAGAACGGCATTTATCTGATGCTCGATTTTGTTGTAAATCATACCTCGGATGAATATCCCTGGGCAAAAAAGGCCTTAAAAGGAAGTGTAAAATATCAGGGCTATTACTATATGTTTCCGGACAGGACCATCCCTGAAGCTTTTGAGGAATCATTACCTGAGGTATTCCCGGCTACTTCGCCCGGGAATTTTACGTACAGGAAAGAAATAGATCGTTGGGTTATGACGGTTTTTAACTCGTATCAGTGGGATCTCAACTATGCCAATCCAAAGGTATTCTTAGAGATGCTATCTAACCTGGTTGCAATGGTAAACAGCGGTGTTGATGTCGTGCGATTCGATGCCCTGGCGTTTCTATGGAAAAAAATTGGGACAAATTCACAGAACCTGCCGGAGGCCCACATGCTTATTACTTTATTCCGCATGTGTCTTCAAACCGTTACGCCTGGTGTTATCTTCCTGGCAGAAGCCATAGTAGCACCTAAAGACATTATTAAGTATTTTGGAGAAGGAAACAGGCGTGGAAATGAGTGCGAAGTGGCTTATAATGCCTCGCTTATGGCATTACTATGGAATTCCATAGCGACCAAAAAAACCTTACTGCTTAACAAGACACTTCAGAACAGTCTGGAGAAGCCTCAAGAAACAACCTGGATCAATTATGTTCGTTGTCATGATGATATTGGTTTGGGATTAGAGGATCAGTATATTTCAGAACTTGGATGGAATCCGCGGCTTCACCGGTTGTTTTTACTGGACTATTATTGCCAGGGATTAGATTGGAGCCCGGCAGTAGGATACAAGTTTATGCATAATCCATCCAACGGCGATGGTAGAATTACAGGGAGTTGTGCCTCTTTATTAGGCCTGGAAAAAGCAATGCAACTGCAGCATCCGGAAGCTATTGAAAAAGCTATTCAAAAGATCCTGATGCTTCACGGGATCATCTTGTCTTTTGGTGGGATCCCATTGATTTATGCAGGTGATGAACTTGGTACCCTGAATGATTATTCCTATTTGAACGATGATCACAAAAAGTACGACAGCAGATGGGTGAACAGACCTTCACACAATTGGTCAACTGTAGCGCAATTAAAGGATGATGACAGACCGGCCTCCATTATTTTCAATGGACTTAAAGAAATGATCTCCTTGCGAAAGAAAATAAACCTGTTTTCAGATTCTAATAATGTGGTCTTACACGATGCCCAAAATCCCCATCTGTTTCTATATGAACGGGTAGGAAAAAAGAAAGAAGGGGTGTTGATTCTCGCTAATTTTGACGAGCATCCGCAGATAATAGACGCTAATATACTCTTATCATTGGGGTACTTAAAAGATGGCGTACTCCACGATCTGCGTGCCAACAAAAAATTGACCTTAAGCAGCGGCCTGGTAGAAGTACAACCCTATCAGCTCCTTTGGCTTGCCAAACCTTAATTGTACCGCACTTTCCGTAAGATCCTGAGAGATTCTTTTAAGTTGTTGTAGATTGTTTCTTCCTTTGATTTAATTAGACCTTTAAGGATCTCCATTTGCTCCTTTGCTTCTTCAAAGCCATTTAAATAGCAAATGAGATAGGTGGCCGGTGCATGTTTTAGATCTGTTACCTCAGCCTTAGTAAGAACTCTGTTCTTATGAATTTTTTGGATCAAAGTATTATTAGCATTGTAGATATGATGGAGGATCTTACGATCGTATTGCGGAGGTTCAAAGATTAGTTCGCCCGTTATCTGATAGGTGCCATTATTTTGAAAGGCGATGCTCACTTTTTCCAAAGGAAAGTAATGTTGGTCTTTCCCCAGGCCCAGTTGAACATATTCTGTGATAGTAAATGAATTTTCCGTAAAACCAATGGTGATCTCATCGAGTGTTGAGTAAAAAAGTTTTACCTGCTCATTGATCAATTCTATATCTACCCGCGAATAATATGTTTTATCCTTTACCTTTTTCTTATTCCCTGCCCAACAGATAACAAATTGCTCCTTAAAGACCTTATAATCGCTACTTAAGTCTTTGTGACGGTAATTCAGAAAATCGATCACCCCATCTAAGGTAAGTTCAATATTGTTACGTGCATGTTTTTCTATGGTAGCCACAGTGGCTGAATTCAGGTCTTTTAATTCGATATCAAAGGCTTTGGGCATACTGATGCTCCCTTCTCTGAAGAAGACGGCGCCACCATAATATTTCCAGATATTCTTTCGTAGGGAACAGACCTTTCCATTAGATCTTATAGTCACCAATCCCACCACTCTCCCCTCCGGAAGATGTGGAAACGGAATATTTTCATACGCTATCAAAGGTGGATTGTCTAGATAGGCATTGACAAGGTTCTGTATCTTACTGTCATCAAAAAAATCGACCCCTACGATCTTGTTATCCTCATCTTCTACTCCAATGGCGATATAGGAATTGTTTTTAGGATTGCTGTTCGCCAGAGCGCAGACGTGTTTTAAGAATTTTCCCTTCCCTTCCTTCTGGCCAATATCTATGAATCGTTTCTTATCATAAAAACTATTCTCATCGTTGTGAGCCAAAAGGTTTTTTACCAAAAGGCGTTTGTTGATCATACTTGCTTTTTCACAATGGTACTACTCGCCTGAGCTGTAGGCATTACAACCAGATCGGCAATGTTTACATGATAGGGTCTGGTTACCACAAAATAAATAATATCTGCTATGTCTTCAGGTAGCAGAGGTTGATATCCCTGATACACTTTTTCGGCTCGCTTCTCATCACCCTTAAAACGCACCTCACTAAACTCGGTCTCTACCAATCCCGGATTTACAGCACCTACGCGTATCCCATATTCATTCAGATCTAAACGCATTCCCTGATTAATGGCATCTACTGCATGTTTACTGGCGCAGTAAACATTTCCGTTGGGATAGACCTCTTTCCCGGCAGTAGAACCTATATTGATAATATGCCCGGATCTATTGGCTACCATCACAGGTAGAATGGCCCGCGATACATAGAGCAAGCCTTTCACGTTAATATCGATCATGGCATCCCAATCTGAGAGATCCCCGGATTGAATGGGATCTAAACCGTGGGCATTACCGGCATTGTTGACTAAAATGTCTATTGCGGCAAATTTTTCCGGGAGCGATTTTATGGCTGCTTCCACCAGCTCCTTATCTCTAACATCAAAATTCAGGGTATGCACTTTGGTATGAGCACTGAGTTGTTTCGCCAGAGCATCGAGATTTGCCTGTCGTCTTCCACATAGCACCAGAGCTATTCCATGGTAAGCGAATAACTTTGCTGTGGCCATGCCAATTCCACTGGTTGCCCCAGTAATAAATGCTGTTTTATTCATAGCTGTCAAGATTATGATTCGTTAGGGAACTTTATGTCCTTGTGAGGCTGTTAAAAGTGTAAACCAGTCCTCCAGTTCCATATTGATTTTAGTAGCCTTTATCCCATCTGCCAGTCTGTCCATATTGGTTGTTCCTACAACAGGATGTATATGAGCAGGGTGCTTTATCAACCAGGCTAAGATCAATTGATCTTCACTTGCCTTATATTTGTCCATAAATGGGATCATCACTTCTTTGATCCTTTTGGCCCTATCATTATTTTCTCTAAAATAAGACCCCAAAGGAGACCAGGCCATGGCCACTCTTTTATTTGTAATACAATCATCTAAGGTGCCATCATACATTACGCCCTCCGAAGTAAGCGAACACTCTACCTGGTTAGCGCTAACAGTCACAGCAGTTTCTAACATTGCGATCTGAGAAGCTGTGAAATTAGATACTCCAAATGAACGGATCTTCCCGCTGCTGATCAGCTGATCTACCGCCTTTGCTATTGGCTCAGGATCCATCAGTGGACTTGGCCTGTGCAACAAAAACAGATCAAGATACTCAGTATGTAATTTTTCCAAAGAACGTTCCGCAGACCAAATGATATACTCTGTTGAATAATTGTAATGCTTGGTTTTATTATCTCTGGTATCACAAACATATTGAATACCGCATTTGCTGATCAATTCTATAGTATCCCTGCCAATCTTACTTTCAGAGAACGCCTTTCCAAATTCTTCTTCATTGCCATATGCCCCGTAAATATCCGCATGATCAAAGGTTGTAATACCTTGTTCCAGGCAATGATTCATCAAAGAAATCATCTCATTTTTGGAAAGTTGTTTTCCCCAGCTTCCCCAGGTCATCGTTCCGGCAATAATTCTTGAATACTTTGAAGGTGTTTTCATAGGCTAGTGAAATTACTAAAAATCCCTTAAATACTTCATAAAACTTGGGGTTCACAAAATTTTTTAACCAATCATTAACAGGCATTGAATGAATAAATTTTCAATTTGCATAGCCTTTGATCTAATAGATTGATAGACAATTATTAAAAGACAATTATGGAAGAAAATAATACGGTAGATATAAGTGCAGTAAACGAGAAAATTGCTGAGGAAAGTGCCTTTATAGATCTGCTGATGATGGAGATGAATAAGGTGATCGTAGGTCAAAAACATATGACAGAACGATTACTGATAGGTCTTCTTGGCCAGGGCCATATTCTGTTGGAGGGAGTACCCGGACTTGCGAAAACATTGGCAATCAACACTCTGGCTAAAGCAGTTAAGGGAAGTTTTAGTAGAATACAGTTTACTCCAGACCTCTTACCGGCAGATGTAGTAGGGACCCTTATCTACAACATGAAGGTTAGTGATTTTTCCATCAAAAAAGGCCCCATATTCGCCAATTTTGTATTGGCCGATGAGATCAACCGTGCCCCTGCCAAGGTGCAGTCAGCATTGCTGGAGGCCATGCAAGAACGTCAGGTAACCATCGGAGATGAGACCTTCCCATTAGATGCTCCCTTTTTGGTAATGGCCACACAAAACCCTATTGAACAGGAGGGTACATATCCTTTACCGGAAGCCCAGATAGACCGTTTTATGTTAAAAACGGTGATAGACTACCCGAAGATGAATGAGGAACGAATGATCATTCGCCAAAATCTGAATGGTGCATTTGAAGCGGTAAAGCCTGTTATTACCTTAAAACAAATCCTGAGTGCTCAAAAGGCAGTTAGAGAGGTCTATATGGATGAAAAGATCGAAAAGTATATCCTGGACCTGGTTTTTGCCACCCGCTATCCGGAAAAATACAACCTGGAAGATCTTAAACCCCTTATCAGTTTTGGGGCATCTCCAAGAGGAAGTATCAATTTAGCGATCGCTGCCAAGTGTTATGCCTTTATAAAAAGAAGAGGCTATGTGGTACCAGAAGATGTGAGAGCTGTCATTCACGATGTATTGCGACACAGAGTTGGGATCACTTATGAGGCTGAAGCCGAAAGCGTCACCTCGGAAGAGATCATTAATCGTATCGTAAACGAAATTGAAGTGCCCTAAAAGTTCAATGTTTAAAAATCGTTCAACTGTTCACATTTGAACCAAGCTGCTAAAACTTGAACATATGGATACAAAAGAACTACTCAAGAAGGTTCGCAAAATAGAGATCAAGACGCGTCGGTTATCCGACCACATTTTCGGAGGAGAATATCATTCTACCTTCAAAGGACGCGGCATGACCTTTAGTGAAGTAAGGCAGTATCAATTTGGAGATGATGTTCGGTCTATAGACTGGAATGTCACAGCCCGTTACAATGAGCCTTACGTGAAAGTGTTTGAGGAAGAGCGAGAACTTACCTTAATGCTTATGGTAGATATCAGTGGTTCAGAGTTATTTGGAACGGTAAACCAGTTCAAAAAAGCGGTGATCACAGAAATATCTGCAACATTGGCTTTCTCTGCATTGCAGAACAATGATAAAGTGGGGATGATCTTGTTCACAGATGAAATTGAACTATTCATCCCACCAAAAAAAGGAAAAAGTCACGTTTTGAGGATCATTCGGGAATTGCTCGAGTTTAAACCGCACAGTAAAAAGACCGATCTGACGGAAGCCTTGAAATACCTCTCAAATGTGATGAAAAAAAAGGCCATCGTCTTTATCCTTTCAGATTTTATGATGGACGAATACGAACGCACCATGAAGATCGTAGGTAATAAGCACGATGTCACAGGTATCAGAGTGTATGATCCAAATGAAGAGAACATCATTAACCTTGGAATGGTACAGTTGGAAGATGCCGAGACCGGGGATGTACATTTAGTGAATACTCAGTCTAAAAACGTACGAAGCGCGTATCAAAACTATTACAGGGACAGGGTATATTACTTTAAAAATACGTTCACCAAATCTGGTGCAGGCATATTGGATTGCCGGGTAGATGAAAGCTATGTGAAAAAATTACTCGGATATTTTAAGCAACGAGGTTAGCAATTATAATGAACAGTTTTAAGACATATTTGAAATGTATGGAGGTTGTGCCAGTTGGTCATGGCCTTGCAGTTCTTTTTATGTTATGTACTCTTGCGATGAAGGCCCAGACACCGCCTACGGTAAGATCTTCGGTAGATACTACTTCCATAATGATCGGAGAGCAAATTCAATTTCAGGTAACCGTAGAAGCGGACACTGCCGCACAAGTGATATTTCCAGAGGGGCAAACCTTTTCCCCTCTAGAAACTGTGGAAGCCTTTAAAACAGATACCACCAGGCAACTAGATCGTATGACACTGCAGAAGATCTATGCACTAACTCAATTCGATTCTGGCTCCTTTACCCTGCCCATCCAACGAATTGAGATCGATGGTAAAGGATATTTTACAGATTCCTTAGAAGTACAGGTAACCACGGTAGAAGTAGACACTATTACCAGAGAGATATACGATATTAAGCCGCTGATCCAGGTAGAAAAAAATAGTGCGGACATTCCATTCTTTTTATGGATCATTCTGGGTGTTTTTATCTTTGCGGGTCTGGGTTATTGGTTCTTTTTTAGAAAAAAACGATTGAGTGATGACGAAAAGGAGGCCCTTCTTCCTCCTTATGACAGGGCGCTTTTGGAACTAAAACGGCTAGAAAATTCTCGCTATATCATTCAGGATGAATACAAAAAATACTATTCGGAACTAACAGACATTGTGCGGTCCTACCTTGAAGAGGATGTGCATATCTCAGCACTTGAGAGTACTACCGGTCAGCTTATTTCCAAGTTGGAATTGATGAAGGATGCCGGGGCACTAAAGATCGAAGCAGATACCATTGACCAATTCAGGAAAATACTGGAAACCGCAGATCTTGTAAAGTTTGCGCGTTCTAAACCGGAATCATCCAAGGCCGAACAAGATAGAAAGGCTATTGAACAGATCGTGATCAAGACCAAAGAGGCCATCCCGGAACCTACGGAAGAAGAATTGATGCAAGAGGCCGCTTATCAGGAGGCCTTACTTTTAAGAAAAAAGAGAAAACGATGGGTCCTTGCCGGTGTTTCAGCAGCAGCCCTTCTGGTTCTTGCCCTGGGAGTATCTATGTTTTATTACGGCATTGAAAATGTTCGCGATACTGTGTTTCGCAATCAGTCGAAACTATTGCTGGAAGGTGAATGGGTTTCCAGTTCCTATGGCTATCCGCCAATTGACTTGTCTGCTCCCGAAGTATTGATGCGGCAAGAAGTAGTGATCCCGCCAGAGGAAAAAGATAAGATCCAAAACACCCAGGTGTTTTCCTATTACAATCCAAATAATATGCTGGGGGTGGGCACTACCTCTACAATGTTAACAGAACCTACAGACCCTGATTATCAAAAAAGTATAGATAAAGTCTTAAAAGATTTTGCAGATAAAGGCGCCAGAAATATCATCACAAAACAAGAAGAATTTAGTTCTGTCTCTGGAGTACCCGGACTTAAGGTCTACGGAAGTGGTACTTTCCAGACAGGCGGATCGGGTGAAAGAGTAAAAGGAAAGTATGCCATTATCTTATTTGGAGGAAAAGGATTTCAACAACAAATAGTGCTCTCCTGGGAAGACGGGGATTCCTATGCAGAAGAGATTATCAATAGAATTATAAACTCAATAGACGTTAAAACACAAGTGTAGATGTTTGAAAATATCCAATTCGCAAATCCACAATTCTTTTGGTTGTTCTTAGGACTTCCTTTAGCCTTGCTTTGGTATTTTTTTAAACGAAATGAACAAACCGCTACCTTGAAGATATCTAGTGTACAGGGTTTCCCGAAGAACAATCTTCTTCCTAAACTAAGGCCACTTTTGTTTGTGTTACGACTGTTGGCAATTGCCGCTGTAATTACTGCCATGGCAAGACCACAAACCCGGGAAGTATCTACACGGACAAAGACTACGAAAGGGATCGATATAGTGATGGCCATTGATGTATCATCTAGTATGCTGGCTAGAGATCTGCGTCCAAATCGGCTGGCGGCCTTAAAAGAGGTAGCTTCCAATTTTATCAGGGAACGCCCCAGCGACCGAATCGGATTGGTTGCCTATGCAGGAGAAAGCTATACTAAAACGCCCATCACCAGCGACAAAGGGATAGTGCTAAATGCCCTTCGTGAGATCACCTATGGGCAACTGGCAGATGGAACGGCCATAGGAATGGGACTGGCCACTTCGGTAAACAGATTGAAGGATAGCAAGGCAACATCTAAGGTTATCATCCTTCTGACAGACGGTGTAAACAATTCCGGATTTATTGAGCCACAAACAGCAGCAAATCTGGCAGTAGAATTTGGAATAAAGACCTATACCATAGGCCTTGGAACCAATGGAAATGCACTTTCCCCTATCGCTTATAACGCAGATGGATCTTTCCGATACGGGATGCGGCAGGTTGAAATAGATGAAACCCTGCTCCAGGAAATTGCCAAGGTAACCGGGGGCAAATACTTTAGGGCTACCAACAATGAAAAGTTGGAAGCTATCTATGATGAGATCAATAAATTGGAAAAAACAGAGGTAGAAGAATTTAAGTACTATAATAACGAAGAGAAATTCAGGCCTTGGGTGCTCCTCGCCGGAGTACTATTGCTCTCTGAATGGCTTTTTAGAAATACACTGTTTAGGAGTTTTATTTAAGTTATGATACAAATAGACGAAGCGACATATTTTTATTTATTCCTGATCTTCCCGATCATGGTGTTGCTGTATGTTGGTCTGGTATACTGGAAGAAAAGAACACAAGGCAGGTTTGCCGAACCTGCACTATTAAAGCGACTTACTCCCAGTAGGTCTAGTTTTAAAGGAATATTAAAATTAATGTTTCTACTCCTGGGACTCTCAGGATTGATCCTAGGATTAGCCAACCCAAAGATCGGCACCAAATTGGAAACCGTTAAGCGGGAGGGGGTCGATATAGTTTTTGCGATCGATGTTTCCAAAAGTATGCTGGCAGAAGATATTGCGCCCAATAGATTGGAAAAGTCAAAACGTCTGGTCTCGGAGATCATCAATCAACTGGCCAGTGATCGGATAGGTATCATTGCTTATGCAGGACAGGCAACACCACAATTACCCATAACTACAGATTACGGTGTAGCAAAGATGTTCTTACAATACCTGAATACGGATCTGTTATCCTCCATGGGGACCGCTATTGATGAGGCTATTAAATTGGCTACTACCTACTACGATGATGAGGACCAGACCAACAAAGTATTGTTTATTGTATCTGATGGGGAAGATCATTCGGAAGGACTCGCCATTGATGCTGTAGACCTGGCAGTAGAACAAGGGATACGGATATTCACTATTGGTGTTGGAAAAGAAAAAGGAGCTCCAATTCCGATCAAGAGAAATGGTATTACACAAGAACTTAAGAAAGATAACCAGGGCGAGGTGGTAATTACCAAGCTCAATAAAGAAATACTCACAGAAATTGCAGAAAAAGGCAATGGGGAATATATTGACGGATCTAATACCGATGAAGCAGTAGAAAAGATCAAAGAAGCCCTGAACCAAATGGATAAAATGGAATTTGAAGCTAAACAATTTGCAGATTACAAGGACCAGTTTCAATGGTTTTTGGGCGCAGGTTTATTCTTCCTATTTTTAGATATCTTTTTATTAGACCGAAAAACAAAGTGGTTAAAGAAATTAAACCTATTTAATGAGAAAGATCATGAATAAGAGATATTCATTTCTAGTTCTATTGCTTTTAACTGCCTTTGTAAACGCGCAGGAAGAAGTTATAAAGGAAAAGGAGAAAGCATTAAAAGCCTCGGTAGATCTTACATGGGAGGCCAATAAAGAACTTTCGGACAATGAATTTATAAAGGCTGAAGCAGACTACCGCCGGGCCATTTCTAAAAGTGATGAAAACGTGGTGGCCCCCTATAATTTAGGAACTGCCTATTATAAGAAAGAGAGCTTAGAAGAAGCCTTTGGAAGATTTAAACAGGTGGGAGAATTAGCCTCCGGAAAGCCTGAAAAACATAAGGCCTTCCACAACATGGGTAATGTTTTTATGAAGAATGAAGAGTATGACAAGGCTGTGGAAGCGTATAAAGAAGCTCTTAGAAATGACCCGACGGATGAAGAAACCAGATATAACCTGGCACTAGCAAAAGCCTTAGCCAAAAAAGATAAAGACCAGGATAAGAAGGGCGATGAAGATAAAAAGGAACCGGAGGAAAAAGACGACCAGGAGGAAAAAAAGAAAGAAGACGAACAAGACCAGCAAGAAGATAATAAGGATAAAGACGGAGGTGACCAGGAGAAAGATGACAATAAAGAGGGTGATGGCGAGGAGAAGAAAGAGCAACCTAAGCAAGGTGAGAAACCGGATGAGGAAAAACAGCCCAGAAAAAATCAGCTTTCACCTCAACAAGTAAAAAACCTGCTGGAGGCAATGCAGAATGAAGAAAACAAGGTGCAGGAAAAGATGAATGAGAAAAAAGTAAAAGGTCCTAAAAGTAAAAATGCTAAAGATTGGTAGTGATGCATAGACTTACGTATTTGTTTGGTATGCTATTCCTGATTCTGGGAACAACCCTTTCTTATTCCCAGGATGAGGAGGCCGTGGAATTTGAGGTTACTCTAAGTAAGGAAAGACTGGGAATCAATGAGCGACTCCGGGTAGAATTTACTATGAACAAAGATGGGGATAACTTTACTCCTCCAGATTTTGAAGGTTTTCGTGTATTGATGGGTCCTTCTCAAAATATCAGTTCTTCATGGGTCAATGGAGTACGAAGTTACTCCAAAACCTATTTCTATATTCTGGCACCTGCAGAACGAGGCAACTTCACTATTAAACAAGCATCTATTGTTATTGATGGTAAAACCTATAAGTCGCTTCCCAAGAAAGTAGAAGTAACTGCTGCAGTAGACAAGCCTAGTGATCAAATGACCGCAGATGATATAGCCGATGAAAGTCTTCATTTGGTTGCAGAAGTTTCGAAGGCTACTCCCTATTTGAACGAAGCCATCAGCGTTGTTTACAAACTGTATGTTAGTCCATCAATTAATGTATCCAATTTCCGTCCCCTGGACAATCCTACCTACAATAATTTCTGGTCTCAGGATATCCCGGTTACCTCTTACAATGTTAAAAATGGCACCTATAATGGTAAATCATACCGCTATGTTATTCTAAAACGTGTTGTATTATATCCTCAGAAAAGTGGTCCTCTGGAAATTGAACCCTTATCTCTTGATGTAACTCTCGAGGTGCCAACAAACAGGCGAGATTTCTTTGGTGGACCTATATATGCACAAACTAATAAGACCGTCTCCGCCGGGCAGCGTACAATTCGAGTTAAACCTCTGCCAACTGAAGGGCAGCCAGGCAATTTTAGTGGTGCCGTTGGAAATTTTCAGTTCAAGGTTACAGCGAGTAAAATGAGCCTCAAGGCTTCAGAATCATTACAGGCCATCGTTCAGGTAGAAGGGAATGGCAATTTAAAGCTCTTTCAATTACCTGTTTTGGATATGCCAGGATCCCTGGAAGTATATGAACCAGAATTCAATGAAAGTGTAAGGACTACCCTTTCCGGGATGCAGGGAAAGGTAAGCAATCAATATACCGTAGTGCCCTCCTTTAAAGGCAAATACCCTATCCCTCCCATCAGCTTTAGTTATTTTGATCCGGAAACCCAGCGTTACAAATCCATCTCATCTGATGAAATCATGATAGATGTAATGGAGGGGCCCTTGGAAAACTCTTCAGGGAGTATTGCCGTTGGTCAAAGTAACAAACGAGTAATTCAAAGTACCGGGTCCCAGTTCAATTTTATAAAATTGACCCCTAATTTGCGGCCTATTAGAGATGGGGTCTTTTTTGGGTCTCTCCAATTTTACCTTTTTCTTATCAGTCCACTTCTACTTATTCCAATAGCCATTGTCTTCGGTAAGAAAAGAGAAGCTATAGCAAGCGATGTAGAGGGAAACAGAATAAAAAAAGCCAACAGACTAGCTCGAAAATACCTCTTCAAAGCTAAAAAAGCCTTGGGAGAAAAAGATGCATTTTACATTGCCCTGGAAAAAGCCTTGCATAATTATCTGAAAGCAAAACTAAAGATTGAGACCTCCGAGTTCGCCAAGGAGAAAATTGCGCAATTACTCGCTCAGAAAGAGGTAGACGCGGATAACACTGAAGGATTTATTGGGCTATTAAAAAATTGTGAAATGGCAAGGTACAGTCCATTTTCTGAGGTTCAGATGCAACAAGATTACAGCAAGGCCAGTGAGGTCATTTCAGCCATGGATAAACAATTGTAGTCATGAAAAAGTGGATTTTACTAGTATTTATATGCTCACTTACTATAGGAATAGCACAGAACGACGTATTATTCGAGAGTGCCACCAAAGCCTATAATGAAGGGAACTATTTAGACGCCATTGACAACTATCATGAGATCCTGAAGTCGGGACAGCATTCTGCCGAAGTGTATTTCAATCTTGGAAATTCGTATTACAAGGTAAATAAAATTGGCCCCAGCATTTATTATTATGAGAAAGCACTGCTGTTAGATCCTAATGATGCTGAAATATTGAGCAACCTGTCATTTGCCCAAAACATGACCATAGATGCCATAGAGCCTATGCCACAGACATCTATTTCGAGATTGGTTGCGAGTATAAAGAACATTCTCACCTTTGATCAATGGGCCTATACTGCAGTGATCTTTATGTTTTTGTTTGTTCTTTTATACCTCGCCTTCTACTTTTTTCAGTTTGCTGATAAGAAGAGAATGGCATTTATTGCAAGTATGATATGTCTATTTGCAACGGCCATCAGCATTTTGTTTGGCGTTATACAGTACCGGGATTTTACACAAACTCAGCCCGCTATCATCTTTGCCACTGAAACTGCTGTAAAGGAAGAACCGAACAATAGGAGTAATACTATTTTTGACCTACATGAAGGCAGTAAAGTTTTTATAGAAGAAGAATTAAACGATTGGAATAAGATTCGACTGGCGGATGGTAAAAATGGGTGGATCCCTGCAACTGATCTTAGAGTGTTGAAAGATTTTTAATTTATCCTTAACATATTTTATTGATTTTCCTTATATTTTTGGTCTTATTATTTCTTAATTTATGAAGTCTTTTATATTTGTCATCTTAACGTCTATCTGGTTAACAGGAATTTTGGCTCCGCCAGTGCTCCAGCTTTTAGATGTTACTAAGCCTTTTATATCGATCAATTTAAACGAAGAAGAGCCTCAGGAACAGGCCAAAAAAGATTTAAATGAAGAGATCATCCTTTCAAATCTACCCAGACATCAATCTGTATTCTTTTTAAGAGGTTTATCCCAAACTAGTTGGGAACACAGCCTTCAATATTTGTCTTACACTACAGAGATTCAGCTTCCTCCTCCTGAGGTTGCGTAATAGTGTTTCATCTTTTTATCTTATTAATAAACAACCTTGAGCCCCAGGTTCAGGAAACAAACACTTTGTTATTATGTTTAAAACTTTAAAAAAAGATTTACCAGCAAGTATCGTTGTATTCTTTGTCGCCCTTCCGCTTTGCCTGGGCATAGCCCTTGCCAGTGGAGCCCCATTATTCTCAGGTTTAATAGCAGGAATTGTGGGTGGTATTGTTGTTGGCTCCTTAAGTGGCTCTCAAATTGGGGTAAGTGGCCCTGCAGCGGGACTGGCCGCCATTGTACTTACGGCCATTGGCGCGTTAGGCGGTTATCAGAACTTTTTAGTGGCAGTTGTTCTCGGTGGTGCTATTCAATTGCTTTTTGGTGTACTAAAAGCAGGGGTCATAGGATACTACTTCCCTTCTTCTGTAATTAAAGGTATGCTTACAGGCATTGGTATCATCATTATTTTGAAACAGATACCCCACTTTTTTGGGTATGACGCAGACCCGGAAGGAGATTTTGCCTTTTTCCAGGTCGATGGTGAAAATACCTTTACCGAAATTATCAATTCCCTAAACTTTATTAGTCCGGGCGCAACCATTGTCGCCGTACTTGGGCTGTTTATACTCATTCTATGGGATAAGGTCTTAACTAAAAAGTCTAAGATCTTTCAATTGATCCAGGGCCCATTGGTTGCTGTTGTTGTAGGTATTTTATGTTTTGTTATTTTTAAGGACAATGAAATATTGTCAATTTCTGGTGAACAACTTGTGAGCGTCCCTATTCCGGATGATGCTGCTTCGTTTATGAATCAATTCAGCTTTCCAAATTTTAGTGTCATTACCCGTCCTGAGATCTGGATCACTGCCTTTACCATAGCATTGGTGGCAAGTTTGGAAACGCTGTTGTGTGTAGAGGCAACAGATAAACTAGATCCTGAAAGAAGAGTGACACCAACTAATCGGGAATTGTTGGCTCAAGGTACCGGTAATATCATATCCGGATTAATTGGCGGTTTACCAATTACGCAGGTTATTGTTCGTAGTTCTGCTAACATCCAATCTGGAGGGAAGTCTAAGATGTCTGCCATTATCCACGGGTTCTTTATACTGATCTCTGTTATCCTTATCCCTAGATTGTTAAATATGATTCCTTTGTCTGTCCTGGCTGCTATTTTATTTATCGTTGGCTATAAACTGGCAAAGCCGGCACTCTTTAAGAAAATGTACGATCTTGGATGGAAGCAATTTGTTCCTTTTACGGTAACGGTTGGAGGGATCATCTTTACGGATCTCCTTATCGGAATTGGTCTTGGATTAGGTGTTGGTATTATAGTCATCTTAATTAAGAGCTATCAAAACTCTCATTTCCTGCATATAGAGGATAAAAGCAACGGCAAACATAGAATTAAAATGACACTTGCCGAAGAAGTAACATTCTTTAACAAAGGTGCCATTTTAAAGGAGTTAGACAGTTTACCTAGAGATACATATTTGGAATTGGATGTAAGAAAAACAAGGTATCTGGACAATGATATCATTGAAATTCTTGACGATTTTGCATTCAAAGCCAAAGAAAGACATATTGACATAAAGTTGATTTCAGAGCTGGGTACTGTTGAAAATCCGTTGAGTTTTATCGAATTCTTTAAACTAAGACCAAAATCAGCCTAATTAGATAACTTATGAAACCTAATAGAAATACCTATAGAATACTAGTACTTTCAGATTTGAATAAATCTTCAAGTACAATGTTAAAAAGCGCCGTAGGCTTTGCTAAAATGATCAATGCTGAGATAGAAGTATTCCATGTTACAAAGCCTTCAGATATTGTAGCCAGCGAAAATCAATTATCCGCTATGCGTACAATTAATTCAAAGCATAAAAAAGTAGATAAGAAAATTCAAAATTTGATTACCCCTATAGAAAAGGATTCCGGGATGAATATAGCATATTCGTTTACGTTCGGTAATCTAAAAAATGAAATTGGTGCTTATATCCAAAAACGGCAACCAGATATTATCATACTGGGGAAACGAAAATCCAAACTTTTAAAATTGATCGGTGATAGTATTACAGAGTTTGTCTTAAATGTCCATGACGGGGTAATTCTAATAACTACAGATAATGATGTATTATTGCCGAACAAAGAAATTTCTCTCGGCTTACTTAATAGTTCAAAACCATTCTTAAATTTGGCTTTTGCCGAAGATTTGATGGAACATATTCAAAAACCTCTGAAATCGTTCAAGATTATTAAAAATTCTACTGCGGTAAAGGAAGTATCAAAAGTTATGGATGACGAAACAATAGAATATGTTTTTGAACAGAATGATGGCAGCATCAACAACTTGAATAAATACCTGTCAAAAAATAACATTAGTTTACTATTGATAGACAGGGATGAAAAAGATTTGGAGAATGCGAAGAAATTGATAAAATTGGATATCAATAGTGTCATCGGTAAGTTTAATACCCCACTCCTGATCTCCGGTAAATAAAAATATAGCAAATCACAAATAAAACTATATATTAAAAAGGAAATACAGCTAACCATAACATCAGATGCTGCAGGTTTGATAGAATTTTTTAACCTACGACCACAAACAGCATAACTAACATCTTTAAAACAAAACAAAATGAAAATAGACGAAGTATTCAAGAATAATAAAAGCTGGATTGCAGGGAAATTAAGCACAAACCCCAGTTTTTTTGACGAGATGGGGAAGGGTCAGAACCCTGAAATGCTTTATATAGGTTGCTCTGACAGTAGGGTAACTGCGGAAGAAGTAATGGGCTTAGGCCCAGGTGAGGTATTTGTTCACAGGAATATTGCCAATATGGTCATCAGCATTGACCTCAACGTTATGTCTGTTGTAGAATACGCCATTGAGCATTTAAAGGTAAATCATGTGGTTGTTTGCGGACATTATGGATGTGGAGGTGTAAAGGCAGCCATGCAGTCGGCAGATCTGGGCGTATTAAACCCCTGGCTACGCAACATCCGTGATGTGTATAGAATTCATAAAAAGGAATTAGATGGTATTACAGATGAGGAAAAGAAATATGAGCGTTTAGTAGAACTCAACGTTCAGGAACAGTGTGTTAATCTAATTAAAACTGCCGCTGTACAAAAGGCTTATAGAGATAGAAATTTAAAGGTATATGGCTGGGTGTTCGATATCCATACAGGAAAATTAGTCGATCTGAATATCCATTTCGAAAGTATTCTGAAAAATATCATGGAGATCTACCATCTGGATTAATTTTTAAAAACACTTCAAGAAAGTTCTAAGAGCCAATGATTCTCATTGGCTTTTTTATTGCAATAATTCAACTATCTTTCAAGGGAAAATAGATGAACAACCTTATGAAGTCATTTTTTACAAATTTCCGGGGAGATCTTATGGGCGGGATCACTGCCGGAATTGTTGCCTTACCCCTGGCCCTGGCTTTTGGGGTAAGCTCCGGACTGGGGCCTAGTGCAGGTCTGTATGGTGCCATTTTCATCAGTTTTTTTGCAGCTCTTTTTGGAGGAACTAACACCCAGATCTCAGGGCCTACAGCCCCTATGACTGCGGTGAGTATGATAGTCATTGCAGGCATCATAGCCGTTTATGATGGCAGCGTGGAAAAGGCATTGCCGGCCATCTTGACGGTCTTTCTATTGGGTGGACTTATGCAAATTGCCCTGGGACTCATGGGAATAGGTAGATATATACGATATATTCCATACCCGGTGGTGTCCGGATTTATGACGGCCATTGGGCTCATCATTATCATCACTCAAATATTACCGGCCTTAGGATACTATCCCAAGGAAGATAAAAGCTGGGTAGAACCTTTTAAACCCCAAGCTGAAGAATTGATCCTGGAAAATATATTAAGAGAGGAAGCCGGAGAGGGTATTTTAGTCCTGGAAGATTTTGAGGAAACCATTGAAAGGGCCGGTGAAATTACGGAGGATGTTATACTTAAGGAAGCCCAAATTTTGGCTGCCAAAGAAGCCTCCGGGGTAATGGGAGCCTTTAATGTAATGCCCAGAGCCTTACGCAATGTGAATACATTAGAACTGGTATTGGCACTTGCTACCATTTTAATCATTTACGGGTTTAAGCGAATCACTACTGCAGTTCCCAGTACCTTAATAGCTTTGGTTGTGGTTTCTGGCGTCGCCTATGGATTTGGCCTTAACTACAGACCTATTGAAACAATACCCGAAGGTTTTCCACTTCCTAATTTAGAGATCATTACCAATTTTCAACTTTCCGCAATTACACCCTATATTTTTACGGCCTTAACCCTGGCCCTACTCGGATCTATTGATTCATTGCTAACCTCTGTGGTGGCAGACAACATGACCAAGACCAAACACAAACCTAATAAAGAATTGATCGGACAAGGTATTGGAAATAGCATTGCTGCCATCTTTGGTGGTATCCCGGGAGCCGGAGCAACCATCAGAACGGTTATAAATATTAACTCCGGAGGAAAAACAAAGTTATCCGGGATGATCGCAGGATTACTTTTACTCATTATTTTATTAGCCATGGGGCCAGTAGCATCGCAAATACCTGCAGCCGTTTTATCGGGAATTTTAATAACTGTTGGCATAAGTGTTATGGATTACAAAGGATTAAAGGCCATCCCCAGCTTACCAAGAGATATTTCTGTTGGTCCATTAAAATTGAGTTCCGAAGTAATGATAATGCTTGTTGTCATGTTATTGTCTACTTTTTGGAACCTTGTGTATGCCGTTGGAATAGGTTTAGTGATTGCATCACTAATGTTTATGAAAAAAATAGGAGACCTTACTGCGCATAGATCCGATGTAAAGGCGCTGGCAAAGGAAAAAGCATGGGCTGATGAGAAGAGTTTTCCAGAATATTTACGAGAAAAAGTTTTTATTAAGCACATCAAAGGGCCTTTATTCTTTGGAACTACAAGCGATTTCCAGGTCCTGGCAGATCAAATTCCGGCAACGGCAACAATAGTGATCTTACGCCTGGGAAGGATGCAATACATGGACCAGTCCGGACTCTATGCTATGGAAGATGTGTTACAGGATCTAAGAAACAAGAAAGTCACTGTGCTTTTTGTTAGGGTCCTGGATCAACCAAGATATATGATGGAACGTATTGATATCATTCCGGATCTTGTCCCCAATGACCATATTTTTAAAAGTTTTGATGCTTGTGTTAAATATATAGTGTCACTTCCGGAAGCATTATAAAAATATACATTTCTTCTTCCAGAGGAAGTAGTGAACATAAAAAACCAGTATTTTTGATCGCTGAAATCAAAGGATTTATTAAATGATCGATCAGTTAAAAGAACATATCAAAGAAGTAAAGGAATTTTCTGCCACTTCTAAAGATACCATTGAGACATTCCGAATCAAGTACCTGGGCAAAAAAGGGATTTTGAATAAATTTTTTGCGGAATTCAAGCAGGTGCCAAATGATCAAAAAAAGGAATTCGGCAAAACCATCAACGAACTCAAGCTACTCGCTACAGAAAAAGTAAGTTCTCTCAAAAGTTCTTTGGAATCAAAAGGAGGCGAGAAGCTGGTGTATGGTGATCTTACCCGCCCCGGGGAATCTCTTGAACTGGGCACACGTCATCCAATATCTATCGTTAAGAACCAGATCATTGATATTTTCTCAAGGATAGGTTTTAATGTTTCAGAAGGACCGGAGATAGAAGACGATTGGCATAATTTTACTGCGCTGAATTTGCCAGAACACCATCCGGCAAGGGATATGCAGGATACCTTCTTTATTCAGACAAATCCGGATCTTTTATTAAGAACGCATACGTCATCCGTACAAGTGCGCTATATGGAAACCAATACGCCTCCCATCCGAACCATTTCACCTGGTAGGGTTTATAGAAATGAGGCCATTTCTGCCCGTTCGCATTGTTTTTTCCACCAGGTTGAAGGCTTGTACATAGATAAGGATGTGTCTTTTGCAGATCTGAAACAAACACTTCAATTCTTTACAACAGAGCTCTTCGGAAAATCTAAGATTCGTCTTAGACCGTCCTATTTCCCGTTTACCGAACCAAGTGCAGAAGTAGATGTCTACTGGGGCCTGGAGACCGAAACAGATTATAGGATGACAAAGGGAACAGGGTGGTTAGAGATCATGGGCTGCGGAATGGTAGATCCGAATGTCCTGGATAATTGCGGTATAGATTCTAATGAATACTCGGGATTCGCTTTTGGAATGGGAATAGACAGGATCGCCCTTTTGCTGCATCAAATCTCTGATATAAGACTCCTCAGTGAGAATGATTTACGCTTTTTGGAGCAATTTAAGAGTGCCTTCTAAATCTGATAGGAGTATTAGCGCAATGGAAATCCTTTTGCCGCCCACCAGGGGTGCATCTCAATCCGTAACCTCCCGGATTGCACCATAGGGTCTAAATTTGCCAAACTATCTGCAAATGCCTGTGTGGGAGTGTTATAAATGGTGATCCCGCGAATATCACCATCATCCCCAAAAGGTCCTGAAATATCGGCATATCCCAGCTCATACATTCTTCCAAGATGATTGAGGTGTAAGCTTTGTAAACTGTCTGCTTCATTTTTACTTTGAGACCTAACGGGACCTTTTTTTAAAAAGGCAATAAAATACTGCTGCATCAATACGGTGTCGCCGGTTTTAGGATCTACATAATCAAAGATCTCATATCCCTTCTCGATGAGTGCTTTCTTTAGTTGCGCTGTAGTTGTAACGGAATCTTGTTTTTTGGAAGAGGTAGGATCGGGTTCCCCGTTCCCTTTTTCTTTACACCCAAAGGTGAATATGACCAGAGCAATGAAAATGAGAATGTTCTTTACTTTTTCCATGACGAATATGGATTTTTACTTAATTGTGAATTATAGTATCTGGGGTCTCCCGTAACTTCTGCCCCTAACCACTTGGGTTTTAAAAAGGTTTCATCTGCATGTTGTAACTCAATTTCTGCAAGCACCAGGCCCTTATTCTGAGCGTGAAACTCATCAACTTCAACCACATGGGAGCCACTTTTTACATAGTGTCTAAGCTTATGGATAGTCCCTTTTTTACATATTTCTAATAGACTTTTTGCCTCCTCCGACGAGATCTCACGTTCCCATTCAAAACGTGTTGTTCCATCCGGGTCTGTTTTTCCTTTCACTGTGATAAATCCTTTTTGACCAGTAAGGCGTACCCTCACCGTGCGCTCCGGATGAGTACTTAGAAACCCTTGTATAATTTCTTCTTTGGCAAAGGCCTCTGTTCTATAGGCATTGGAGGTTACCAAATACTTTCGTTCTATCTCAATCATGATGGGCAATGTTCTCTATTTCATCTGAAGTGATCCTGTTTTTTGAATAGTTGTTATTTGCCAGCCATACCATAGCCTTGGCAATGGTTGAGGATTGTATGGAGCGGTATTTTTTCAAAGGACCCTGCAGTACTATATTAAAAACTGAAAACAACTTCTTTGCGATCCACTCACCCAACCTGCGTTCATCTCGTTGTCCTCCAATGATGGAAGGTTGCAGAATAAAGGTATGAGCTATATTTTGCCCTAAAACAGCTTCTTCCATTTCTCCTTTTATCTTATTGTAAAAAATAGCACTTTTTGCATCCGCACCAAGTGCCGAAATTACCAGGAATGTAGTTATATCATTTTCCTTACATAATTGTGCTGCAGCAACCGGGATCCCATAATCTATACTCCTGTACTTTTCCTTATCAGGTGTTTTGGATTTGGTGGTGCCAATACAACAATATACCTCATCTGCTTTAAAATCTGACTTAAAACTGGATAAAGAGAGAAGGTCTCCCAAATATTCTTTCAATTTTGGATGGCGCACTGGGGAAGCCGATCTTGAAAATATTTTGATCGTATCGTATCGATGGTCTTCCAATAATTCATTTAACAACAGGCTTCCTGTGAGGCCTGTTGCTCCCAGAATAATGGCGCTTTTCTTTGACCCCTCCATAAAACTAAGATATGACTTAAATTTGTTTATGCAGTACGATTTCCCTCTCCGGAAAATAATTCATGTAGATATGGATGCATTTTATGCGTCTGTTGAACAATTAGATCATCCTGAGCTCAAGGGTAAGCCTGTGGCTGTAGGTGGAGGAGCAGCAAGAGGGGTGGTAGCTGCTGCCAGCTATGAGGCCCGTAAATTTGGCGTAAGGAGCGCTATGAGTGGGTACCTGGCAAAAAAAAGATGCCCGGAGATAATCTTTGTTAAACCGCGCTTTGATCGCTACAAAGAGATCTCACAGAAGATCAGGGTCATCTTTAACGACTACACTGACTTGGTAGAACCACTTTCCCTGGATGAAGCGTATCTGGATGTGACCACCAATAAAGTGGGGAATCCTTCTGCCACCTTAATCGCTGTCGAGATCCGTGATAGGATCTTTAAAGAACTTGGGTTAAGGGCATCCGCCGGCATTTCCATCAATAAATTCATTGCCAAAGTGGCCAGCGACATCAATAAACCCAATGGTCAAAAAACAGTGAATCCGGAAGAGGTGATACCTTTCCTGGAAAGTCTGGATATAAGAAAATTTCATGGGGTTGGTAAGGTAACAGCAGAGAAGATGTACCAACTTGGTATTTTCACCGGTCTTGATCTTAAGAACAAAACAGAGGATTTTTTAGAAGCACATTTTGGCAAAAGTGGCTCGCATTATTTTAAGGTTGTACGCGGAATACATCTGAGTACCGTAAAACCTCATCGCATCCCAAAATCGCTTGGAGCCGAACGCACTTTCAGCGAAAATCTCAGCAGTGAGATTTTTATGAAGGAGCGGTTAATGCATATTTCCGAGGAGCTGGAAAAGAGAATAAAAAAATCTGGTGTGGCCGGAAAGACGATAACACTTAAAATAAAATATAGCGATTTTACGCTGCAAACAAGAAGCAAGACACTTCCCTATTTTGTGTCAGATCAGAAACTCATCCTGCATACTGCCCTCGAACTTTTGTATCAGGATTCCTTGGATAATTCGGTCCGCTTACTCGGTATCTCCCTTTCTAACCTAAACAGTGGCAGTAAGGAAGTTGTTAAAGAAGAGGCTGTTTTGGTGCAATTAAAATTCGATCTTTAAGCTTAGAAACTACAAGATTCTATTTCCGTGACCCTGAGTGTGTTTACCATTCCTTTGGCTTTGATGGGCATGGCCGCAAGGCTAATAAGCATATCTCCGGTATCCAGAAACCCTTTCTGACAAGCTATCTTATTAACGTCTTCTATGGTTTCGTCCGTGGACACGAATCTGTCATAATAAAAGGCCTTCACGCCCCAAAGTAAATTTAGCTGAGTTAAAATTCGCTTATTAGAGGTAAAGACTAAAATATGAGCACTTGGTCTCCAGGCCGATATTTGAAAGGCCGTATACCCACTATTCGTGAGAGTTGAAATAGCCGTTGCTTTTATCTCATTGGCCATAGTAGCAGCGTGGAAACAAACAGCTTTGGTGATATATCTTTTTGTTCTGATGTGCGGTGGTTCTTGAGGCACCTGTATAAGTTCAGAATTCTCCACACTTTGTAAAATGCTGGCCATTTTCTCAATTACCTGAATTGGATAATTCCCGACGGATGTTTCCCCGGATAGCATTACTGCATCTGCGCCATCCATCACGGAGTTGGCCACATCATTTACCTCTGCCCTGGTTGGAGTAAGGCTGGTGATCATTGTCTCCATCATTTGAGTGGCAATAATCACGGGGATCCTTGCCCTCTTTGCCCTAAGTACCAAAGTTTTTTGGATCAAAGGAACTTCTTGTGCGGGCACTTCAACGCCCAAATCACCACGGGCAACCATAAGTCCGTCGCAATACGATACTATTTTATCGATATTCTCAACAGCCTCTGGTTTTTCTATTTTAGCTATTATCGGGATCTTGTGTTTAGAATGCTCGGAAATCAGATTCTGAAGGTCGATAAGATCCTGACTAAAACGAACAAAGCTCAGTGCGATCCAATCTACTTCCAGCGATATGGCAAAAATGGCATCCTTTATATCTTTTTTGGTAAGTGCGGGTAAGGAGATATTGGTATTCGGAAGGTTTACCCCTTTCTTGGATTTTAAGGGTCCGCCCTGTATTACTTTGGCTCTTACCTCATCTTTTTTGTTAGTCGTAAGCACCTCAAACATAAGCTTACCGTCATCTAATAGAATACGCTCGCCGGGGTTTACATCCCTGGGAAATTCTGCGTAGTTCATATAAACCTTCTCGGCATTTCCTTCAAAGGGTTTGCCGGTAATAAATGTGATTTCGTCTCCGGGAGAAACCACAACTTCACCTGCCATGACACCTACTCTTAGCTTGGGACCCTGAAGATCGCCAAGAATAGCTGTGAAAATTCCCAGTTCCTCATTCAATTCCCGGATTATTTTGATCCGTTCTTTCACATCGTCATAATCAGCATGGGAAAAATTGATGCGAAATACATCAACCCCTGCTTCTATCATCTTTTTGAGGGTTTCCTTATCGCTGCAGGCGGGGCCCAAGGTGGCCACAATTTTTGTCTTCTTCTTATTGGGCATTATTTAAAAAATTAGGTTGGGCTTAGATTTTAATTTTTCTGTCTCAATGGCATAGGCCGTAACTACCTTTGGGATGGTCTTAATTTTCTTTAGGAGAGCAGAATTTAACGCGTAATTGTCCATCTTCAAGAGATAATCAGCTTCTTTATGTTCAGGCACCAACTGATGACTGGTATAAGAAAGCTCTTCCGGGAAAAGGTCATTGGGCTTATTCTTCTGAGAGGTGATACAGGTATTGATGAATAAGGCCCAGTTTAGATCGTACAATTCGTCTTTCCATTCGAAACAAGGATAGGCAATGGTAGAAGAAAAGCTAAGATCTTCTGAAGATCTTTTTAATCGGATCTTTAAAGCCTCATTCAACGCATACACAAGGGCATAATCTTCCAAACTGGTATGAATACCTACCAGCGAAAATTCCTCATCATATAGATCCTCATGTATCCGCAAGCTTGCTCCCATAAAAAAGCCTAAGATGTAAATATATAATATATAACGATACTTGCCTAGTGCCTGAAGGCCATATCTAGTGTTATTGAGTTACGCAAACCTTTGCGTACTTCAATATAGAAGAATTTAAGAATTTTCTATTTTGTGTTGTAAGGCAAAAAAAGCTCTTTTCGAGGCTTTTTCTTCGGCCTTCTTTTTGGAAGTAGCTCTAGCCTTGGCCATTACCTTGCCATTAATACTGAATTTTACTGCAAAATGCTTCAAAGGGTCGTTCCCGGTATCCTCATACACATTGTATTTAAAGTCCTTTTTTTGCTTTTGGCACCATTCAATCAAAAGACTTTTATAACTGATAACCTTCCCTTCTAATTGTTCAATGTCTACATAGGGTTCTATAACGCGGTCCGCAATAAACTGTTCACAGTACTTGTACCCACGGTCCAGATAAATAGCGCCTACAAGGGCTTCAAATACATTGCCATGGATATTATCGCCAAAATGCGACTTAGGTATTCTGCTTTCTACAAAATCAATGAGGTTAAGGTCTTTCCCAAGTTCATTTAAATGCTTTCTGCTAACTATTTTGGATCGCATCTTGGTAAGGTACCCTTCGTCACCTCCAGGCACCTCATTGTACAAATGTTTGGATATAATTGTCCCCAACATGGCATCTCCGAGAAATTCAAGGCGTTCATAGTTCATGGGGTTGCCTTGTTTATCTTTCATGTTTGCCGAACGATGAAGAAAGGCCTTCTTATAGATGTCAATATTTTTTGGCTTAAACCCCAGGATATTTGTCATCCCTAAAAAAAAATCCCCATCCTGTTTGGAATGGGAATTAAATATATTAGAGGGAAAATTCATTAATCCTTAGATAATTTTCTTAAAGACTACGCAAGCGTTGTGACCACCAAAACCAAAGGTATTGCTCATGGCTACACGAACGTCTCGCTTTTGCGCCTTGTTCAATGTTAAATTCAAAGTGGGATCTATATTCTCATCAACCACAGAATGATTAATGGTGGGAGGTACTAATCCGTGTTGCATTGAAAGAATAGAGGAAATAGCTTCTATGGCACCGGCAGCACCCAGTAAATGACCCGTCATTGACTTGGTTGAATTTATATTGATATTAGAAGCGTGTTTTCCGAATACCTGTGATATTGCCTTTAATTCTGCCACATCACCCAATGGTGTTGAGGTTCCATGAGTATTTATAGCATCTACATCTTCAGGCTTTAAACCGGCATCTCGTAAGCAATTTTCCATTACGCGCACTACTCCTATGCCCTCAGGATGAGGAGCGGTCATATGGTAAGCGTCACTAGACATTCCTCCACCTATGATCTCGGCATATATTTTTGCTCCCCTTGCTTTCGCATGTTCATATTCTTCAAGGATCAATGCCCCGGCTCCTTCTCCCAAAACAAAACCATCTCTGGTAGCATCGAAAGGCCTGGAGGCTGTCTCCGGACTTTCATTTCTGGTTGACAAGGCGTGCATGGCATTAAAACCACCCATCCCGGCCAAAGTTACTGCGGCTTCACTTCCTCCGGTAACGATCACATCACAATGCCCCAAACGAATATATGTCAAGGCATCGATCATGGCATTCGCCGAAGAGGCACAAGCAGAAACCGTAGTGTAATTTGGTCCCATAAAACCGTGTTTTATGGAAATATTACCCGGTGCGATATCAGCGATCATTTTAGGAATAAAAAAAGGATTAAACCTTGGAGTACCATCTCCATTGGCGAAATCCATCACTTCATTTTGAAATGTCTCTAACCCACCAATACCTGCGCCCCAAATAACGCCGACTCTAAATTTATCAACGATGTTTAGATCAAGACCTGCATCCAATATGGCCTCATCCGAAGATACTAAGGCATATTGTGCAAATCTATCTAGCTTTCGGGCTTCTTTTCTATCAAAGAAATTCAGGGGATCAAAATTCTTGACCTCGCAAGCAAATTTTGTTTTGAATTTCTCCGCATCAAAATAGGTAATAGGAGCAGCGCCACTTCTTCCTGCCTTGAGGCCTTCCCAGTATTCACCCAGGGTATTGCCTATAGGTGTCAAAGCACCCAGTCCGGTAACAACAACTCGTTTTAACTGCATGGAACCAATTTTTGTTTCATAGGTAGTACGTATACCACGTGAAAATTAAAAAAAAATATCCATGCAGCATGGTAACCACATGGATAATTCACATCATGTTCCTGATATCATTACTTATTTGGCCTCTTCAATATAACTGATAGCCTGGCCGACGGTTGCGATATTTTCTGCTTGATCATCCGGAATCTGAATATCAAATTCCTTTTCAAATTCCATTATTAACTCAACAGTGTCTAATGAATCTGCTCCCAGATCGTTGGTGAAGCTAGCTTCAGCAACTACTTCATTTTCATCCACGCCTAACTTATCAACGATAATTGCTTTAACTCTTGATGCAATGTCTGACATAATTTTATTGGTTTTAATTTTTAATTGTTGGCAAAAATAAAAAACTTTGGTGGAAATACACCATGTGAAGCCAATTTGTGGGGTAATTTAAGAAATTTAATGGCAAGTGTATTACTTTAGCACCATAAATGTTGAGTGGAAAATTATTTCCGGAGAGATATAGTTACGGGGCTTACCCAAATCTCAATATTTTCTTTAGAATCCTTTCTATCTGCTGTATTCTAAGTAAGATATATTATAAAAAATGAAGCATATTGTCCTTTTTGCCTCAGGTTCAGGTTCCAATGTTGAAAATATTGTAAACTATTTCACTGGACATTCTGATATTTCTATTTCTTGTGTTCTCACCAATAAACGCGATGCCTACGTCATAGATCGTTGTAATAAATTAGGGGTCCCGGCATTTTATTTTAATAAAGCTGGTTTTACAAACTCCCCTCTCGTCCTGGAAATTTTAAAATGTATACAGCCAGACCTTATAGTCCTGGCAGGCTTCTTACTAATGATCCCTTCAGATTTGGTAGAGGCATTCCCAAGGAAGATAATTAATATCCATCCGGCCCTTCTGCCTAAATACGGGGGAAAAGGTATGTATGGCAAACATGTTCATACTGCGGTAAAAACACAGGGGGAATCTGAAACGGGTATCACCATCCATTATGTAAATGAGCATTATGATGAAGGGGCTATCATACGCCAATTTAAAGTGGGCCTCTCTAAGGAAGATACCGTAGATCAAATTACAGCTAAAGTGCAGGCTTTGGAACAAAGACACTTCCCTCAGGTAATTGAGGACTTACTAGTAGGTAAATAATGGCAGGTAAAAAGAAATTTTATGTGGTCTGGAAGGGTAAGAATCCAGGAATTTATGGCAGTTGGGAGGACTGTAAGTTACAGATCACAGGGGTAAAGGGGGCTCAGTATATGTCATTCTCTACTAATGAAAAAGCAAAAGAGGCCTTTAATAGTCCTTATGAGGCCTATAAAGGAAAAAAGAAAAAAGATCCCGGCTTGTCTGCCACAGATCTTTTAAAGATTGGGGATCCCAGTATGCATTCTATTTCTGTTGATGCCGCTTCCAGTGGAAATCCCGGTATTATGGAATACCAGGGCGTAGACACCAAGACCAAAAAACGATTGTTTAAGCAAGGTCCTTTCCCTGAAGGGACAAATAATATTGGGGAATTCCTGGCCATCGTTCATGGTCTGGCCTATCTGAAAGAACGAAAGTCTGATAGAATCATATATACGGATTCCAGAACAGCTATGAGTTGGGTGAGAAAGAAACAATGCAATACAAAATTGCAGCCTAATGCCGGGAACAAGGCTTTATTCGATCTCATTAAAAGGGCCGTTAGCTGGTTAAAGGAAAATTCTTACAACACCCCGGTGGTTAAATGGGAAACTGCTGCCTGGGGTGAGATTCCTGCCGATTTTGGCCGAAAATAATCTGGCATATTTTAACGTTTCCCGGTGGCATTCAGGGAATTTCAAAAGTGTATATTTGCAACGAATTTGAACATCATTTATGGGCAAACTTTTAATTGTTGGTACGGTAGCTTTTGATGCCATAGAAACGCCATTTGGAAAAACTGATAAGATCCTTGGTGGGGCTGCAACATTTATTGGTCTTGCAGCGGCCCAGTTTACTCTAGAATCTGCCATAGTATCTATTGTGGGGGACGACTTTCCACAAACATATTTGGATCTTTTGAAAAATAAAGGGATCGATATCTCCGGTATTGAGATCGTGAAGAATGGAAAAACCTTTTTTTGGAAAGGAAAGTACCACAATGATCTAAATAGCAGGGACACGCTTATAACTGATCTGAATGTCTTAGCCGATTTTGATCCAAAAGTGCCTTCTCATTTTAAGGATGCGGATGTATTAATGCTTGGCAACCTCCATCCTAATGTACAACTTAGTGTTATTAGGCAAATGGAAGAAAAACCTAAGCTGATTGCATTAGATACTATGAACTTCTGGATGAACAATACCATGCCCGAATTGAAAGAGGTCATTCGTCATACTGATGTGATCACTATTAATGATGAAGAAGCCAGGCAACTTACCAAAGAATATTCCTTAGTCAAAGCCGCTCAAAAGATACAGGCTATGGGCCCTAAATACGTAGTGATTAAAAAAGGAGAACACGGAGCGCTGTTGTTTCATGATGATGAGGTGTTCTTTGCTCCGGCTTTACCCCTGGAAGAGGTCTTTGATCCCACCGGGGCCGGTGATACCTTTGCAGGTGGCTTTGTGGGGTATATTGCCGAGACAGAAAATATCTCATTTAACAATTTAAGAAATGCTGTTATCCACGGGTCGAATCTGGCTTCCTTCTGTGTGGAGAAGTTTGGCACAGAACGAATGCAGCAACTTTCCAAAGAAGAAGTTGATAGAAGGCTCGATCAGTTTAAACAATTAACACAATTCGATATTGAGTTACAATAACGCCCTGTTTTTACGGGGCTTTTTTTATGATATGAATTATGAGCGACGCTATTAAACACGAATGTGGGATCTCCCTGATACGTTTGTTAAAACCACTTGATTTCTATAAAAAGAAATACGGTTCGGCTTTTTATGGGGTTAACAAGATGTACCTCATGATGGAGAAGCAACACAACCGTGGGCAAGACGGCGCTGGTTTTGCAAGCATTAAGTTGGATGTAGCGCCCGGACAGCGATATATGAGCAGAGTACGATCTGTAGAATCGCAGCCCATACAGGATATCTTCGCCCAGATCAATGACCGAATCAACAAAGCCTTCCGGGAACATCCTGAATACATAGACGACGCCGAAGCTCAGAAAAAATACATCCCATATATTGGCGAAGTATTATTAGGGCATGTTCGTTATGGAACGTTTGGTAAGAATAGTATTGAGAACGTTCACCCCTTCCTAAGACAGAACAACTGGATGCACCGTAATTTGATCGTTGCCGGGAATTTCAACATGACCAATGTTGCCGAATTATTCGATAATCTGGTGCAACTGGGCCAACATCCAAAGGAATTGGCAGATACAGTTACGGTCATGGAAAAAATAGGCCATTTCCTGGATGACGCTGTAGCTAAACTCTACAAGCAAATAAAAAAAGAGGGATATAACAAAATGGAAGCCTCCCCTTTGATTGCGGAACGACTAAAAGTGGGAAAAATACTAAAGAAAGCCGCAAAGAATTGGGACGGTGGGTATGCCATGGCAGGACTACTGGGACACGGTGACGCTTTTGTTTTAAGAGACCCTTCGGGGATCAGACCGGCCTACTTTTTTCAGGACGATGAAGTAGTGGTAGTTGCCTCTGAAAGAGCTGCTATACAGACGGTCTTTAATGTAAAATACGAAGCCGTAAAAGAAATAGACCCGGCCCATGCCCTCATAATTAAAAAGAACGGGAAGGTTACGGTAGAAAAGATCCTGGAACCATTGGAAAGGAAAGCCTGTTCTTTTGAACGTATCTATTTCTCGAGGGGAAGTGATAAAGAGATATACCAGGAGAGAAAGCAATTAGGAAAACTGATTTTTCCAAAGATACTGACCGCTATAGACCACGATATAAAAAATACGGTCTTCTCCTATATCCCAAATACTGCAGAAACTTCTTTTCTGGGAATGGTAAAGGAGGCGCAGAATTATTTAAACAAGAAAAAAGAAGATCAGATCCTTGCTAAAGGTTCGGGAATTTCTAGTGAAGAACTCCATGAGATCCTGGAGATACGTCCGAGAATTGAAAAGGTAGCAATTAAGGACGCCAAGTTAAGAACCTTTATAACCCAGGATAGCAGCAGGGATGATCTGGTGGCCCATGTGTATGACATCTCTTATGGATCAGTTAATGAAAACGATAACCTGGTGATCATTGATGATAGTATAGTTAGAGGAACTACTTTAAAGAACAGTATCTTAGGGATACTCGACAGACTGGCTCCCAAAAAGATTATAGTGGTTTCTTCCGCTCCTCAGATCCGCTATCCGGATTGCTATGGTATTGATATGGCCAAACTGGAAGACTTTATTGCCTTTAAAGCCGCCCTTGAATTACATAAAGAACACAAAAGCCTGCATGTGGTAGATGAGATCTACAAAAAATGTAAGGATCAATTTCATAAGAAGGATCTGGAGATCATCAACTATGTTAAAGAGTTTTATGCCCCTTTCAGTGCAGAACAGATCTCACAGAAAATTGGTGAGCTTTTGAGTCCTGCGGATATAAAAGCCCAGGTAAAGATCATATATCAGTCAATTGAAAATCTGCACGAGGCGTGTCCTAAGAATTTAGGAGACTGGTACTTTACGGGCAACTATCCAACTCCCGGAGGAAATAAGGTAGTAAACAAAGCATTTATTAATTTTTATGAAGGCAAGAATGAGCGTGCGTATTAACAAAATATTCGATGAAATGCACCCTTTTGTGCATTTCATCGATAATATCTGCATTTAATCGCCTTTATCGTCATTCCGGACCTAAGGAAGTTACATTAGTCATGCCATAGCATAAGTAGGTTAAGTTCATGGTAAGATTTGGGGCAAAAAAGGTGGAGACTTCTCCACCTTTTTTATTTTACGCATTTCAACCCTGGATCTTTTATTATTTTGTAGTCCGTTTCCTCCATGTATTTAAACATATCCTCTTCAAATGGTATTTCAACCAATTAAAGGGGCGTTTGTCCAAAACCTTTTTTCTCAGCAGGCACTTACTCTATTTTTGGAGGACCATAGCATAAGTAGGTTAAGTTCATGGTAAGATTTGGGGAAAAAAGGCAGGATCTATCCTGCCTTTTTTATTTCTGAATATCAAAGAATTAGCATCCCTTTTATTCCTTTTATTAAATTATTGAAGGCTTTGTTCCTGATGCATTGTCCAAAATTTCCTTAATTTTCTTTGTTATTTCTCACAATACCAGTAATTTAGTGATGCCATAGCATAAGTAGGTTAAGTTTATGGTAAGATTTGGGACGAAAAGGGTGGAGACTTCTCCGCCCTTTTCTATTGTGTTAATCTCAACTTTATTTCAAACAAAAAGCCGCAACGTATGCACGTTGCGGCTTTTACTATTCTATTGATTCTTCTATTTATGCTTGTTGTAATAGTCAGCAACTTTGGACCAATTCACAACATTAAAAAAGGAAGCTATATAGTCTGGCCTGCGATTTTGATAGTTCAAATAATACGCATGTTCCCACACATCTAATCCCATGATGGGTCTGCCTCCACAGCCTATTCCGGGCATTAGAGAATTATCCTGGTTGTGAGTAGCACATATCTCAACCTTACCTCCTTTGTGGACGCAAAGCCAAGCCCAGCCTGAGCCAAATAATGTACCCGCGGCATTGCTGAATTTCTCTTTAAAAGCATCAAAGGAACCGAAAGCGCTATTGATCGCTGCCGCAAGGTCCCCGGAAGGAGCTCCACCGGCATTTGGTCCCATGATCTCCCAAAAAAGAGAATGATTGAAATACCCGCCTCCATTATTCCGAACGGCCTTGTTGTTCATATCCAAGCCTGTTAGGATCTCAACAATTCCTTTGGAAGCAAGAGGAGTGCCTTCAATAGCTGCATTTAATTTAGTAGTATAGCCATTGTGATGTTTTGTATAATGTATTTCCATGGTCCTCGCATCGATATAAGGTTCTAAAGCATCGTATGCATAGGGTAATTTTGGTAGTTCAAAAGCCATTTCTATTTGTGTTAATTGTTAATACTCGTGTTCTTCAAAAGTAAGGATTTTAACAATTATATTCCTATAATTATATGTTAAGAACTCTGCTAGTTTCCTTATTTTGCAGGTAAAATAATTTCTTCTGGATCCATACGTAATTTACGATGCCTCTGCCGGATCAGGTAAGACCTTTACCCTGGTAAAGGAATATCTGAAGTTACTTCTCGCCGTTGAAGGAGGTCAGAATTTCCGAAAGATATTGGCCATCACCTTTACAAACAAGGCGGTTAATGAAATGAAACAACGTATTTTGGAATGTCTGCACGACTTTTCCATTTCGTCTGAAGGCAATGATAACAATCAACTTTTTCTTCAATTGGCACAGGAACTGCAACTCTCTCCTGAGATCTTGCACAAAAGGGCAAGACGATCGCTAAAGGAAATTTTGCATAATTACGCATTCTTTGACATCTCCACCATAGATAAGTTCAATCATCGACTCATTAAGACCTTTGCAAAAGATCTGAAGATCCCTCAGAACTTCGAAGTTATCCTGGATACTGAGCTTCTATTGGCAGAAGGGGTAGATCGGTTGATAGGAAATGCGAAGGTCGATGAGCAAATAACAGATATACTGATTGCTTTTGCACTTGAAAAGATAGATGAAAGTAAAAGCTGGAATATAGGGTACGATCTGGGGAAAGTTGGTGGCATGTTATTTAATGAAAATCACTCACCTTTTCTGGAAGATCTTAAAAGCAAAGACCTCAAATCCTTTTTAGCCTTGCAATCCCTGCTGCTCAAAACTATAGCCTTCCTTAAAAAGGAACTGGCGGCAGTGGCGCAAAACGTGCTCCAACTCATGGAAGAAGCCCATTTGGAGCAATCCGACTTTACAGCTGGCTATTTCCCTAAGTTTATGAACCAGGTGAGTGAAGATCCCTCTTCCCTCGATTTCAAGGCAAAATGGAAACAGCAATTTGGCAGTGAACCACTCTATAATAAATCTGCTCCTGAAGGAAAGAAAGCAGACATAGACGGGCTAATGCCTCAGTTCACGGATCTTTTTAATACGATCAAACAGCGGTATGGCCGACTTACATTTTTAAAGAATATCTATCAGAACATTGTTCCTCTCACCATTCTCAATGCCTTACAAAAAGAAATAAATTCCCTTCTGGAAGAAAGGGATCAGTTGCCAATATCTGCCTTTAATACTCTTATCTCTGAACATATAAAGGATCAGCCGGCTCCTTTTATATATGAGCGGCTGGGCGAAAAATACAAGCATTATTTTATAGATGAATTTCAGGATACCTCACTCATGCAATGGTCCAATTTAGTTCCTTTGATCTCCCATGCCCTGCAAAGTGAGGATCTTCAGGGAAACAGGGGGAGTCTTTTTCTTGTAGGTGACGCAAAGCAGGCTATTTATAGATGGCGTGGCGGCAGATCTGAACAGTTCCTGAATCTTATTCGCGATGATGATAGCCTATTTGGCTTAGCTCCAAAGACCGCCACCCTGGGCACCAATTATAGAAGCTATGAAGAGATCGTGAGCTTTAATAATGCCTTTTTTACCTCAACGGTGCCTCATTTAAATAGTGAAATCTATCAGGATCTGTTCGTCAAAGGAAATCAGCAACTCCATACTAACCAAAAAGGAGGCCTTGTGAGTATTCGTTTTTTAGAGGATTCGGAGGAAACAAAAGAGCTGTTATATTGTGAAGAAGTGCTGCGTATCATCAATGAATTGCTCAATAAACAAGTACCTTTTCGGGATATTTGTGTATTGTTCCGAGCAAAAAAGCAGGGAGTTAAAGTAGCAGAACATCTTTTGGGGAATAAGATCCCTGTCATTTCTTCAGAATCCTTGTTGTTGCAAAATAATGCTTCGGTCAATTTCCTTATAAACCTGCTCAAACTTTCAAACTTCCCTTCAGATCTAAACATTCAGTATGAGATCCTGTCTTTTTTAAGTCCGGCCCAAAACAAACACAGCTTTATATCTCAAAACCTGGAGAAGCTACCGGCACTTTTCACCTCGGAATACAATTTTGACCTAGCTGTTTTCAACAAGCGATCTGTATATGATGCGCTGGAGTACGCCATTCATCGTTTTAAGCTTTGTGAAGATTCAAACGCATATATCAGCTCCTTCCTCGATGAAGTGTTAGATGTAGAACAAACATTAGATACTGGTATAGCAACTTTCCTCACACAATGGAATAAGAAAAAAAAATCATTGAGTATTCCGGCTCCCGAAAATGTCAATGCAGTACAACTTATGACCATTCATAAGGCAAAAGGACTCGAATTCCCCATGGTAATTTTTCCCTTCGCCAATACTTATATATATCAGGAAAAAGACCCTAAGATCTGGATCCCTACCGAAGACGATACCCTTGAAGGGTTTGATAATATTCTCGTAAGCAAGAAAAAGGAGATGATCATGTATCATGAGCAGGCCCGGATCCTATATGAGGAAGAACAGCAAAAAATGGAATTGGACGCCTTCAACCTTTTATATGTGGCACTTACCAGAAGTATTCAAGGACTATTTATTGTTTCTGAGATGGATCTATCCGCCAAAGGCGAGCATAAGCCTGCCTATTTCTCCGGTCTATTTATTCATTTCTTAAAGGAACAACATCGCTGGGACCCAAATACCTTTAGATATGACTTTGGTGAACTGATATATCAAAATGAAAGTAAATCGAGCGAGATGGCTCATATTAGTATGCCCTTTATGTATACCAACAAATTTGAAAGCAGTCTTACAATAAGTACCCGTGCCGGAGAATTATGGGGTTCCTCAAGAGAATTGGCCATTTCTCAGGGAACCTTGTTACATTATGGCATGAGTCTAATTATGAGCCCCGAAGATGTGGCCCCTACCGTCTCACTTCTTGTAGATACCGGTGCCATCTCGGCAAATGAACAAGACAGTTACCTGCTGCGTTTTAACAATATTGTTACTCATCCGGACTTGGCACCTTATTTTAAGGCCTCACTTAATATTAAGAACGAGCAACCATTAATTACAGAAAATGGGGTAATTTTGCGGCCAGACAGGATGGTGTTTGAAGAGATGGAGGTTACCATAATTGATTACAAAACCGGAAATGAGTACTCTTCCCACATTGAGCAAATAGATACCTATGGCCACACATTGAAATCTATGGGCTACAAAGTGAAGAACAAAATCCTGGTCTATATAAATGATGAAATAAAACCCGTATTCATATAATTATGTACAGTAGTATACAAAAATACCTAGAAGATGAACTTATAGCCATAGAAGAGGCCGGCCTTTATAAAAAAGAAAGGATCATTACCTCTCCTCAGGATGCTGTGATCAAAATTTCAACAGGACAGGAAGTAATAAATTTTTGTTCTAACAATTATTTGGGCTTGTCCAATCATCCGGAAATTATCAAAGCGGCAAAAGACGCTTTGGATTCTCATGGTTTTGGTATGTCATCGGTTCGTTTTATTTGTGGAACCCAGGACATACATAAAGAACTGGAAGCAAAGATCGCTTCCTATTATGGGACTGAGGATACTATCCTCTATGCTGCAGCCTTTGACGCCAATGGTGGTGTATTTGAGCCACTATTATCTGCTGAGGATGCCATTATATCCGATTCTCTTAACCACGCTTCCATTATTGACGGTGTTCGTTTGTGCAAAGCAAAGAGATACCGCTATGCAAATAGTGATATGGAGGATCTGGAAACTCAGTTGAAACAAGCGGTAGCAGATAAGGCGCGTTTTAAGATCATAGTTACAGACGGTGTGTTCTCAATGGATGGATTATTGGCACCACTGGATAAGATATGCGACCTGGCCGATGCCTATGACGCTATGGTTATGGTGGATGAATGCCATGCTGCAGGGTTTATTGGACCAACCGGCAGAGGAACTATGGAGGAAAAAGGGGTTATGAACAGGGTAGATATCATTACAGGAACTCTGGGTAAAGCTCTAGGCGGCGCCATGGGAGGGTATACTACGGCCAATAAAGAGGTCATTGCCATGTTAAGGCAACGCTCCAGGCCTTATTTGTTCTCCAACTCACTCGCGCCCGCTATTGTAGGTGCTTCTATTAAGGTATTCGACATGTTAGCAGGGAGTACAGAGCTAAGAGACAAACTGGAAAGCAATACCCGTTACTTTAAAGAAGGCATGAAAAAGGCAGGATTCGATATTATTGATGGTGACTCCGCCATTGTACCTGTAATGTTATACGATGCTAAATTATCACAACAGATGGCAGATATGTTATTAAAGGAAGGAATCTATGTAATTGGCTTCTTTTATCCCGTAGTTCCTAAAGAAAAGGCCAGAATACGGGTTCAATTGTCTGCTGCGCATAAAAAAGAACACCTGGATAAAGCCATCTCAGCCTTTATAAAGGTTGGTAAAGCGCTAAAAATTGTGTAACTCCTTAGATACTATATGTTTTAATAGGTTAAAAAAAAAAGAAATTGATTTTGTTAATAATTCTTAACAACTTACATTTGCAGCTAATAAACACTTAAACTTAAAATTTTGAACATGAAACAGCTTAGCAGATTATTGGTTGTTGGCCTACTTTTAATAGGGTTTAACAACATTCAAGCGCAGGATGAAAATAATCCCTGGCAAGTTAGCTTTGGTGTAAACGCAATAGATGTTTATCCTACTAATGACCAAGATGCCGCTTACCCAACAGGTACTTTATTCAGTGAGTACTTTAATGTAAATGATCACTGGAATATTTTGCCTTCTATTTCTTACGTATCTGTGTCCAAGTATGTTGGTGACGGTTTCTCAGTTGGAGCCAGAGGTAGTTTGAACCGAATCTCTAAATTAGGAGACGCTTCGGCAGATGATTTATCTCATTACGCTGTAGATGGTACCATTAAATACAATATACTAAAGGATAAGAAAATAATCCCATTCGTAGAATTCGGTGGAGGTTACACTTGGGTTGATGAAATTGGATTTGGAACTGCTAACGCCGGTATCGGTGCTAGCTACTGGTTCAATGACAACATCGGCTTTACTCTTCAAACGGGCTACAAGCACGCTTTTGAAGACTATGGTGTAAAACACTTCCAGCATTCAGCCGGAATTGCTATTAAGTTCGGTGGAACTGATACAGATGGAGATGGCATCTATGACAAAGACGATGCTTGTCCAGAAGTTGCTGGTTTAGCTGCTTTCAACGGTTGTCCTGATTCTGACGGAGATGGTATCGAAGATGGAAAAGATAGCTGTCCTAACGAAGCTGGTTCTAAAGAACTAAACGGATGTCCTGATTCTGACGGCGATGGTATCGCTGATAAAGATGATGCTTGTCCTAATGAAGCTGGCCTAGCTGCCTTATCTGGTTGTCCAGATGCTGACGGTGACGGTGTTGCTGATAAAGATGATGCTTGTCCTAGTGAAGCAGGTCCTGCTGAAAACAAAGGATGCCCATGGCCTGATACAGACGGTGATGGTGTACTAGACAAAGATGATCAGTGTCCAGACGTTGCTGGTACTGTAGCTAACAAAGGTTGTCCTGAAGTTACTGAAGAAGTTCAAAAACAATTGAACGATTACGCTAGAACTATCTTGTTCGATACAGGTAGAGCTTCTCTTAAAACTGAATCAGTATCTGTATTCGTAGACATCATTAAGATCTTAAACGAATATCCTAACGCTAAGTTTACCGTTGAAGGTCATACTGACAGCGTAGGTAGTGAGAAATTGAACCAATCTCTTTCTGAGAAGAGAGCTAACTCTGTTAGAGACTTCTTAGTAAAAGAAGGAATTGGAGCAGATAGATTAACAGCTATTGGTTACGGTGAAGCTAAGCCAATTGCTTCTAATAACACAAGAGCAGGTAGAACTCAGAACAGACGTGTTGAGATCAACCTAGTGAAATAAATAATAAAACGTTTATAACGTTTAAAAAGCTCCGCAAATGCGGAGCTTTTTTTATTTTTAACAATGCAAAGTTTTCTTGAAGAGGTTGTATCAGATATTATCCGCAAAAAACAAGTCAGTGATGATCTTGTCCTGGTGGTACCAAGCAAACGCGCTGGCGTTTTCCTTCTGCAACAATTTTCCAAAACAACTAAAACTTCTTCCTTTGCCCCTACCATAGTTACAATTGAAGAATTTGTAAAACAACTCTCCGGGCTTCGCTATGCCTCCGGCACACAGTTATTCTTTGAATTATACAGTGTATATCAAACCCTTCACAAAGAACAGGCGGAAAGTTTCTATAGCTTCTCCAAATGGGGAAATACGCTGCTTCAGGATTTCAACGAAATAGATCGGTATCTTATTCCTCCGCATGAGATCTTCTCATACCTGAGTGCTATTCAGGAAACCAACCATTGGTATTTACAACCAGACAAAACACCTCTGGTTGAATCCTATATCCGTTTTTGGAATTCACTGGAGCCGCTTTACGATACCTTTAAAGACCATTTGATGAGTCTTGGCGTAGGATATCAGGGAATGGTGTATAGAAAAGCACAGGAAAATATCCATGAATATGCAAAGACCATAGAGAAAGACACACATTTTTTTATAGGCTTCAATGCGTTAAATGCTGCTGAATCTGCGATCATACAAACGCTATTATCTGAGCAAAAAGCCGATGTTTTCTGGGATATTGATCCTTGTTTTCTTCAAGATCATATTCATGATGCGGGAGTTTTTATTCGATCGTATTTAAAAAATTGGCCCTATTATGTTTCCCATTCACCTAAAGGCCCAAAACCAACGTATAACTCTGAAAAGAGTATAAAAATAATAGGAGTGCCAAAAAATGTTTCTCAGGCTAAATATGTTGGCAATTTAATAAGCGAACTGAATGACAAAGACAAGGCTTCTCTTAATGCTACGGCCATTATCCTTGGTAACGAAAACCTTCTTAACCCTGTACTAAATTCCATGCCGGGAAACATTTCTAATATCAATGTTACCATGGGCTATCCGGTAGCCAGTACACCCGCAGCAAGTCTGTTTAACGAATTTATTTCCCTGTATGTTACAAAACAGGATAAAGGTTGGTACTACAATGACCTCCTTTCCTTTATTTCACACCCGTATATACAATCCCTATTTAAGACTCCGCTAAAAACAACTTCAGAACTTACGAAAGTAATTAAAGAGAAAAATTGGATCTATATTCAACCTCAGCACCTGCCAAAACTGATCACTTCAGATAAAGCAGTCATGGCCCTTTTATTCTCCGAGTCTTTTACTTCCCCCGTTAAACTTCTCAATGCTTGCGACGACTTACTACTTTCATTAAGAGAGCACTTTAGCTCAGAGGCAGATGCTATTACCCTGGAATATCTGGTTCAACTTCATGTGGTCTTCAATGAAATGAAAGGGTACATGAATACATACAATTTTATAAGTGATCTAAAGTCCTTTCAAAGTCTTTATAGAGAGTTGCTCGCCATGGAAACACTCGATTTTTATGGTGAACCCCTGGAAGGAATTCAGGTAATGGGAATGCTCGAAAGCAGGAATCTCGACTTTGAAACGGTGGTTATTACCTCGGTTAATGAAGGTGTCCTCCCTTCGGGTAAGACAAATTCTTCCTTTATTCCTTTCGATCTTAAAAAAGAATTCAAACTCCCTACCTATAAAGAGAAAGATGCGGTGTATACGTATCATTTTTACAGACTGTTACAACGGGCAAAAAATGTTTATTTACTCTATAATACAGAGCCAGATGTGCTGGAAGGAGGAGAAAAGAGCCGATTTATTAGTCAATTGCTCACGGAAGATAAAAGGCACAAGAATATTACACATTTTGTCGCCTCTCCTGCTATGGAGCTGCCAATACCTGAAGATGAGACCGTAGAAAAAGAACCCTCTATTATTACCGCCCTTAAAGAGAGGGCTGAAAAAGGTTTTTCTCCATCTTCTCTTTCGCAATATATTCGTAACCCCATCGATTTTTATAAAAAATATGTGCTTGGTATCAAAGAATCTATCGATGTTGAGGAAGTCATTGCGGCAAATACCTTTGGAACGGTGATCCACAGTAGCATGGAAGCTCTGTATAAACCCTTTATTGGAAGTCGGCTTTCTCCCGAAAACCTTAAGTCCTTACTCCCCGGCATCCCCAAAGTGGTGAAAGAACATTATAAGGAGCATTACCCAAATGTATCCCTGGATAGTGGTCAAAATCTGATCGCCTATCACGTCATCCAACGATATATAGAAAAATACATCACCTTAGAAATAAAAGAAAGCAGACATCATACCATTGAGCTCCTGGCCCTTGAAGAACCCTTTAAAACCTCAATTGCTGTTCCGGGCTTGCCATTTCCAGTATTCCTGAGAGGTACTCTGGACAGGGTAGATAAAAAGGATGGAATGCTTCGTATTTTAGACTATAAAACCGGAAATGCTCAAGCCGCTGACGTTCAGATTACAGACTGGGAGAGCCTTATCAATGACCCCGATAAAAGCAAAGCATTTCAGCTTTTGTGTTATGCCCTTATGTATAGAAACAAGCATCAAACAGAGGCCTTTGAAGCAGCGATCATACCTTTTAGGAATCTGGAGGCCGGACTTCTTACTTTTGCCGTAAAAGAGTCTGGCAGTAGGTCCTCAAAGGATACCACCATCACTTCAAATACGCTAGATCTGTTCCAGGAACAACTACTGCAACTTATTGCGACCATCTGCGATCAGAAAGAGGCATTCGTTGCTAAGGAGATCTAATTCTTATTTCTTATCTGGTCTGCTGGGCCTAACCTCTATCTTACTTGGCAATGTTCTGGGGTTCATCTTTAGCAGATCCTCTACTAATTCTCCAATATCTTCCGGTTGAATTTTCCAGGCATCTTTCTCAGATGGCTCATTGTCATTAAAATGGGTAGCCACAGATCCCGGCATTATAGTAGATACTTTAATGTCATGCCCTCTCAGATCCAACATTGCAGCCTGCGTAAAGCCAACGACCCCAAATTTGGAGGCATTATACCCTGTGCCGGAGGCAAAAAAGTTGGCGCCTGCAAGGCTGGCGATCGTTATATAATATCCATGAGATTTTTTTAAGGGGTTTAACGCAGCCTTTAGCGTATAAAAAGCACCGCTTAAATTGGTGTCTATCATCTTTTTCCAATCTTCTACGCTCAGTGTATCTACTGAGTTAAATATGCCCACTCCAGCATTGGCAATAACCACATCTAATTGACCCCATTTTTTAAGGATCATTGCAACTGCGGAGACTTCATCTTCAGGTTTTGTAACATCCGAGGCAAGCCCAAGCACCCGTTCTTCAGATCCAAGCTCTCTGGCTGCCATTTCAGCGTCTTTTTTATTTCTTCCGCTAATAGCCACTTTCATACCGGCGTTGAGAAGTGTTTTAGCAATACCGTGTCCTATTCCCTTGGTTCCACCAGTTATATAGGCTACTTTTCCGTCTATGTTATTCATTGTTTCTTTTTTTCTAAAGTAAGGATCCGTACAGTAGTCATAAAACTTATGACGTTATACTTTTCTTAAAAATAAAAGAAGGTTGCATTTTGAAACGTTGCCAAAAAGTAGTTCCTTTGAACTTCCAAAAAGGGGGATTAGCTCAGCTGGCTAGAGCGCTTGCCTGGCAGGCAAGAGGTCACCGGTTCGACTCCGGTATTCTCCACAGATCAAGCACTAAAATTTGTGCGATTTAGAATATATAAAAACCGCCGAAACCGCTCGAGCGGTTTTTGTATTCTAAAGCGTTAGGTCTGAAAGACCAGAAAATCAAATTTTAGTATTTGCAGTACTTGGTTTATCGGAGCAAAGTAGTTACCCCGGTATTCTTCCCCAAATATACCGGCCGTCACAGCTATGAGGGCTTTTTTGATTCATTGTGCATTGAAAAGTAACTCCCATCTTACAAATAGCCTCAGATTTCCTACATTTATATAAATGAGATATAGTGCATAATGCACTATATTCAATTGTTGTACTTAATTTATGAAAAACCAAAAATCAGATATTGTAGTAAATAAGTTCGGAGCAAAAGTTTTACTAAGAAATACGGCTTCATATAAGGTATTTATTGAAGAAGTTGCGAGTCTTGAACTTATGCTAATGTTTATGCTTTTTGCGGAACACAATGATAAAGACAAAGTGAAATCCGAGTTGGCTGAATTTTTTAAAGAAGAAGAACCGAACATTGCTTCTGAGGCATTAATCAAATTTCTGAAATCAGAACAAGCTGACGGAATTTTTAAAGTTGAAACGTATGAATTGTATTTTGGACAAATGGCTTATAGCCGAATTGTCGATAATGCACTTTGCTACTTCAAAGATATTTTAAGTGAAGTAGTTAGGAAAGAGCCAAGAATATTAAAGTCCTCTAAAGAACACGAAACGTATGATTTTATTTTATCCTTCGAAACGATAGACGAACTAATAATTGCACTATCTGACAAAAAAATAAAAGAACTATTCTATAAAGGAATTGAAGATATTAAGAAATTTTTTCAGTCTAGACTTGGCATTGATATTTTTGAAAATGAACAAGACGAAAAAGACTTTTCAATGGTTATAAAACAGCGAAACATTATTGTACATAATAGAGGAATTATATCACAAGAGCTAGCAGATGAATTCCCTGTTTATAAAGAATTGGTCGGAAGAAAAATTATGTTTCATTACGATAAATTATCTATTATAAATAAACTCATAAATAATCTGATAATTGAAGTGGATATAAAATTGAGGGAAAAATATGGACTTACAACCCTCGACGCTTAAAAAACTAAGTACAACAACGGCTATAACTCATGGCTTATCGCTTGGCCGTTTTTTCCTATTTTTAAAGAAACAAAAAACGTCTGACGCTTACCACGAAGTCATAGCCCAGACCGTTACCTGCTATTATTAAATACCATGATTCGAATAAAGATTTTATTAATTATTGGCTTTACTTCATTATCATACTCCCAGAGCGCAGAAAAGCAAAGTACCGAATACCAATTAGTAGACGATGACGGGATTATTGTAGAAAAATATGACTCTATCATCACCGATGAAAACAGATTCACTAGAAACAATGTGATATTCAAGGAGGGGGTTTCTTTTCATTACAAGTTTGAACATATAGACAAGGATTACAAAAGGCACTTCTTTAAATATATAGACAGTCTTTCATATTGGCAGTTTGTTCCTGAAACCGAAGTAGATCAAAACACCATTCAGAGGGTGATTATTTCGGTTAAAAAAGGTTTACAGGGCTTTGACAAACATTTTCCAGATTACAACCAGACAATTATCGGGTATTCTTATCCGACCCAAGAAAATTATGTGGGTTCAATTAACAGCGCATCTGGAGTAATTGAGAATGAAGCTAACATATGGATGCATCCGCCCAGAGATCAGTACTTTGAAATTTTGGAATTGAATCCTTTTCCATATATAAAAGCTCCGTATGAAATTGGAACAAAATGGACCTGGTCTTTAAAGATAGGTGATCAATGGTCAGATGGGCGTTGGAAGCTATGGTCAGGTTCTATTGAAAATAACTATAAATACGAGATAACAGACCAAATAGAAATTGAAACGCATTTAGGAATATTAAAATGTTTTGTGATTGAGGGCTCTGCAAGAAGTAGAATTGGTAAAACCTATCTTAAATCGTACTTCAATGATAAATATGGCTTTGTGCGTTTAGAATATACAAATATTGATGGGTCCAAAACTAATTTGAAACTTGACCAATACTTGGATCTAAATAACAGCAGGTAACAACGGCTATAATTCATCGCTACTTTAGAATTTCCTTGAAATTTTCTACATTTAAATAAAACTAGAAATGGCTTAAATGGTTAAACGGCCAGGGCTCGCTTTGCAGTGCGAATCTCTACCGCTAACCGCGGTAGATCAGCCGCGTGGATTCGCCCCCCTCTGACGTGCCGAAATCATAGCCAAGA
>CAWJQE010000025.1:0-82025 GCA_963844995.1 uncultured Flavobacteriaceae bacterium | reverse complement strand
AATTAACTTCAAATCTCACCCATTTTTGCTTTTCCTTTTTAAAGGACACAATATTGGTGGCTTGTAAGGAGGACGATTTTGCACCGGTATCAATGCGGGCGTCAATTTTGGAGATCCCCAATTCTTTAAGAGCACAACGCTCAACACTACCTATGATCTTTAGCATTTTCTTCAGGGATATAACAGCACTTTAAGCAGATGACCTTATTTAATGATGATCTGGATCGATATTTATTTAAGAGGCAAATACTTGTTTAGTTTCTTTAAATTTTTTGAATTCCACCACGTATCCGTTGGGGTCATTGACAAAGAAAGAAGTATGCTCCCCTTTCTTATCCTTTAGAAAAGTAGTCGCTATGGTAGGTTCTTCCCTTATATCTGAGAGTCGATTAAACGTGATGTTCCAGGTTTTTTCATCGAGAATAACGCCAAAATGAAATGAGGGCAGTATTGTATCTCCAAATTTATAGGACTTGTAAGAGAACGAAAACTCGCCCGACTTGGTAAAGGTTATCTGATTGCCAAACAAGTCGATGTCTACCCATTGGGTTGAATGACGCCCTAACCTAGCACCTATGATGTCTATATAGAAATTTTTTGTCTTGGTAACGCTATAGCAGGGTAAGGCAAGGTGAAAAGCGCTGTGTTTCATATTGTTTTACTTTATATGGCTAATCCTCGTCATCGTCATCTTCTTCATCCTTGATCTCTACATCTGGGATCGCATCCGGATCATCATCATCAAAATCTTCGTAATCATCTTCATCATAATTGGCCATAGTGACCTCCAGTCTTGCACTGATCTTTACCAGGTATTTGGTGTCTTCTGTGGTAACCTCAACAGCCTCAATACGTTCCCCACTTGCATTCTTAAAAGAAATGATGTGTGCATCATCATATCCGTCCGGATATCTTTCCACCAAAAGCTTTAACACCTCTGGTGTCAGTTTTTTAAAATCTACGATTACTCTTTTTAAATTATCCATAATTACATGTCCAAAAGATAAGCAAAAATTAAAGGTGCAACAATAGTTGCATCACTCTCGATTATAAATTTTGGGGTCTCAATTCCCAATTTACCCCAGGTGATCTTTTCGTTAGGTACGGCACCGGAATAACTTCCATAACTTGTGGTGCTGTCGCTAATTTGGCAAAAATAGCTCCAAAAGGGTGTCTCTGTTCTTTCCATATCCTGATATAGCATTGGCACAACACAAATAGGAAAATCGCCCGCTATTCCCCCTCCGATCTGAAAAAAGCCAATACCTTTTGAGGAATTCTCAGTATACCAATCTGCCAGGAAGGTCATATACTCGATCCCTGATTTCACTGTAGAGGCTTGTAACTCTCCTTTGAGAACATAGGAGGCAAAAATATTTCCCATGGTGCTGTCTTCCCATCCCGGGCAAACAATAGGCAGGTTTTTCTCTGCCGCCGCATACATCCAGGAATCTTTGAGATCTATTTCATAATGTTCCTCAAGTACACCCGAAAGTAGCATCTTATACATAAATTCATGCGGAAGATACCGCTCCCCGGCCTCTTCAGCTTCCTTCCAAAGCGTATGGATGTGCTGCTGCAGTCTTCTAAAGGCTTCCTCCTCCGGGATACAGGTATCTGTTACCCTGTTTAGACCCTTTTCTAACAGCCCCCACTCATCCTGAGGAGTTAGATCACGATAATTTGGCACACGTTTATAATGTGAATGTGCCACCAGGTTCATGATATCTTCCTCCAGGTTGGCTCCGGTGCATGAAATAATATGCACCTTATCCTGGCGGATCATTTCGGCAAAGATCTTACCCAATTCGGCTGTACTCATGGCACCTGCCAGGGATACCAGCATCTTAGCTCCATTTTCTAGCTGCTGTTCATATCCCTTGGCGGCATCTACCAATGCGGCAGCATTAAAATGAAGGTAGTATTTTGAAATAAAATCCGAAATGGGTCCTTTATTCATTTTCGTCATCAAATTTTGGAGCTGAATTATTGCCAGCGCTATTTGTCAAGTCATAGGTATTGTCATATTCATCCCCTATATCTTCATTCATGAATTTATAACTAAGCATTTTGTAATACAACTTCGCAGCCAGAAAATTAGAGGATCTGTCATGTTCATTGGGACATAGCTCTACCAGGTCGAATCCCACTACATTCTTCTCTTCAAAGACCTGTTTTAAAAATTCCAGGGTTTCGTACCACAAAAGGCCACCCGGTTCCGGGGTCCCTGTAGAAGGTAAGATGGAAGGGTCTAATGCATCCAGGTCAAAAGTGATAAAGACATTATCTGTCAGCAATTCAACAACCTTGTCCATCCAGTATTCATCAGCTACCATTTCATGAGCAAAAAAAGTCTTTTCCGTGTCCATCAAGGTCATTTCAATGGCATCCATACTTCTTATCCCTACCTGCACCAGGTTGGTACTCTGACTAGCCTCATACACGGCACAGGCATGATTGTATGGGGTGCCGTCATACGACTCCCTCAAATCTGCATGAGCATCGATATGCAGCACCGTAAGGTTGTCAAAGCATTCGTTGAAGGCCCGGATAGATCCAATAGAAATGGAGTGCTCCCCGCCTACGAGCGTAACAAATTTGTTCCTTTTAATATACTCTTTTGTTCTTTTGTGTACACTGCCAACCATGGCCTCCGGAGATGATAACTCTGCTACGGCTTCGGCAACATACACCCCTTGCTGGTAAACTTCAGTGTCTGTCTCTATGTCGTATAACTCCATGTTCTCTGAGGCTTCCAGTAGCGCCTCCGGGCCCTTGTCTGCTCCTTTCCCCCAGGTGCTTGTGCCGTCATAGGGTACAGGGATAAGAACCACTTTTGATTTCTCAAGTTGTGCGAATTCATCAGGAATTCCGGCATAATTCTTAGTTGTCTTCATATCCTAAAATTTTAAGCATTTCCGATGCTTTTTGTTGTTCACTAAATAGTTTTGTCACCAAATTTCCGTCCTTATCACGATCTATCAATAAATGCTTTGGTGTGGGAATAAGGCAATGTTGCAGTCCCCCAAAACCACCTATAGATTCCTGATAGGCTCCAGTGTTGAAGAAACCGATATACAGTGGTTTTTCTTTTTTAAATTTAGGCAAATAAATTGCATTCATATCCTGAATACTGTTGTAGTAATCATCACTGTCACACGTAAGTCCTCCGAGTAATACACGCTCGTACTCATCGTTCCAACGATTGATGGGCAGCATAATAAAACGTTTATTAATGGCCCAGGAATCTGGTAATGTTGTAATAAAAGAAGAGTCGATCATATTCCATTTCTCCCGATCGTTCTGTTGTTTTTGATAGAGCACTTCATAAATAGCACCTCCACTCTCTCCAACCGTAAAGCTGCCAAACTCCGTAAAGATGTTGGGTACAGGAATATCTGCCTCCTTACAACTTGTATTGATCTGGTTAATGATCTCGTCTATCATGTACTCATAGTCATAGTCGAATGCCAGGGAGTTCTTCGTAGGAAAGCCTCCTCCAATATTCAAACTATCCAGGGAGGGACAAAGTTTTCTCAAACGCACATATACCTTGAGACACTTTACAAGTTCATTCCAATAATACGCATTGTCTCGTATTCCGGTATTGATAAAGAAGTGGAGCATTTTTAATTCCACTTTTTCATTATCCCGGATCTGGTTCTCATAGAAAGGAACGATATTTCTATATCCTATCCCCAATCTTGACGTATAAAACTCAAACTTAGGTTCTTCTTCTGAGGCAATCCTGATCCCAATTTTAAAAGGATCGTCTATTGCATCACTTAAGAAGATCGATCTCTTCATAATTGTCAATGATGGGAATACAATTCTGATGGCCCTTATTGATAAGATCAGCAATATTCTGAATATAAAGATCTCTTTTAAATCCATTACAGATCACATAGGTAGTATCCTTGATCTTTCCTTCTTTCTTTAGCTGCTGAACAATATTGATGTCAAAGGCCGAGGAAGTCTCAATATGAATATCATTCTTTAGGGCCTCATGTAACACATATTCAAAGTGCGAACTTTTAGTACAATAACAGTAAATGTACTTTCCTTTGTAATTATGCCGTTCTATAGCCTTCGCGAACCACTCTTTTGCCCGATTGATATTTTTTGAAATCTTTGGCAAATAGGTAAACTTTAAGGGAGAACCATATTGTTCTACCAGGGACATCAGTGGAATGTCGTGAAAACGCAGTCTGTCCTCATCCAGAGTAAACTCCTCCTGAGGAAAATAATAGGTTTGATCTATAAGATCAATGTATTTAATATTCATTAAGTGCAGGTGTGGATATCACAAAGTTTTGTTCTGGCTTATTATTGCGATATTAGTTATATGTATGTCCGAAATTTATCATCATTTCCCATGGTGTAAATGAAATCAAAAAAAAGTAAAAATCAAGATTTTTTAGGCAATTTTACACAGCAAATAATAGATTTATCAAATTGTACTATATAATTGCTATTACAAAGGGAATTTCATTGGTAAAAAAGCTCATCTATTTGTATCTTAGTACTTTAAGAAAATGGTTATGAAAAGAGTTTTATTTGGTTTATTAAATTCGATAGTAGTACTGTTTTGTGCTTGTTCCATTTGGGCCCAGCCTGCACCCGGAGTATATCTTGGTGCAGATGCAGAAAAACCCAGTGTGATTCTAAGATCAAAATGAATAAGGATTATATGACCCATTCAGTATATACCCCTTCGTCTTTGTCATATAGAGCTGGATTTATTCAAACCACTGGAGGGTATTATACAGCCAAGGTAGATTCACTTATTGTAGATTTCGAATTCAATTCCAACTTTGCCAATGATTCCATTAGGAAGGCCCGTTATGGTTATAGCATGTACGGTGATACACTTGTCCTAAATGCGCCGGTCTCACTGTCCTCTATCCCGGCCGAAAAGAAGAAACAAGATCTGGATGGTACCTGGCTCTTTGCCACCAGAGGTCCGGATACAGGACAGGAACGAAGAGGCAATGAAAGTCCCAGGAAGACCTTAAAATATCTTCAAGACGGGTATTTTCAATGGATCGCCTATAATACAGAAACCATGAAGTTTTCCGGTACCGGAGGTGGACGATATACTGCCAATGACGGTACATATTCTGAAATCATCCTCTATTTCTCAAGGGACAACTCCCGGGTAGGTGCTGTACTAGATTTTAACTATGATCTACAAGGAGAAAGACTGGCACCATACTGGGAAAAATAGCAGAGGTGAACCTATGTATGAAATTTGGGCAAAAAGGGAATAAGGAATACTAGGAATTATCGATGTCCGATTTTCCTCCCGTTTTCTTTAAGAAGCTTTATTCGTGATATTTCCACTCCTTTGTCTATAGGTTTCAGCATATCATACATATTTAATGCCACAACACTGGCACCATGCATGGCCTCTACCTCAACACCTGTCTTATAATTGGTCTTAACCGTAACCCTGATTTTTATCTGAAGTCCATTAATTTCATAACTGATATCGGTGTACTCAATGGGAAGTGGATGACAATCTGGTAAAAGATCGGCTGTTTTCTTCACACCGAGTAAGCCGGCAGCTTTACTCATGGCAAAAACATCACCTTTTGGCACTTTTTGTGTTTTGATCGCTTCAATGGTTTCTGCGGAACTTACCTCAACGATGGCCTGAGCAATGGCAGTTCTTAGGGTATTTTTTTTATGAGTGATATCTACCATCTTTATTTATTTGTTTTCCATTGGTAAGAGGCATCTTCAAATACTTCTTTTCCGAAGATAGGCACTTGAGATTTTATTTCTTCCACTACATAGTGAAGTGCATCAAAGACCTCTTTTCTATGCGGAGCGGAAACAAATACAAACAAACATATTTCGCCCACATTTACAGTTCCCAAACTGTGGTAAATATGCATACAGCTCAATTTAAATTTGCTGAAGGTGGCCTCCCTGATCTCATGAAACTTCTCATTGGCCATGGAGTCATAGGCGGTATAATCTATGGCTTTTACGCGTTTTCCTTCCAGGCTGTCTGCCCTTACCTGCCCTAAGAAAATATTATGGGCACCTATCTGGGTCTTGGATTGGTGTTTGGCAATTGAATTGGCGATGAATTCGGGCTTTATTGCTCCCTCTATAAAAACGTTCTTTTTGGTTGCCTTTTTCATGATGATTCCCCTGTTTTATTCTTTTGTTGCCTCACCAGGATTAGCTGCGCTGTTCCTGAAAAAAGCTCGTGTTGAAAATACAAAAGACCAACTGCCCTGCAGTTGATTTAATTTTTGGACCGTACCTCAATGAAACAAGTTTCTTTCGGTCTGTCTCAAAAATAAAGGTCTCTTGTACTTATCCGTAGCCTCACCAGGAATCGAACCTGGATCTAAAGTTTAGGAAACTTCTATTCTATCCGTTGAACTATGAGGCCCATTTGCGGGATGCTAATTTAGGAATACTTTTCAAGAAGCTTTTTACCTATTTCAGGATATTTACTTAAATTCTCAATGTATCGCCTGCTTTGCCTGTTTTCATAGTGTGCTCCGTTACCCGATCTTTAAATGTATTGAATTTGCCTTAAAACAGGGCACAATATCGATGTATTGAATGCAATTGGGCATATGCTGCCCCAAGCTGTAAAAGGACTTTATTTCAACCCTAATATTTTGAATAAAAGTCGTATTTTGTACAACTTGGTAAACTAACTTAAACACTACACCTATGAAAAAAGGACTCCTTTTTACACTTCTATTTTTATTTGTCAGCTCCCTTGCTTTCTCACAACGCAATAGGAGTGCTACTAACACCACAGCAACAAAAGAAGATAAACTCTCCCTGGCCGGACTACAATTACGAAATGTAGGGCCTGCCTTTCTCTCGGGGCGTATCGCAGATATTGCGATCCATCCTTATGATTCTAGCACATGGTACGTGGCTGTAGGTTCTGGCGGAGTATGGAAAACAGAGAACTCAGGTACTACCTGGACTCCCTTATTCGACAAGGAAGTCTCCTATTCCATAGGATGCCTTACCATAGATCCCAATAACCCTGCTACCATTTGGGTTGGAACAGGAGAAAATGTAGGAGGTAGGCACGTGGCATATGGCGATGGTGTCTATAGAAGTAAAGACGGTGGTAATAGCTGGGAAAATATGGGATTAAAATCCTCCGAACATATCTCCGAAATAATAGTTCATCCTACGAATCCGGATGTGATCTGGGTAGCCTCCCAGGGACCGCTCTGGAGTAAAGGGGGAGAGCGCGGTTTATTCAAATCTATTGATGGAGGAAAAAGTTGGAAGAATGTTTTAAAAGGTAATGAATGGACCGGAGTTACGGATATAATGATGGATCCAAGAAACCCGGACAGACTATATGCTGCCACTTGGCAAAGACACCGTACGGTAGCCGCCCTTATGGGTGGTGGGCCAGATTCTGGTTTACACCGCTCTGAAGATGGAGGTGAAACCTGGGAAAAATTAAGTGCCGGCTTACCAAAATCTAATTTGGGGAAAATAGGAATTGCCATTTCACCCCAGCAACCAGATGTATTGTATGCCGCTATTGAATTAGATAGAACCAAAGGAGCTGTCTACCGCTCTGACGACAGAGGTTCTTCCTGGAAGAAAATGTCGAATACCGTATCAGGAGGTACAGGGCCGCATTACTATCAGGAATTGTATGCCAGCCCGCATGCCTTTGACCGTTTATATCTTATGAATGTCCGGATACTTACCTCAAATGACGGGGGCAAGACATTTGTACAGTTACAGGAAGAAGACAAGCACTCTGATAACCATTCCATCGCTTTCCGGGCAGACGACCCTGATTATCTTCTTGTAGGAACAGATGCCGGTATTTACGAAAGCTTTGATCTTGCCCAAACATGGCGATATATCAAGAATTTACCGCTTACCCAATTCTACAAAGTAGCAGTGAATAATCAAAAACCTTTTTACCACATCTTTGGTGGCACCCAGGACAACGGATCTGCCGGAGGTCCTTCCCGTACAGATGAACAGCAAGGAATACGCAATGCACATTGGTATAAGACCTTGGGAGCAGACGGACATCAATCGGCCACCGACCCGGAATACAATCATATCATTTACGCGGAAACCCAACAGGGTGGCTTACACCGTGTAGATCTGATCACCGGGGATCGTGTGTTTATTCAGCCTCAACCAAGAGCCGGGGAACCCTTTGAACGTTTCAATTGGGATGCCCCAATTTTGGTAAGTCCACATAAAGCTTCCAGACTATATTTTGCCTCTTACCGGGTATGGAAATCGGAAGACAGAGGCAATAGCTGGACACCCATTTCAGGTGATCTTACCCGAAATGAAGAACGTATCACCCTCCCCATCATGGGCAAGCAACAAAGCTGGGACAATGCCTGGGATGTAGGTGCCATGTCTAACTATAATACGATCACCTCTCTTTCAGAATCTCCTGTAACGTCTGGTGTTTTGTATGCCGGAACGGATGACGGATATATCCAGGTAAGTACCGATGATGGCGGTAATTGGCGTAGGATCGCCGTTTCCAGTATGGGTCTTCCAGCCCGCTCTTTTGTCAATGACATTAAAGCCGACCTTTTTGATGAAAATACGGTCTATGTTGCTTTGGATAACCACAAGGAAGGGGATTTTTCTACCTATGTATTTAAAAGTTCTGATAAAGGAGCCACCTGGCGTTCAATTAAAGGAGATCTTCCTGCGAATACTATTATTTGGCGCCTGGTACAGGACCATGTTAATAAGAATTTGTTATTTGCCGGCACTGAAAAAGGAGTTTATACTTCAATGAATGGCGGTGTTAACTGGCACAAAGTTCCCGGAGCACCCACCATATCTTTCCGTGACCTGGTGATTCAGAAGGAAGAGAACGATCTTGTAGGGGCATCCTTTGGCCGAGGCTTTTTTGTCCTGGATGACTACAGTGCTCTGCGTGAAATGACAGAGGCTACCTTGAAGAAGGAAGGTAGTTTGTATTCTAGCAGAGAGGCCGACTGGTATGTGCCTAAAAATATGGTAGGTAATACAGGAGCCGATTATTACTTTGCAAAGAATCCGGATTTTGGTGCCCTTTTTACGTATTCGTTGGCCAATGAAATGAGTACAAAGTCCAAGGATAGAAAAGAGAATGAAAAAGCATTGGAGAAAAGAAATGCCTCCATCCCCTTTGTTGGGTGGGATGCCCTGGAAGAAGAGCGCAGACAGGAAGATCCAAAGATCTGGATCACCATACGGGACGCAAACAATAATGTGATCCGCAACGTTGAGGGAAGCACTAAAAAAGGACTCAACAGGGTTGCCTGGGATTTGAGACATCCAAGCACAAGGGCCATTAGACCAGGTCAATCTGGTGGTGGCGGTAACTCCTGGTGGAATTCCGGTCCTATGGCCATGCCGGGCACCTATACGGCTTCGCTTTCCAAAGAAGTAGATGGTGTGGTCACTCAACTAGATGGCCCTATCAGTTTTAAGGTAACCCCTTTATTTGAAAGCACCTTAAAAGGAGTCTCGTATGAGGAGTACAATACGTATATCAGTGCATATAATGAAGTAGCAACACAGGAAAGTAAAGTCTCCGATGCCCTGAACAGTAGCATGGATAAAGTAAAAGCCATGCAACTGGCTTTGAGCAGGACTCCTGCAGCACCAGGGAATATGGCAACCAGGCTGCACGACCTTAAGCAGCAATTGTTTTCTTTTGAAGAAAAGCTTGAAGGGAACAAATCCAGGGATGAAATTGGGGAACGCAATCCTCCCACTGTTGGAGGTCATTTAAATGTTGCCCGGCGCGGGTTGTCTACAACCTACGGCCCTACACCTTTGCATATGCAGAATCTGGAGATAGCCAGGACCATGATGGCTTCTTTATATACAGAGATCAGCGCTCTTGCAAATACTACCATTCCTTCATTGGAAAAAGAACTGAAGTCAATGGGAGCACCCTATATCCTGGGGCAGGGAATAGATTAATTCAGAAATACTATACCAAAAGGAGTGCTTATAGCACTAAAAAAACCGCCTTAAGGGCGGTTTTTCTTTTTTAGATTTCTTTGCGTATGAAATATGTCTTTTAAAATATAGATCCTGTGTGATGAGTACACATCCACCCTATCCATGCGATCCCTAAACATATACCAAATCGCGCCAATTCAAGAAAATTCATTTTAAAATTCATAGCTACTTCTTTAGAATTTGAATAGCTAAAGTAGCCGTGTAGAGGAAAGGGATTTTGAAAAATGGATAAAGACGCATTATTATCGCTAAACGAATAATCCAATCCATTTTATCCTTAAAAAAAGGTTTTAACGGACCAAATATTCTGGTATTTGGTCAGTATTATTTAAGATTTAGCGGTTGGAATTTGTTATTTTTTCATGGAAGTGCGTCAAATTCTTTCCTTTTTGAATCGTACCATGCCTTCATATCGTTTGGCGATTTAATCAGTTCGCGCATTTTCTGCATGGCTGTAAGATGTGGCTTGTCCCCTTTTTGAAACATTTCCATTCCATGTTTTTTGCTCATTTCGGCAATTTCTTCGAATGTATTGGCTTGAAATTCTTGGTCACATGCCCCGCCCAGATCTTTACAAGTCATTGTTTTCATGCGATGATTTTTTGGTTTATCAAATTCTAAACTTCCTATCCATGAATTTTGATCCACTCAATGGTATTGTCCTCTGTGAATTTAATTACGAGTGTTTTAGTTTTTATGGGCCAGAATCCAAGTTTTTTCTGAGATATCATATAATACAGATGGCCTTTATTACTGCGATCTGGTTTCCCAAGTAATTCAACCATTTCTTCTTTCGTGAGCTTTCTTATTGAATCGTTATAAACGATATCATGAAGCATTTGCTCTCTGTAAGGATAGCCAGAATCTTCTTTGGTGAGCCACTTAGTTTTGTCAAATCTTTCTTCGGTAGTTGTGCTTTTTAAATCTTCAGCAACTTTTTCCACATTCCTGTTACAGCCAATACAGATTAGAAAAATAACAACTAAAGTGAATCTGATTTGCATAACCATACTTTTAACACATATGTCAGTCCAGGTTTGGCCTACGTAGGTTTGTAAACTATTATCCAATAAATATTTGAACAGAATCCAAAGTTAAATTACGAAATCTTCCTGGATTATTGTGTGCTTAATTATTTAGTTATCAATAGCATAGGACTAAATATTAAGGCCTAGGTTCCTGATGATCATAACTCAACGCCTCTCTTAGTTTAAAGGAGTCATCCTCTAAAATCCATAGGTGGGTAAATTTGGCGGTACTCGTCCATCTGTCTTCTTTCCCTTCTTCTCTGATATAGAAATGATGCACCCCATGCTGAATTGCCCCGTAAATATTTCCATCATTGTAAAGCGGAAAAACTACCAGACTCCCTTCTTCTAACCTTCTGATAGGTTTCTGTTGGGGATTTGAACAAATGTATTTTTTAACGTTTTCAAAAAATATCTTCCTGTCTTGTATTCCACTTTGGTCATGATAGAATCTTAACTCTCCGGATATCATTTTTTCAAGGGATAAACTATCACATTGATTAAATCCCTTTTCAAATAAAGTACTGTCTAGTTTTTGTAAGGCGATAAAAAGTTCAGACGTTGGATCTACTTGAGAAAAAGTATGAGTTGTCACCAAAGCGAAAAGAAGTACAAGTGTATGTCTCATCTTTTTAATTTTCCTTAATCAGGGACTATATTCACTTTTTGAAAAGACGTAAATATCCTATCTCAAAGTACAAACCCGACACAGAAGTTAAAAAAAGCCATCGACTTTCGTGGATGGCTTGGTATAATTGTACTCTAGTATTATTGAAAATAATTCAAGGGACTACGTTAATAAATCAATGCCTTAAAAATCAGCGTCGATATTTCCTTCGCCAATTGGTTCTTTCCCGGTTCTAACATGGCCTATTTTTAAACTTTCAGAATAACTGAAATAAATAGGTTTTTCATGCCTTAAAAGATCTATCACATTGGGATACATATGCATATGGTAGCGCAAATACACCAATTTATTTCTTTTGTCATAAGAATTTACGGGTATGTTTTTATTATCAGGATAGAAGTTTATCTGCAATACAAAATCATCGTCATGATAACATTTTACCAGAGCACGTGGGTATACTTTACTCTGATCGGACCCCCCTGATTGAAAGTGAACCCAATAAAGGTTTATTTCGCTGCTTATTAACTTCATTGTGTATAGTTTTTAAATTAGTTGATTAAGATACCAAGTTAAAGATTATTTCCCAAGATATATATATGGATTTGGAAAAAAAGGATATCAGCTATGTTTTATAAAGAAAATATGAGTGAATATCTCCATTTTCTAGCAACACAGACTAATATTGGTGATAAGGTTGGATCATTCTTCAATATACCTCATGATTCCGAAAGACTTTTGTAATAAAAAAAGCCACCCAATTTGTGGATGGCTTCGGTGTAGCTATGAAGCGAGCTATGCTCTGCTTTATGGCTCCTCCTCTTGGGCTTACCGCGAAAAACGCGGCACAGGCTTCTCACCCAAGTTTTACTCATAAAAAAGCCACCCACTTTGTGGATGGCTTCGGTGTAGCTATGAAGCGAGCTCCGCTCTGCTTTATGGCTCCTCCTCTTGGGCTTACCGCGAAAAACGCGGCACAGGCTTCTCACCCAAGTTTTACTCATAAAAAAGCCACCCACTTTGTGGATGGCTTCGGTGTAGCTATGAAGCGAGCTCCGCTCTGCTTTATGGCTCCTCCTCTTGGGCTCGAACCAAGGACCCTCTGATTAACAGTCAGATGCTCTAACCAACTGAGCTAAGGAGGAATAATTCGCTGATTTTGAGGTGGCAAATATAGCAGTTTCTTTCAAATCCCCCAACAGTTCCTTACTATTTTCTATTTAATTAACCATTTATATAAATCGTTCCCATTGGCAAACAATAAGAGCGCAATTAAAAGGAAAAAGCCTGTCATTTGTGCGTATTCCAGGAATTTATCGCTGGGTTTTCTGCCTGTGACCATCTCATAGAGCAGGAACATTACATGTCCGCCGTCCAAGGCCGGGATCGGTAAAATGTTCATAAATGCCAGAATAATAGATATCAGGGCTGTGGTAGACCAGAAAGCCGCCCAGTTCCAGGTTCCCGGAAACATATTTCCAATAGCCGCAAAGCCACCAACTCCCTTATAGGCGCCCGTCTCAGGATTAAATATCTTTTTAAGCTGCTTTGCATAACTGGTAAGGGTGTTGACACCCTTTTCTATACCTGCAGGAATGGATTCTAAAAATGTGTATTTTCTTGTCTCAATCTTTAAAAGATCTCTCTTTTGAGCATCGTCTAAATTCCTTGAATATAATACACCAATCGTTGCCGAATCAGTTATCACTAAAGGTATAGTTAGTAACCCTTGTCCTTCTCTATCTATTGTTATATCTACACTTTCTCCTTTATACTTCTCTAATAATGGTATAGCTTCATCAAAGTACGTAATTTCAGTACCTGCAATCCCTACAATTTCATCTTTTACCTGTAAACCGGAATCTTTATTCTCAGAATCATCCGGTAGGGCTGCTATCACAAATGGATAACGCGGACTTAAAAATAGAATCTTTTCCTCATCCTCCAGCAATGTGGAAATAAAGTCGACCGGAATCTCCTGTGTAATTTCCCGCCCGTCCCTTTCAATGGTGAATTGATTCCCATTTACCAGTTCAAGGAATATCTTATTAAAATCTTCTATCTTATTTCCGTCGACAGATATGATCTTATCTCCCGTTTGTATGCCTATTTTATCACCTATACTTTGTTCGCTGACATAGACACCATCTTTTAAACTCTCATTGGAAATAAATTGATCCCCGTAACTCCACGCCAGCCCTATATAGATGATCACAGCGAGTATAAAATTCACCGTTACCCCACCCAACATAATAATAAGTCGCTGCCAGGACGGTTTGCTCCTAAATTCCCAGGGCTTTGGCTCTTCGGACATTTGATCGGTATCCATACTCTCGTCGATCATGCCCGATATCTTTACATAACCCCCAAGAGGCAGCCAGCCTATACCATAGACCGTTTCCCCTATCTTTTTCTTAAACAAGGAATACTTGATATCAAAAAAGAGGTAGAATTTCTCTACCCGGGTCTTGAATATTTTGGCAGGAATAAAATGGCCCAACTCATGCAAAACAATTAGCAGGGAAAGACTCATAAAGAACTGTATGACCTGAATAACTATCGGACTCATTGTATATTTTAAAATTAATCGCACAAAAGTACACTTTTAAGGGGTCTTAAAAAAAGAAACTCCAAATGCGGTCAGATTTTTAAGAAAGATTTAGCAGCGATCTGCTACCCCATTTTTTGATTGCGAGACATCACTGGTGTACCTTTGTAAAAAAGAGTTGATGCGAGAGTTCTTTAAAAAATTCAGGCTGTTGGGGATGGTTTTGCTCGGACTTTCTATGGTAATTGTCTTTCTCTTCTACCGTGCACTGCAGCCAAAAGAGATTTTACCTGTGTATCAACCGGCCGATTTTAATCCGGAACTGGTAGATCCTTCCATGCAATATGTAAAGAAGTATCATACGGTGGCAGATTTTTCCCTGGTGAATCAGAATGGACAGACCATTACACAAGAAGATTATGCTAACAAGATCTATATAGCCGATTTCTTTTTTACGACCTGCCCCTCCATTTGCCCAATTATGACAGAGAATATGGCCACCATTCAGGAAAAGATCCTGAACGATGATGAGGTATTATTATTAAGCCACTCCGTAACTCCGGAAATCGATTCCGTGGCCCAATTAAAAAAATATGCCCTTGAAAAAGGGGTGATCGATAAAAAATGGAATCTGGTCACCGGCGATAAGAAACAGATCTATGAGTTGGCCAGAAAATCATACCTGGCCGTAAAGACAGATGGTGACGGTGGGCCCTATGACATGATACATACCGAAAATTTTATGCTGATAGATAAGGAAAAGCGGATTCGTGGCACCTATGACGGCACCAATCCGGAGGAGATCAAAGAACTTTTGGAAGACCTGGCCATCCTAAAAGCATCCTACAAGGAGTGAAGATGCACCATTTTTTTCCTTAGAAGTCTTCCACCTACACCCCTTTTAAAATAGCGCCTATTTTAATCCAAATATCCACTGCTATTCTACTTTTTTTCTGTTATTTTTGTCCTTACTTAAAATCAATCTAAATAAAAATTGAGCGTTACCGTCGTAGATCTTAAAATTGGACAGAAGGGTATCATCCGTGAATTTGCTGATGGTGTATTGCCCATTAAACTCCTTGAATTGGGTTGCTTGCCTGGAAATGAAATAGAAATAGTTCAGATAGCTCCATTTAAAGATCCTGTGTATATCAATGTTAACGGCTCCCATATTGCCATCAGGAGATCTACCGCCCGCCTGATCGCCTTAGATATCATAGAAGACGAGTAATTGCCATGAGTAAGAGTATCAATGTAGCACTGATTGGAAATCCTAATACCGGGAAGACATCCGTCTTTAATCAACTTACCGGACTCAAGCAAAAAGTAGGAAACTATCCGGGAATTACTGTTGAAAAAAAAGAGGGGGTATGCAAACTGCCAAGAGGTGTAAAAGCTCATATTCTGGATCTCCCCGGCACCTACAGTCTTAATACTACTTCTCTGGATGAAAGTGTGGTAGTAGAATTACTCCTTAACAGAAACGATAAAGATTTCCCGGATGTTGCGGTAGTTATTAGTGATGTAGAAAATCTAAAACGGAACTTACTGTTATTTACCCAGATCAAAGATCTGAAGATCCCAACCATCCTCGTGATCAACATGGCAGACCGCATGTCTCGTAAAGGTATTTCACTAGATATACCTTTGATGGAACAAAAGCTGAATACTAAAATTGCATTGGTAAGCACGCGTAAAAATACCGGGATAGACAGGATAAAAGAATTGATCGCCGACTTTAAGAACCTCTCTGTTAAACCCAATGTAGATACTACGGTCATTGCCCCAGATTATTTTGAACGTTTAAAACGCACTTTTCCAAATGAAGACCTCTACAAACTGTGGCTGGTGATCACTCAGGATGTGAATTTTATGCCGATTGAAAAAAAGCGAATTCAGGATACCAGTTCTTTTAGCACCAAATCTAAATCAGAATTAAAACGCCTTCAACAAAAAGAGACCATCCTGAGGTACCAATTTATCAATGGGATACTGAAAGAGAGTTACAAAGTAGATCTTATGGCTGCCAAGGGTTTCAGAGCCAGGTTAGATAAGGTTCTTACGCACAAGGTATTTGGTTATGTCATCTTCTTTTTAATTCTACTGACCATTTTTCAGGCTATTTATGACTGGAGTAGTTACCCAATGGACTTTATTGACGAGTTCTTTGCTTCAGCCAGTGAATGGGTCAAAAATGCCCTGCCACCGGGGGTCTTTACCAATTTGATTGCCGAAGGTATCCTGGCCGGAATAGGCGGTATTGTGATTTTTATTCCGCAGATAGCCTTCCTATTCCTCTTTATTGCCCTACTGGAAGAATCAGGTTATATGAGCAGGGTGGTTTTCCTGATGGACAGAGTAATGAGGCCCTTTGGACTAAGCGGAAAAAGTGTGGTGCCGCTTATCTCAGGAACGGCCTGTGCCATCCCCGCGGTAATGGCTACCAGAAACATAGAAAACTGGAAAGAACGACTTATCACCATTCTGGTGACCCCTTTTACTACTTGTTCTGCTCGACTTCCTGTCTACCTCATCATCATTTCTTTGGTTATTCCCGAAGGTCGATTCATGGGGCTTGGCTACCAGGCATTGACGCTAATGTTATTGTATCTTATAGGATTCCTGGCGGCCATTTTCTCGGCCATGATCCTGCACAAAATACTGAAGATAAAAAGTCGCACCTTCTTTGTGATTGAAATGCCCAATTATAAGCTGCCATTGCTTAAAAATGTAGCCTATACGGTCATTGAAAAGACAAAAAGTTTTGTGTATGGTGCCGGTAAAATCATTCTTGCCATCTCCATAGTTTTATGGTTTTTGGGATCGAACGGTTTTTCCGACCGATTTAATAAAGCCGATGTAATAGTAAAACAAAGGATCTCAGAGGAAGGGTTCTCGGTATACAATAAATCTGATATTGAGCAAAAACTACAGGCGTATGAAGAAGTGTTAACAGCTGCTCCTTCATTAAAGCAAGATCAGTTGCAAGATTCCCTGCAACAACAGCGTATTTTTCTGGAAGAACGAGCCAAAAAACAAGAGATTGCTAGTTTTAAGTTAGAGAATTCATATATAGGATTTCTTGGAAAAGCCATTGAACCGATAGTAAAACCCCTTGGATACGACTGGAAAATTGGTATTGCGGTACTAACCTCTTTTGCAGCAAGAGAAGTATTTGTAGGCACTTTGGCCACAATCTATAGTGTAGGGAATGACGAGGAAGAGACCATTAAACAACGAATGGCCGCCGAAGTTAATCCGGTAACTGAAGAACCCTTATTTAATTTAGCTTCCGGGATCTCTTTATTACTGTTCTATGCCTTTGCAATGCAATGTATGAGTACCCTGGCGGTTGTTAAAAGAGAAACCAATAGCTGGAAATGGCCCCTGGCTCAATTGGTAATTATGAGTACTTTTGCGTATCTTGTAGCTTTGATAGCGTATCAACTTTTAAAGTAAGAAAATGAGTTTTCAATTGCTTTTAGTGTACCTCACCCTCGCTATTGCCCTCGGGTATTTGGTGAAGAAATTTCTGTTGCCTAAAAGACTTTCGTCTGGCAAGAAATCTTCCTCTACTGCATGCGGACAAGATGACTGTGGATGTCATTAGACCTAAACAATATTGGCAATAAAGGAATACCCCAACAGTCCCCAACCGATCACCAACAACAGACCTCCCAAGGGGGTCACCGGTCCTAACCATTTCCATTTTTTCCCTTTTGATGCACTTAGGCAGAGGCCGTAGATGCTAAATGAAAAAAGGAAGACCCCCAGGATAAAGCAATAGGCCATGTAGCTTTCCAAAGGTGTAGTAAATCCTATATTAAACCCCAGAACAAGAAGCAGTATTGCGTGGTACATTTGGTATTTAACTCCCGTCTCAAAACTTTTTAATTGATCCTCTGTAAAGGATTTTTTAAGGGCATGTGCCCCAAAGGCGCCAAAAACCACTGCTAATAAACCGTATAAGGCCCCTACAACCTGCACTAATAAGATCATTTCCTTCTTTTGAGTAAAGATAGTCATAAGCCTCTTATCCATAAAAATTCAATTTTGCCAGGACAATTATTGTATCTTTAAAGGATCTATTTCAACAACCTATGAAAACATATTTCCTTCTTTTTCTTTGCATATTTCTTTCGGCATGCGGCACTTCTAAAAACACTTCATCAACGGATGATGTTTCATTAGATCAATCCTTACAGGAAAAAAACAGGGTAACTATCTCCCTGCTGAACCGTATCCGTCAGAAGCCGGGTGTTATTATTCGAAATGGGGTTCCTTTGATAAATAAAATGAGTAATTCTGTGTATGAAGGTGGGTCTGGCGAACCACTCTATATATTGAATAATAATATAATAGGGAATTCCTTTCGCGACATAAATCAACTTGTTGATAATGTAAATGTGAAAGAGATCATTATTCTCACAGGATCCGATGCTTCTGAATACGGTTCCCGAGGTGCAAAAGGGGTGATAAAGATCATCACGAATTAAGATCTTATTACTTGCTTTCTCCTGTTCTTAAAAAGAGGTAATCCCTTTATCTTCATGGCATTTTACGGTTGCTAACTTCATCATTTTTCTCTACTTTCAACAGATAATTTATATCTGATGAAAACTCTGAACTCCCTTTTAATTTTTTTCTTTGCATGTACAGTATCAGGACAAGGAACTCAACTTTTAAGACAACCTACCATCTCTTCCACCGAAATTGTTTTTGTGTATGCAGATGATCTATGGAAAACATCTATCTCCGGTGGCCAGGCAGAACGTCTAACCAGTAATGAAGGCTATGAATTTGCACCCCATTTTTCGAATGACGGTACGTGGATCGCTTTTACTGCAGAATATGATGGGAATAGTGATGTATATGTAATTTCTGCTGAAGGTGGTGAGCCCAAAAGACTCACCTGGCATCCTGGCTTGGATGCGGTGCAGGGTTGGACAACAGATGGAAAGGTCTTATTCAGATCCGGTAGGGAAGCCAAGCCCACACAAACTAATAAATTATTTACAATATCTCCAGAGGGTGGACTTCCGGAGGCTATTGCCATCCCTCGTGCCGCTTACGGTGAGATCTCGCCAAATGGAAAGTATGTTGCCTATACGCCCATCACCTTTTGGGACCCGGAATGGAGAAATTACAGAGGAGGGCAGGCAATGCCCATTTGGATAGTGGAACTGGCCACTGGCGAGCTTACCAGGACCCCGCAACCCACAAAAGAACGCCATTTGGATCCGGTTTGGTATGGAGAAAAAATCTTCTACCTTTCAGAACGAGACCTCGCGAGTAATATCTGGTCCTATGACCCGGTAACCGGAGAAGAAAAACAACATACGTTTCACAAGAAATTTGATGTAAAGAGTCTGGATGCTGGTCCCGGAAGTATCGTTTACGAACAAGGTGGTTATCTGCATATACTGAATCCTGAAAACAATGCTACACAACAACTTACCATTGAGGTAAAGGGCGACATGAATTTTGCCAGACCCCGATGGGAGTCAGTAACGGGCAAACAACTTACGAATGCCACCATTTCCCCTACAGGAAAAAGGGCCTTGTTTGAACACAGAGGTGATATTTTTAGCATACCAAAAGAAAAAGGCACTTATCGCAATCTGACCAACTCCCCCGGGGCCGCAGACCGGTCTCCGGTATGGTCTCCTAAAGGTGATAAGATAGCCTGGTTCTCAGATGCCAGTGGAGAATATCAATTAATGGTTACAGATCAGGAGGGCGGTAATATGAAAAGCTATACCCTTCCCAATCCTACCTTTTATTTTCAACCAGACTGGTCTCCGGACGGGAACTATATCGCCTATTCTGATACAGATTATAATGTGTGGATACTTGCATTGACTACCGGAATTGCCCAAAAGGTAGCTACTGACAGGTACGCACATCCAAACAGAACCATGAATCCTGTTTGGTCCCCGGACAGTCAATGGATCGCCTATCCAAAGCAATTAAACAGCCACTTTAAAGCAATTTTTGCCTATAACGTGCAGACCAAACAAGAACTTCAACTCACTGATGGTATGGCAGATGCTATTAGTCCGGTTTGGGATGAAGATGGGGCCTATTTGTATTTACTTGCCTCCACCAATTATGGGCTTCAGTCGGGCTGGTTAGACATGAGTTCCTACGATCCTGAAGTGACACGTAGTCTGTACGCTATTGTCCTTGCTGCAGATGGGAAAGCACCCAATTTACCAACCTCTGATGAAGAGGAAGCAAAAGTTGCCGACACTCCAACCAAAAAAGGAAAAGACAAGAAAGAGGATAAAAGCGAGGAGGCAGACAAAAAGGTTGTTGTTAAAATAGACGCAACAGGGATCTATACCCGTATCATTCCTTTGAAATTAGACGCCCGAAATTATATAGGCCTGGCCAAGGGTCCCAAACATAAACTATTTATAGCCGAGAGCCTTCCTAACCAACCTAATCTTACTATACATTCTTATGATGTGGAGAAAATGAAGGCAGAAGAATTTGGGGATAATATTTCCCAATTCGTTCCTTCTTCAGACAGGCAAAATATCCTGGTACAACAGAATGGCTCCTGGTTTATTTCTGAATCTAAAGGAAGTTTTAAAAATAGCGATGGAAAATTAGATACGAACTTAAAAATGCTCGTAGATCCCCAGGCAGAATATCATCAGATCTTTAAGGAGGGATGGCGATTTATGCGCGATTTTCTTTATGTAAACAATGTGCACGGTGCTCCGTGGGATCTTATTTATGAATGGTATGCCCCATGGATAGATCACGTTCGTCACAGAACCGATCTGAACTATGTAGTAGATATTATGAGTGGCGAGGTCTCTATAGGTCATTCCTATGTTTCTGGCGGTGATCTTCCTGATATTGACGACGTTCCTGTTGGCTTACTGGGATGCGATCTGGAGACAGCCAATGGATACTATCGAATAAGCAAGATCTATTCCGGTGAATTATGGAACCCGGAACTGGAGGCTCCTTTACACCATCCCGGGATAGATGTAAAAGAAGGAGACTATCTCCTTGCAATAAATGGAATTCCACTAAAAGCGGAAATGAACCCTTACAAGCTACTGGAGCAAACAGCCAATAGAGAAACAAAACTATCTGTTGGAAGCACTACTGACCTCGGTAAGGCCAGGGAAATTCTCATCAAACCTGTTCAAAATGAATATCAGTTGCGCACCATGGATTGGATAGAAGGCAACAGAAAGAAGGTAGACGAATTATCTAATGGAAAATTGGCGTATGTGTATGTGCCCAATACAAGTGGCAGAGGCTTTGAATACTTTAACCGCTATTATTTCTCACAACAAGATAAAAAAGGGGTGATAATTGATGAACGAAATAATGGAGGTGGTTCTGCAGCAGATTATATGATAGATATAATGGATAGGGAATTGTTGGGATATTTTAATAGTAAAACTAATGATAACAGACCATGGACCACCCCAATTGCCGGAATCTGGGGACCCAAGGTAATGATCATAAATGAGCGTGCAGGCTCGGGCGGTGACCTCTTACCCTATATGTTCAAAGCAAAGAAAATAGGCCCTCTGGTTGGAACCCGAACATGGGGTGGCCTGGTAGGCACCTGGGATACACCGCGCTTTATAGACGGTGGGCGAATGGTGGCACCAAGAGGTGGATTTTTTGATGTGGATGGGCAATGGGCCGTAGAAGGTGAAGGAATAGCCCCGGATATTGAAGTGATACAGGATCCTAAAAAAGTACTTGAAGGCCATGATCCGCAATTGGAAAAAAGTGTGGAAGAAGCACTACGCTTATTGAAGACTCAGGAATTTATCATGAAAAAAGAACCTGCACCACCGGTGCGGTGGATGCGACCAGAAGGCTATAAAGGCAGTAAGGACTAGGAAGACTACAAGTCGATCCTGATGGCTTTATCCGATGATAGACGGAAGGCACATTCTTTGAAACTGGGCGGACCAAAAGTCTTCATTCTTGATTGTGAGAAACCTATGGGTTCTTTGGGAATTCCCAGCCAGTTGGTGTCTAATTTATTGTTCCCATTCTCATCGTGAAATACCGCAAGGGCGTACTCCCCGTTTGGCAGGTTGTTGATCTGAACCTCTGTTTTTCCTGCATTCGCATGGGTACTATCTGAGAGAAATACACTTTCAAATTTTAAAAAGCCATCCTCTTTATTATATATGGCAATATTTATATTCCCGGAAGATGATTGCACCCCTTCTACTTCTACCGTAAGTTTATTCTGTGCCAGCCCCAGAAATGGTAAAAAAAGTAAAATCAAGCTTATATTTTTCATAGATACTTTTAAAACAATGTTTCCCTAAAACTCAAATTTGATTGCAAAAGTATATGAATCCTATTAAATAGTTTATGTTAAGTTTCTGCGGATGTTCTAAAGATAGCTTTTTTGCTTTTGTCACACTTTAATCTGGTACGTCCTCCTTAATTTTCTCTGCTAATAGTTCAAAATATTCAACAGTTTTCAGAGAGTCCTTAAAATTGAAATAGATCTGTGGTTCTTCTTTTCGTTCTAATTTGATCTTTGGCTGATTAAGATCATCTACATAGACTCGTATTCCTTCTACTCCCTGAAGGGTATCCCTGAAAATTCCTTTTTCAACTGCCCATACGGAAAAGCCGCTTACCCTTTCCATCTCAGGAATCTTGGGCACCATACTCACATTTCCTATATCTGAGTACATGATCTCCGTGGAATAAAACCCTGAGATCAAATAGACTCGATCGGTCTCCTGGCGGGTCCAGGTTTTGAAATGCAGGATAAAGGCTGCCAAACAGATCAATACTGTTAATACGATCACCGTATTCCATAACCAATGCCTTTTCTTAATTCTCATTAGACGTACGATATTTATTGAGCCAGGCCAGGGTATGTGCCACCTTGGTTATCAGGTTACTTGGCTTGTTGGCAATCCCATGACTAGCGCCGGGGATCTCTACAAGGACAGTTTCTATTTTTCGCAGTTTTAAAGCATGATACAATTGTTTTGCCTCGCTGGGAGGTGTTCTGAGATCGTCCATTCCTACCATAACCATGGACGGTGTTTCTATGTTACCAACCAGGGATAGGGGCGAAAATTTCCAGTATCCTTCAAAATTTTCCCAGGGTTGCCCAGGGTAGCGAGAGTTGGCATATCCAAAATAATTATCGGCTACCAGGGTCTTACTTATCCAGTTCATTACCGGCTTGGCTACAACTGCAGCCTCAAACCTGTTATTCTTTCCTATGATCCAGGCGGTCATAATGCCTCCTGCACTACCCCCTGTAACAAATAACTGATCTTCATGTGCAATACCTTTGGCGATGCAAAAATCTACTCCGTCCATCACATCATCATAGTCCTGCCCAGGATAATTGTTGTACAACAGATTACCAAACTCCTCTCCATAACTCGTACTCCCTCTGGCATTGGGATAAAAAACAATATACCCATCCGAGGCATAGAGTTGGATCTCTGCGGTAAATCTATCCCCATAATTGGAAATAGGTCCGCCATGATTCTCTACAAGGAAAGGATATTTCTTGCTGGCATCATATCCGGGAGGATACACCACCCATCCTTGCAGGTCCCTTTGGTCATAGGATGAAGTATACCAGATCTCCTCTACTTTTCCTAAGTCCCTAAAGTCCATCAAAGCCTTATTAAGGTCGGTGATCTTTGTGGTGGTTCCTTTCTTTGGATCATAGACCGCCAGTTCTGCAGGATATTCTGGTTTGGTTTGAGTAAACGCGATGGTCCCATTATTTGCCACACTAAAAGAGCCTCCACCGTATGGTCTTCCTATAGAAGTGCCCCCTACATCTTTCGCAAGGTCCTTTACAGTTCCATTTAATCCAATATGGGCGATCTTTGTATTGCCTTTGTCATCATACATAAAATAGAGTCCGTTGCCTTTCTCGTCCCATTGAAAATCATCTACATCCCTGTCTAGTGAGATGGATAGCGCCTTCTTATTCTCTCCATTACTGTCCATAAGTTGTAACTGACTAACCTGATAGGCCTGCACCTTGTCTTCATACCCGGAATATGCAATGGACTTGCCATTAGGAGATACGGCAGGACCCCTGTCTGGTCCCTGGCGCGTGGTGAGCTGTTTGATGTCTCCATTTAAGACATTGGCAGAATAGATCTCACTATTTCTAAAATCGTACTCCCAATCTTCATTTCTGTTGGCAGAAAAATAGAGCTCGGTTCCGGATGGCGCCCATGATATGGCCCCGCGATGCTGAAAGTCGCCCTGAGTAAGTTGCCTGAGTGCTCCGCCATTTGCGGGTATCACAAACAAATGATTAAATCCCGGTGCAATATATCCACGCCCATCGGCTTCATGGTACAACCTATCAGTGATCCTGGGCGATTCGGCCCATTCGGCACCTTTGGGCTTTTCCGGCATTTTGGCCAGGACCGGTGGTTTTTTAGGGATATTCATAGAGAAAGCAAGTTGCTCCCCATTTGGAGACCATGTAAGGGAAGACGGACTGGCAGGAAGCTGTGAGATCCTTGCAAACTTACCAGAGCTCACCCAATACATGTAGATCTCAGATCCTTCTTCGGTGCTGCTGACAAAGGCTAGTCTGTCACCTTTGGGTGACCATCTGGGGCTAGACTCCGACATCTCCCTTGAAGTGAGTTTCTGATGTTGGCTTCCATCTTTTCTGATCATCCAGAGATTTCCTTCTGCACGGTCTGTCATAATATTAAATCCCATTCTACGGTATACGATCCGGGAACCGTCTGGCGAGATCTGTGGATCTGAAACATACGACAGTTCAAAGACATCCAGATAATTGAATTTCTTTTTCTGTGCTTCAGCTGTCAGAGAGTTAAGAAATATCAGGAATATCAGAAGGAGGTTAACGCGTTTCATAAACAAGGATTTTATCATAGGACTAAACATAATCAATAGGTGGGATTAATACAAGAGTGTTCCTCAAATAGAGTCTCGATAGGGCGCTAAAGGCCAAACTATTGTTTTCATTGCCATAATTCCTTTGCGAAAATTAGTATCTTTATGGCTTAAGTAATTTCATCTTGTTTAACAGGATTTGTAAAAGCCAACACGGCTTCTTATTTTTTTAAAGACCAGACTACCCATGTATACCCTCGAAGATTTAAGTCGTGCCAAAAGAAGGAAAGACCTCATCGATATTGCTGATAAGAAGCAAATTAAAATAGATAAAGCACTTAGAATGCTGCGCTATGAAGAAGAATTGCGACTGCTGCAGATAGAAATGGTGAATTTCCAACGATGGGTAAAGAAAAAAGGGTTAAGGGTAGCCATTATTTTCGAAGGTCGTGATGCTGCAGGGAAAGGAGGCGCAATTAAGCGCTTTAAGCAACATCTAGATCCGCGATCAACACGCGTGGTAGCTCTTTCCAAGCCAACCGAGGTAGAGAAAGGCCAATGGTATTTCAGAAGATATATTAAAGAACTGCCAAACCCGGGGGAGATCGTGCTTTTTGATAGAAGCTGGTATAACCGGGCGGTTGTAGAACCTGTGATGGGTTTCTGCACCCCAAAGGAATACAATCAGTTCATGGTTCAGGTCCCCGGCTTTGAACATATGCTATACGAGGATGGTGTCCATATTGTCAAGTTTTGGTTCTCCATCTCTAAGAAAGAACAAAAAAAACGCATAGAATCCCGACTACTGAATCCCCTAAAAAAATGGAAATTCAGTCCGGTAGACAAGAGGGGGCAAGAGCTTTGGGACAAGTATACCTATTACAAAGAACAAATGTTCTCAAAGACCCACTCTACTTTTAGCCCCTGGATCATAGTGCGTGCCAATGATAAAAAAACAGCCCGACTTGAAAGTATGCGCTTTGTCCTCTCCAAATTCGACTATACGACCAGTCATAAAACAAAAATTACCATTTTGCCTGATCCCAATATTGTCTTGCGTTATTACAGGCAAATAGAACAAATAGATATTTAGGCTATGAATAAGATTGCAACACAAAAACTAGATCTTAGCAAAGAGGACCTTGAGCTTCTCAATTCTCCCCTGGGGAGGAAAATGCTTCTGGCCGACAAAAAAACGAACGTTGAAAAAGCGTTGCGCCTCATAAAAAATGAAGAGGAGTTCCATGCGCTGCAAGCCCAGATCATTAAGCTGCAGAACTGGGTGATCACTAAGAATAAAAAGGTGGTCATTATTTTTGAAGGAAGGGATGCCGCTGGAAAAGGAGGGGCTATCCGCCGGATCACAGAGCACATCAATCCCCGGCATTTCCGTATCGTAGCCCTGTCAAAACCAACTGTAGAGGAACAAGGGCAATGGTATTTTCAACGCTATGTCAATCAATTACCTAAACCCGGAGAAATGGTGTTTTTTGACAGAAGTTGGTACAACCGGGCAGTGGTAGAGCCTGTGAATGGCTTTTGTACCAAAGCACAGTACCGTAGTTTTATGGCACAAGTGAATAATTTCGAAAATATGATCATGGATTCCGGGATCTATTTGATCAAATTCTACTTTTCCATCACCAAAGAACAGCAGGCAATCCGTTTCAAGGATATTCAATCCGATCCTTTAAAACGATGGAAGATGACAGATGTAGACCGCAAGGCACAAGAGCTATGGGATCTGTATACGGAATTTAAGGTCAAGATGTTTGAACATACCAATTTGAAAACTTCTCCCTGGGTGATCATAGAAGCCGACCGTAAAACGGAAGCACGTATCAAGGCACTTAAATATATTATTGAGACCATTCCATATGAGGTGCCGGAAGAGATCGATGATGAAGGCAGTAGTTAAAATGCCTGATTATTTGTAAAAATGGTATATTTGATATTACTATACTATGACAAAACTGTTATCCATATTGGCCGCTTTGCTCATTTTAATCCAAAGTTTTAATATAAGTTTTGGGGATATTGCACAATTAGATGATTTGTTTGAACACGCAGCATTCCACAAAGATCAATATGGTGATAACTTATTCGTCTTTATTTCCAAGCACTACGGCGAACTGAAGGAAGATCATCATAAGAATCACAAGGAAGAGCATGAAGAACACGAAAATTTACCTTTTCAACATAATTCTTGTACCCACCATATAATAAATGCCCTCGTGCTATTTCCCAATAATATTGCCAGGGAAAAAATTGAGGTACACTCCAAAAAAGGGGATGGTTTCTATTTTCTACAAAGCGATTCCTCAGGATATCAATCCGGCGTATTTCAGCCTCCCAGACACGCATAATTATGTACTGCCTCTTGCAGTACCTTCTCGGCGATCCAGCTATTTAATGGAATTCAAATCAGATAACCAATTCGTTGTAACGGATTAGTTTTCATATCAATACGTCTTTGAATTATGCTTTCACATATCATTAGTTTCAGTATTCGGAACAAATTTCTAATACTCCTTTTTGTGGTGTTTATCATTGGTTATGGTTCATATTCCCTAACACAAATACCTATTGGTGCAGTTCCCGATGTAACCAATAACCAGGTTCAAGTGATCACTACCTCCACAAGCTTGTCTACACAGGAAATGGAAAAATTCATTACCTATCCGGTGGAGTTAGAAATGGTAAACCTGCCGGGTGTACAGGAGATCAGATCCGTTTCAAAGTTTGGATTATCTGTGGTTACCATCGTCTTCGACGATAATCTGGGCACGTATTTGCCCCGTCAACTGATCGCAGAAAAAATCAAATCGGCCTCGGAGAAAATCCCTCAAGGTTTTGGAAGTCCGGAGATGGGGCCTATAACTACAGGATTGGGTGAGATCTATCAATATACCCTGGAAGTAAAACCAGAATATAAGGACCGTTATTCTACCTCTGATCTGCGTACCATTCAGGATTGGGTAGTAAAACGACAGCTTTCAGGAATTCCCGGGGTGGTAGAAGTAAATACCTGGGGTGGAAAGCTGAAACAATATGAAATTGCGATTAATACGCAGCAATTGAATGCAATGGATATCACCGCCGTAGATGTGTTTAATGCATTGGAAAAAAACAACGGTGTAACCGGGGGTGGGTATATTGAAAAAGAGAATCAGGTTTATTTTATTCGTGGAGAAGGCCTGGTAGGATCTATAGATGACATTGAGCAAATTGTAGTTAAAAACAAGGATGGTGTTCCTGTCTTAATAAAGGATATTGCGAAGGTGGGCTTTGGCAATGCCTTGCGCTTTGGAGCCATAACCGGTAACGGAGAAGGTGAAAAAGTACTGGGACAAGTGATGATGCTCAAGAATGCCAATTCAAAAAAAGTGATTGAAGCGGTCAAAGAAAGAGTGGCTAGCATTTCAGGGTCCTTACCGGAAGGTGTCTATATAAACGCATTCCTGGACAGAAGCGAATTAATAGAAAGAACTACTGCTACAGTAACTGAAAATCTACTTCTTGGTTGTCTGATTGTAATTTTTGTAGTGGTTTTACTCCTTGGGAACTTCCGATCCGGTCTGGTAGTGGCTTCTGTAATTCCCTTGAGTTTATTATTTGCCTTATCCCTGATGTATCTCTTTGGTGTTGATGCCAATCTTATGAGTCTGGGAGCCATTGATTTTGGGATCATAATAGACGGTGCTGTTATCATTGTTGAATTCATAGCCTTTGAAATTACTACAAAAGCAAATCAATTTCGCAGCCTTAAGAAACATGCTCAAAAGGAACTAAAAGATTCCATTGTTCAGAATGGAGCTACCAAGATGATGAATTCGGCCATTTTTGGACAGCTGATCATCCTGATCGTTTTTATTCCCATCCTTTCATTGAGCGGCGTAGAGGGAAAAATGTTCAGACCTATGGGTCTTACCTTTAGTTTCGCGCTCATAGGGGCCATGATCCTTTGTCTCACGTATGTTCCGGTTATTTCCTCTGTTTTCTTAAAACCATCTCCACAAACAGATAAAAACATTGCGGTGCGTATTATAAATTGGCTATATGCCCTTTATACCCCTACACTTCACTGGGCACTTCAAAAGAAAAAAATAGTCTTAGGGGTTGCTTTGGCCCTCCTTATTTCTGCCTTACTACTTTTTGTCAATATGGGGAGTGAATTTATTCCTACGCTAGATGAAGGTGATTTTGTTATTCAACCGGTGTTGAAAACAGGCACTTCCCTAAGCGAGACCATTGAGATCACAACAGATATTGAAAAAATTCTATTGGAACAGTTTCCGGAAGTAAAACAAATTGTTACCCGTATAGGTGCCGCCGAAGTTCCAACAGATCCTATGTCTATGGAGGAAAGTGACGTTATAATAATTCTTAACCCGAAACGTACCTGGACCTCTGCAAAAACCAAGGATGAACTGGCTGAAAAATTTAAAGAGGCTTTAGAAAAAATACCCGGGATGCAAATTGAATTTACCCAACCCATAGAAATGAGATTCAATGAACTGATCACTGGGGTAAGGGCAGATGTTGCCATAAAGATCTTTGGGGAGGACTTAAATATCCTCACGAAAAAAGGAGAGGAAATAAAAGCACTTATTAAGGATGTAGAGGGTGCAGCAGATATTACAGTTGAAAAGATTGTAGGCCTTCCTCAAATGAACGTATCCTATGACCGTTCCAAATTGGCCCGCTATGGACTAAATATTGAAGAACTGAACAAAATGATATCGATGGGCTTTTCAGGCAATGTTGTGGGTAGTGTCTTCGAGGGGGAACGTAAATTTGATATGGTTGTAAGACTGAACCAGGAGCAGAGAAAAGGGATAGACGATCTAAAGAATTTGTATGTGGATCTACCTTCGGGCGGGAAAATTCCACTAGCCCAGGTGGCCAATATCACATACAAGAAGGAAGCAGCTAAAATAGCCCGCGATAATTCACAAAGAAGAATCGTGGTAGGTATAAATGTTCGGAATCGCGACCTGCAGTCGGTCGTAGACGACGTTCAACTACTCATAAATGAGAACATTTCACTTCCGGTAGGATATACGATCAGCTATGGGGGGCAATTTGAAAATCTAAAGAGTGCCGAAGCCAGGCTAAAGGTAGCTGTTCCTATTGCTTTGATCTTAATTTTTGTTTTGCTCTTTTTCACTTTTGATTCAGTCAAAGACGCACTTTTAATCTATTCGGCCATTCCCCTTTCAGCTATAGGAGGGGTCTTCTTGCTTTGGATACGGGGTTTACCCTTCAGTATTTCTGCAGGGGTTGGTTTTATTGCTCTTTTTGGTATCGCAGTACTCAATGGAATAGTACTTATTGAACATTTTAAGGAACTCAAACGTCAAGGATTTGCAGATATGGAAACACTCATAAAACAAGGAACCAAAGACCGGCTAAGACCTGTATTATTGACGGCAGCGGCAGCGGCCCTCGGGTTTTTGCCAATGGCCATCTCTACCAATGCCGGGGCAGAAGTACAAAGGCCTCTTGCTACGGTTGTTATTGGCGGTTTGGTTTCTGCAACCTTTTTAACCCTGGTAGTACTGCCGGTGTTGTATGCCCTCTTTAATAGTTCCTATACCCATCGAAGATTGCCGGGAAGAATCTCATCCAAGAAAACACTTGGTATACTTTTTATCTTGATGACTTTAGGGGTCTCTGGTCAAACAACACCTATGGGTTTGGAAGACATGATCCCTATTGCCCTAAAAAATAATGCAGGTTTACAGGCCTCTAAATTTAGGTTGGAAAGATCGGAAGCCCTGAAAGGTGCAGCCTTCAATTTTGACAAAACGGAGGTTTATTATACCTATGATCAAAATAATTTAGCCATTAACGGATTACCGATAGACGTATTTGGAATAAAACAGGATCTCCTGTTCCCCTCAGTATACGGTGCACAAAGAAAAGTGCAAAAAATGCAGGTACAGCTTGAGAATGCTTCGTATGAAATTCAAAAAAAGTTGGTCCTTAAAAAATTGAGCGAAGGCTATTATGACTACCAGGTAAAAAAAGAAAAGGAACTTATCTATGACCGATTAGATAGTCTTTACAAACGATTTGACTATGCTGCCAAACGCCGATTTGAATTAGGAGAGACCAATTACCTTGAGAAGGTGACGGCTACCGCCAAACAAAGGCAGATCGAAATACAAAAAAATAAGGCTGTCAATGAAGTAGAACAATCCTACACCGCCCTTCTTCAGATCCTTCAAATAACCGATACTGTCAATATTTTGTTGGAACCGATGAAGAAAGCAGACTTAGAGACACAACAGATAGATGATTCACCTGAAATAGCCCTTTATCGCAACAAGAACCTGCTCGTTACGGCAGAAAATCAATTAGAAAAACAACGTCTGCTACCCGATATTGCATTGGAATATTTTCAGGGAACCAATGCCCAACTTAATAGCAATGTAAACGGTTATCTAATAGGTTTAAGAATCCCTCTTCTATTTAGCGGGCATGCTTCTAAGATTAAGGCTTCTTCTATTGAACGAGAAGTAGTGGCAAATGAAGGTATTGAATATGAAAGCCAGCTTAGAACAAAATGGAAGATCCTTTATGCTTCTTTTCTTCAAAATAAAAAGGCATTAGCTTATTATGAAACGCAAGGGAAAACGCTTTCAGATGAAATTCTGAAAACAGCATCCAGTAGTTTTAGAAATGGAGAAATAGACTTCTTTCAATACATACAAAGTATTGAGAATGCGTATGAAATTATTCTGAATTACCTAGATAGTCTTAATGATTATAATCAGACCATCATTGAGATCAATTATTTAACCCTTTAAAAATAAGACTATGAATCGCTCTCTATATTTTATATACACTCTGCTTATTTTGACTTTAGTACTTGGTTGTAAGAACAAAGAAGCGGAAGCTACGAACGAAGGTGAAAAAGGTAACCTTCAAATAACTGTATCCAAAGAACAATTTGAGTCCGGGGAAATGATGTTAGGCCGAATTGAAGAAAGGGATTTCCCTGAAACCGTTAAGGCGACAGGTATTATAGAAGTTCCGCCGCAGAACAAAGCAGTTGTGAGCGCGTTCATTGGGGGGTACATAAAAGATACCCCATTACTTATAGGTGATGAGGTTAAAAAGGGGCAGTCGTTACTTACCATTGAGAACCCGGAGTTTGTGACTCTTCAGCAAAACTATCTTGAGACCGGTCAGCAGCTAACATTCCTAAAGGCCGAATATGAACGTCAAAAACAACTCATTGCCGAAAATATCTCATCACAAAAGAACTTCCTAAAAGCCGAAAGTGACTACAAGGGTAAATTGGCTCTGTATAACGGTCTGAAACAAAAGCTCAAAATGTTGAATTTCTCCATCGAAAAAGTGGAAGAAGGTGACATACGGTCTGTGGCGACTATATATGCTCCTATTTTCGGAAGTATAACAAAAATAAACGTATCCAAAGGCACGTATGTTTCCCCTTCAGATGACATCCTTGAGATCACGGACAATGATCATATTCACCTGGAATTGAGTGTCTTTGAAAAGGATATTATGAAATTGCAAAAGGGACAGGCTATATTGTTTACTATCCCTGAAGTTTCAGAGGAAGTATTTGAGGCTAAGGTATATTTGATCGGAACTAATATTGAAAAGAACAGGACCATAAAAGTGCATGGTCATTTAATAGATGAAGACAAGCATACTTTCTTAACCGGTATGTTCGTTGATGCACGCATCCTGACCTCATCATCAATTAAAAAAGCATTGCCCTCCGTGGCCCTCGCGGAAATAAGCAATACATACTTTGCTCTAAAATTAATTTCGGAAAATGAGACAAACTATGTCTTTGAAAAAGTAACCTTTAAGCCGGGCGAGGAGTTCGATGGGTTTACGGCACTGGAATCATTTGAAAGCGCAGATAGCGAAGCGCGTTTTCTGATCAAAGGAGCTTTTCCTCTCTTGACTGAATAAGCAGTGGTCATTATCCAAGGCCAACATCGAGGGCCATCATAATGATAAAACCGCCAATAAATCCCATGGTGGCAATATCGGTGTATTTATCTTGCTGGGTTTCCGGGATCACCTCTTCCACCACAACAAAGATCATGGCTCCGGCGGCAAAAGAAAGTGCGTAAGGTAAAATAGGCTGAAAAGTAAGAACTGCCCATGCGCCCAAAACAGCTGCAATAGGTTCTACAATGGCTGATGCCTGCCCATATAAGAAACTCCTAGACCTGGTTAAGCCTTGTCTTCTTAAAGGCATGGCCACCGCAAATCCTTCCGGAAAATTTTGAAGTCCAATCCCCAATGCCAGGGCTACAGCACCTCCAATATTAGCCCCTTCAAAGCCTGCCGCCACTCCGCCAAAAAGTACTCCCACAGCTAATCCTTCAGGGATATTGTGCAGCGTAATTGCTAATGTCAATAAAGTAGTACGATGCCAGGGGGTTTTTATTCCTTCCGTTTCTTTGAAGTTGATGTGAACATGAGGAAGTATTTTGTCTAGTCCAAAGATAAATGCCGCCCCTAGTAAAAATCCGATGGCAGCCGGGATCACTTTTACAAACCCTTCACCAGGGCTCATTTCAATGCCGGGTGCCAAAAGACTCCAAAAACTCGCCGCTACCATGACACCTCCGGTAAATCCGAGCATTCCGTCTAAGACGGCTCTATTCATAGTTTTAAATAAAAAAACAAGAGATGCACCCATGGCTGTAAGTCCCCATGTAAAAAGGGTTGCATAAAGGGCCGCGAGAATCGGATTAATTGTTTCGAAGTACGTAATGATTTGATCCATGGGGTTAAAACTATTTCATTAAGAGGTTAGAGGCTATTCTATTGGATAAATGAAGATTTCTTTGCCCAATTTGTATATGTATGGAGTCGTCAAATACCTCCTTTTCTAAAACTTTAATTTGGTCACCTAGTGCAATCTTGTTTTTGTCCAAGTAGTTGAGAAATGACACTGACGTATCTCGGACCCCAACACAGATTGACGATGAATTCACAGGCAACAAACTCAACAAGCGTGTTTGTTGCTCCTCCAATTCTCCATTCTTATCTGGAATAGGGTCTCCATGAGGATCGGCCTTTGGAAACCCAAGAAAACTGTCTAACTGATCTATAAGTTTTTCGCTTTCAATATGCTCCAATTGTTCGGCAACTTCATGGACCTCATCCCAGGTAAAATTCAATTTGTCAACAAGGAAAGTCTCCCATAATCTGTGTTTACGAATTACTGACAGTGCTTTTTTTGAGCCCGCACTTGTAAGGGAAACGCCCTGATACTTTTTGTAATTCAGAAGTCCCTTTTCCGCCAGTTTTTTTACCATATCCGTCACTGATGAAGGCTTTGTTTGCATGTACTCAGCAATGGAATTGGTGTTTACGGTGTCCTTCTCTGAATCTTCCAGATGGTACACTGCTTTTAGATAATTTTCTTCGGATTGGGTCATTTCTTTTTCCTTCCGTACAAAAATACATTTTTATTTGTAAAAACATATTTTTAGATTTGTCTAAATTTTCTAAATAATAGATGACCTTTTTTCGCAATATCCTTTTTCGATTTCTTGTCATTGTGTTTACTATATTATTATTTAGTAATAATATGTCCGCACAACAAGGCAAGATAGTGGGTACTATTACGGACAATGGAACCGCGATTCCTTTGGTTAATATAAGCCTTAAGAATTCCATAAAAGGCACATCTAGTGATGAGAATGGGAACTATGAACTAGACGGAATTGACCCAGGTCGATATGTATTTCTGGCAACTGCCCTGGGGTATAAGAACTTTCAAACCACTTTGGTACTTACCGCTGATGAAGTCCTTACCCTAAACTTTGAACTCATACCTAGTATTGAGAGCTTAGATGATATAGTAGTAACCGGAACGCTAAAACCAGTAAGCCGTCTGGAAAGTCCGGTCCCTGTTGAAGTCTATTCCCCTGCCTTTTTACAACAGAATCCGACAGCAAATATTTTTGAGGCTCTAGCCAACATAAATGGTGTTCGTCCGCAAATTAATTGCAATGTATGCAACACGGGTGATATCCATATAAATGGACTCGAAGGCCCGTATACTCTGGTCATGATAGATGGTATGCCTATTGTTAGCGGATTAGGGACCGTATACGGTCTTGCTGGTATCCCTAACTCACTAATAGCCCAAATAGAGGTCGTAAAAGGCCCTGCTTCCTCACTTTACGGTAGTGAAGCAGTTGGTGGATTGATCAATGTTATAACCAAAAATTCAACAACGGCTTCCGAAATGGTAGCAGACGGGTACCTTACCGGCTGGGGAGAGTACAATTTGGATGTTGGTTCAAAAATTGATCTGGGAGACAAAACTTCCCTCCTACTGGGTGTAAATTATTTTAAGTATGATAATCCAATAGATAACAACAATGATAATTTCACAGATGTGACTCTACAAAACAGGGTGTCTGTATTCCAAAAATGGAATTTTCAACGATCTAAGCAAAGAGAATTTTCTCTTGCTGGAAGATATCTGTATGAAGACAGGTGGGGTGGTGAAATGCAGTGGACACCAGAATTTCGTGGTACAGATAGTATCTATGGCGAAAGCATATACACGAACAGATGGGAATTGCTAGGTAAATATCAATTGCCTTTGAATATTCCAATAATGTTCTCATTTTCATATACAGACCATGATCAAAATTCTGTCTATGGAACCCTCGATTATCTAGCGCAACAAAGAATAGGATTTGGACAACTTACATGGGGCCCTCAACTAAACTCACATGATCTGCTGTTCGGTGCTGCTTTGCGGTATAACTACTATGATGATAATACTACGGCAACCTCAAACATTTTTGGAAATCAACCGGATGAAGTATGGATCCCCAGCTTATTTGCACAGGATGAGATATCGTTCAATGAGAACCATTCTCTCCTCCTGGGATCCAGAATTGATTATGACAAAAGACACGGAACAATTTTTACACCCAGAGCCGCATACAAATGGAAATTAAACGATTTTGATGTGCTTAGGGTCAATGCGGGTACTGGTTTCAGGGTTGTAAACCTATTTACTGAAGATCATGCGGCTCTTACCGGGGCCAGGGAAGTGGTAATTACCGAATCCCTGAACCCCGAACGTTCCTTCAATATTAATCTTAACTATATGAAAAGGATCTTCAGCTCTGATGGAACGTATCTCAGCTTTGATACTTCCCTCTTCTATACTTATTTTTCCAATCGGATCTTACCAGATTATGAGACAGATCCAAATCAGATTATTTACAGCAATTTAGACGGCAACTCTATCTCCAAAGGGATCAGTGGTAATCTTGATCTGTCCCTGCCAAATGGACTTAAAATAATGGTTGGAGCTACGGTCATGGATGTGAGTACTGAGGAAAACCAGGTGAAAACGAGACAAATTCTCACGGAGAGATTTACAGGCACATGGAACGTCTCATACGCAATTACCTCATTGAATCTAAGCATAGATTACACCGGAAATATTTACGGGCCTATGCGATTACCCTTGCTGGGCGAATTAGACCCAAGAGATGAATTTTCACCCACCTGGAGCATACAGAATATACAACTCACTTATAAAGGATGGGAAGGATTTGAATTGTACGGCGGACTAAAAAACCTGTTAGACTGGACCCCCAACAAGAATGCCCCTTTTATTATCGCAAGGGCCAATGACCCCTTTGACAAAAATGTAACCTTTGATTCTAATGGGCAGGTGGTGGCCACGGCAGATAATCCTTATGCCCTTACCTTTGACCCAACCTATGTATACGGACCTAATCAGGGTATCAGAGCCTTCTTCGGGTTAAGGTATCGGTATTGAATCAGGTAAAAGTACCTTTGTTTTTAGCTTAATTTGTACCTTTAGTCACTCGCTTGGGTGTATGAAAGAATACGATTTCATCATAATTGGTGCTGGTGCGGCCGGACTCATGATAGCCGATGGAATGGGGCAAGACCCTGCCTTTCGCGACAAATCCATCCTCCTTTTAGATAAAGATGACAAGACTGTCAACGACCGTACCTGGTGTTATTGGGAAAAAGGTTCGGGTCCTTTCGACCATCTTGTTCATAAAAAATGGGATGAGATATTCTTCGCCGGAAAAAAACATTCTGAAAAGTATTCTATTACTCCTTATTCCTATAAAATGGTACGGGGCCTAGATTTCTATGAATATAATTTGGCAAGAATTGCCACTTATCCCAATGTCACCTTTAGTCAGGAAGCCGTGGAAAAGGTAACGGACCACAAAAAAAACGGAGTTGAGGTGATTACCCAAAAAGCCAATTACACTGCCAAACAGGTTTTTGATAGTCAGTTAAGTTTTGAGAAATTTAAGCATCCTGCTAAATATCCCTTACTTCAGCAACACTTTATCGGGTGGTTCATTGAAACAGAAGAACCGGTTTTTGATCCTTCTCAGGCCACATTTATGGATTTTTCCGTTGCGCAAAAAGGCAATACCCGTTTTATGTACGTACTGCCATTTTCAACTACCTCTGCCCTGCTAGAATACACCCTTTTTTCAGAATCCCTTTTACCAAAAGAGGAATATGAGAGGGGGATCAAGGAATATATGGCAACTCATTTTAGTGGAGTCGATTATGAGATTAAGGAAAAAGAACAGGGCAGCATTCCAATGACCTGTATCGATTTCAGCCTTCAAAACTCTGAGAACGTATATCATATTGGCACTGCAGGTGGCTGGAGCAAACCAAGTACCGGATATACTTTTAGGAATACTGCCAAAAAAAGTGCAGCCTTGCTTCAACATCTGAAGGAAAACAAACCTCTTGCAGACTTCCAAAAAAGAAATCGATTTTGGATGTATGATGTGCTGTTATTAAATATCCTTTACAGAAACAATGCATTGGGAAGGTCAATATTTGAATCGCTTTTTACGAAAAGGAAGCCTCAGCTGATCTTTAAATTTTTGGATGAAGAAACTCGATGGTATGAGGATGCCTATATTATGATGGCTCCTAAGCCCTTCCCGTTTGTTAAATCGCTCATTCGCCATGTGTTTTGGATACTCACCGCCAATAAGAAACGTTGGTAATTTATCAGACCTTTCTGCCCATCAAAGCTTCACCAAATAGACGCAAAACTTCTTTTTTCTTGTCTGAAACAGCAAGAGTATCCAGGTGTGCAAATGCTTTTTTGGTATACATTGCAATTGCTTTTTTTGTTGCCTTGGAAGCACCGCATTGTGCATAGATCTCTTTAACCCTTTTCACTTTCTTATCTGTTTTGCCGGGTTGTATAGAAAACAGATCCTTTAGCTCTCTGCTTTGAGTTTTATCTGCCATTTCAATCGACTTCAGGTATAAATAGGTCTTTTTGTTTTCGATGATATCACCCCCTACCTGTTTCCCAAAGGTCTTGGGGTCCCCAAATGCATCGAGGTAATCATCCTGAAGTTGGAACGCTATCCCCAGGTTGAGACCAAAATCATAAATATCTTTTTGTGCAGAACTAGAAGCACCAGCTATGATCGCTCCCATTTTCATGGATGCACCTACCAGAACAGCTGTCTTGTATTCTATCATTTTAAGGTACTCCACTACTTCAACGTCTTCCCTTGATTCAAAGTCCACATCGTATTGTTGCCCCTCACAAACCTCCATGGCCGTTTTACTAAAAAGCATTGTTAATTCCTTGAATACAGCAGATGAATACGACTCTAAAAAACAATACGCCTCTATAAGCATGGCATCTCCCGAAAGGATCCCGGTATTGACATCCCATTTTTGATGTACCGTAGTCTTACCACGTCTCAAAGGAGCTGCATCCATTATATCATCGTGGATCAGGGAAAAATTATGAAAGAATTCCACCGCCATGGCCGCATCAAACGCATTCTCATATTTTCCGCCAAAAAGTTCAGTGGTCAACAACGTAAGCACAGGCCGCAGACGTTTGCCTCCCAGCCCCAGTATATAATTCATGGGTGCATAAAGGGTTGCAGGTTCCCTTACTGTCACCCTGGAGGTGAGATGTTCATTGAATTTTTCCTGATAGTATTCAACTGAATGCATGGCAAATTTTTTTCAAAAATAGGTGAAATCACTGCAAGCTGCCTAATGATCCTGAAATTCTCAGCTTTAGGTCGCCTTAAAGAATGTGTTAAATAATTGTAAAACGCAGGAAACTTTATTTGTATATATAGTTTCCTTACTTATATTTGCCCCCTTATGAAAGAAAAAATACTCGATAAGGCCACAGATATGTTCCTAACGCTTGGATTTAAAAGCGTTACAATGGATGATCTTGCCCATGAAATGGGTATTTCCAAAAAGACGATCTACGCACATTTTGAAAATAAAACAAAATTGGTGGATGCTTCTACTTTGGAGCTTTTTGAGGTGATCTCAAAAGGGATTGACGCCATATGTAGTCTCCAGAAAAATCCTATAGAAGAATTATACGAGATCAAAAAGTTCGCCATGCGGCATTTGAAAGATGAGAAGGCCTCTCCCCAATATCAATTGCAAAAATATTACCCCCGTATTCACAAAACAATGCGTAAGAAGCAATTTGAACTTATGCAAAATTGTGTGGTAGACAACCTTAAACGTGGGATGGAATTGGGTATTTATCGTCCTTCTTTAAATATTAATTTTATTGCCAGGATCTATTTTACCGGGGTAACCAGTATTAAGGATCATACGCTTTTTCCGGAAGATGAATTTCCGAAAATTCAACTTATGGATGATTATCTGGAATATCATCTTAGAGGGATCGTTACTCCTGAAGGCCGGAAAATATTAAATGAAATTATTCACTCTAATCATAAATAAATGAACACATATCGTTTATTTCTAATCCTGTTCTCAGCATCTTTCCTTAGTTTTTCTCAGGAAGTAACTGTGGGGTACACACTAAATGAAGCCATTGCCTTCGCTTTAGAAAATAATTACAGCGCTCTTAATGCAGATCGCGATATCATTGATGCCCAAAAACAAAAATGGGAGACTATTGCTACAGGTCTGCCGCAGATCAGTGCAGACCTCAACTATCAAAATCAATTAAAACAACCGGTTTCCCTTATCCCTGCAGAATTTTTCGGTGGTCAGCCAGGAGAGTTTCAACCCATAGTATTTGGTCAACCTCAACAGGCCAGTGCAACCGCCACGGTTAGGCAACAGATCTTTGACGGATCTTATATAGTAGGGGTTCAGGCAACTAAAGCCTTTTTAAGTTACAGCCGGAACAATAAGGAAAAAACACAACAAGAGGTTCGTAAAGCTGTAGTAGAGGCTTATGGAAATGTTCTTTTAGCGCTAGAATCTGTGACCATTTTGCAAAAAAATCTGGATGCCCTGCAGAGCAACTTGTACGAAACCCAGAAACTTTATGAGAATGGCCTGGCTGAAGAAGAGAATGTAGAACAATTACAGATCACTTTTTCCACAGTGGAAAGTCAGTTGAAAAATGCCCAGCGTCTTCAAAAGATAACCCTTCAAATGCTCAATTTGGTCATGGGATTACCCATTGAGAACGATACTCAATTAAAGGAAGACCTCAACGATCTGGCTCAGGCATATGTAGACCCTACTGTTTTAGATATACCATTTAGTATGGAAAACAACGTGGACTATAAATTGATAAACAACCTTAACGAACAGCGATTTTTTGAATTAAAACTGGCTAAGAGCAGGGCACTGCCTACATTGAACGCCTTCGCTAATTACGGTACCGCTGCCTTCAGTGATTCCTTCACATTCTTTGATGGGGATCAGCAATGGTTCGATTCCAGTATTTTGGGATTCGATCTGAGTATTCCAATCTTTAGCTCACTAAAAAGAAGTGCCAGTACACAACGAGCCAAAATAGCCCTTGAAAAAGCTAAGACCCAATTAACAGAAACCCAAGAGCAGATAAGACTGCAATTAGAAAAGGCGAAAAGTGATTACCTCCTGGCTATAGAACAATATGCCACGACTCAACAGAATTTGAATTTGGCAGAACGAATAGAACATAAAAATCAGATCAAATACAAGGAAGGGATCGCCTCTAGTTTTGAACTGAGACAAGCTCAGACCCAATTATATACAGCCCAGCAAGAGTATTTACAATCCATGGTAAATGTTATAAATACCAAAACCGAATTAGAAGTAATTGCCAATAATTAGTAAATAACAAACATATTTTCAAAATGAAAAATACTATATCCATCGTCACCATATTTCTCCTGTTACTATCCTGTGGAAATGATAAGAATGTGTCTATTGACACCCTTATAGCCAATGGAGATCTCAATGAACTAAGGACTAAAAAGACGGTCATAACAGAGCAATTAAAAGAGTTAAATGAACAAGTGAAGACACTCGACTCCGTAATTAACGCCTTAGATACGGATACCAAATTACCGCTAGTGAGCACTTTTGAGGTTAGCTCTCAAAACTTTCAACATTTTCTGGAACTTCAGGGTGATGTTGCTACCAAGCAAAATGTGTTGATCTACCCGGAAATGGCGGGTACACTGCAGCGTGTTTATGTTACCGAAGGCGATAAAGTATCAAAGGGACAACTCCTTGGTATTATAGATGACGGAGGAATGGCCAATCAACTGGCACAATTAAAAACACAAGCTAGCCTTGCGGAAACAACCTATGCGCGGCAAAAAAGGCTTTGGGAGCAAAAAATTGGTTCAGAAATACAATATCTGCAAGCTAAAACCACCTATGAAACCACCATGAGCAGTGTTCAGCAAGCAGAGCGTCAATTGAGTAAATCTAGCTTAAGAGCCCCTTTTAACGGAATCATAGATGATGTTATTAAAGATCAGGGAACCGTGGTATCACCTGGTCCGGGTTCTGAGGTCTTTAGAATAGTAAATCTTTCTGATATGTATATCACTGTTGACGTTCCTGAATCTTACCTGGGCAGTATTTCCAATGGAAGTATGGCTAAGGTATATTTCCCTGTTCTGGGCGATTCTATAACAACCACCATCAGGCAAACCGGAAATTTTATCAATCCTAATAATCGCTCCTTTAGTGTAGAAATACCCGTCCCAAATGAAAAGGGAAGCATTAAGCCAAATTTGAGCGCCCGTGTTACCATAAATGATTACTCCAACCCCAATGCTTTGTTGGTCCCCCAGAGTGTGATCTCGGAAAATGCGGAAGGAGAACAGTACGTGTATATTGCAGAAAACCCAACTCAAGAAATGCAAGGTACTGCCAAAAAAAGGATCGTTACAACCGGCAAAACCCAAGGGAGATTTGTAGAGATCCTCACCGGACTTTCCGCTGGTGAATTGATCATTCAGGAAGGTGCCAGAAGTGTTAAGGACAATCAGGACGTTCAAATTATTAAGTAAGAAGCAGTATGAGCCGACAGCAAAAAAACGCCAATAAAGAATTCAGACTTTCTTCCTGGGCCATTGACAACTCTTCTGTGGTCTATGTAATGATAGCTATCTTCCTTTATATAGGGTATACGTCCTACATGGCATTGCCCAGGGAAGACTTCCCGGAAGTAATAGAGACCAAAGTATATATCAGTACGCCCTATCCTGGAAACACAGCGGAAGATGTGGAAAGACTCATCACTGATCCACTGGAAGATCGGATCAAGAATGTGAGCAACCTGGTAGAACTTACCTCTACTTCACAAGAAGATTACAGCATCATCACTGCCGAGTTCGATGAAGAAATTACTGTGGAAGCAGCCAAACAAAAAATAAAGGATGAAGTAGATGGAGAAAAGGCAAGTGAAGATTGGCCTTTGTTCAACGGCGCCAAAGTGGAGCCTAATATCTTCGATCTGAATTTGGCAGAACAGATCCCTATCATCAACATCAACTTTACCGGCGATTACCCGGTTGAAAGTTTAAAAGAATTTGCTGAGTACCTGCAGGATGAGATAGAAGACCTTCCACAGGTAAAAGAGGTAAATATTCGAGGGGCGCAGGAAAAAGAAGTGGAAGTTGCGGTAGATGTCTATAAGATGATGGCTTCCAAAGTTAGCTTTCAGGATGTGATTCAAACCATAGCCAATGGAAATATGACCATGTCAGCTGGGAATCTTAAGACTACCAATCAACGAAGGAATATTAGAATTTTAGGGGAGATCAAAGACCCGACGGAGCTGAATGAGTTTGTGGTTAAGTCAGAGAATGGTGCTGTGTATTTAAAAGATATAGCAACTATCACCTTCGATGAGAAGGATAAAACTACCTATGCCCGTGAATTTGGAGACAATGTAGTAATGCTCGATGTTAAGAAGCGTTCGGGTCAGAACACCATTGAAGCAACCAATGAGATCAAGAAATTGGTTAAAGAAGCTCGAGAAAATTACTATCCAAAAGGTCTTACACTTACTATTGCCAACGATTCCTCGAGCCGTACCCTCGGACAGGTAGACGACCTCGTAAATAATATCATTTTTGGGATCATCCTGGTTGTTACGGTACTTATGTTCTTTCTTGGTTTCAGGAATGCTCTGTTTGTTGGTTTCGCAATCCCTATGTCTATGTTCATGTCTTTTATGATCCTCGGTATTCTGGGTTATACTCTGAATACAATGATTCTTTTTGGACTTATCATGGGGCTTGGAATGTTGGTAGATAACGGAGTTGTGGTCGTGGAAAATGTATACCGTCTTATGGAACAGGAAGGCATGTCCAGAATTGAAGCTACCAAGAAAGGTATTGGAGAGATTGCTTTTCCTATTATTATCTCAACTCTTACAACGGTTGCTGCTTTTGTTCCCCTCGGCTTATGGCCAGGGATATTTGGACAGTTTATGATCTATTTCCCGATCACCTTGTCTGTGGTCCTGGGATCTTCCCTTTTTGTGGCCATCTTCATGAACTCTATGTTGGTATCCCGATATATGGAGCTTGGGGATAAAGAATTAACCCGCCGGCAATTGATCAGAGTTAGTAGTATCCTTGGAAGTCTTGGGATTTTGATCCTGATCTTCGGAGGCGCCATGCGTGGCTTGGGTAGTGTAATGATCGTTACCGCCATACTATTCTGGTTCTACAAATACGGCTTAAAGAAATGGGCCAAAAGATTTCAAAGTACCTCCCTGGTGCGCTTTGAGAATTTTTATGAAAAAACAATTAAATACGCGTTAAGAGGTAAAAATGTCTATTGGTTTTCGGGGATTACCTTCTTCCTATTAATTAGTACGGTTATGCTCTTTGGACTATCGTTAGGAAGCGGCCGAACAAAGGTTGAATTCTTCCCGGACAATACCCCTAATGAGATATATGTCTATATTGAGTACCCTCAGGGAACGGCCATTGAAAAAACCAATGAATTAACTAAAACAATAGAAGAGAGGGTTTACGCTATCACCGAAAAACCCGAGTATACTGATAAAGGTTACAATTACCTGATCTCCTCTGCCGTATCCCAAGTTGGAGAAGGTGCCGGGAATCCTAATACAGATGGTGGGTCTTCGGCAGAAATGCCCCACAGGGGAAAGATCACCCTCTCTATGCGCGAATTCAAATACAGGAATGGCATCAGTACGGAAGATCTTCGCAGCGATATTCAGAATAATCTGACCGGTATCTACCCCGGAGTCTTTATTTCTGTTGAAAAAGATGCTGCCGGGCCACCTTCCGGATATCCCATTAATATTGAATTGGAGGGAAAAGACTACGACGAATTGATCAATACTGCCGAGAACATTCGAAACTTTATAAATAAAAAGAACATTGCAGGGATCGAAGAACTTAAGATAGACGTCAACAAAGGAAAACCCTCCATGAATGTTCTGGTAGACAGGGAAAAAGCCGGAGAATTAGGAGTTTCCGTTGGACAGGTTGGCCAACAATTACGCCGTTCTCTCTTTGGAGAAAAAGCAGGTATCTATAAGGTAGGGGGAGAAGATTATGATATCAATGTACGTTTCAGAGAGGACATGCGGTACGATAAAAGTGCCCTATTCAATCAAAATATCATTTTTAGAGACCAGGCTACCGGCCAGATAAAGGAAATTCCTGTTTCAGCCGTAGCCTCGCAAAAGAACACCTCTTCCTTTAGTGCCATAAAACACCGTGACAGTAAGCGAGTGGTCACTGTATATTCCGGACTAAAACCCGGCTTTTCAGATGCCGGAGCTGTGGTTGCTGATATCCAGAAAGAGATGGAGAACTATGAAGAACTCCCTGCAAATGTAAAATTAGATTTTACTGGCCAGATCGAAGAACAAAACAAACAAATGCAGTTCTTAGTAGGTGCTTTTTTCTCTGGTCTTGGTCTAATTATGCTTATTCTGATCTTCCAGTTTGGAGGAATTTCCAAACCTGCGATTATTATGACGGCCATTTTTCTCAGCTTTATTGGCGTCTTTGGCGGACTAATGATAACGGGCTGGTCTTTTGTGATCATGATGACCATGATGGGCATCATAGCACTGGCCGGTATTGTAGTAAACAATGGTGTTGTGCTGCTAGACTATACCCAGATCCTTATAGACCGAAGAAAAGTTGCATTGGGATTAGACGACTATGATCTGATTCCTCTGGACCAGGTGACCGAAGTGATCGTCAAAGGAGGAAAGGCCAGGTTACGCCCTGTGATCCTTACCGCAGTTACAACAGTTCTTGGGCTTATCCCATTGGCTATTGGCCTCAATATAGATTTCTTTTCCCTCTTCTCTCAGGGAGATCCTAAGATCTATATAGGTGGTGATAACGTTATCTTTTGGGGGCCCTTGGCATGGACTGTGATCTTTGGCCTTATTGTCGCCACCTTTTTAACCCTCATCATAGTTCCTGTGCTGTTTAATATTACCTATCGGATAAAATTGTATTTCCGCCCTAGCAAGGTATCTGACCTTAATAAAATAGAAGCAGAAATTGCTGCCTAGACTTTTGGTCCAAAAATAAAAAGCCGCCCAAAAGGGCGGCTTTTCTTTATAACCTACTACCAATTATTCGTTCTCTGAAAGAGGCACAGGTAATGTATTAAAGATCTGATCTCCTGCACGGTCTATCGACAAGGTGTTAGACAAATTATATCGTCTTAAATCGAACATCCTATGGTTCTCACACCATAAAGAATACCTTCTTTGTTTCAATAATTCCGTTGTTAATTCTTCTGCAGTGTAAGGAACTATTGGAATTGGCATACTCGCTAAAGATGCGGAGTTGCGAATAACATTGATGGCATTTTCAGCCTCCAAAAGATCATTGGTCAAGATATTTGCTTCCGCATAAACCAGAACAAGCTCTTCATTTCGCAACATATCAATGGGTGAAATATTGGAAGCATACAAAGCTGTCTGATATGCCCCAGCCAGACCATCCTGTTCAGTAGGATTCGCTCTTATGAGTGTCTTGGATGAAACCCGGGTATCTCCTGCTTCTGCATCGGCAATAAAGGAATCATGAACTATGATCTGATCTCCGTTATTGTCCGGGATCTTAAACAAGTCGTTCGTAAAATCACCACTGTCCAGACTATAGACATGCTTTGGACCTACGGTGAGATCTCCATTCAGATCAAAATACGAAGCATTCAAAGCGGTTAAGGTTCCTGTACCATCCCCTGCGTATAAGGCTGCCACAGCGGCCGTAGCTCTATTAAATTGAGCAAAGGTGCTGGGCGTGTCAAATCCATCAAATCCGGCCAGGGGGAAAGAAAATTCTGCTCCCGCGCCGTTCAGATCAGATAAAGCATCATCCAGTAAAGACCTCACAGCCGTTAGAGCTGCATTGAAGTCGAGTATTGGTCCTAAATTATCAGGATCCGCCACATCTACCCTGGCTCTATTATAAGACTTTAATACCTCGATGAGTTCAAAGGCGATGATCGTTTTTGCGAATCCGCGATAGCCAGCTTTCTGGGTATCGGTTACCGAAGTGGTATTGTCTAAAGCCTGCAACAAAATATTGGCATTCTTAATAGACACATACCTGCCTCCCCATGGGGCTGTTGAGTAAAAAGAATTATTATCTAAACTAATCCCATTCGCTCCCAATAGATCCTGAGTGTTTCTGGGATCGGCGTCAAATAAGTACAATTCTCTGGCCATGGTCCCGGATCCTGTGGTCTGTATTCCCAAAGAATTTCTCATCGCAGATTCTACTCCAACCACCAGGTTGTTAAGCTGATTCTGAGAGGCATCTGTCAATACTCCTGCCAGACTTGGTCTGTTCGGGTCTACCTGTTCATCGAAGGAACAGGAGGTAATAAAAGCCCCAAAGAAAACTATGAGTGCTAATACACCGGTTATTTTATATGTATGAATAATTTTCATTGCTATTTTTTTAGAAGTTAACATTTAGATGAAAATAAAACTGCTTGGTACTTGGGAACGGAGTTACCTCAATCCCTGAAGACAAACCGGCTCCTCCATTGGTGGAAGTTTCCGGATCATAGCTACTGTAGTCCGTGATAGTAAAAATATTTCTACCAGAAAGTCCCAGTTTTACTCCGGTTACAGAATCGCCAAAAAAGGCAAGGGCACTCGCAGGTAATCTATAATATACCGCTGCTTCCCTAAGTCTTAAATACCCTGCTGGTTCTATAAATCTCTCTGCAGCTATGGGTTGTCCGTTCCTTTCTATACCGGCTGGTGTATCCAAATCGGGGCTAGTTCCTCCTAAATCGGTAAGTAACCTGGATAGGTTAAGGTTTTCACCTCCTTTTTTCCACTGAAGTAAGAAGGAAACGTCAAACTGTTTTGCGATCGTAAAGTTATTGTTAAACCCCATTTGAAAATCGGGTTCTACATTCCCTAATTGAGTAGGTACCCCATTAACATTTCCAGCTAACTGGGTTACTGGCTGTCCTTCTTCAATATAAAAGGTTCCAAGTCCAAGACCAAATCCGGCTCCCGGCTGTGGGAAGGCTGGCACATCTAATCTGGTTACTTCAGATCTGTTGAACCAGAAATTCACATTAGAGCTCCAGATGAAATTCTCATCCTGAACAGGGTTCACCGTAACTCCTACTTCAAGACCATAATTCTTAAGATCTGCTAGGTTGGTAGTTTCTGAACCAAATCCGGAAGAGGTTGGTAATGCACGGTTTAACAACAAGTCTTTTACAACTCTATTGTAATAGGAAACTTCAAGGTTTACTTTGTTAAATAGTCCGGCATCAAAACCAACTTCAAATTCTGAAGATGTTTCCGGTTCTATATCGGGGTCTCCTTTTAGCGCATTGATAGAAGATCCTCCGATGCCCCCAACAGAAACCTGGTTTAAGCCTGTAAAGGCAGAACCAAAGGCCCCGGAAGAACCTGTTTCTCCGTAAGCAGCTCTTAGTTTTAGTCTTTTAAGGAATCCATCGCTATCGCCCCAAAAGTCGAAGTTATGTAAGTTTGCCGCCAATGAGGCTTTTGGAAATCCATAGTACTTATTAGGATCTCCATTCAGGGTGGATTTATCAAAACGATATCCTACCGTACCTATCAATCTATCCATATAGTTCCCTTCCAGCTGGGCAAAGTATCCAAATTCCTTTACTGTAGAAGTGTTCTGTGTAATAGACTGGGCAGATCCCTGAGTTAAATTTGTCTGATCCGGAATAAGCTGTGTTGCCTGATTAAAGATCAGATCTGCTTGTTGTTCCAGGTAAGAGACACCTGCCTGAGAGGTAAGAGCAAGATCACCGCCCATGGCATTGTGATTCCATACGGCTATCCCCTGATAGTTGAAATTTGTAAAGTTGTTCTTCCCTACCCCAATAAAACCATTCTGGTTTCCTCTTTGGGCCTGATGTGTTTCAGGGACATAAACAAAAGTTTCATTGGCGAGAAAATCTGCTCCTCCGTTGAAAATGAACTTTACAACATCATCTCCTGTGTTTAATATGTTAGTAGTAAGCTTTACACCCTGTATAAAACGATTATTTCTATCCTCATTCTTGGCAAGATCCCTTACAAAAATTGGGTTCCCGGAATAGTTTGGATTATCAGGATATGCCCCGGTATCATCCGGGAATAAGTTGATCCAAGGTCTGGTAAAGGCCAGAGTATACCCATAACTTAATCCACCTTCATTCTCATTTCCGGTAAAACTCCTGCTCGAACTACTACGAACAAAATTAGAGGATGCTGAAAAACTAAAAGTATTAGATATGGTATGATCAATATTTGCTCTCAAAGAAAAACGATCAAAACCGGTATTCTTGATGATACCTTCCTCATCGCGGTAAGATGCTCCAACATAGAATTTGGTCTTATCCCCACCACCACTCGCACTAATACGAGTATCGGTGATAAGTCCGGTTTCGCCATAGATCTCATCTTCATAGTCTATAAGACCTCCACTTGCTATTGCCTGATTGTAAAGTGTCACTTCTGCCGCACCAAAGGTGTCTTCCACACTTTGGGCCGTCCATGGACGCAGACCTAATTTATTAATAATGGTATTAAATCCGGTATCCTGACTGAATTTGATCTCTGTTTTACCCTGACTTCCTCTTTTGGTTGTGATGATCACAACACCTGCATTTGCACGTGTACCATAAATGGCTGCCGCAGAGGCTCCTTTTAGAACCTCAATGTTCTGGATGTCGTTAGGATCGAGATCCGCAATACGGTTCGAAGAGTTCTCTTCATTTCCCCTGTTAGCACCAGATGCAAAACGTAAACCTGATGGTATCTCTGCGTTGTTAACATACACCCCATCTACAATGTACAGCGGTTGGTTATTTCCATTGATCGAGGAAATTCCACGTAATCGGAGGGCAAATCCACCTCCGGGTGCTCCTGAGGAAGACGTAATGTTCACCCCTGTTAATTTCCCGTAGAGGGCACCGTCTAAGGTTGTTTGCGCGGTGGTCCCTACCAGCTGCTCATTTGACACAGTGGCTACGGCGTTTGCCAGGTTACTCCTTTTAATGGATGTACCTAAACCTGTTACGATTACCTCATCTAAACCAGTAGCTGATTCTCCGATGGATACATTCAGCGTGGTTGGCCCTTCCACCATCACCTCTTTGGTTTCATACCCAAGTGATGAGAATACAAGTGTTGCAGGAAAACTGGCAACACTGATCGAATAATTTCCGTCAAAGTCGGATATGGCTCCCCTGGAGGTACCCTTGACCACGACGTTCACCCCCGCCAGGGGGCCTCCATAACTGGAGTCCGTAATATTCCCGCTGACTGTCCCTTGCGCAAAAGCCCATATGGGCAACGCTAAAAACAACCACAGGAATGATTTTCCAAGTAATTTTTGTTTCATGTTTGTAAGTTTTGAATTAGAAATTGAGTATTCCAAGGTAATGAAGAATTCATAAAATCAAAGTGAATTTGTATATTTTCTTCGCAATAACCCTTTAAATTATTCTTTAAAATAGGCATAGATATTATGGGTTCAACGCATTACTTCTTACATTTGCCGCAGCTAAAATTCAGATTATAAATGTATAGAAGTCATACCTGTGGAGAGTTGCGTTCGAGCCATATAGGGACCCAAGTAATATTAAGTGGGTGGGTACAGAAGGTGCGCGATAAAGGCTTTGTGGTTTGGTTAGACCTGCGCGACCGATATGGGATCACACAATTGGTTTTTGATGAGCAAAGAACAACTACAACACTACTCTCGGAAGCGAGGAAACTAGGTCGGGAATTTGTGATTCAGATCCATGGGGATGTAATAGAAAGGACCTCTAAAAATCCTCAACTCAGTACCGGTGATATAGAGATCCTGGTTTCAGAACTGAAAATATTAAACCCCTCCCTGCTTCCTCCATTTACTATTGAAGATGAAACGGATGGGGGTACGGACCTTCGTATGAAGTATCGCTATTTAGATATCCGAAGAAATCCCGTAAAAAATAATCTTATTTTTCGCAGCAAGGTGGCCATGGAAGTACGCAAGTATCTTTCAGAACAAGGATTTATTGAGGTGGAAACGCCATACCTGATCAAATCTACACCCGAAGGAGCACGCGATTTTGTAGTCCCAAGCCGAATGAATCAGGGACAATTTTACGCCCTGCCGCAATCGCCACAAACCTTTAAGCAATTATTGATGGTGGGCGGACTCGACAAATATTTCCAGATCGTAAAATGTTTTAGGGATGAGGATCTAAGAGCCGACAGACAGCCGGAGTTTACTCAGATCGATTGCGAAATGGCCTTTGTGGAACAAGAAGATATACTCAATGCCTTTGAAGGTCTTACAAGACATTTACTAAAAGAAATTCGTGGAATTGAGGTGGAAAAATTTCCACGTATGACCTACGATGAAGCAATGAAAAACTACGGTAATGACAAGCCCGATATTCGTTTTGAAATGCGATTTGGGGAATTGAATGCCTATGCCCAGCACAAAGATTTTCAAATTTTTAATTCGGCAGAACTTGTAGTTGGTATTGCTGTTCCAGGAGGAGCCTCGCTAACAAGAAAAGAGATTGATGGCCTAACCGACTGGCTGCGGAGACCTCAGATAGGTGCTAAAGGCATGATCTATGTTCGCTGTAATGAAGACGGGAGTTTTAAATCTTCGGTAGATAAGTTCTATGATCAGGCCGATCTTAAAAAGTGGGCCGAAGCTACAAACGCAAAAGCCGGTGACCTTATCTGTGTGCTTTCAGGAGAGACAATTAGTACCCGTACGCAGTTAAGTGCCTTGCGAATGGAAATGGCAGAACGCCTTGGATTGCGAAACCCTTCAGAATTTGCGCCACTATGGGTCATAGACTTTCCTTTGTTGGAAAAAGATGAGGAAACCGGGGATTATCATGCCATGCATCACCCGTTTACATCTCCAAAACCAGGGCAATTAACCTTACTAGATACAGATCCGGATGCTGTGAGAGCCAATGCATATGACCTGGTCCTCAATGGCAATGAGATAGGAGGAGGTTCTATTCGTATACACGACAAAGAAGTGCAAGCTAGTATGTTTCGTCATCTTGGTTTTACACAAGAAGAAGCTCGCGCACAATTTGGATTTTTAATGGATGCCTTTCAATACGGGGCTCCACCTCATGGCGGTATAGCTTTTGGTCTGGATAGGCTTGTGGCCATTTTAGGTGGTCAGGAAACTATAAGGGACTTTATTGCTTTTCCAAAGAACAACAGTGGCCGGGACGTGATGATCGATGCACCCGCACCAATAGATGAAGCCCAGTTAAGGGAGCTGAACCTTAGGCTAGAGGACAAAGCAGAATAGATCCTGTGGATTTTGATCTTCAATTCCCGGAAAGAATGCCATTGAAGATATTGTATACTATGTCATACCTTTATGTTATAACTCCATAATGCTCAAACAGATCAAGATTCTGTTCGCACGATTCTTTCGCTGGCGATATAAGCATATCTCCAACAAGACCTTCATACATATTATGAGCGTTGCCGTAGGTTTTTTGGCAGGAATAGCTGCGGTTACATTAAAGAATATCACTTATTATATTGAAACCCTCGTTGATAAAGGAATTGCTTTTTCCAGCACACAACTCTACTTTATTAGTCCTATTATTGGCTTAACCCTGGTCTACCTCTATGTAAAATACGTCCATAGGGAAAAGCTAGAGCACGCTATCTCCTCCATTTTACATGCAATGTCTAAAAAGAAGGGGATCATAAGTATTAAGAAGATCTATACTCCTTTGATCACCGCTCCACTAACTGTAGGATTTGGAGGTTCGGTAGGACTGTTAGGGCCGGCGATTGCCTCGGGTGCTGCCCTTAGTTCCAATTTGTCAAGATTCCTTCATATAAACGCCAAAACCCGGTCCTTACTCATTGCGTGTGCCTCGGCAGGGGCAATAGCCTCAGTCTTTCAATCGCCTATTGCGGCCATCATCTTTGCCGTGGAAGTATTTAGTTTGGATCTGACAATGCTTTCATTGTTGCCCTTATTATTTGCGTCCATTTCAGGAGTATTGACATCTTATTTTTTTCTGGGTGATGAAACGCTTTTTAGTTTTGAAGTTACCGAGAAATTTGAGATTAGAGATACCCTCTTTTATATTGTCCTGGGAGTAGGCACTGCCTTTTCATCCATCTACTTTACCAAAATGTATTTTGGAATACTTCAGTTCTTCAAGCGGTTTAAAAGTCCGAAGTACAAGCTGCTTGTAGGTGGCTTGGCTATTGGAACAATGCTTTACTTTATTCCGCCTTTATACGGTGAAGGGTTTGGTTATATCAACGATCTTCTGCAAGGGAATTCTTTAAGTGCCTTGGGAAAAACTCCTTTTGATTCGTATACCTCTAATATTTGGGTAGTCATAGCTCTGCTATTTGGCATCACCATTTTTAAAGCAGTTGCCATGACCACCACTTTTGCAGCAGGGGGTGCTGGAGGTATTTTTATCCCTACTATGGTTATGGGCAGTACGCTTGGAAATGTTGTTGCAAAAGTGATCAACAACATAGGGATGGGCTTTTCAGTTAACGAGAGTCATTTTACCCTCATTGGTATGGCGGGTCTGATAGCCGGGGTGCTGCATGCCCCTTTAACGGCTATCTTCCTTATTGCAGAGATCACTGGTGGCTATGATCTATTTGTGCCTTTGATGATCACTTCAGCCATTTCATTTCTGATCACTAAAAATGCGATAGATCATTCCATTTACACCCGCGAACTAGCAAAAGAAGGCGCGCTGATCACACATGATAAGGATAAAACCGTGCTAACTCTTATGCAGCTAGATGACGTTATAGAAAAAGATTTCAAAACAGTAAATCAGAACATGACGCTTGGAGAAATGTTACATGAATCTGTTGCTAAATCTACCAGAAATATATTTCCCGTAGTGAATGCTCAGGGAGTTTTGGCAGGTATCGTTCTACTTGATGATGTGCGCGACTTTATGTTCGATACAAGTCTTTACGATAAACTACTTGTTGAGTCCATCATGCACAATGCCCCGGAGCACATTTTTTACGAAACAGATACCATGCAAACAGTGATGCAGAAATTTCAGGATAGTAGTGCGTGGAATTTACCCGTAATTAAAAATGGTAAATACTATGGTTTTGTTTCTAAATCTAAACTTCTTACAGCTTACAGACGTAAATTGATCAATTTTACAAAATAACATGATTTTGAAGAGTAAATATATTATCACACTTATTGTTCTCTCCTCTATTGTTGCAATTATATATGGTTTTATTGTAATTGAGGAAGACCCTGCCCTGGGCAATAAATGCATTGGTTTTGGAACAGTTGGCCTATTCCTGATAGCTATGCCATTATTCCTTTTTAAAGAAAGTAAAGGGAAGAAAGTGAAAGACTACATGCTAAGTGAAGAGAACATTAAAAAAATGCGAGAAGTTGAGGAAAAAAAGACAAAAAAACGCTAGTTCCTGTCCAAAATAATGGATGTTCCTTTACGGCTTTTGCCCAAAAATCCATATTTTAGTAGTACACCTAATTTTTAATAATTTTATATGCATGACTGGAACAGTGAAATTTTTTAATGAATCCAAGGGCTATGGATTTATTACTAACGACGAAACCGGAAAAGACATCTTTGTTCACGCCACTGCCCTCAACGGGGTAGAATTGAACGAAGGAGACAAAGTAGAATACGAAGAAGAAGAAGGTAGAAAGGGAGTGGTTGCCGCTAAAGTAGAGGTGATCAGCTAATATATTTTATTTTGATAGAAGACAGAACGCCTGTAAATTTACAGGCGTTTTTTTGTGTAAAAGTTTTCCTTAATTCAAATTACGTCTTTGTATAAAAAAACGTTTTAGAAGGTCATTAGCTTCCTTTTCCAAAACCCCGTAACTTACCTTCGTTTTGGGATGTAAATTGCCTCCTGCTACTGAATACCCTCGTTGCGGATCGGGAGCTCCATATACTATTTTTGGAATCTGGCTCCAGTACAACGCTCCTGCACACATTTGGCAGGGTTCTAATGTTACATAAAGGGTACAATCATACAAATATTTTCCTCCTAAAAAATTTGAGGCAGCTGTAATGGCCAACATTTCGGCATGGGCCGTTACATCATTTAACTTTTCAGTTTGGTTATGTGCCCTGGCAATAATCCTTCCCTGAACTACAACCACAGCACCAATAGGTACCTCTCCGTTCTCAAAAGCTATTTCTGCTTCCTGCAGGGCTTTCCTCATAAAATACGTATCATCCAAGATCAAATCCATGGTACCAAAAATACAATTTTCACCTAAGGATCTGCACTCATCAAAAATGAATTAATGTACCTTTGTTCCTTTCCATGAATCTCTTAAATAACATACAACACCCCAAGGATCTTCGCAGACTTTCTCGCGATCAATTGCCGCTGTTATCAAAGGAGTTAAGGGAATTCATTATTGAGATAGTCTCGGCTAAAGAAGGCCACCTGGGAGCTAGCTTGGGCGTGGTTGAACTTACCATTGCCTTGCATTATGTATTTAATACCCCTTACGACAAGCTAATTTGGGATGTTGGCCATCAGGCGTATGGGCATAAAATACTCACAGGCAGAAGGCTATTATTTGATACAAACAGACAACTGGGTGGTCTAAGCGGTTTTCCAAAAAGAGAAGAGAGCGAATTTGATGCCTTTGGCACAGGGCACAGTTCAACCTCCATTTCAGCCATTATGGGGATGGCCATCGCGGCAAAACTTAAAGGGGATACTAAAAGAGAGCATATTGCGGTTATTGGAGACGCTTCCATAGCCAGCGGCATGGCCTTTGAAGGCCTGAACCATGCGGGTGTAACAGATGCGAATGTGCTGATTATCCTAAATGATAATGCCATTGGGATAGACCCCAGTGTGGGTGCATTAAAAAAATACCTAACTAACGTAAAAAAGGGTACTGCAAAGGAGGAGAATATTTTTGAATGTCTCAATTTTGAATATTCAGGGCCAATAGACGGGCATGATATGAACGCTGTTATTGATGCCCTGCGTAAAATGAAAGAAATGTCGGGACCGCGCCTACTGCACATTATAACCACTAAGGGCAAAGGACTTCAAAAAGCCGAAGAAAATCAGATCACCTATCATGCACCAGGTAAATTTGATAAGGAAACCGGAGAATTAGTCGGAACAAAAACAGAAGGCTACCCACCCAAATATCAGGACGTTTTTGGCCTTACACTGGTTGAATTGGCTAAAGCGAATAAAAATATCATTGGTATTACACCTGCTATGCCTACCGGAAGTTCTTTGAAATTTATGATGGAGACCTTTCCCGAAAGAGCCTATGACGTAGGTATTGCCGAACAACATGCCGTTACCATGGCCGCCGGATTGGCAACCGAGGGAATGATCCCTTTTTGCAATATTTATTCCACTTTCTTACAACGTGCCTATGACCAATTGATCCATGATGTGGCGCTACAAAAATTGCCGGTCATCTTTTGCCTGGATCGTGCAGGCCTGGTAGGACAAGATGGAGCAACCCATCATGGAGTGTACGATCTCGCATTTTTGCGTTGTATTCCAAACATGGTCATTTTTGCGCCTATGAATGAAAGTGAATTGCGAAATATCATGTATACCGCTCAAGAAGGGATAGACCATCCCATGGCTATTCGTTACCCCAGAGGAAGGGGTGTAATGACATCATGGCGCACTCCTTTTGATAAAATACCTATAGGCACTTCCAGGAATCTGGTCAAAGGTTCTGATATTGCTGTATTATCAATTGGCCATATTGGAAATAAGGTCACCCAGGTTTTAAACGACCTTCAGAATCCCATGGAAATAGGTCATTTTGATATGCGTTTTGTAAAGCCCCTGGATATAACCCAACTCCATCATATTTTCAAAACATACCAGATCGTGGTTACTCTGGAAGATGGGTGCATAATGGGAGGCTTTGGCAGTGCTATTTTGGAGTTTGCCAACACCAATGGTTATAAGAATAAAATTAAATGCCTGGGGCTCCCGGATATTTTTATTGAACATGGTACTGTAGAGGAACTACAGGCTTTAGGGCATATAGATGAAACATCTATTACCAATTGTTTAACTCAATTTCTCCATGAGGTTTCTTAAAATATCAATACTCCTTCTGATATACCTGGGGCTCAATTTCAAACTCACTGCTCAGGACACTATTATTCCACCTCAGGAACCCGATACAACTATAACAGATACTATTGTGATCCGGGCTGTGCAGGAAAGGATAAAATATATCCCCAGAGGAGTAAACCTTACCAACCCGGTTATCTCCTTTAAAAAGACCAAGCCGCGTACAAAAAGATTTAACCGCTTTAATATCCCCTCCTTTTGGGATGTCGAAAATACCCTGGGTTTAAACGTAAGTGAAGTTGCCTTTGTAAACTGGAACGCAGGGGGAGATAATGCCTTTTCTGCACTGGCAAATGCTAAATTTGTTCGCAATTACAAATTCAGATACGTACAATGGAACAATGACCTGGTACTTAGGTATGGAGTAAATGTACAGGAAGGACAAAAACTTCGCAAAACGGAAGATGCTATTCGTTTCTCCTCAAGTTTTGGATATCGACGGGATACCTTAACAAGTTGGTACTATTCCGCCAAGGTTAAATTCAATACGCAGTTCTCAAATGGATATAAATACCCGGACAGAACCATGCCTATATCCAGATTTATGGCCCCGGGCTATCTTTTCGTTGGGGGAGGTATTTCGTATATCCCTGAAGGCAAGAAATTTAATTTATATCTCTCTCCACTTACTCAAAAAGCTACCTTCGTCTTAGATCAGGAACTGGCTAATGATGGAGCTTTTGGGGTGCAAAAGGCGGTACGGGATTCTACAGGTGCCATTCTCAAAGAAGGAGAAAACAGGTTTATAGAATTAGGGATCTCAGTTACCAATGAATGGGAAACCCCAATTTGGGAAAATGTGAGTCTCGATCATAGAATAAGTTTGTATACAGACTACCTGCGTTCTTTCGGGAATATTGATATAGACTGGGAGCTAAATTTTATGTTTACAGTAAATGATTTTATCAAAGCTAATTTTGGCACCCAGATCATTTATGATGATGATATCCGTTTTAATCAGGTAATTGCCGATGATGGGTCTGTGGTATCCTCAGGCGTTCCGCGGATCCAGTTCAGGCAGTTGCTGGCTATTGGCCTCAGCTATAGTTTCTAGAGTTGTTTCCCGGAGATCTTATTGTGGATATGGACAGCCGCACTGTCTGAAAGACTGGCCACATAACAGCAACAATTCAACAAAACAGAATAAAGTGATCCGGAGATATCCTGAAATCTCGGTGGCAAAGTTGTCATTAAAAGTCGGTCATAATTGCTGGCAGATCCTTTTTTACTTTTTACCAAAGCTTCTGAATAGGCCCCCAGAATATCAGCTATAATGCGATATCCGGCAATTTCTTTTTCGATCACCTCCTGAGATCTGTACACCTTCTCGGCGCTTAAACTAAGGATGTCTTTGATCTGAGCCTGATAGTTACTTTTGTCTAATAGAGAAGTGCTGAAACTCCCTTGTAGAATCTCTGATTCATGCCTGATAAACGTCTCCGTAGCATCACTTATCAGGGTATTGATGGCAAGGGCGCGCAGATAACTTATTCTGTCTTCCATATGCACCAACCGGTGATATTTTTTAGTGTCTATCCTGTCTTTTACAAGCTTTATGAGATATTCCAGGGCATAATCCTCCGAAATAAGCCCCAGATTAATGCCATCCTCAAAGTCAATTATGGTATAGCAGATATCATCGGCGGCCTCTACTAAATAGGTCAATGGGTGCCTGGAATAACTGTTATTCTCCCCGCGCCCCTCCAGTCCCAGTTCGGCTGCTACTTCTTTAAAAAATTGAGTGTTAGCCTGGAAACAGGCATATTTCTTATCTGCAATGTGTTGGGTTGGTTTCTTGGGCAAGGATTCCTTTGGATACTTCAGAAAGGCCCCCAGGGTAGCATAACTGAGTCTAAGTCCTCCTTCTACACCTTCACGAGATTCGGTAAGAATTTTAAAGCCATTGGCATTGCCTTCAAAATCTATGAGATCCTGGTATTCTTTAGCCGTTAGCTCTCCCTTATATTTGCTTCCCGCATCACTTTTAAAAAACTCCCCTATAGCCTTTTCCCCACTGTGCCCGAAAGGTGGGTTGCCAATATCGTGCGCAAGGGAGGCTGCGGCCACAATGGCTCCAAAATCATTAAACTGATATCCGTGAATTTCATGAAGATGCGGGTATTTGCTTAGCAGTTGTTTCCCGGCGATTCGTCCTAAACTCCTTCCAACTACAGACACCTCCAAACTATGCGTAAGTCGGGTATGTATAAAGTCGGTCTTAGATAGCGGAATTACCTGAGTCTTGTCCTGTAAACTCCTAAAGGCTGCTGAAAATATAACGCGGTCATAGTCTACTTCAAAACCCAAACGGGTTTCGTCCTGTTCTTTCCGCAATCTCTTATTAGTATCCCCAAAACGCCGTAAAGACAGCAGTTCTTCCCAGTTCATACGATGTATTTGGCTGCAAGATACCACTTTTCAAAAACCAGTATTGAAAGACCTTTGGCAAAACTTAACATTGGGTTAATGTCATAACCTAAACATAACCTTTAAAAAATAAAGTTTTAACCTACGACTAACATACCCTTTACAACTCCTAGCGTTCTTTGCACCGTGATTGTGAAAAAAAGTTCAATGAAGCATTTTTATATAGTGTTCTTTCTTCTGATGACCGGAACTCTTTTCTCTCAAGGCACCGGAAGCATTGTGGGCAAACTTACCGACAAGGAAATGAACAATGAACCTTTGGCGTTCGCAAATGTTATACTAAAAGGAACCTCAATAGGTACTACTTCCGACTTCGATGGTTTATTTGAAATAAACAATCTGGTACCCGGGACTTATACCGTGGTCTTTACTTTTCTTGGGTATGAAACCCTGGAAATTCCAAATGTGTTGGTAGAAGCAGGGAAGGATACCGAAGTAAATACGGCTCTGGGTGCCGGTAATGTGTCCTTAAATGAAGTGGTCCTTATTACCACAGCAGCACGAGACTCAGAGATAGCATTGTTGATAGACCAAAAGAAGGCTATTGAGATAAAAGAAGCGATCAGCGCAGAAGCTCTTTCCAGAAAAGGGATAGACGATGCGGCGGCGGCGGTAGCCCAAATATCCGGGATCTCCAAACAACAGGGTTCCAGCAATGTATATGTGCGAGGACTTGGGGATAGATACCAGAATACTACCATGAATGGATTGGCATTGCCATCTAACAACGTAAACAAGAAAAATATAGATTTAGACTTGTTCTCTTCCAGTATAATTGAAAATATTTCTGTTAGCAAGGCCTATACCCCAGCTTTTTATGGAGATTTTTCCGCTGGAAATGTCAATATAGACTCTAAAGAATATACCGGTGATGGGTACTTGGCAGTTTCGCTTGGTAGCGGTGTGAACTCCAATGCCGCGGGGACCAACTTTGTAACCAGTGAAGGAACCAGCTTTTTTGGCTTTTATAACCGTTATGACAACGATCCTTTTGCCATCATATTATCGCATGGAGTAGATCCGGAAGCAGATTATGATCCTATCAATATCTCAGGCACCATAGAAGGAGGATATTCTTTTAATTTGAATGAGGATTCCAGACTTAGCTTTTTTGGAATGGCCAGTTTTAGCAACGGGTATGAGTTCCTTGAAGGACCTGCTCTTGATTTTACCAATGACATCAAGGTACGGTTCCCCCTGGTAAATGAATATGCCTATACCACCACCACAACAGCCATGGGAAATATCAATTATCGTATCAATAATGACCACAAAATAAAATTCAGCTCTCTTTTTGTAAACAGTGCCAAGGATGCAGTAGGGTATTACGGTGTTGGAGGTAATGGTTTTAACAGGGATGGTTTTAGTAATAATGGTGACGGAGGATATTTTCAGTTAAACGTGCAGTTCAACCAGGATATGATCTTTGTAAACCAATTGAATGGACAACATTCCTTCGAGGACGATTGGGACTTAGACTGGGGAATAGGTTTTAACAAGGTATTCTCTGATGAACCAGACAGAAAACGTATTTCTCTGGAAGACTATCAATTTGCTCTGGACAATGACCCTACGACCAATCCTATCTTCTATGATAACATCGCCTTTGACAATCAACGATTCTTTCAAAGCATTGAAGATGATGAATTGAGTAGTTATATCAACCTCTCTAATAAAGTATCAGAAAAGGTGACCCTTAATTTTGGGTACAACGGGAGACGCAAGGAACGGAGGTTTAACAACTGGCGATATGGCTATCTCATTGCAGACAAAAATGCCAACCCCGTAACCGATATCAATAATTTAGATGACTTCTTTGATGTTTCTAATATAAATATCCCGGCAGGAAGCGGCCTTTGGGATCTTTTTATAGTTCGTAATCCTCAGAATGTGGATATCGGCCTGTTAAACAGACCACAGCTCTACGAGAACACCTATAAGGGAAATCTTGATATTCATGCCGGATATGTAACCGCTGAATTAAATTTAAGTGATAAATGGCTTTTGATCCCCGGATTCAGGTTAGAATCCTACAAGCAATCCATTATATATGATGTCATAAACCCTGTTCCCACAGATCCAGGTTTCAGGAATGCATATGAAAATATCTTTTTGCCAAGTCTCAACCTTCGCTATGCTCTGAATGACGATACCAACCTTCGATTCTCCATTAGTAAAACAGCCTCTTTCCCGGAATTTAAAGAAGCTGCTAACTTTGTTTATGAAGGCGTTGTACAACGAGTTGGTGGAAACCCCGATTTATTAGGGAAACCGGATGGAACCGGCCCTATTTTCTCGGAGATCTTTAATTATGACCTCAAATATGAGTGGTTCCCAGATCGTGGGGAGCTGATCTCTGTTGCAGCTTTTGCTAAAACCATTAATGACCCTGTAAACCGGGTAGTGGCTACAGATGCTACCGGAAACCAACGTTATTTCAGAACCGGGGAACAGGCCAATGTTTACGGTGTGGAGATAGAAGTGCGAAAAAATATTCTAAATGACACCAAAGAAAATGCGGTACTATCTGTAGGCGCCAATGCGGCCTACACACACACAGAACAAGATCTTAAAACAGTTTCTTCCTCGGATGGTTTTACATTTGGAACTTCTTTTGCGGACAGAACGTCCGAAGAGTTGGAGGGCGCCTCGCCGGTGATTGTCAATGCGGATATCAGTTACAGTCCGGAATTTGGGTCTTTTAAACCCGCGGCTACGGTGGCATTCTCTTATTTTTCAGATCGCATCTACGCAATAGGGAGCGGTAACCTGGGGAATATGATTGAGAAAGGGGTTCCCAGCTTAAACTTTGTTTGGCGAAATACTTTTGGACGGCACTTTGAAGCAAACCTAAGTGCAACCAACTTATTGAACCCAGATATTTCCCTCTTCAGAGAAAATACCGGGGTGGAAGATACAAATCCTTTAGTTCAGGGATTTGTAAAAGATGGCAATGTAATTCTACGTGAGTATAAACGAGGAGTTAATGTTGGCCTCACTCTTAAATATAAATTCTAATACTTTTTTAAACTAAAAACAATGAAAAACAAATTATTATTATTAGGAATCGCCGCTTCTTTCCTAATAGCGTGTGAAAGCGATGATACTGCCGATATTATTATCACCGATAATAGTATTACCAACATTATTACAAATACAGGTGGTGGAGAAGAACCAGGTACTACAATAGAAAATTTGAGTGGTGTTTACACCGAAGACCTAACCCTGGATCCGGATGTTGATTATGTCATAACCGGACCTGTATTAATGGCATCAGGAACTACTTTAACCATCCCTGCGGGAATGACCATTAAAGCGCAACCTGTTGGGGTGAATGCCTATATTGCCATTCAGCAAGGAGCAAGTATTAGTGCCATTGGCTACTGCCTCTAGTCCTATTATCCTTACCTCCAATGCAGGTAGCCCCTTCTTCAGGTGACTGGGGTGGTTTGGTTATTTGCGGATCTGCTCCTATAAATTCAACGGCAGACGGGTCTACAGATACATCAACTTCTGAGGTAGGTGGACTTTCTTACGGCGGCAATACCCCTGCAGATAATTCAGGATCTGTGCAGTACGTGCGCATTGAATACGCTGGTGGTGCCATTGATGGAAATGCCGAATTAAACGGACTTTCTATGTATGCCGTAGGTAGCGGAACAACTATAGACTATGTGGAGATCTATGAAGGATCTGATGATGGTGTAGAATTCTTTGGCGGAACAGTAAATGCCAGTCATATAGTAATTGTAAATGCAGAAGATGATTCTATTGACTGGACAGAAGGTTTTACAGGAACATTGACCGACATTTATATTCAGCACGGTACTTCTCATGATAAAGCTTTTGAATGTGATGGGTACAACACCGATTTCAGCAACGAAGGTGGGTATTTTTCTGCTCCTAATGTGAGCAATGTAACTATCGTTGGTGCCAATGACGGCAGTGAAGCGGTCAGATTAAGAGCCGGCACCCAGGGTCTTTTTACTAATTTGGTGTTGACCGATTTTGACGAAGCATTCGACCTTGACGGAGACACGGGAGACAACCCAACAGGACAAGGTGTCATTGACGGCCTGCTTGGAGTAACTGATGTTACCTTTAATAATGTGGTTACAAAGCTAAAAAATGATACAGGATTTACTTTCACTGAAGCAGATTTTATCAGCGGGGATGGTAATGGTACAGGTACAGATGTATCTAGCTGGGGAGCCGGTTGGACGGTAGGTATTAACTAAATTTGGAATTATCTAAAATAGTTAAAAGAGAGTCCCGCAATGCGGGGCTTTTTTTATTAACATCTTCCTTACTAAATGTTAAACTGGACGTAACCTTGTTTTTACATAGAAGGATTTTCTTTGTAGTGCATTTAAGTCTACTATGAGAAAGCTGTCAGTTTTATTTTTATTGTTTATCTGCGGGCTTGTCTTTTCACAAGAAGGGGCAAGCATTTCCGGAACCATTCTGGATAAAGAAGTTATTAATGAGCCTTTGATTTACGCGGAAGTACATTTAAAAGATACCCCAAACAGAGTGCAAACTAATTTCCGGGGCAATTTTGTAATGACAGATGTTGCTCCGGGAAGCTACACACTTGTCATCGATTATCTTGGGTATGAATCGCTCGAAATACCAATTACTGTAAAAGAAAATGACCAGCTGCAGTTAGTACAAGGGCTGGCAGCAAAACATCTTACCATGGAAGATATATCTTCGCTGAATTCGGTTAAAGAAACAGAGGAAGCTATGATTCCCGTGCCCAACAAAATTCCGGGTAAGTAACAGAGGGTATTGCGAAGAAAGGCAAAACGTATTCATATGGAAACAACTCAAAATGTTTCCAAATAAAAATCCCGCCAGTGGCGGGATTTTTATTTTATGTGTAGACTAAATCTTTTAATTTTTAACGACTCTGGTGTTGCTTTTCTTTCCATCGATACTGGCAACAGCATTATTGGCATACTCAACTTTCTTTATGGTATCTCCATGCCAGAAGGTCCATGTCCCTGTTCTTAAACCCATTTCATACATCCCCTGTGTAGTTTTTTCACCTAGCTCATTATAGCTGATCCATTCTCCGTGCAATTTGCGGTCTAGATTAAACGTACCTTTCTGACTAATTACCCCGTTATCATGAAAATATACTGCTTCAATAAGACCAGTATCTTCGTTGAGAGTTAATTCCTTTTCTTGCTGTCCATAGGAATAAACGGCTATCAGAAGCAATGCTATAGTATAAATGATCTTTTTCATGGTGTATTCTTTTAATCTATATAATGCATTAAAGTTACTACTAATTAACTATTACACAACATGTTATTTACATTAAATTTACATAGAAAACGCAAATAACTAAATATTAGTATCTTATTAAATAAGGTCCACATATCTCTTTTAATGATTATTTAATATTTAAAATACTATTATATTACACTAAAAATTCATCTTTGCTAAGTGATTAATTGCTCAATTTAGGACTTCATAATAGTTTATTAGTTTTTGTCGACTAAATTTTATGAATACTAGCAACTGCCTTTGGCCAAGGCAGTTTTTTTATTTTTTTAATAATCTTACGGTAACGTTAAGGTAACCTTAAAGTATTTTCTTTGTCTTCGACAAAAACTAATATTGACATGAGGTTATACCATTTCTTCCTAGGAATTTTTATCATATTTTGCATTCAAACTAACGCTCAAGAAACCAATGCACCTGTGTTTGGCAAAGGGCTCTTTAATCTTGTTGGCAAGGACAGTTCATTTACCATGAAGATCGCCGCTCGTATGCAAATCCTAGCCATTTCAGAAGGGCAGGATGACTCCGATGGAATTTTTTCGGATAATGAAACAAATTTCTTAGTGCGCCGGGCTCGGTTAAAATTCGACGGATATGCCTATTCCCCTAAACTTAAATATAAATTAGAGCTAGGCCTTTCCAATCGGGATATATCAGGAGGGTCAGATTTTACACGTAATACCCCTCGCTATATTCTGGATGCGGTTGTAATGTGGAATTTTTACGAAAACTTTGAACTTTGGTTTGGACAAACCAAACTGCCTGGAAACATTGAAAGGGTAATCTCTTCAGGAAATCTTCAACAGGTAGACCGATCATTGGTCAACAGTAGGTTTAATATAGATCGCGACATGGGTTTTCAGCTTAGACATCATTTCGATCTTACAGAATCCTTTGTAGTAAGGGAAAAAATAGCATTTTCTCAGGGTGAAGGAAGAAATATTACTGATGGAAATCTGGGTGGTTATCAGTATACCGGTCGACTCGAATTGTTACCCTTTGGCGAATTTGAAAGTGATGGTGATTACAGCGGTAGTGATCTCAAACGAGAAGAAAAGCCCAAACTTATGTTTGCTGTCAATTATGACATTAACAATGATGCCGTTAAAACGAGAAGTAACTTGGGTTCTTATATGTTAAATGATATCGGTTTGTATGAGACTACCATCAATACTTTTTTCTTCGATGGGATGTTCAAATACAACGGATTCTCATTTATGTGGGAATATGCTGATAGGGATGCTGACGATCCCATAGCAAAAAATTCTGACGGTACTGCAACAGGCGATGTGGTCTGGGTAGGCAAGGGAATAAACCTGCAAAGCGGCTATGTGTTTCCAAGTAACTGGGAAGTTTCAGGAAGATATACAAATATAAAATTAGATGAAGGTATTACCGGTAGAAGCCCGGAAACTCAATACACTTTAGGATTGTCTAGGTATATTGTTGGACACAAATTAAAAGTACAATCAGATTTAAGTTATCTTTCGATAGATAATGGAACAAATGAGGTGATGTTCAGATTACAACTCGATGTTCATTTTTAGATTAGAAATAACTATTACATAACACAGCGAACAAAGATACTTTAGATATTTACATCCTTATTTTAAAGAACTTATGGACAATATTTACTTTATAATGATTATTGCGCTAGCCGTCCTGGCAGTCGCAGATTTAGTAGTAGGAGTCAGTAATGATGCAGTGAATTTCCTCAATTCGGCCATTGGATCCAAAGCCATCTCTTTTAAGACCATCATGATCGTAGCCAGTTTAGGAATCGCTTTTGGGGCCATTTTTTCAAGTGGCATGATGGAGGTGGCCCGGAAGGGAATTTTCAATCCCGGGGAGTTTTATTTCAATGAGATCATGTTCATTTTTATGGCCGTAATGATCACTGATATATTGCTCTTAGACTTCTTTAACACCCTGGGGATGCCCACCTCAACAACGGTTTCAATTGTATTTGAGTTATTGGGAGCTGCAGTGGCCATGTCCATAATAAAGATCGGTGTTGATGGAGGTACGTTTGGCGACATTATTAACTACATAAACACCTCCAAAGCGTTTGAAATCATCATGGGTATACTCTTGTCCGTGGTAGTTGCGTTTTCCGTAGGTGCCTTTGTACAATGGATATCGCGTGTCTTGTTGTCTTATGACTTTGAGCGAAAAGCCAAATGGGTCGGAGCCATATTTGGCGGTATCGCATTATCGGCTATCACCTATTTTATATTTATGAAGGGCATTAAAGGAACTCCTTATGCCGGTGAGTCCTATGACCTCATTGGAGGTGTTACGATCAGTAAATTCCTGGAAGCCCAGGTATACGCCATAATTGCGGTAAGTTTAGTTTTTTGGTCTTTCCTTTCCTATTTCCTGGTAACTCTTTTCAAAGTCAATATTTATAAACTAATTATTGGAGTAGGCACATTTGCACTAGCGTTGGCTTTTGCCGGGAATGATCTGGTAAACTTTATTGGTGTTCCTATTGCCGCCTATCAGTCTTATGAAGCCTGGGTCGTTTCTGGCGTACCGGCTACAGAATTTAGTATGGGTGTGTTAGCGACTAAAGTGCCAACACCAACCATTTTATTGTTTGTTTCGGGAATGGTTATGGTAGTTACCTTATGGTTTTCCAAAAAGGCACGCTATGTTGCCGATACAGAAATTAATTTGTCGAGACAAAGTGATACCAAAGAACGCTTTGAGCCTAATTTTTTATCGAGAAATCTGGTGCGATTTACAATGATGGTGTCTGAATACACAGCAACTGTACTGCCCAATTCCTGGACCAATAAGGTTGATTCCCGATTTAAAAAACCTGTAATTGCATTACCAGAAGGAAAAGTACATGAGTTGCCCGCATTCGATATGGTGAGGGCTGCTGTTAACCTTATGGTAGCAGGTATTCTTATTTCTATTGCTACCTCCTATAAACTACCATTGTCTACAACCTATGTAACTTTTATGGTAGCCATGGGTACTTCTCTTGCAGATAGGGCATGGGGTAGTGAAAGTGCTGTATACAGGGTTGCGGGAGTTCTTAATGTAATTGGTGGCTGGTTTTTAACAGCGATCATTGCCTTTGTTGCCTCCGGAGTGATTTTATCGATTATAAGTTTTGGCAAAGGAGCAGCTATCGCCATATTATTATTTGTTGCCATTTTGCTGCTGGCCCGTAACTATATTTCTTACAACAAGAAATCTAAGGCCATACTTGCTGAGGATAGACTCGTAAAAACAGAAAGCCGGTCTATACAAGGAGTAATTTCGGAAAGCTCTTCGAATATCTCCAATGCAATGAAACGAAGCAGCAAATTATACCGGAATAGCGTAGAAGGATTGGCAAAACAAGATCTTGACAGGCTTAAAAAGAATAAAAGTAATATCGTAAAATTATCTGACGAAGTTGATGAGTTACGCGACCATTTGTTCTATTTCATTAAAAATCTGGATGACACCAGTTTAGAGGCCAGTAACTTCTATATAAGCATTCTGAGCTATCTAACAGATATAACGCAATCTCTTGAATATATCACAAAGATTAGTCATAAGCACGTTAACAACAATCACAAGAAATTAAAATTCAATCAGGTTAAGGAGCTGACAGAAATTAATATGGAACTAGAGTCTTTATTTGGCAAAACCAAGCAAGCGTTCGATAATGGTTCCTATGAGGAAATTGGAATAATCCTTACTCAAAAGCAACGATTGTTCGATTTGGTTACCGAAAAAATTGAGAAACAAATAACACGTACCCGCTCAGAAGAATCGAGTCCTAAAAATACGGTCTTATATTTCTCCTTATTGTTGGAAACAAAGGATCTTATGGAAGCAACCATGAAACTTTTGGAACTTTATTATGCAAAACACGATAAGTCTATTGAGCCTCCTGCCATCCAGGAATAGGTTCCTTATAGATTTTCATTTATAAGAGTATAAACATTGGAAATACTGCCGGGGTTTAATAAAAGATTATTAAGCCACGGCTTCCATAGACAGGTTTTGTTCGCTTTTAGGAATCAGTAGGGTATCCCTTCTGCAATAAAGCAATTCGGCCACGGTAATTAAATTATTGAGCATCCCCCGCACATTATCATTATCATTGACCAAGGAGGAGGCCATGTCTGTGGTGATTGCTTTTTCACGGATCAAGCGATCTATTTCTACATTGTGTTCCTTGAGTTTTTTATTGGTTCTTTTTCTCAGATCCATCAGGCTTTGTTGATACTTCGCTATGTTCCCATCCAAAGGAAGATTGTAAATTTCCCGAAGTACTCTAACGGTTAGCTTTCTATAACTATCGTATTCACTTTTAATTTTCTTATTGGAGGAAGATGAGTACATGGTAACGTTCCTGTTTATTTCCTTTACGTCCCTGATGACTTCAACCATCTTTCTGTTGGCCACTTTAATTTCCAGGATACGGTTGTTTTGAGTTTCTGAGAGCTTTAGGGTACTTTGCGCATTGGTAGCATATCGTATGATTTCGCCATAAATGTTCTTTACCTTACTCAAATACAAAGCGCGTACATCGGTTTTCATATCCACCACTGACTTTTTTATCACCTTTTTAGCTTTTAGGCCAGATTTAATATCCTCCCTGTGAATATTCAGGGCATGCGTTACGATTTCAAAAATGGCATTTTGAAATAGGTATTTAGATTCACTTACCAATGAGGCAATCACTGTTTCCGGGAATTGCGCTATTTTTTCATTCAAATATTTTGGCTCATCTATTTCTCTTTCCGGTTCTACTTTTTCAGGAACCACCCATTCTACAATCTTGGCGATCGGATTTATAAACCAAACTAAAAGAAAGGTATTCATCACATTGAAAACCGTATGGAATAGGGAGATAGCCACCGGTATGGCGGCTGCACTCAAATAAGGTGAATCGCTGCCCAAACGTTGGGTTAGCCAGCTTATCATGCTTAAAAAAGGATAAAATAGGATGAGCATCCACACTACTCCTATAAGATTAAATATTAAATGGGCCCGTGCCGTTCTCTTTGCCTTAAAATTGGCAACTATAGCCGCCAAATTAGCAGTGATAGTAGTTCCTATGTTTTCTCCTAAAACCATAGCTGCAGCTAACTCAAACGGGATCCATCCCTCTGCTGTCATGATAAGCGTTAAGGCCATGGTAGCACTTGAGGATTGTATAATTACTGTAAGTATTGTGCCAATAAACAAAAACAACAGAATAGACCCATACCCCATATCTGCATACCTGTTAAGAAACTGAAGGATCTCAGGATTCTCATTGATGTTAGGCATGGCTTCCTTCAAAAATTGTAACCCAATAAAGAGTATGGCAAAACCTATGATAAACCCACCCCAATTTTTTAAATTCTCTTTCTTTGAAAACATAAACAGGAATCCAAACCCTACCAAAGGCAACGCTATGGCACTCATACTCACCTTAAATCCAAGGATCGTTATTAACCAGGCCGTGATGGTGGTACCTATATTGGCACCCATAATGACACTTATAGATTCTGTAAGGGTTAATAAGGAAGCATTAGAGAAACTCACTACCATGAGTGTAGTGGCAGAAGATGATTGAATAACAGAGGTAATTAAAAAGCCCGTAGAGATCCCCAAAAACCGATTAGAGGTCATGGTGGCCAGGATACCCCGCATTTTATTCCCGGCTAAAAGTAACAAGGCATCGCTCATCACTTTCATACCAAAGAGAAAGAGCCCAAGGGCCCCTAACAATTGTAATATATCTCCAAATCCGAACTCCATAGGATAGCTTTGTTAAAAGTAGTTGTCGACTGTAGTCGATCAATTTAAAATAAATATTCGAAATTGCACTACAACTAATGATGATAAAATTTTATTTCCATGGCTAAATACAGCATACTTGTTCTGGTTTCAATTTTTTCCTTTGTAGGTATCGCTCAGGAAATGACTCCAAATGCGCTCCTGGCAAGATCAATCGAATATCATGATCCAAATGGAGAATGGACGAAGCTTCAGGGAAAACTGTATATAACTATGAGTTACCCGGATGGCGGAAAAAGATATAGCAAAATTGAAATTGATATGCCAAGGGAATACTTCAGATTAACTTCAAAAAAAGAAGGCATTACCATTGAACAGACTTTAGATAAAGGAGATTGCAGAATAAAACTAAATGGTAGAACTTACATATCAGAGGAGGACAGGAGGGCACATCGCTTGACTTGTGAGCGTGCAGTGACTATGAAAAATTACTATCTCTATTTGTATGGACTACCAATGAAACTAAAGGACTCAGGGACGCGAATAAACCCAAAGGTCGAAACAAAATCATTTAAGGGTAAAGAATATCTTGTTTTGAAGGCTACTTATGATGAAAATGTTGGTGAGGATACATGGTATTTCTATTTCGATCCTTCTACCTATGCCATGGAGGTCTATCAATTCTTTCATGATGAGTCAAAAAATGATGGTGAGTATATTATCCTCTCTGACTTATTAAATGTATCCAATATTAAAATGCCCAAAGTCCGGGCTTGGTATAATAATAAGGATGATAAATACCTAGGTACAGATACCCTAATAGAATCCGAACAACTTCGATAGAAATATTGACTACTTTGTATGTGACATAATTCAAAATTCGAATTACCTAAAAAAAGTAGGTAATATGAGTGCTACACTTATCTCAACGGACTTCCCAAGAAATTAAGAGATAAGGGCACCCTCCTGTATGTTGTTGTACACGAAAAAACCTTTCAAGGGAAGGAATATCTCGTTCTTAAGGTTACCTATGCCATGGAGGTGAATCAGTTCTACCATGACCAATCCCAGAATAATGGGGAATATATCTTTGGCTAGAATAGAAAAAGTGAAAGGAACGAAGATCCCAAAAAAACGTGGCTGGTATACCAATAAAGTAAGATAGGTCTCTGAGTATACTTTTTTGTGTAACAATGGTTGCTGTATGATCTATTGATAATCACCAACTTTATCTATCACTTTTAAAATTTTAATGTTATGAAAATAATTAAAAACCCCATTTTAAGGTTTCTTGGTATGCTTCTGGCCACCTTTGTGTTGATTACAGCCTGTACAGATGATGAAAATGGAGTATTGGTTACTGATCTAGACACCTCCGAACTCTCCCCCGAAGATAAAAATGCTTTACTCTTTATGCTTGAAGAAGAAAAATTGGCTAGGGATACCTATGAGTTTTTAGATAATCTGTATGGAATAAATCAATTTGAGAATATAAAACTGAGCGAGCAATCGCATATTGATGCCGTTGTTGCTTTATTAGATCTATACAAGATAGACTACACCATTTTACCATATGGAGAATTTGATAATATGGAAATACAGGATCTGTATGATCAATTTGTGGAAAAAGGGCAAATTGATGCTATAAATGCATTAAAAGTTGGTGCCACCATTGAAGATCTAGATATTGTTGATTTAGATGAATTCATTGACGCGACTTCAAATACCAGTATAATCTCGGTATTTGAAAGTCTTCAATGTGGGTCTCGAAACCATCTGAGAAGCTTTGTAGGGGCCATTGAAAATTCCAATGAAACATACGATCCCCAATTCTTGTCGATTGAAGAGTACAATGAGATAATTAATGATCCCAATGAAAAATGTGGGAGATAATATTTTCTTTGATGGAAAGAAGAAGAAGAAAAAAAATTAAGATCCCGAAAAAAAGAAGCTGGTATACCAATAAGGATTACCGATTGTTGGGCACAGATTTGCTTACCGCCTACAGGGATTTAGACTAGATTATTTTGTTTCCTACTAAATATATAGGCAAACTGACGCAGGTCATTGTAAGGCTGACTATCATCCCTTAATTTCACAGTCCTTGAGTACTAAATAGGGTATTATTAACGCTAAATTAAATACCATGAAAAAAGTAATCCTTGGTTTATTAGCTCTTGGATTAACCATCCCAGTCTTTACCCAGGATGTAAAGGTTGTAGAGCTTTCTGAAGTGGTCATTAGACCTATGAACTTCAAATATTTGAATGCGATCAATTCTAAGACTGCCGCTATTCCGGTTAAAACGTTGGAACGTGCGGTTGCGTCCTATGATGTAACGGAAGCTGATTTTTATCAGGATGATTTTGAATTTTACACTGTTTCCTTCTTTATCCCTGATGGAAAAATAGTTGCCGAATATGACACTGAAGGCAAGATCATTAGGACCATTGAAAAATTTAAAAACATTGCACTACCTGATGATGTTAAAACTGCCGTATTAAAAAGGTTCCCCAATTGGACCGTAACCAATGATGTTTATCGCGTTACTTACAGTGAAGATAAAGGCGCGAACAAAGTCTATAAACTTACGCTTAAGAATGGTGATAAAAGAATGAGGGTTAAAGTAGATGATATGGGTACATTCCTATAATTCATGCTTGATATCCCGGCTTTATTTAGTTAAAATAAAAACAAGGAAAAACGGGTTCTGTCATAAAAAGGCAGGACCCTTTTTGTATGGAACACCCAAAATACCTTAGCGATAAAAATTCATTTCATCCATATATTTCCATACCGCCTCCGGCAGCATTGGCCTAACATTCTTGCCTGCCTTCTGACCCTTCCTGATAAAAGTAGAAGAGATCTCCATAATGGGTGCATCTACTTTATGTATGTTATCATGGTCCCTGAATTGTTCCGGAATACTTCCTCCAGATATCCTGGGATATACGTATAAATGATGGTTTGCCAGGATTTCCTCGTAGTTCTTCCACTTGTGAAAACTCTTAAGATTGTCTTCTCCCAACAAAAGGGAAAATGAGAAGTCCTTTCCGTATTTCTCATTTAAATGTACGAGTGTATGAATGGTAAAATTAGGTTGTGGCAAATCAAATTCTATTGTGCTCGCCTTTAATTTTGGATACTCCTGTATGGCCTCAAAAACCATTTGATACCTATGATGGTTATCTAATAAGGACTGCTTTACCTTAAAAGGACTCTGGGGGGTTATGACGAACCAAACCTCATCCAGGGATGAGTATTCTACCATATGATTGGCTATCACTAAATGACCAATGTGTATTGGGTTAAAGGTGCCAAAATAAAGTCCGACCTGCTTCATAAGCTCCGTAAAGATAGGGATGAATATTGAAATGTTTGGCCGTAAATACTACTAGGTTTTAGAATCATTCTTTTTGAAGGAAGGCGCTACACCTATATAATCGGCTACCATTTGATGGGCCTCCTTTAAGGCCTTATCCAGGTCGTAATTTTTAATAATCCTGTCAAATTGAGGAGCTGTGGCCAACTCTACCGAGGCTTTGGCAATCCTCATATTGATCTTCTCATCAGACTCCGTACTGCGTTTTTTCAGCCTAATTTTAAGCTCATCTATACTGGGTGGTTTTACAAAAACTGCCAGGGTCTCTTTAGGAAATTTCTTCTTTATCCGCAATCCGCCGGCCACATCAATATCAAAGATCACATTCTTCCCTTCGGCCCAGAGTCGTTCCACTTCACTCTTTAGTGTTCCGTAAAAATTGTCTCTGTACACCTCTTCCCACTCAAGAAAATCATCGTTCTTGATGTGTTGCTTAAATTCGGAAAGTTTCATAAAGTAATAGTGCTCCCCCTGTTTTTCCTTTCCCCTTCTGCTTCTCGATGTGGCCGAGACTGAAAATGCCAAATTGAGTTCAGGTTGTTCTAACAGATACCGCACAATGGTGGTTTTCCCGCTACCCGATGGTGCCGAAAATATAATAAGTTTCCCTCCGGTATTCATAACACATTGAGCATTTGTTCTTTGATCTTTTCCAACTCATCCTTCATTTGCACCACCAACTGTTGCATGGGTGCAAAATTCGCTTTAGAACCAATAGTGTTGATCTCCCTGCCTATTTCCTGACTTATAAATGCTAGTTTCTTCCCATTAGAATCGGCAGAGCTCATGGTCTCCTTAAAATAATTAAGGTGGTTCTCCAAACGCACCTTTTCCTCAGTAATATCGTATTTCTCTAAGTAATAAATCAGCTCTTGTTCAAAACGATTGGCGTCTACATCCACCTTCAGATCGGCCACTGCTTTATCGAGTCTTTCGCGAATTGCACCGAGTCGTTCCGGGTCCATGGCCATCACTTTCTGCAATAAAGATTTCAATGCATCTAAACGGGCAGCAAAATCGTTTTCCAGGATCCTGCCTTCTTCAGACCTGAAGTTCTGGATCTCTTTCAAGGCTTCATTCAATGCTTCCAGGATACCCTTGTACTCTTCTTTGTCAATATCATCCCTGTCTGTTTTCAGCGTATCAGGTAATCTAAGGGCCATTTCCATAAGCCGCAGATCATCCCCGTCTGCAATAGACCTTAATTGTTTGATGTATTGCTTAACTACCGCCTCATTGACCTCTGTAGAGGTTTCATCGCCGGTAATTTCAACATATAAGCCAAAGTCGATCTTCCCACGTAGCAGAGCACTTGCGATGATCTTACGTAATTCCAATTCTTTCTCCCGGTATGCAGGAGGCATCCTGGCATTAAGGTCGAGTGATTTACTGTTAAGCGATTTAAGCTCAACGGTGATCTTCTTTGTTGGAAGCTGAACAACATGCTTCCCAAATCCTGTCATGGATTGGATCATAATTCGTGTTTATTTTGGCCAAAGGTACTTAATTTCTCTTGCCTGAATCTCTGTATTTTACCTAAGCTTATTGTAATTCCCGTACCCAGATATTTCGAAAACTTACCCTGCTATTATCTCCATGATCCTGAAGGCGGATAGGACCTTTACCATGTGGCAGATTTTTTGGCCATCCAATATAAGGCGTGGTTCCTTTGATCTCAACATGATCCTGAACCAGCACCCCATTGTGCAAAACCGTTATTGTGGCAGATTTGGTTTTATATCCACTTTCGTTGAATTCCGGGGCACGATAAATAATGTCATAGGCATTCCACTCCCCGCTCGGCACAGAAGCCATGGCCAGTGGTATATGTTGTTTATAGATAGAGGCTACCTGACCGTTTACATAGGTATCATTATCATTGTTATCCAGTACTTGCACCTCGTAAAGGCCCTGTAAGAATAACGCCGCTATTGGCCCTGTTCTGACCTTCGCGCTGTACTTCCGCTGGTGAGCTCCATTCAATATGCAGTTGTACATCCCCAAAATGTTTTTTGGTCATTATATCCCCGGTTTTGTCCTTCACGCTCATACTTCCATCGCTGTTTATAATCCAGGACACATCAGAACTGTCATTTACCATCATCCACTCGTCAAAAGAACTCCCATCGAATAGAACAATGGCGTCACTGGGAACACCCTTATTTCCAAACGGGCTTACTATGGGTGGAACCGGCTCATACACCTCAGTTTCTTCGGGTTTTGTTGGTTCTACCCCTGTGTATTCCTCATACACAATTCCCTGTTCTTCTGTTTCCTGCTCTTCCACAGGATCTTTAGGATCCATCTCTTTGCATGAAAAAACAGACAAGACCAAAAGACTGCTCAGGATTATTCCTCTCATTCTATAGTTCTTTAATTTTGATGTTTCTAAAGGCTACTACATCCCCATGATCCTGCAATCCTATTTTACCTGTATGAGATTTTCCAAACCCCGGCCAGGTCGCAAATTTTGATTTTGATACCATGGCATCCCATTCGGCATTGTCTAGGGGAAACGTAACGATATCAGTGCCATTCAAACTTACACTACCTTTATGTTCTTTATAGTTTATGGTAAGGACACAGGTATTCCACTCTCCTGCTGGTTTTACAACATTCATAGAGGGTGCAACCATATCATAGAGGGCTCCTGCCTGGTGGGTAGTTCCATTCTTGGCGTCCGGATGCCTCTCATCGTCCAATACCTGTATTTCCGGTCCGGTCTCATAGGGTTGTCCATACTTGGCATCTTCCGTTATACCCCAAAAAATGCCGCTATTACCACCTTCAGAGACTTTCCATTCCAGGGAAAGGATAAAGTTGGTGAACTCTTGCTCAGTGATAATGTTGTAACTCTCCCCCTCCGGTTTCTCGGTAGGTGGATAAAAAACCATCGCCCCGTCTTCAATTTTCCAGTTAGCGGCCATACCTTCTTTCATATAACTTTTCCACCCGTCAAAAGAAGTTCCATCGAATAGCACAATCCAATCGTTTTCTTCCATTTCTTTCATATTTTCCATAGACAACTCTTCTGTCTCCGTGACTTCTTCTTTGTTCTCTTTTTCTTTACAATTTGCCAGCACAATGCAGGCCAATGCAATCAATACATAATATTTCTTCATAGTATAGCTCTTAGATTCCTAATATTTTCTTGAGTATTTTCTTATCTGTTTCCCCTCCTGCAAAGTCATCGAAGGTTTTTTGGGTAGCCTCTATGATATGATCCTGAATAAAGACTGCTCCTTCTCTGGCCCCCTGCTCCGGACTCTTTATACAGCATTCCCACTCCATGACCGCCCAAACATCGCAACCGTATTGAGTAAGCTTGGAGAAGATGGTTTTAAAATCTATCTGACCATCACCCAGGGAACGATATCTCCCGGCTCTGTCTCCCCAATCATTATAGCCTCCAAAAGCACCTTTTTTTCCTGTTGGATTAAACTCAGAATCTTTTACATGAAAGGATTTTATAAACTCATGATAGTGATCTATATAGGTTATATAATCTAATTGTTGCAGCACAAAATGACTGGGATCATACAAGATATTCACCCGTTTATGATTCCCTGTGGCCTTTAAAAATCGTTCAAAAGTATCTCCATCATGCAGGTCTTCTCCCGGATGTATCTCATAACAGACATCTACCCCTTCTTTATCGAAATGATTTAGAATAGGCATCCATCTTTTGGCCAGTTCTTCAAAGCCTAATTCTACCAGTCCCGGAGGGCGCTGAGGCCATGGGTGCCAGGTATGCCATAATAAAGCCCCGGAAAAGGTGGCATGCGCCTTTATTCCAAGTCGTCTGCTGGCAGTAGCCGCTTTTTTCACCACGTCTACGGCCCATTCTGTGCGGGCTTTAGGATTGTTCTTTACACGGTCTGGTGCAAAATTGTCGAACATAAGATCATATGCCGGGTGTACGGCCACCAACTGACCCTGTAAATGTGTAGAAAGTTCGGTGATCTCCAGGCCGTAGGAATTGATCTTCCCTTTAAGTTCATCACAATAGTCCTGGCTTTCAGCAGCCTTGTCAAGATCTATTAAAAAATGTTCCCAGGTTGGGATCTGTATGCCCTTGTATCCCAGGTCTGATGCCCATTTACACATGCCGTCCAGGGAATTAAATGGTGCCTTACTATCTACGAACTGGGCGAGGAAAACCGCGGGTCCTTTTATTGTTTTCATGGGAAAAATATTATGGAATTATTGAAATTGTCAATTTAGTCCCTTTCAGAATTTAGTCCTATATTTATTAGATAGAATGAATCAGAACCATCTCTTTCGGGAATATCATAAATATAGGAAATACAACAGAATTAAATGAAGAATACACAGGACATTGTGGAAAAGCATTTTGATGCCATTGTGGTTGGTACGGGTATCACGGGAGGATGGGCCGCCAAAGAGTTGTGTGAGGGTGGTTTAAAGACCTTAGTGCTGGAGAGAGGCAGGATGGTTAAGCACATCGAAGATTATCCCACCATGAATATGGATCCATGGGACCTTCCCAATAATAATGAACTTTCAAGAGAGGATAAAAACAAGTACCAGAAACAATACAGGGTTGGCTGGGCACCAAAAGAAGATGTAAAACACTTTTTTGTGAACGATCTTGAACATCCCTATCAGGAAACCAAACGATTTGATTGGATACGGGGATATCATGTAGGCGGCCGTTCCCTTACATGGGGCAGACAAAGTTATCGCTGGAGCGATCTTGATTTTGAGGCCAACCTCAATGAAGGGATTGCAGTAGATTGGCCCGTTCGCTATGCAGATATTGCTCCCTGGTATGATAAAGTAGAGACCTATATTGGTGTTAGTGGTGAAAAATTAGGCCTCAAGCATTTGCCAGACGGGGAGTTTCAACCTCCTATGGATCTTACATGTCCTGAAGAAGACCTTAAGACAGCAATGGCTGATAAGTTCGATGACGATCGTGTTTTAACCATAGGACGTGTGGCCCATATAACGGATACAAACACAAAAATTGAAGGCAGGACATCTTGTCAATACAGAAATCGTTGTTGGCGAGGCTGCCCTTTAGGGGGATACTTCAGCAGCAATTCTTCTACCCTGCCTGCCGCAGAACGCACAGGCAATTTAACTTTGAGACCCAATTCTATTGTTCATGAAGTGATCTATGATGATGTCACCAAAAAAGCTACCGGAGTTAGGGTAATAGATACAGTAACTCATGAAAAACTGGAGTTTTATGCCAAAGTGATCTTCTTGTGTGCCTCGGCCATGGCTAGTGTGGGGATCTTGCTTCAATCCAAGTCTGAACGCTTCCCAAATGGTATTGGGAATGATTTTGACCAGGTGGGACGTAATATCATGGACCACCATTATCAATTAGGAGCCACCGCTTCTGTAGATGGTTACCTCGATAAATTCTACAAAGGCAGAAGACCCAATGGTTTTTATATCCCCAGATTTGTGAATCTGGATAAATCTACCAGGCAAAGAGAATACCTGCGTGGCTTTGGTTATCAGGGTGGGGCCAGCCGAGAAGATTGGAAGGTTTCTGTTGCAGAAATGCAGTATGGCAAAGAATTAAAAGAGAATATTTTGAAACCGGGACCCTGGCAAATTGGAGTAACCGGTTTTGGAGAAATGCTCCCTTATGAAGATAACAGGGTTACCCTTAGCAAAACCCATTTAGACCAATGGGGCCTGCCGCAACTCGATTTCGATGTGGAATTTAAAGACAATGAATACAAAATGCGCGAAGACATTCTTCGCCAAATTGTACTGATGTTCGAGGCAGCCGGATTCAGGAACATCACAACCTATGAGAATGAAACAGGTCCGGGACTTGGGATACATGAGATGGGCGGGGCACGGATGGGTTGGAATCCACGGACCTCAGTGGTTAATAAGGACAACCAGGTACATGCAGTTCCTAATATCTATATTACAGATGGTGCCTTTATGACTTCTGCCAGTTGCGTAAATCCGTCACTCACTTATATGGCCTTTACCGCCAGGGCAGCTAACCACGCAATATCTGAATTTAAAAAAGGAAAATAACCTACAAGATTATGAAGAATGCATCTGCAAGAAACTTATGGGGCGATTTTTTGGATAAGCATCTGGAATATGCTTTTGCTAAAGATCCTACCGTGACTCATTTTTGTGATAATGAAAAAGATGCCAATACGTGCCTTAAATTGGTTTTAAAAGGAATCAAAAGAGCTACATCGCATTCCCTATTAGGCCTGCAATACAGAAAGGAACCTTTGCCTAAAATTGGCGATTTTACCATCATCACAGATTGGAAAGGAAATGCAAAATGCATAGTTAGGACAGTTGCTGTAGAACTAAAACCATTTTTCAGTGTCCGTGGCTCCTATGCGAAGTTAGAAGGAGAAGGTGATAAGTCTCTCGACTATTGGAAAAAGACCCATTGGGACTATTATACCAGGGAGCTGGAACCTTTTGGCAGAGTACCACGCGAAAGTATGATCATCGTCTGCGAGGTATTTGAAAAGGTCTTCGAAAGGAAATAAATTTCCTGGTCTAATCTAAGGTAATCCAGATGTTGCCTCCTTTATGGGAAGCAACGGAAGCTTCAATAAAATTGAGTCCTCGAACACCATCGGTGATTGTAGGAAATTCACCGTCATTATAAGCTTCTCCCCTAATGGCCTTGGCCACTCCCAGATAGATATTGGCCATAGAATCAAAGATCCCTTCCGGATGTCCCGGTGGAAGTTTGGTGCCATCCAAGGACAATTTTGAATTATACGAATTTCCGGGTTTATAGACCTGAATAGGTTCTGTGTCACTTATTTTATATAGATAATTCGGGTTTTCCTGTTCCCATAGTAATCCAAATTTCTCGCCGTAAATTCGAATGGCAAGACCATTCTCCTCGCCTGTAGCTACCTGACTGGCTCTAATGACCCCTTTAACATGATCTCCTATGCGGATCAATGCTGTACCGTCCACATCCATTTGGTTGTCAGAATAGAGATAATTAAAATCGCATAGTAAGGACTTTATCTTTGAACCGGTAGTATATTCAATAAGATTGAAGGCATGAACACCTATATCGCCCATACAAGAACTTATCCCCGCTTTTTTTGGATCTAAGCGCCAAACGGTAGAACGCTTTTCTTTATCATGAATAATTGGGTTGATCCATCCCTGATAATAACGGGCATCTACTTTGTGGATCCTTCCCAATTCTCCGGCCTTGATCATTTCTCGCATTTGCCTAACCATTGGATAGCCGGTGTACGTATGTGTAACCGCAAAGACAGTACCCGCCTTTTTATGAGCTTCCCTTAGTATTTTGGCTTCCTCATAGGTGGTAGTCATGGGTTTCTCACAAATTACATGAAAGCCATTGTCTAGTAGTTTCTTTGCCATTGGAAAATGAAGAAAATTAGGCGTAAGAATTGCACATACCTGTATGCGCTGATCCTTGGGAAGTTTTAACTCCTCTTCAACCAAGGTGTCAAAATCCTTATAGATCCGATCTGTCGGAACGTCAATTCTTTTGGCAAATTCTAGGTTATCGTCATAGTTGGGGTTAAAGACGGCCCCTGTAATTACATAGTTATCATTAATAAAAGAGGCTACCCGGTGCAGCACACCAATGAGGGAATCGCCCCCACCTCCTAATATTCCAAGTCTTATTTTCTTCGGCATTTTTGTCTTTTTTATTTTTTATATTCAATGACTTCGTTTTTGAAAAAGATAGCAAAAAGCAACATTACTACAAAGGCAAAAATAGCGGGGAAGGTCCAAATATTGACCCAATCATGTACATTTTCTGAAACGAGGTACATATCCGATATCTTTCCTGCTACCCAAAAACCAATGAGCATCCCAAAACCATATGTGGCCAGCGTAATAAGGCCCTGTGCTGCACTTTTAAATTTTTCGCCTGCTTTAGAATCTGTATAGATCTGTCCTGATACAAAGAAGAAATCATAGCAAATCCCATGCAGCGCTATCCCAATGATCAGCATAAATGCCAGGTCACCTGCATTGCCATATGCAAAAAGAAGATACCTAACTGTCCATGCCAGCATCCCCGCAATGATGGTTAATTTAAACCCAAATCGTTTAAAAAAGAAGGGCAGTAACAACATAAACAAGACCTCTGAAGCCTGACCTATGGTCATTTTCCCTGTGGGATTATCCATCCCTATTTCCGCTAAGAAGGGGTT
>CAWJQE010000024.1:0-272472 GCA_963844995.1 uncultured Flavobacteriaceae bacterium | reverse complement strand
AACGGTCTCGTATAACCGTCAGTTACGGGTTTTAATTTACTAATTTTTCGGTTAAGCACTGACGCTCGCAATTCCGAGTGGATTCGGACGTAGTCGAATCCGCCGTAATTGCGGTTATACATTGTTGCCACACGTTTTTTATTTTCGGTTTGCAATAAATTCATCCGCTATTATATATGGCTGACCTAAACTAAAATCGTTTGGACTAATATCGTCATTTCCAAAAATTAAAAGTTTAGCATTTGGTCTATTTGCATAACCTTTATCATATCCGTCCGTTTCCTTTTTTACTTTAAAATCAATTCCGTGTTTTTTACAGACTTTTTCAATCGAATCTTTTAAAGGTTTCGGTATAGATAAATTCCGCTTTCCGTTTTGTTTATAATATTCATTTGAAGCCCAGAAATTCTTGTGAAGGGGAATCCAATTTCCTGTAATATTTTCATACTCAAAGAATAAATCGCCCATAAATTCGCTCGGATTTTCTGGAAACTTTATTAATTCACATTCCAATTTCGCTTTGTTATAAGTCCAAAGTAGTGGATGGTCAGTTAAAATTTTCAGTTTAATGTATGGAAGATACAAGTCAGCGTAAATTCCGTTAAAATCTATTGTTTTGTGAGCAATTAATCTCCAATGCTCAACATTATGCATTTTTCCAAAATCGTCTTGCTCTTCAACCACAAAATTGAATTCCATTGTTTTATATTGACCAATCTGACCTTTTAATTCGGTCAAATGTAAATGTCCATTTTGATAGAATTCGGTTGTATTTGTTCTTTCTATTAATTGTTCAATCATTGGTTTATTCAAATGTGTGGCAACGGTCTCGGCTATGATTTCGTTTTGACTTAGCAGCGAGCCCAGCGTTGGGTTTCCAAACCTTGTTTGGAAAAATTAACGGAGGCAAGGCGAGCTGCCAGGTTTAGCCTTTAACCTGTTTCTTTGTTTTAAAAATAGGATAAATATTTAAAGTTGGGTTTAGCCAAAATGAATTATAGCCGTTGTTAGGTACAGTTTATTTAAAATAATTGAACAGTATAATAAACAAAGTAATATAAACAACTATGTATAATATGATAGGAAGAACTAAGAACCATATTTTTGCTCTTCCTCTATTTACATTTGTTATCGCAGTAACGCCTACATAGCTTAAATAAATGCTATGAAAAATAAAGAATAAGAGTATTGGTATTGAAATTATTTCAAAAGAATTCAAATCTGAATAAGGATCATAGGGAATTGGATTAATAAACGTTTCAATCAAGGTGTCTAATATTATAATTAGACTTATATAGAAGTTTGAATACAGGTAAAGTATTCTGGATTTTTCTAAGTTTCCTTCACCAAGAGACCATTTCACTCTGATATTATAAAACCACCCGCCAATAAGATATAGGATATAACCACCAATTGCTCCTGCTACTAAAGATATTAGCCAAAATCCAGGCCAAGTGTTTATAAATTCGAACGTATCAAGAGTTCCTCTAAGTTCAAATTTTACCAATTGTTTCTCTAACCTGTCGATCCCATACCCAAGACAGAATACGATAATTGCAAAATTGAAGTATTTAATTTTATTTTCTTGAACTTGAGTTTTGAAGAATTCCTTTGGATTCATCAATAATTGAATCCAGAATTGGGAGGTGTTTTTCATATAGTTTTAAAAATTGTACCTAACGTCTTTGTGTATGATTCCGTTGCGGGAAAATCCGCTGGATTTTCCAAGTGCGGAGTCAGTATGATTTAAAGTTAGTCATTTTCTTAGAAGTGGAAGGGTAGCAATGGATTATACACGTTGTTGTGCTTTCGTTATTCTTTTATTTAATATTTCTTCATCTGAAGATAATCTTTAAACAATTCGGTCAATTTCTCAACTGTCCAACCGATAACTGTAGATTACCCAGAATTTGCATCAACTAGATATCTTTGGTGTTCACAAGCAATTGCATTCTGAATTACGCAAGCTATTCACTATCATATATCCAACGTTGATTTTTCGAAAATATTGGGTAATTTAAAAATGCAAGTACAGAAATTTGATTTTGAAACTGCACATTAAATCAAAGCTTGATATTCCTTGACCAGCACTTCGGGCCATTCTTTGTGCTCTTTGCCAAGTTCATCGCTAAACTGCTTTGCAGGTCATGAACTCTTAATTACTAAGATCCTGGTCATTGTTCGAACATTATCCAATGTTCCCCTAAAGTAGTTCGCCAAGGTTCCCTACGCTTACCGTATAATGATTGAAAGTTCCTACCTATAAAATTCAAAAGACTCCTTTGTATCTGTTCAATTTCAATATTGCTTTCAGGGTTAAGTAAATAGTCAATTATATTCTGAGCTCTAATTCTTTGGTTTATGGTGGTAGAATTCGCCTGTATCCAATTACCATTTTTAATGGCAGTTTCTACATTCTATTTTGAGTTGTGTAATATAACTGCTTCAATGATTCCTTGAGATTTTCGATCTTCGTTCCATTATGTTAACCTGTAGTGCCAATTAGAATCCCAATAACAACAAGTAAGATTTCTCCAATTGCATAAATCAAATACTTTCCATCTTATTTTCAGCTAAGCATTTTTTGTCGTAATTTTTCTAAAGAATTTTATCATTGGTTATTGGTTGGTTATAATGAAGCACAACGGTTTTGTGTATGGCTCGTTGCGGAAGATCAGCTATGATTTTCTGCCATAACCAAAAGATAGCAAATTGCAATGAATTCCGATTAGGATTTCAGCCGCAATGAGCTATACACTTTGTTATATGCAGTTTTTATTTACATTTAATATCAGTTAACTTTTTTCAATTCTCCTACATGAATGTCATATCCCAAATTATAATCTTCATAAACTTTAAAAGAAATCTTATTGTTATTCTGCACAATTTCAAAACTAGTTTCAACGAAAGTTGGTTCCCAAGATAACTGTATCCATCGACCATTTTTCATTTTGGCTAGCTTGTATTGTTTTCTATATTTATTTTTCGTAGGATACTCAATCCAAAGCTCCTTTTTGTTTGTGATAATATCCACCATAAAGTCCCTTCTAAATAAAGTTTTCGTTGGGTGCAAATTTGTATTCGCCAACTAACATTTGTATATCCTTCTCTTTTGGTTCTGAACTAATAACAGTTCCTGTTTTAATATCTTTTTCAGAAATTACTGGTGTAATATTTAAGATTTCAGCAATTCTGTGTGAGATTGCTCTTTCGTATTTTGCTTGATTTGTTAAAACAATAATACTAACCTTATCATCTACAAAACGTAGATACTCTGTGCCAGCTACTCCTGGGTGATAAATTATTCTTTTATTTTGAATCACTTGAGTATTCCAACAAAACCCATAATGAGTTGGCAGACCATTGTTGAGTTTATAGGTACTCCACATTAAATCTTTACTCTTTTGATTTAACAGTAAATTATTGGTCATTGCAGATTCCCAGTTGATCATATCATCAATAGTAGCATAAATTCCACCAGCAGCATTGAGTTCTGTGTCTATTAAGCGGTATGAATTTCTATCAGGAATAATCTCACCATTTCTCATAGAATACCCTGTAGCTTGGTTAGGATGAATTTTAAAATGGTTCATCATGTAAGCAGATTGCATACCTGAGGGTTTAAAAATCATTTTATCCATATAATCATTGAATGAAAATCCACTTACTTTATGGATAATATATCCTAACAAATAAATGCCTTCATCACTGTAAAGGAAATCTTCTCCAGGATTAAACATTAAAGTGTCTTTTTTTGCATTCTCATAAATTTGTTCAGCACTATAAGTTCCTTTTGCAGATCTATTCGCTCCATGCTGAAGCCTTGCCAGTGTTAGGAAGTCCTGAAGTGTGGGTCAAAGGTGCCTAATGGTAATTCTTTTCCAATTTATTAGGTGCATCTGGTAAATGTTTATGAATGTCATCATTGAAATCAATAGTTCCTTTTTCGAAAAGTTGCATAATGGCTGTTGCTGTAAAATGTTTGGAAACAGATGCCAACCAGAAAGTAGAAGAATCTGTTACAGGAACATTATATTCAATACTTGCCAAACCATAAGTCTCTCTTTTTAAGCACTTTACCATTATATGTAATGGCTAAAGCTAATCCCGGAATTTTTTGATCCGACATTACAATTTCTATGTAATTGTCAATTTCAGTCGATTTTTCATCAGAGATTGTAGTCTGTGCTTTCCCAATTAAAAAGATAAATAGTGAAATTACAGTTAGAAAGTTTTTCATCAACATCGATTTCTTAAATTGCATATAACGGTCTCGGCTATGATTTCGTTGCGTTGAAAATTCCGCTGGAATTTTCGACCGTAGAAATCCAGCCATTTAAAGTTAAACTAATTTTGGGTTTTGTTATAAAGAAGCAATGAATTATAGCCATTGTTGTGCTTTCGTTATTTTTTAATTATCATGTTAAAATTCGGCAAAAGTGGTTCTAAGTTCCTTTAAGGCTTCGATAGAGTTTAAATATTCACGTATATTCTGACTTAAAAGAGTAGTTCGTGTTAGGACCATATTTTCAAATATGACATCTTTCCCAAAGTTTTTTGAAGATTTAGACATATCAATAAGTTTTGAGTACGGTAAAAAATATTCCGTAAAAAATCCATTTTTAGCTTCGCGGTCAATTTCCTCAACACCTTTAATTTTATTGAATGAATGATATGCATTAGATATAGAATTGCGAATTTTTAATTCATTGAATAACTTAAGATCGCCTGAAAATTTTAAGTTTTCATAAGTAACCATATCTGGTTTAAAGTGATTTGACACATAAAGCGCATGTGATTTTGATAATAGTTTGGGATTATCATAATCTTTGTTTAAAACTAATATTTTTAACGTATCTAGTTCTTCAAGGATTCTATTTGACCAATCTATGTGAGAATTTAGAACATCTATATTACGCTCCGCTTCATTATCTAACTGAGTAATATATAAATCTCGTAGCTTATTATTTTCTTTAATATTGGATTGTTTATTTAATGCTAGGGCGATTAAAATTCCAATAACAACAAGTACAATCTCACCAATTGCATAAATCAGATACTTGCTGAATTTATTTTCAGAGAGAAGTCTTTGTCTAATTTTTCTAAAGAATTTTATCATTGGTTAGCGGTTTCTGATAATGAAGCACAACGGTTAGTATATTAGCCGTATCCCTCAGGGTATGGCTTATATACATTGTTAGCAACTGATTATTTTTCTTTCATCCAAAGTGGAGCGCCATCTTCCCACTTGTTATGAGTTAATCTGAATTTCTCACCATCAGAGAGTCTTATCGCAACAATTTCTCCATACATCTGTGGACTAAAAATAAAAGGTTGTACTAATGGTTGTTCATCGTTAATTCCAAATTCTTCAGAAGTATAAATCAGCCATTCTCCATCTGGTGAGAAATGCGCATGCCCTTCTTGACCTTGGTATGAGGTTAATTGTTTTGGTTCACCCCAGCCGTTACTTGTCCGCTCAGTAATGTAGATATCCATTGTTTTTACCACGCCATCCTTGTCCAAACCATTAACGTCTGAACAGTAGGCAATCATATTTCCATCATAAGAAATGACAGGAAAGGCTTCCTTGTCCGGACTATTTGTAATATTGGTGGTAGTACCATTTTCTTCCACATAAATATCCATATTGCCAGTTCTACCACTTCTAAAGACCATTACCTTATTGTCTTCGGAATAGTCAGCGAATCCAGTATTGCTCTCCAAATCGGTCACGAGTTCCAACGATTTGTTTTCAAATTGATAACGGTAAACACCTCCTTTAGCTTGTGGGCTTCTTCTAAAACCACCTACCGAAAATTGAAGGTAGTTGCCGTCTGGAGTAACTTTGGTGTCGATAATATTCGAAAACTGTGGGTTGAAGTCTGCATCTGGTCGAAAGTTGAATAAATGTTCAATTTCATTGTTAGCATAATCGACCGCATAAAAATCTTTTTCTGTATTAAAAAATGAGGATAGGAAGAAACCAGCATATAACACAACCAATGCATAAGGGATGAACATAAGTGCATAGAGTTTATACAAAGAGGCTATTGGCTTTTGCATACTTTCCCTTTTTTTAAAAAGGAAATAGCTCATAATTCCCAATGCTAAAAGCGCTACAGCAACTATAATTAAAAATGATTTTATAGTGTTTAGAGGCATTGAGTTAAAGAACAGCTGGTCATCCGTAGTCTTAATGATAAAAAGCACTATAATTACTGCCACCACCGTAAAAATGAGATGTTTCCAAAAAGCAATGAACTTTCTTTTTTTTATGCTTTTGTAAATACCCACCAACAACCATATAATTGCCAGTATTGGAAGCAATAAGACTACATAAGCCATTGGTGCTATGCCATCCTGAAAGCCCCTTACATCCGATATTCCATATATAATCTTGCCATCGGGAGTGGCAGGTGCTGCAAAAGAACGTCTAACACCATACATAGAAAGTGTTTTGTTCGGCAAATCGGAAATAAGTATTGGACTGTTTTTCACCAATAGATCACCATAGAAATCATTTAGGTTTGTGGGTTCTGGCCGGGGTGATTCGCCCCCGTGGTAGAGCATTATCCCAGAATCGTGGTAGTCTACGTTCAACATATTCATTTGCTGAACCAGGGTAGAGTCTATTTCTTGTGTTTTTGGGTTGAAAGCAAGAATGGAAAATCCATTAGGGCCATCAGTAAAACTTGTAAATAAAATTTGACTATCTTTTTTTTGAAGAGGAGATATACAAGAATAATTATCAGGAGAAATCTGCTTGGCATTATCCCCGGTTTTAGACATTTTAAAAAGCTTGAAGTTTTCACCTCTTTTAGCAGAATAGTAGATGATTTCTTGGTCATCATGGGACCAAACAGGACTACCCTCCCAGTTTTCCGAACTAGTTAATCTTTTAGTTTCGCTGCCATCAGCATTCATCACATAAATATCACCTGTTCGCTGCAAGGCAAAAACCAATCTTGGCTTTAGTGGGACTGTTGGATGAGCACGGTCACTAGAGAAGGCAATGCTTTTACCATCATTAGAAAATTTAGGTCTAAAATCGCCACCTTGGTCGTTGGAAAGGTTTATTGCATTGTTAATATCTAAGGTATCATAAGGCTTAAACGGAAGTTTATAAATATCTGAGTTTCCACTATGCGTTGATACAAAAACCATAGATTCGCCATCTGGAGAAAAGTCTACCTGGTCTTGCATGGAATTACTTTTTACCAAAAGTCTGGGACTAGAATCGGCAAGAACATCTTTAATGAATAATTGCGGGCGACCATTTCTTTCAGATGTAAATACTACCCATTTGCTATCTGGAGATATTTTGGCATCATAATCCAAACTTTCATGTTCAGTAAATTTTGAAAAATTTCTACCATGGTCATTGGATAAATAAATATCCCATCCCTGAGGTCGAAAGGAGGAATAAAAGATCTTATCCTGAGCGTGAGATAAACTGCCAAAGATTATAAGAATGACAATAAGAAAAGTTATTTTTTTCATTGCTATTAATTTGTTGCTAACGGCTTTGGCTATGATATCGGCGCGACAATGAGGGCGAAGCTCAGCGTTGGGTTTTCTGCTTTGCAGAAAAAATTAACGTTGGCAAAAGCGAGCCCTGGCCTTTCAACCATTGAAGCCAAGTTTAGTTTTATTTAAATGTAGGAAATTTCAAGGAAGTTCTAAAGGAGCGCTGAATTATAGCCGGTGTTGTGTACAGTTATTTTCTCCAATAGGTTTCTCCCTGGACTATTTTTATTTCTGAAATTCTGTCGGAGAAATAAATTCCGCTATCCAATTCTATCACTTCGATTTTTAATCTAACTTTTTTGTGGTCAGTAATTAATGTATTCCGGTCAAATTGTTTTAACTTTTCGTATTCAGATTCAGTCAGAAAAATTTTTAAAAACTCAGTTTCCGTTTTTAAATTTATCCAAGGTGATTTTAGTAAGTTATTTGCTTTTAACTTGTTAATAATTCGGATAAATTCTAATTCATTTTTTCCAGCAGTTTTACTCCTTCGAATACTATCAAAAGATGTTTCTAAATTTTCAATAGTTTTTTCATCCGCTCCATAAAAACTTCCAATATCTATTAATTTGAAATATAATTCGCCTTCAAATTCTTTGTTGTTTTTTGAGCATGACAAAACTAGAAGTCCAATTATTAAAATCAGAGTAACGTTTTTCATAATTGCGTACAACGGCCTGGGCTATGATTGCGTGGCAAGCGTCAGGCGTTTTTTTGTTTCTTTAAAAATAGGAAAAAACTGCCAAGCGATAAGCCATGAATTATAGCCGTTGTTAGCAACCGTACTTTTCCTCGTCCAGCAGTACAAGAGTCATTGTATTATTTATCATTTTTTGGTTTGATGATAAATCTGGTGCTTTAATAACATACGTATCCGCTGATGATACCTTACCATAATATTTTTCGAAGCACTTTTGGCTGAATTTTTTGAATTCAAGAAATAGTTCTGTAATGGTTTTCTCTTCAGTGTCTATTAAATATTGAGATTTGTCCTCAAGATAGTCAGCAATGGCCTTGGTTGGTTTGTCCATTTTTCTTTTAAAAAAAGTGTATTCAGGAATAATATATAATAGTTGATGTTTTAAAAGCGCCAATTCCAATTCATTAGGCTTGAAACTCCTATTGTATCGAAAATGTAATGTCAAAAGTTCTTTTTTCTTATCATTTAGATACTTTTTATATTCCTTTTTAAAATATTCAATTTTGGAAGAATCATTAGATGTTTTTAAATAGCTAAAAAACCTAAGTAGTTTTTCATTTTTGAAAATATCAGTTATAAACTTATTTTCTGCAAATTCAATTAATTCTTTAGTAAAATTAATTTCGGTATCACTCGGCTTGTCATTTTCAATTAAGAACTTTTCGTAGTTTTTAATACTTTCTATTTGTTCTTTCTTAAAATCATTGAGCTGATCCTTTTTTAAAATTTTTCTGAATATACTCAGGTCAAAATCCCACTCTTCCCATGCCGAAAAAAAGTGCTTTCCGGAGTAAGTGCTTTTTTCTTTTTCATGTAAGTAGACTTTTTCAGCCTGTTCAAACGTCAAGTTTAAATACCCAAATCTGTCCTTTACTATACTAATATGCCACTTGTATTCTTCTGGATTCATCGGTATGGTTGCTAACTTGTTATATGCACCTAAAAATAGAAATTTATCCCTTAAATCTGCCGGATAAGGATATTTTAGATGGATTTTTATCAGGTTCCAGGTGGTGTAGTACAGCATCGTCTAAAGGGCTTCGGACCTGTAAAAGATCTTTTTTGGCAATATGGGTGTAGATCATGGTAGTTTCCGGTTTAGCATGGCCCAGTAATTCCTGTACATACCGCAGATTCACCCCATTCTCAATAAGGTGGGTGGCATAAGAATGTCTGAGGGAATGTGGGGTAATGCGCTTGGTGATCCCTGCTTTCAGACAAGACCTTCGCAAAAAATTACGCACACTACCTGCACTATAACGGCCTCCCCCGTACCCCTCTAGCATGTAGTGTTTGGGATTATAAGTTATAAGATAGTTCCTAAGTAATGGGATCATACTTTCAGCCAAAATCACATAGCGGTCCTTTCGTCCCTTGCTCTGATGAATTCTGATCTGTCGCCGCTCCATGTCAACATCTGCTGTTTTTAATTGCAGTAATTCACTAATACGCATACCGGCAGAATACAATAGAGCCAGAGCTATTCTATGCTTTAGATTAGCGGTACAGCGCAACAGGGCAATGACCTCGGTCTGATTTAATACTACCGGCAATCGTTTTTGCCTGCCCGGTCTGTGCAGCGTACTAACCTCAATACCACAAAGGCTAAACCGTTCCGCAAAATGTTTAATGGCACTGATCAATTGGCGGTGGGTACTAATGCTGTATCCCTTATCCGAAACTAACCGTTCCACAAAACGTTGTACCACGCGGTTGTCAATGGCATCCAGAGGTTTAGTATCTATAAAAAGTAAAAAATCGACAATAAAGTTGGTGTATACACTAATGGTACTTTTACTATAGCGCAGCCCTTCAAGATAAGCGTAATATTCTTTGTAATTTTTTAGTGCCTCACCTTCTAACAGCTCCGGTTTGGATCGGTTGCCATGCGTTTTTTTCAATGCCGGGAGAGATTTCGCAGATCGAATTTGTTCGTAATCCACAAAGTAGTGCCGCTGTCTTAGGTAGGCATAGAGGTCATGAAAGACAGCTTGGGAATATGGCAAATAAAAGCAGCCATGAGAACGACTCCATTTTATCCCATTATACTTCTTAATATAATTTCGTTCAATTTCAGTAAAAGGAAAATCAACCTTCATTTGCCTTCTGCCCCTGTGCACAAAAAGGGAAAGTATAACCCTTACCATTTCTTATCGCTATTCATGCCAAGTTAAATGGAGAGTCTGAATCATAGTTGCAGTAAGTCTCGACTAATTTTAAGAATGAAGTATAGAGTTTCATTCTACTGCTTTGGTACTACCTAAAACCACCATGAACTTGCCTGCCGTTTTATCTGCCGCAAACATGGGAGAGAAGTTATAGCCGTTGTTGGCTGTTTTAAAAATCACCTAACGAAATTATATTCATTTCTTAATAGCCAATCTTCTGACTCGTCAAATTTGACTTCTTTCCGAGTAATAAATCGTTCTGGCCCCAATATATACACATTCCTTATCAAGGCTTTCTTGTTATTATCCTTACCGTAATATTCAGTTGTAATTTTAACTTCATCATTTGCTAAAGTTTGTCTTGACTTTACGGGTGTTTTATTCACTTCTAAACCATCCTTGGAGATTTTAATTTTTTCCTTGCTATTTGCATTTGGTTCTTTTGGGTAATTGATCAGAAGTTGAACTTGGTATTCATTTTTTCCTTGCTCAACAGTTGCATTAGCCGGCATTTTGAATGGTTTGTTAGTGCCGTAATCTACATATGTCAGAGTTCCTTTCCATTCACCAAAAATCACATTCAGATCATCGGGCAAAATTCCATTTTGAGAATAAATTCCTTGTGAGAATAGAATAGTGAAGACAATCAAAAGTTTGGTTAAAAAGCATTTCATATTGTTTATTTTTATTACCGCCAACTGTTTTGGCTCTTATTTGCTTACGCTGTTCCCTGCGCTCGGAACGTCACGCCTGCGGCATGATGAACCTGTCTGCCGGTTCACATGCCTTAATCATGCAGAGAGGTTATAGCCCTTGTTGGCTACAGTTTTCTATGCGTATTCGACTTCTAAAAAGTCAAAACATTTGCCCATTTTAAAAGAAACATTGTTATAAGTGTAAGGGCAACACCATATAATACCACGCCTTGCCAATAGTATAATCTGGATGGCCAATGTTTCCACATTGTAGTACCGTATTCTTTTTTCAAATCACCACTAGTCAGCCTCCAAATAAGATAAGCAAATACCAAGAAAATCAGCATTGCAATTAATAATACCCAAATTTTTTCCATTTTAATATATCTCTTCTTAATTGTTGCCAACGGTTCGGCTATGAGTAGTTGCGTGGCTTAGCATTTAACTTTACAAGCCTGCCTGCCGGTTTACATACCGCAGGTATGCAGGCAGGTACACACCAAACTGAAAATCCGTGAGTCCCGATAGCTATCGGGATTCAGAAGTATGCAAGAACAAGCAATTACTTATAGCCATTGTTGTGCCAGCCTGCGGTAGGCAGGCTTTCGTTATTATTTATTCAATTCTTTTTCAATTAATTTAATTGTTTCATTGGTTAATCTTAGTAAGCCATATTTAACCCATAATTCGTCCAAGGTGTTTAAATAATAAATTTGATATAATTTCGAATATGTTTTAGAAGACTTTATTAAGTAAACCAACTCGTCATCACTTTTTATAAAATCTGGGTGCATTGATGTTGGTTTTTGCACATAAAATACTTCGGGGATATCTGGATAAGCTGAAAGACTTAAAACTAAATCAGTATCGATACTATTACTAGTAGTTGTCAAATCACGCAATTTGTCACTTACCTCTTTTCTAGAATTTGTAAAATCCTTTAACAAATTTAGCTTGTGCTTTAAGCTGTCATTTAGAATTTCAAATTTACCTGATGATATAATTCCTTCTTGAACAGAGTTTAATAATGATAACGTTAATGGATAATCCAAGTTAGAAGAATAGAGCCTAAGACTATCTATTGGCAGTTCTATTGCACTTGCAGAAAAATTAATAACTTTATTTAGCCGAGAATTATGTTTATGCAACCCTAACAAATGATTCTCTATAGCTTCTTTATTAGAAGAAAATTCTTGTTTCAGGGCATGCATAAGTTTTTGCTTATCGTTTTCTAATTTTTTGCCCTCATTCCAATTATTAATCTGCAATGCAATTAAAATACCGATAACCACAAGTAGAATTTCACCGACGGCGTATTTAAGGTACTTGGAAGTTTTTCCTGTTTCCAAAAGATCTTTTCTGATGTTTCTGAAAAATTTAATCATGCTTCGTCATTAATGTCAGGTCGAGCGGAGTCGAGACCTACCTCTCGTGCTTTATTCCTGGAATGCGTTTTATTCCTGCATTGGGCTAATAATTTCAATAGATCATACTCTCCATTTGCAAGGGCCAATTTCTTTATTCCACTCCAGTTTTTTATTCTTTTTTCGAAAAAGATCGCTTGCTCCACATCATTGAATTCTTGATGAAACACCAATTTAATAGGTCTTCTTTTATACGTAAAACAAGACTTGTTAATTCCACTTTGATGTTCTTCAATGCGCCTTGAAATATTGTTCGTTATTCCAGTATAAGTTAAACCATCTGAACATAGTAGTATGTAAACATAATAGCGTTTCATTTGTAATATATAGGTCTCGACTCCGCTCGACCTGACAATATATAGGTATCCAATCTAATATCCTTGCAGCGTATTTTTCTAAAGAACTTTATCATTTCGAATTGGTTTCTTGATCTATTAAAACTATAATTTCGTCAATGGTATCAGACAATGCCAAGTAGCGTTGATTTAATAATTTTAACCAAACAAAATTATCTTTTAGCATATGCACTAATTCATCGTCCGCGTGGGTCAGAAGGTAATAATGTGCTGAAACCTCTTTATTAGTGTTATTCACTTCATAAAAATCCACACAATCTTTGCATCTACTGACATAAGCAGAATTAGTATTTAAATATGGTTTTAAAACTTTACTATTAAGTTCTTCTACTTGTTCTTCTGCCCATGCTACTCTATTAAGATGCAACTGATAGAAGTCTGTAATGTCTTTTCTTAAATTATCATTAGAAATTATAGAAATTCCTTCCGAATGGATGGCTTCGAGGGCACTTAATTTTGGATAAAGTATTGGGAATTGAATAAGATATCCTTGTGGTAATTTGTAAGGGTTAGTATCCGAAATTTGATGACCTAAAATGGCTTTATATATGGTATTGGTGGTTTCGAGTAGCGGCGGTATTCTTTCGATATCCGTCAGTAAATCATTTTTGGTTTCTAAAAGGTCATTTTTTAATTCAATTAAAAGCTTGCGTTCTTTCTCTACGGCTTTTCTGTTTTCATTCCAGTTATTTACTTGCAATGCCAATAGGATTCCGATCATGACAAGTAGGATTTCTCCAATGGCATATTTCAAGTATTTGGATGTTTTGTTCTGACTCATGAGATCATATCTAATTTTTCTAAAAAACTTAATCATAATATTGTTGTTTTGTCATCCTGAACTTGGTTCAGGATCCCATTATTAGTGGATTCCACATCAAGTGCGGAATGACAATTCCTTTTATTTTGTTCTGTAAGGTCTTTTCTAATATGTCTAAAGAACTTTATCATTGATCAAGGACTTTTTCCCATTCTGTTTGGTCGATATTTCCATTAATTATTTTTAGCCTATTTGGCGTTTTGGATGAAAAAATTAGTACACTCCTACCAGCCATATAACATAAGAATTCCAGTTTGTCAGGATGCCAATAATTTAGGGGCCAAGGACCTTCATTATTGGTTTCAATAAAAAGATCTTTACCTTGGGATGTTATTTTAATTTCGTCTCCAAAAGTTGTGTTACTTGGGCCATTGCTGATCTTATAGATTCCAATAATATGATCTGCTTCTTGAGCATCAGCCAATGTGGTTTGTCTAATAATTTCAGGAGTTTCAAACGCTTGGTCGCTCAACAGATCTTCAATTAGAAAATAGGACCTCAAAGCCAAATATCTATAATTGTTGATAGCAATAAATAAACTTGCAGCACCGTCTGACATATACATGACCAGATCCATATATTTTGGATCATTCAGATAAAAGTCAATTTGTTCGTCACTGATTGTATTGGTGAATAAATCTTGGCTAAACCATTCTAGATGGTCTATTCTATAGTCTCTGTTTTTAGTGACTTTCTCTCTATATCCAAGGGCTAAATCTTCCAAATAGTTTCCAACAACATTATATTGTCTGTTCAGTACTATTGCAAGTTCATTGTATTGCTCTGGGATATCATCGACTTCAAGTCTAAATTTCTCATAACCTTCTCGATTAATATTCATTAGATCGTATTTAAAAGCGGCACGACTTGCATCTATTCGACCACTTTTAATATCATCATAGGTGACTCTGTTGTTAAAAATGAGATTTTTAATGGAATCTCGTTCAATGTAACGACCCGTAAAAATATTGCAGCTCCGAATATCAAGAGCGATATCACTTTGAATTTCTACCAACGTGGACCTAAACTTTTCTGCTTTTAGGCGCTCTTGATTTAAATTGTTGATCTGCAGTGCAATCAAAATTCCAATTACTACGAGTATAATTTCACCAATGGCATATTTAAAATACTTTCCAGTTTTGTTTTTTCCCATAAGGTCGTAGCGTATTTGTCGAAAGAATTTGATCATACTTTTAAATTTTCCCCTCCCTGGAGCGGATAGGGGTGGGTTTTATGGTCAGCGCACCGTCTGGCTCTTCACTATTGGGAATGAAGCGTAAGATATAATCTAAAAGTGTCCCTACCTGGTAATGTTACCCGGATAAGGACACTTCGGTTTTAGTTTAATACTTTCTATAAAGTCCGTAAATACTCCGCCAAATCCCGGGCCTCTTCCTGACTTAGGTTTTGGTTAAGCATAACCATATTGTTGTATTCTTTATAAAGAGCCTTTGCAATAGGGTCTTCGCGCAGCATTCCATCAGGATTCAGGATCATATTCATCACCCATTCCGGGCTACGTCGTTCATATACACCTTTCATTGCCGGTCCTATCATTCTTTGGTCAACCATATGACACGCAATACATATAGTATTGAATTTGGCCTCTCCCCGGGCAGCCATCTCCGTATCTATATCTGCACCAAAGGTTACTGAAGTAATGGGCCCCACCCCTTTGTTGTTCAAATCCACAGGCACCGCTTCCGAAGTAGAAGCCGTAGTCTCTGTCTTCTTGGTACGGTTCATTTCAAAACCTTCTTTTTTCTCTTCTTTTTTTTCGCCACAGCTTAGTACTAATCCTCCTAAAGCCGCTAACAACAGTAATTTTTTCATCTCTTCCTTGTTTTTGATCCACTAATATAAGAAAATAGGACTTCCCTATTTTTCCTCCAGGAATTTTAATGCTCTTTTTTCTGTATATGCAATGTTCTGTACATCATAAAAGCCCACATGACCCCCATAGTTAGGTACTTCCAGATAAACATGCTTATTGGCTGTTGCCTCAGTAAAGGGATAGCATTCCGGACCTAAAAAGGAATCATTTTTGGCGTTGATAATAAGACTTGGAATTTTAATAGTGGGCAAGAACTGCAATGAACTGCATTGGGCGTAATAATCCAGTGCATCTGCAAAACCATGCGCCCTGCTTGTATAAACGTCGTCAAAATCCTTCAAGGTCTTAATCCTGTTAATCTCATTATCCGGGAGCAATTCCGGGAACTTGGGTTGCTTGGCCTTTAGTTTGGCCACCAGGTGCTTGCGAAACCGGCGGGCATAGGGGATATTCTCCCAGCTCATTAAAGCACGCAGGGAACTATACAGATCACATGGCGCGGAAACTGCCACAATACCCTTTAGTTCCTTTGGCAGCACCCTGCCTTCGCCCGCATACTTCAGAGCCATATTGCCGCCCAGACTAACCCCTTTAATATAGAGGTCTGTATATTTTTTAGCTTCCAACAGATGGGTAACCACCGCCTCCAGATCCTCGGTGGCCCCGGAATGGTAAGACCTGTACAGTCGGTTGGGCTCCCCGCTGCAGCCCCTGAAATTTACGGCACAGCAATCATAGCCCGCGCTGTTGAAATACTTCGCACTCCCGGTAATATACGGGCGCTGGCTATGGCCCTCCAGACCGTGCAACAGTATCACCACCTTAGTGGCAGGTCTCTTTGCAAAACTCCAGTCGAGGTCCATAAAATCACCATCATCTAATTCCAGGCGTTCCCGCTTTTGTTCCAGGTCCTGTATCTTTCGAAAAAGACCGTAGTAAACGGTAGATACATGGCCGTTCTTAAAAAGCAGGGGCGGGTTATAGTTTGATGTGATCTCAGGCATTAGGATATGATCTCAGGCATTAGTAAGACATAGATTTAAGGATACGCCTGCAGCAGTTTTGTTTGTTCTTCTATGGCTTCCTTAAATTCCTTTTTTAAATGGGCAACCAATTCTGCCACCGGCAGCACATCTTCCACAGTGGTCACCCCCTGGCCGGCAGACCAGATGGTTTTCCAGGCCTTGGCCTCGGTATCTAATTCTTTTCCAAAGTCTATCTTCCTGTCTTTTTTTAGGTCATCTTCAGTGATCCCTGCTGCCTTAAGACTGGCACCTAAAAAATTGGCATGTACCCCGGAGATGGCAGCCGTATAGACCACGTCACTGGCGCCCGACTTAATGATCATTTGCCGGTATTCTTCTGGTGCCTTGCTCTCTTTGGTATTGATAAAACGGGTACCCATATAAGCGAGGTCTGCCCCCATTTGCATGGCAGAAGCAATGTCTCTCCCCGTAGATATACAACCAGATAGGATGACGGTTTTATGAAAGAATTTTTTGATCTCCGCTACCAGGCTCATGGGGTTTATAGTGCCGGCATGGCCCCCAGCACCTGCGGCTACCAAAATAAGTCCGTCTACCCCGGCTTCCGCAGCTTTTTCCGCATGACGCTTTTTAATGATATCGTGAAAGACCAGGCCTCCATAACTGTGGATGGCATTCACCACCTGGGATACGGCCCCCAAAGAGGTAATAATGATAGGGACTTTGTGTTTTATACAGAGTTTAAGATCTGCCTCCAGGCGTGGATTGGTAGGGTGTACAATAAGGTTTACCCCATAAGGAGCGCATTTTCTCCCCGTTTCCTGCTCATAGGCAGCCAGGGCCTCCTTGATCTCTACTAACCACTCCTCAAACCCCTCGCTGCTGCGCTGATTTAAGGCGGGGAAAGTGCCTACGATCCCGTTTTTACAGCATTCTATGACCAGTTGCGGCCCCGAAATAAGGAACATAGGAGCTGCTATTGCCGGGAGGGATAATTCTTTTATAAATGAGGGTTTAGAATCCATAGGTAAAATTTAAGGGCTAAAAATAGGGATTAATTTTTTGCAATCGGCAGGCAGGAATTTTAAAACGGTTGTATTTTTGATCTCATAAAAAGGATTATCCTATGCCGTACTTTAAAGAGTTTGAAATTCGCTGGAGCGATCTGGATGCCAATCTTCATTTAGGCAATAGTGCATACACCAATTTAATGACCCATGCCCGTATGTCTTATTTGTCCATGCTGGGTTTTGATCATAAGACACTCATTAAAAACCGCCTGGGCCCGGTGGTCTTTTACGAGCATATGTATTATTTTAAGGAAGTGCTCCCGGGCAGTACCGTAAAGGTCTCAGTAGAGGTAAAGGGCCTGAGTGAGGACGGAATGTTCTTTGAATTTCACCAGAATTTTTACAACGACCAGGGGAAGAACGTGGCACGCTGCGAGCTGATGGGCTCCTGGATGAGTTGGGAATCCCGAAAGCTGGTACCCCTGGAGGGGGAATTGTTAGCAGGCATGCGGAGTGTTGAAAAAGCGAGTGATTTTAGGGTACTCACCAAAGAAGACACCAGGAAATTCAGGAAGCTTCCAAAGGATCTGGTTTAGATTTTCTGCTTACCAGATATACCCCAAGAAAAACCAGGCAGGCGGCCGTGATCTTCACAGCACTCAATTGATCTTTCCCCATAAGCACGGCAAATAAAATCCCCACAAAAGGCTGTATATAAACAAAGACACTTACCGTAGATGCCTTTAACTGGGTAAGTGCAAAGGCGTTAAAAAGGTAGGTACTAAAAGTAGTGCCCAATACAACAAAACCAATTTTCCACAAGGCGTCTGCCGGGAGGGTGCTCCAGGAGATCTCCAGAAATTCCGGGAGGGCAATTGGCAGGTTCAGGAAGATCCCTATCAGGAAAAGCCATTTCATGAGGGTAAACGGATGGTATTTTGCCACAAGTTTCTTTGTAAGGATAAGGTAGAGTCCAAAAAAAAGAGAATTTAGCAGGAAGAGGGCATTACCCAGGGGAATATTTGGAGCGTCTTGCCGTATTTCCTGTCCGTAGACAATTAGCCCCAGGGCGCCTATAAGGCCTATGGCAATCCCCAATCCTTTGATCATTCGTATCTTTTCCTTGATCAGAAAGGCAGATAAGATAACCACAATGATAGGGGTGGTGGTCACCAGTACAGAACTATTGATAGGGGTAGAAAGATCCAGACCTTTAAAAAATGCCAGCATATTAATAGACATCCCAAATAAGGCGCAGATAAATAGTCGGCCCCAGTCTTTCCTCTCAATCTTTTCCCTGGGCCCCAAAAAAGAAATTCCCCAAAAGAGGGCAGTGGCTCCTATAACTCGGATCATTATAAATCCAAAGGGTTTTACATACATGGGCATCACCCCTTTGGCAATGGTATGGTTTAACCCATAGATGGTAGTTGCCCCAATTGCCGCCAAAATGGCAAGGGTTCGCTTATTCAAGAGTGAAGCCTTTCTTTGGCAGTAGCTACCACCTTCTTACTATTTCCAATAAAGATCTCTTCTCCCAGTACTAATACAGGTCGCTTTAAAAAAGTATAATGTTCCAACAGCAGACTGCGGTAATTCGCTTCTGTCAGTGTTTTTTCTTTCAGGTTTCGTTCTTTATACAATCGGGCGCGTTTACTGAACAAAGCCTCATAACTCCCGGCAATGGCCTTAAGGTCATCGAGTTGTTTCTCTGTTAGGGGATCGCTCTTAATGTCTTGCAGGGCGATGTCTTTTATCGGTGCCAGTTCTTTAAGGATCCGTTGACAGGTATCACAACTGCTGAGGTAGTAAATGGTGCCTTTCATAATTGAATTGAATGTATGCTAAAAGAATATCCTGACACAAAGAAACTTATTTAAACCCAATTATTATATTTTTATATAAAACTCTCCCATGGAAAAACTCTTTGAGATCACAGAGATCATGCATATCAATTATAACAAGGTGCTGACCACTACCCCGGAAGAACAGCTTTTTTGTATCCCGGAGCACTGTAACAACAATATTTTCTGGAACATTGCCCACGTACTGGTTACCCAGCAATTACTGGTCTACAAATTGAGCAACCAAAATACCCGTCTCAATTGGGAATTTGTAAAAAAGTATAGCAAAGGAACTTTTCCGGAGAAAGAGGTTTCTAAAGAAGAATTGGAGCGGGTCTCACAAGCCTTGTTGGCCACCCCGGAATGGACGAAGGAAGATTATAAAAATGGCATTTTTAAGGAATACACACCCTATACTACAAGTGCCAATGTGACCCTGAATTCGGTAGAGGATGCCATAGCCTTCAATATCTTTCATCAGGGGTTGCATATGGGAGCCATACAGGCACTGCAAAGAAAGATGGTTGCTACTGCCTGATCTTATAATTTCATCCCGGGGGTCACAAACTTCTTTGCTTCCCGGAAAGGGATAAGGAGTTCTATTTGGCCATCTGCATAGGAGGCCACCTCATACTGGTTGTACAGCAATAGTATGCCTTTGGGGGTAAGACCAATATTTTCCGGCAAGTAGAATGTATCTAGCTCAAACATAAACCCTGTACTATTGATAGGAGCTTTTTCAGGGATATCTTCTTGTTTACGAAACTTAGATTCCGCATAGGTGCGAAAGGCAAGCAGGTCCTTAAAAAGTGCCTGAGTGTCTATTTCCTGTCCTTTATCCATATCAAAATTCAGGTAGCGTGTAGCCGCATATCCATGTGCCCCTCCTGTAAAAAGATAAGAATCTAATTTTATGGAAAGCACCTGTCTGTTCTCAAAAGAAACCTCTGCTTCTATATTTGCCTCCCAAAGGATGGTCTCATCGGGATATACATCTTTTAGTTCAGCATACCCTTGGGTAAAAGATGCAATGGCCTCATCCAGATTCGTAACTTCTAAACTATCAGCAAAGGTCAGTAAGCCAATTATTTCTTCCTCTATGGCTGTATTGATGGCCCTGCTTAGTTTAGTATCTTCAAGAGCCTTCGGATATTGAATAGATACATTTGGACAGGTAGCACAAGGAGAATTGGTATAGACTACCGGTTCCATTACCAGAATTGTCTCTTCTTCACATGCTGTAATGATAAAAAGGATCAGGAGGATCCAGGCGAACGGGGAAAATTTCATAAGTATATAAATAGGTACTGCAAAGCTACATTTTTATCGCTGGAGTTTCCTTTTAAAGAAGCATTGATTTTATCCTTTAGAAAGCATTGTGGTATATCGGTTCAGAACAATACCTTTGTGACTCTATTCTAAGACCATGAGCAAACATCCATTAAAATTCAACAGCAAGACCATTCACGGAGGCCAGGAACCCGATGCCGCATACGGCGCCGTAATGCCTCCTATTTATCAAACCTCTACCTATGCCCAGACCACGCCGGGAGGGCATAAAGGATACGAGTATTCTCGCAGTGCCAACCCAACCAGAACAGCTTTGGAGCGTTCCCTGGCGAGTATTGAGAGTGGACAATATGGCCTTGCATTTGCCAGTGGCCTTGCTGCCATAGATGCCGTTATAAAATTACTTTCTCCGGGTGATGAAGTGATATCTACCAATGATCTTTACGGGGGCAGTTACCGGCTGTTTAAGCAGGTCTTTGAAAAATTTGGCATCACCTTTCATTTTATTGGCATGGGAGAAATAGCCGCAATAGAAGAAAAGATCAACAAGAACACAAAATTACTCTGGGTAGAAACGCCAACCAACCCCATGATGAATGTGATCGATATTAAAGCCGTAGCTCAATTGGCCGCAAAACATAAACTACTTCTGGCTGTAGACAATACATTTGCCACCCCTTACCTGCAAAGACCATTAGAGTTAGGTGCAGATATCGTGATGCATTCTGCCACCAAATACCTGGGCGGGCACAGTGATGTAGTAGTGGGTGCTCTGATAGTACGCGATAAGGAATTAGCAGATAAACTGTATTTTATTCAAAATGCAAGTGGAGCTGTTTGCGGCCCCATGGACAGCTTCCTGGTGCTGCGCGGGATTAAGACCTTGCATGTCCGTATGCAACGGCATTGTGAAAATGGAGAGGCCATAGCACGGTATTTAAAGAAACATCCAAAAATAGAAAAAGTGTACTGGCCTGGATTTGAGGAGCACCCCAACCATGAGGTGGCTAAAAGTCAGATGAGTGATTTTGGCGGCATGATCTCCTTTATACCCAAAGGAAGTAACTTCAAAGAAGCTGTTCACATTGTTGAAAAATTGCAGGTCTTTACCCTGGCAGAATCTTTGGGCGGTGTAGAAAGTCTTGCGGGGCATCCTGCCAGCATGACCCATGCCAGCATCCCAAAAGTGGAACGTGAAAAGAGCGGAGTCGTAGATTCTTTAATTAGGCTGAGCGTTGGGATCGAAGATGTGAACGACCTGATTGCTGATCTTGAACAGGCCATAGGATAATTATTTTATCAAATCGTCAAAAAAAGACCGATTAATTATTTAAATACCATAATTTTGCCCGAATATTGGTAATATAATAATAGCCTAAAACAATTAAGAGCATATGGAAGCAAAAATCAAAGCCTTCATGGATGAAGTGACGGTGAGAAATGGTCACGAACCGGAATTTATCCAGGCGGTACAGGAAGTAGCAGAAACTGTGATCCCGTACATAGCCAAACACGAAATTTACAGTGGTAAGAACATCTTGTTAAGAATGGTAGAGCCCGAACGCTTACTTTCTTTCAGGGTTGCCTGGGTAGATGATGATGGTGAGATACATGTTAATCGGGGATACCGAATTCAGATGAATTCTGCAATAGGACCCTATAAAGGTGGGTTGCGCTTCCATCCAACAGTGAATGCAAGCATCCTTAAATTCCTTGCCTTTGAACAAGTGTTCAAGAATAGTTTAACAACCCTGCCAATGGGTGGTGGAAAAGGTGGATCCGACTTTGATCCGAAGGGTAAATCGGATGATGAAGTGATGCGTTTTTGCCATGCCTTTATGTTGGAACTAAACCGGCATATTGGCCCTAATACGGATGTGCCTGCCGGAGATATTGGTGTGGGTGCGCGTGAGATCGGCTTCCTTTTTGGAATGTATAAAAAGATCCGAAATGAGTTTACCGGGGTGCTTACCGGAAAAGGACTTTCCTGGGGTGGATCGAAGATCAGACCGGAAGCTACTGGCTATGGAACGGTATATTTTGCCCAGAGCATGTTGAAGACCATTAATAAAGATATTAAAGGTAAAACGGTAGTCATCTCCGGATCTGGGAACGTCGCACAATTCGCAGCTGAGAAGGTCATTCAAATGGGAGGTAAGGTAGTAACCTTATCAGATTCTGGCGGCTACATCTATGATAAAGAAGGAATTAACACAGAAAAACTAAACTTTGTAATGGACCTCAAGAATAATAAAAGAGGTCGTATCTCAGAGTATGTAAGCAAATACAAGTCGGCCAGCTATCATAAAGGCAAAACTCCATGGGATGTTGTTTGTGATATTGCCTTACCATGTGCCACTCAGAATGAATTAGATGGTAATGGGGCAAAAGCCCTTATAAAAAATGGATGTATTTGTGTGGCCGAAGGTGCCAACATGCCTTCCATGCCCGATGCTATCCACGCTTTTCACGAAGCTAAAATTTTATTTGCCCCCGGAAAAGCATCGAATGCTGGCGGGGTTGCTACCTCTGGCCTGGAAATGTCACAGAACTCATTGCGTATCAGCTGGACACGTGAAGAAGTGGACGAACGTTTAAAAGGGATCATGGAAGATATACACGACTCTTGTATAGAATATGGTAAAGAAAAGGACGGTTATTGCAACTATGTAAAAGGAGCAAATATTGCCGGCTTTGTAAAAGTGGCAGATGCCATGTTAGCTCAAGGAGTTATTTAATAATCATCCAATAAATCATCAAAGCCCCCTGAGCATTCCTCAGGGGGCTTTTTACTATCTTTGGATCCCAACCATAGTGTTATGCGCGTAACTACCAGGGCCATCGTCCTCTCTTCACTTAAATACGGTGATACAAGCATGATCGTAAAGGCATTTACCGAATCTGACGGACTTAAAACCTACCTCCTGAAAGGTATAATGGGATCCAGGAAGGGAAAGCTTAAAGTGGGTTATTTCCAACCTCTGATGCAATTGGAGATCGTGGCAATACACAGGAACAAAGGTACTATGGAGCGTTTGCAGGAAGTTAAAAGCACCTATCCCTATCAGACCTTGCAGACCAATGTCACTAAAAATGCAGTGGCCTTTTTTCTATCGGAAATGTTGGTAAACAGTATACAGGAAGAAGAGCGTAATCAAGGCTTATTCCGGTATATGGAGGCCGCCTTCCAATGGCTGGATACGCATGATCGGATCGCCAATTTTCATCTGTATTTCTTACTGGAAATAACGAAGTATTTTGGCTTTTACCCGGAAATTACCACCGGAAGATCTGCTTACTTCGATTTGCAGGATGGACAGTTTATTTCACGCCCCGGACTCAATCCAATGTTAACAGGCGATGAATTAGAACATTTTATAGCCCTCTTAGGCATAAATTTTGATGCAATCCATACGATCAGGATGGGGAAAGAAGAGAGACAAGCACTGTTACAAAAGATTGTCATTTATTTTGAATTACATTTGCACGGTTTTAGAAAACCCAGGTCCCTGGCAGTATTGAACGAAGTTTTTAACTAAGCATGCGCTTATTTTTCTTTTTAGGATGTTTATGTATCGTTTCTGGTGGCTGGTCACAAGAAATAACGGTATTGGATGCGGACACAAGACAGCCCATAGTCAATGCTGTGCTCTATAATTCAAATAAGTCGAGAACGGCCCTGACCGATTTTAATGGAGTCTCTGATCTTTCAAAATTCAACGGAACAGAACGTATCACAATTAGTCATATTGGCTATCAGGCAAGAACCGTAACCAAGAATCAACTTCTAAAACGGGGAAATCGAATTTTTTTAATGCCTCAAACAGAACAGCTAGATGAGGTAGTCATGTCTATCTCTAAATGGGAACAACAGAAAAAAGACATTCCTCAGAAGATCTCATCCATAAGCGCACAAACTATTGCGTTTACCAACCCTCAGACCGCCGCCGATCTTTTACAAAACAGCGGGCAGGTATTTGTTCAGAAAAGTCAGTTGGGTGGGGGAAGTCCTATGATCCGGGGTTTTGCCACAAATAGATTGGTATTATCTGTAGACGGTGTACGAATGAACAATGCCATTTTCAGAGGCGGGAACATCCAAAATGTAATATCAATAGACCCTTTTACCATAAAGAATACGGAAGTGATATTTGGTCCGGGATCTGTAATATACGGGAGTGATGCCATTGGCGGAGTCATGAATTTTCTTACCCTGAAACCCCATTTTTTAAAAAGAGATTCGGTGGTGGTCTCCGGGAATGCCAATCTGCGGTATGCTTCTGCCAATAACGAGAATACAATTCACGGAGACGTGAATCTTGCTGCAGAGAAATGGGCATTCTTAAGCAGTGTTACCTACAATAGATTTGATGACCTGCGCATGGGGAGCCATGGTCCGGACAGGTATTTGAGAAATGATCTGGTAGTGCGGCAAAATGATACAGATGTCTTAGTTGCCAATGAAAACCCGAGAAAGCAAGTGTCAACAGGATACGACCAGATCAATCTTTTACAAAAAATATCACATAAACCGTCTAATAATTGGCAGTATGATCTGGGGCTGTATTACTCGGAAACATCCTCTTATTCCAGATACGACCGTTTAATCAGACCTGCGAGTGACGGGTCCGGATTGCGTTCAGCAGAATGGTACTACGGCCCTCAAAAATGGTTTATGGGCAATCTTCAGCTCTTTAATAAGGCGCGAAGTAAATTTTACGATGGGGTAAAACTTACCACTGCCTATCAGTTTTTTGAAGAAAGCAGGAACGATAGGGATTTTCAGGATGCCATCCTCAACAAAACAAAGGAAAAGGTAGATGCGATCTCTACCAATATAGATTTTGAGAACAAAAGGATGGGCAACCTTCGGCTGTATTACGGGGGAGAGTACATTTATAATAAGGTACATTCGGAGGGGAGTCAGGAAAATATTGAAACGGATTCAAAGGAAAGGACGGCCTCTCGCTACCCGGATGGTGCCAGTTGGCAAACCCTGGCAGGCTATGTCAATGCTGAATACAAAGCAAAGCCTAATCTTACCTTGCTGTCTGGCATTCGATATAGCCATGTATGGATCAACGCAGTTTTTGACACTACTTTTTACACCTTCCCTTTTACAAATACAACTCTTAACAATGGGGCATTAACGGGCAGTCTTGGATTAAGCTGGTTTCCAAATCAATCTCTTCAAATTACGCTTAATGGATCTACAGGGTTCAGGGCACCAAATATAGATGATATAGGCAAGGTGTTCGATTCGGAACCAGGTTCCGTGGTAGTACCCAATCCGGAGTTGGAACCGGAGTACGCTTACAATATAGAAATAGGTGTAAAAAAGAATTTCAAAGACAAGGCTGTGCTACGCGGGGCAGCATTCTATACCTACCTGGTAGATGCGCTTGTAAGAAGAGATTTTACTTTTAACGGCGAACGGGAGATCGTATACAATGGGGAATTAAGTAATGTACAGGCCATTCAAAATGCTGCAAAGGCCTATGTTTATGGGTTTGAACTTGGGGCAGAGGTATTCCTGACCAATGAGCTGCAGCTTACTACTAATCTAACCATTACAGAAGGTATTGAAGAGGACGATAGCGGGGAAGAATCGGCTGCCAGACATGCGGCACCTGCATTTGGGGACCTTCATTTAATATGGATACTACCAAGACTAAAAACGGATCTTTTTCTCAATTATAATGGAGAGATCTCATACGAGGATCTTGCCTTTTCTGAGCGGAGCAAAGACTATCTCTATGACCTGGATGCCAATGGCGACCCCTATGCTCCTGCCTGGTATACGCTTAATGTACGCTCCCAGTATAATTTAAGTGAAAAGCTTACCGCCTCCTTTACTTTGGAAAATATAACAGACCAGCGATATAGATCGTATTCTTCAGGGATCGCAGCTCCCGGGATCAACCTTATTTTAGGGTTGCGGTATTCGTTTTAATTGATGCGAAAATCTTTAAAATTCCTGAATTTAATTCTCCTTCTTAAGGCAAGCTTCTTCTGCTCTGAAAATCAATGACATAGCAGTGAGAAATCAGTCGAACATCCCTAAAACAAGGCCTTTCCGGGCATGTAGTTTAACGATTAATAATAAATTTTAACATTCTATTAGTGGGGTAAATTACGTATTCATTGTTGTATGCATGAAAGTTTAACCCAAATAAAAATTTAAATTTTATGAGACATTTTATTAAAACGTCAACATTAATTTTAGCAACATTACTTTTAACAGTTTCCTGCAGTAAGGATGATAATGAGGGGGATATGCCAGGGGAATCCTACAATACCACCTTTAAGATCACCGATGCACCCATTGACAATGCCAAAGTGGAGGGTGTTTTTGTCACCATTACAGATGTGAAGGTAGATGGAACTTCTTTAGATGGATTTACTAAAACCACTGTGAATCTGGCAGCTTTGGTAAATGGGCAGACAGCTACCCTGGGGAATCTCGACCTTGCGGCGAAAACCTACTCCAATATTGAGTTGGTACTCGATTTTGAGAACGATGCGGATGGGGTATCACCCGGATGCTATGTGGCCATGGCCGATGGCGCTAAAGATCAGATCACGGCAACATCGAACCGTATTTCTGTATCAGATTCCTTTGAAGTGTTTGCCTCAAATGTAAATGAGGTGATCATCGACTTTGATCTTCGCAAGACCATCAAAGAAGAACAGGGAACCCTAGGTGCCGATTTCGAATTTGTATCTATGTCCGAACTGTCGGCTGGGATACGAGCTGTGAATGAAGAAACAACCGGAGCGATCAATGGTACTGCCAATGACGCAGAGAACACCTCAGACAGGATTGTAGTGTATGCCTACGAGGAAGGTACTTTTGATGCCGAGACAGAGACCAGCGGACAGGGAGACAGCAATATTACCTTTAAGAATGCGGTAACCAGTTCAGTAGTGAATTCATTGAACGCCTCTTACAATCTGAGCTTTTTGGAAGAAGGAACTTATGAATTGATCTTTGCTTCATACAACAAAGATGGCGACGTCTTTTATTTCAATGCCATGCTGGAAGCTGAATCTACAACCGGACTTAATTTAGGTTCTATAAATGTAACATCGGCCTTGCAAATTAGTGCCAATGTTACCATTACAGGAACCAAACCATAGTACAGAGTAATATCCCATTATTAAGGCCCTTTCGAGGGCCTTTTTTTGTGTTCCTTTCAGTCTTTTTTTGGTTAAAATTCACTAATTTTGCCACCTTTAAATAGGTCAAAGGAAAGGTCTTATGAAGTTTCAGGAATACAAGGGATTAGATTTATCTACTGTTGGAGAGGAGATCCTCCAATTTTGGAATACCCATCAGATTTTTGAAAAAAGCATTTCCACCAGGGAAGGTAAACCTAACTATGTCTTTTATGAAGGCCCGCCTTCGGCCAATGGTATGCCCGGCATTCACCATGTGATGGCGCGTACCATCAAGGATATTTTCCCCAGGTATAAGACCATGAAGGGGTATCAGGTAAAACGAAAGGCCGGCTGGGACACGCACGGTCTCCCAATAGAATTGGGCGTTGAGAAAGAACTGGGGATCACCAAAGAAGATATAGGGGTAAAGATCAGTATTGAAGAATACAATGCCGCCTGCAAAAAGGCAGTGATGAGGTACACCGATGTCTGGAATTCCATGACTGAGAAGATCGGGTACTGGGTAGATATGGAAGATCCATATATCACCTATAAATCAAAATACATGGAGTCTGTCTGGTGGCTTCTGAAACAGATCTACGATAAAGGGCTATTGTATAAAGGTTATACCATTCAGCCCTATTCGCCCAAGGCAGGGACCGGCTTAAGTTCTCATGAGTTGAATCAGCCCGGCACATATCAGGATATAACAGATACCACAGTTACAGCCCAGTTCAAGGTGAAGAAAGAGAACCTGCCATCGATCTTAAAAGATGTGGAGGGCGATATTTTCCTGTTGGCGTGGACAACTACTCCCTGGACACTTCCTTCAAATACTGCTTTAACTGTTGGCACCAAGATAGATTATGTCCTTGTGAAGACATTCAATCAATACACCTTTGAACCAATAAATGTCATCCTGGCAAAAGCACTTGTAGGAGAGCAATTCAAAGGAAAATTTGAGGAAGTCGCCTCCGAAGAAGAACTTAATCACTATAAAAAAGACGATAAAAAAATTCCCTTCAGGGTAGTTCTTGAAACGAAAGGCAAGGAATTAGTAGAGATAAAGTACGAGCAATTATTACCGTATGCGCTTCCTTACGAAAATCCACAAAATGCGTTCAGAGTTATTGCCGGCGATTTTGTAACCACCGAGGATGGAACAGGTATAGTGCACACCGCACCTACTTTTGGAGCAGATGATGCTATGGTGGCAAAACAGGCCAAACCGGAAGTACCCCCATTGCTGGTGTTAGATCAATATCAAAATCTGGTTCCTCTTGTGGACCTGCAGGGAAAGTTCAGACCAGAAATGAAGGAACTGGCCGGCAAGTATGTAAAGAATGAATACTACGAAGAAGGAGAAGCCCCGGAAAGATCTGTAGATGTTGAGATAGCCATCAGACTAAAGGAAGAGAATAAAGCCTTTAAAGTAGAAAAATACCTTCACAGTTATCCTAATTGCTGGCGGACAGATAAACCTATTCTGTATTACCCTATGGATTCCTGGTTTATCAAGGTTACGGAAATCAAGGACAGAATGTTCCAACTTAACCAAACCATTAACTGGAAGCCAAAGGCCACCGGGGATGGAAGATTTGGAAATTGGTTGGCCAATGCTAATGACTGGAATTTATCCAGATCCCGCTTCTGGGGAATACCGCTCCCCATCTGGCGAACAGAAGATGGAACTGAGGAAGTGATCATTGGATCTGTAGCCCAGCTTAAAAGTGAGATTACCAAGGCTGTTAATGCCGGACTCATGACAGAGGATGTATTTGCATCTTTTGAGGTGGGGAATATGGACGAAGCCAATTACGATAAAATAGACCTGCATAAGAACGTTGTAGATGCTATTGTGCTGGTTTCTCCTTCCGGGAAACCTATGAAACGGGAATCGGATCTTATTGATGTTTGGTTCGATAGTGGCTCCATGCCCTATGCCCAATGGCATTACCCTTTTGAGAATAAGGACCTTATAGATGAAGGAAAGACCTTTCCGGCCGACTTTATAGCCGAGGGAGTAGATCAGACCAGGGGATGGTTCTATACGCTGCATGCCATAGCTACTATGGTATTTGATTCCGTGGCTTATAAGAATGTGGTTTCTAACGGACTGGTCCTGGATAAAGATGGCAAGAAAATGTCTAAGCGACTGGGAAATGCCGCGGATCCTTTTGAGACCATCAAAGAACATGGTCCGGATGCCACACGTTGGTATTTGATCTCCAATGCAAATCCATGGGATAACCTGAAGTTTGATATGGATGGGATCCTGGAAGTAAAACGAAAATTTTTCGGGACGCTCTATAACACCTATTCCTTTTTCGCCCTTTATGCCAACATAGATGAGTTTGATTACAGCGAAGCAGAAACTCCGTTAAAAGAACGTCCGGAAATAGATCAATGGATTCTCTCTGAACTCCATTCGCTAATAAAGGCCGTAGATGAGGCTTATGCAGACTATGAACCTACCAAGGCTGCAAGAGCAATATCAGACTATGTTCAGGAAAACCTGAGTAACTGGTACGTGCGTTTATGCCGCCGACGTTTTTGGAAAGGCGACTATCAGCAAGACAAAATATCGGCCTATCAGACCCTGCATACCTGTTTACTTACGGTAGCCAGGTTGTCTGCACCCATAGCTCCATTTTTCATGGAACGCTTGTATGTAGACTTAACCCGGAATACAAAAGTAGAGGCAAAGGAGAGTGTTCATCTTTCAGATTTCCCAACCTATGATAAGGCTATTGTTAATACGGCGTTAGAAAGTAAAATGGAAAAGGCACAGACCATTTCTTCCCTGGTGCTATCCATACGTCAAAAAGAGAAGATCAAAGTGCGTCAGCCACTTCAAAAGGTAATGATCCCTGTGCTAGATGATACACAGCGCAAAGAGATAGAAGCGGTTGCCGAATTGATAAAGACCGAAGTAAATGTAAAAGAGATAGAACTTCTGGATGATGCCTCAGGGATCCTGGTAAAGAAGATTAAACCAAACTTTAAGGTATTAGGACCGCGTTTTGGGAAGGATATGAAAAAGATCGCACAGGTGGTTGGGATGTTTACTCAGGAAGATATCCAAAAAATTGAACGCGAAGGCGAAATATCCCTTGAGATAGAAAATAAAAGTATTATATTACAGTTAGAGGAGGTGGAGATAAGCTCTGAAGACATCGAAGGATGGTTGGTAGCAAGTGCCGGAGGCCTAACAGTGGCTTTGGATGTTACTATTAATGAAGATCTTAAACAGGAAGGCATTGCCAGAGAATTGGTCAATCGCATTCAGAATCTGCGAAAGGAATCTGGTTTTGAAGTGACTGATAAAATTGATATTAAAGTACTGAAAGATGGTTTTATAGAGAAGGCCATTGAAAGTAATATGCAATATATTAAAACGGAAACCCTTACCGCAGACCTTGCTCTGGAAGAGCAGCTGGAAATGGGGACTGAAATCATTTTCGATGAGGTAAATACAAGATTGTTGATTCAAAAACACTAAACATTATGGGACAGGATTTAAAAGTTAGATATTCAGATAAAGAATTAGAAGAATTCCGCGTTTTGATCGAGGAAAAAATAGTAAAAGCTAAAAGTCATTTGGACTTGCTTAGAAGTTCTTATATGAATGATGGAAACAATGGTACAGATGATACTTCACCTACCTTTAAGGCTTTTGAAGAAGGGTCCGAAACCATGAGCCGGGAAGCAAATACCCAGCTGGCTATACGGCAGGAAAAATTTATCAGGGACTTAAAGAATGCGTTGTTGCGTATTGAGAATAAGACTTATGGAATTTGCAGAGTTACCAGCAAACTGATCAACAAGGATCGCTTAAAACTAGTTCCTCATGCTACGCTGAGTATTGAGGCAAAGAACATGCAATAATAAGGAACAACGCCCCGTAAAGGGACGTTCACACAACCGCAACGTGAGGTACTTTGCATTTTTTCTTTTGGCCATACTGGCCATTAACCAAGGGTTTGGACAAAAAACTGTTAAAAAGGTATACCTGAATCCCCAGGTTACCTCTATACAGATAGACACCAATCTTTTTTTCGAAGTAAAGGTGGAAACCTCAAAAGAAAAGGCAATGGTCCTGGAGGCCTCCATGGAAGGAGAATATGAGAAAGATCTTGCGTTGGAGATCAGTGAAAATGGCAATACCCTCCTTGTAGCCGGCAAGTTTCAACCCTATTTTAATGAACCCAATGACAAGCTTAGTGCACATAAAGTAGTCTCTATATCGCTTTATATCAGGATCCCTGAAAACAAGGAAGTATATCTCTACGGGAACAGTTCTAATGTAATGGTGGAAGGAAATTATAAAGATCTGAGAGTGGTGTTGAACGATGGCAGGTGTACCATCAGAGAAGTGGGACAAAATGTAAGTGCTACAACCCAGAGTGGCCCTATCTCATTAATAATTGCCAGCGGTACTGTAAAGGCCATGTCCAAGTATGGCAGCATTGCTAAAGAATATATTCCCAAAGGGAATGAACGATTTAACCTCTCATCAACCACAGGTAATATCACTATAACACAAGCCAGGTAGTTTAAAAAAAAGTAGGAAAAGACAGGGTATCATTAGTATGTCTAATAATACCTATTTTTGCCCCAGCATACGAACACTTATGAATTTAAAGAAATCTATTGCCCTTATTTTTATCATTTTATTGATCGATCAGATCAGCAAGATCTATATCAAAACACATTTTATACTGGGCGAGTCTGTCGATGTTTTTAATTGGTTCAAAATCTTGTTTATTGAGAATGAGGGTGCTGCTTGGGGTACAAAACTTAGTGATATATTACCAATATCAGACAGCACCGGAAAATTGGTGCTTACCATATTCCGACTTTTTGCCATAGCAGGTATTGGGTACTGGTTATTAGACAGCATTCGGAAGGAGGCTTCCAAAACAATGGTCATAGCGGTGTCTCTTATTTTCGCAGGTGCTATAGGTAACATAGTGGATTCCCTGTTCTACGGACTTCTTTTTAATGACAGCTATAATACGGTGGCTACCCTCTTTACAGATGATCCCTATGGGGGCCTATTCTATGGAAAGGTAGTAGATATGCTTTATTTTCCCTTGATAGATGCCACCTGGCCCAATTGGGTACCAGTAGTAGGAGGAAATTCTTTTCGCTTCTTTGAGCCTGTATTCAATATAGCAGATACAGCTATTAGTACAGGAGTGGGCATCCTAATTGTCTTCAACAAAAAGGCCTTTGCCAAAAAGAACGGGGATGTTGTTGAGACCGATCAGAATGTATAAGTGGTAGAGGGAGAGACACAGTAGTTTAGAGGAATGTCTTGAGGATTTATATCTGAAATAGTTTTTTCAGCTTCAAACAGGCTCAATCCTATTTTAACAGCATCTGGTTTGCATTGACTTAGGAACAGATCGTAATACCCTTTTCCATAACCAACCCTGTGTCCTTTGAGATCAAAAGCTAAAAGAGGGACAAAGATCACATCAAGCTTAACGGGCATAACTTCAATCCCGTCAACAGGTTCCGGAATATCCCAGGAATTTGGTTTCAGTAAGGTATTATCTGTTAAAAGAAAATGTTCTAAGGAGTTTCCACTGGCCATTCTCGGAACCACGATCTCCTTATCTCTCCCCTGTAACAGGGTTATGATCAGACTGGTATTAAGCTCTTTTTTAGAAGTACTATGAAGAAATATATGGTAATAGGTGTGATCCCAGATAGGTAGTGATAGCAAGGTATTGGCAATAGTGAGGCTGGCGTTGTAAACATCTTCTTCAGATGCGGTATTTCTTAGATCCAGATATTTTTTTCGGAGTTCTTTTTTAAGCATGTGGCCGAACTATCCTTAAAGGCGGATAAAAAAATGAAGTTTACTCTTTGGTAAAAACTGCAAAATATATCTTGAAGAAGAGCATTAAAATAAGATACATTCCCAAGGTAATCAGATAGTTGTCCATTTGCTCGTTTTATGATAGCGCTAAAAATAAACAAAAAAATGAAACACACTCTATTAAATGCATAAATTACCGACGAAATACACTTTTTTATAAAAAATTTAACAAAAGAAAATATTATGTATTTTTAATATGTTGAAAACCAGATAGTTGAAGACATGTTTATTTTATGGGAATTTTAAAGTATTATTAAATAGGACACAGAGCCAGTAAAAGTAATAGTATAAACAGGATCAAATTTAATATTTGATGTGAAGGGCATAAATGATTTTGCTAAATTATCTTTGTAATACATTATCTCCAATTTTCTCAATGTCGGAAGTATCAGTTGAACTTCAATTAAATACATTACCCCAATCTCCCGGGGTGTACCAGTTCTATGATAAGGACACGAAAATATTATACGTAGGGAAAGCAAAAAACCTTAAAAAGAGGGTTACCTCCTATTTTACCAAAACCCATGAAAATGGGAAGACGCGGGTAATGGTAAAAAAGATACAGTCCATAAAACATATAGTGGTACCTACAGAATCTGATGCCTTACTCTTAGAGAACAACCTGATCAAAAAATACCAACCCAGGTACAATGTCTTGCTGAAGGACGATAAGTCATATCCATGGATCTGCATAAAAAAAGAACGCTTTCCCAGGATCTTCCCTACCAGAAAATTGATCAGGGATGGTTCTGAGTACTATGGGCCATATACCAGCATGAAAACGGTAAAGACGCTTTTAGACCTGATAAAAGGCGTATATCCTTTGCGTACTTGTAACTACGATCTTTCTGAAGAAAAGATCGAAGCTGGGAAGTACAAAGTTTGTTTGGAATACCATTTGGGAAATTGCAAGGGTCCTTGTGAAGGGCTCCAAACAGAGAAGGAGTATCATCAGCAGATAGATGATATCCGTGAGATCATAAAGGGAAATTTTAAAACATCACTACATTATTTTAAAAAGCAGATGAAGACGCTGGCAGCAGACATGCATTTTGAGGCTGCCGAGATTATCAAGAATAAAATTGAAGTGTTGGAGAACTATCAGGTAAAATCTACCATCGTAAATCCAAAGATCACTAATGTAGATGTGTTTAGCATCATTTCGGATGATACCTATGCCTATATCAACTTCCTGCAACTCTCTCATGGGTCTATAATACGTTCTCACACTATGGAGATCAAGAAGAAACTGGAAGAAGCTGATAAGGATCTCCTGCAATTGGCGATCATTGAGATCAGGCAGCGATTTCATTCGCAATCTAAAGAACTATACTTGCCTTTCACGGTAACACTGCCGGAAGAACTAAAACTCACGGTTCCCAAATTAGGAGATAAAAAAAAGATCCTGGAGCTATCTGAGCGAAACGCTAAATTCTACAGGCAGGAACGCTTTAAACAAACCAGGATCACTGATCCGGACCGTCATGTAAACCGGATCATGGCACAGATGAAAAAAGATCTGCGACTTTCAGAAGAGCCAAGGCATATAGAATGTTTTGACAATTCTAATATTCAGGGGACCAATCCTGTAGCTGCCTGTGTGGTTTTCAGGAACGGAAAGCCCGCCAAGAAGGAATACCGGCATTTTAACATTAAAACTGTAGAAGGTCCGGATGATTTTGCCTCTATGGAAGAGGTGGTCTTTCGCCGATACAAAAGACTGCAGGAAGAGAAGGCAAGCTTGCCGCAACTTATTGTAATAGACGGTGGGAAGGGTCAGTTGTCATCTGCCCTGAAAAGTCTGGAAGCACTAAATTTACGGGGAAAGATCGCCATCATTGGGATTGCAAAAAGATTGGAAGAGATCTATTTCCCGGATGATCCGATACCTCTTTATCTGGACAAAAAATCGGAGTCCTTAAAGATCATTCAGCAATTGCGAAACGAGGCCCATAGATTTGGGATAAACTTTCACCGGAATAAACGAAGTAAGATGGCTTTCGACTCGGTCTTGGAAGGTATAGATGGAATTGGCGACAAAACAGCTGAGCAGGTACTCAAGAAATTTAAATCGGTAAAAAGAATCAAAGAAGCCACCCTGGAAGATCTAAGTGAAGTGGTAGGCTGGTCTAAAGCAAAGAAAATATATGAAAACTTTCATTAATCTTCTATCTTCACTCAATGGGTAGATGTTTCCTTTTTCTAACCGTTCTTGCGATCTGCTTTCAGTCTTTAGCTCAAACAGCACCAGAACAAGTTCCTCCAAAGGTAGGATTGGTCCTAAGTGGAGGCGGAGCCAAAGGATTGGCGCATATTGGCGCTTTAAAGGTCATAGAAGAGACCGGGGTTACTATAGATTATATAGGAGGCACAAGTATGGGAGCCATTGTTGGGGCCCTCTATGCCTCAGGGTATTCAGCGGACCAACTCGACTCTATTTTTAGAAATACCAACTTAACGAATCTTATTCAGGATAACCTTCCGCGAAATGCGAAGACCTTTTATGAAAAAGAAGACTCCGAACGCTACGCGCTCACCTTACCCTTCAATAATTTTAAATTGTCTTTCCCCCAGGGACTTTCTAGCGGGCAGAACATTTATAATGCCTTGGTGCAATTACTTTTTGATGTAAAGGACGTTCGAGATTTTAATGAGCTTCCTATTCCTTTTTTCTGTATTGCTACTAATGTTGAGACCGGGAAAGAAGTGATGCTGAACAAAGGCTATCTCCCGGAAGCGATCCTCGCAAGTGGAACATTCCCTTCCCTGTTCCAGCCTTCGGAAGTAGAAGGGCAAGTTTTGATAGATGGGGGTGTCCTAAACAATTATCCGGTGGAAGAACTACGCGCCATGGGGGCAGATTTCGTTATTGGGGTAGACGTACAACATGGCCTTAGAGACAGGGCATCACTTATGTCTGCCACGGAGATCTTATTACAGATCAATAATTTCAGGACCATTAAAGATATGCAACGAAAATCTGCTCTTACTGATATTTATATTCAACCAGACATGGATAAATTTTCGGTGATTGATTTTGCACTTAAGAATACTATTATCAGTACCGGGCAGGATGCGGCAATGGAACATGTAGAAGAATTGAAATCTCTCGCGTCCCGACAAATGAAACCGTTCATCAAGAAACCGAACATTGCCCAGGTAGATTCACTTATTGTAAACAGGCTTATACTCAATGGCAATGATAATTTTTCCAGGGGGTATATTAAAGGAAAACTACGTATTAATCTCAATGAAAAGTTGAGTTTCACCAAATTAAAACAGGGTATCAATAATTTGGTGGCTACTGGGAACTTTAATACTATTCGCTATGAATTAACCTCCAATGGCATGGGTCAGGACCTAACAATGAACCTTGTTGAGAATATGGACAAGTCCTTCCTTAGGATCGCAGCCCATTATGACAATTTATACAAGAGTGCCGCATTGATAAATCTCACCAAGAAGAATGTGTTGATGAATGATGATGTTGCTTCTTTAGATCTTATCCTTGGGGATAATCTTCGCTATAACTTTGAATACTATGTGGACAGAGGGTTCTACTGGAGTTTTGGAGTTAATTCAAGATTTTATGAGTTTAACAAAGAGATAGATTATGGTCTGGTGCTGCAGTCTAATTTTGAATTACCGGTAAATAGCAATGTGAACAACATAAATTTGGATGTATCCGATTTTACAAATCAGTTTTACCTTCAAACCGTGATCAATGAAGAATTTGCTTTCCTCCTGGGAGCTGAACATAAATTGTTGAAGTACAGCACTACCACGCTAAACCAAGTGGTCAATGATTCCACGCAACCTCCACCAACTTCGAGTCCGGCCACCTACTTCGAGAAAAGTAATTATTTATCTACCTACGGCAAACTGATCCTGGACACCTATGACGATAAGTATTTTCCTTCTAAAGGCCTTTATTTTAATGGAGATTTTCATTTTTATTTATGGTCGTCAGACTTTAATGACAATTTTAAAGAATTCTCTATTGCCAAAGCAACTATCGGAACGGCGTTCTCTGTAGCACCTAAATTATCGCTGAATATAGAAACCTCTGGAGGGTTTAAGTTAGGTACCTCCCGCGTGGCTGCTTTTGATTTTGTTTTGGGGGGATATGGAAATCATGCCCTCAATAATTTTGAACCCTTTTTGGGGTACGACTTTATAAGCTTACCCGGAAATAGCTACGTAAAGGCATATGCCAGGTTAGACTACGAATTTAGTAATAAGAATCACCTGCTCTTTGCCGCCAACTTCTCTAATGTAGATGATGATATTTTTAGAACCGGCGAATGGTTCACAGCCCCGGATTACTCTGGTTATGGGGTAGGGTACGGATGGGAATCCTTTTTCGGCCCGGTACAAATAATTTACTCCTGGTCCCCGGAGAACGATGATGGAAATCTGTTCTTTAGCATAGGGTATTGGTTCTAAGACTGATAAAAAGACTTTCACATCTTGCTACTCCGCCAATGGGATTCTTCTTTCCTCCTTTTTTACGATATTTGTAAGGTAAATAAACATACTATGTTGAGTAAAAGAATAGATATTACCCCTCACCTAAGGGCCATGTGGTAGCGTTCCTGAATTTATTTATAAAGACTATTTCACATTAACATAGAATCAATTCAAAAAAATATCATGGCTACATTAGATAACACTTCATTACACTTACCTAAAGAGAATCTGGCTGCGGAAGATTTCCTGCCTTTATTAGGTACAGATCACGTTGAAATTTATGTGGGAAATGCCAAGCAGGCAGCCTACTATTATATGTCTGCCTGGGGCTTTCAGCCACTGGCCTATGCAGGTTTGGAAACAGGCCTAAAGGACAGGGTCTCCTATGTCATAGAACAAGACAAGATCAGATTGGTACTTACCTCCCCACTGCAATCCGGAGGTGATATAAACAGGCATATAGACAAGCACGGAGATGGCGTAAAGGCCATAGCTCTTTGGGTAGACGATGCCCGGAAAAGTTATAAGGAAACAGTTAAACGGGGTGCAGAATCATATTTTGAACCTAAAACATTGAAAGACGATAAGGGAGAAGTGGTTTTATCCGGGATCCATACCTACGGGGAAACAGTGCATGTGTTTGTAGAAAGAAGCAACTACAAGGGCGTATTTATGCCTGGCTACAGGGCCTGGAATCCTTATTATAGACCCGCTGATGTGGGACTGAAATACATAGATCATATGGTGGGGAATGTGGGCTGGAATGAAATGAATAAATGGTGCCATTTTTATGCGCACGTAATGGGCTTTGCACAATTGGTCTCTTTTGATGACAAGGATATATCAACAGAGTATACCGCATTAATGAGCAAGGTGATGAGTAACGGTAACGGGCGTATAAAATTTCCCATCAATGAACCCGCGGAAGGAAGAAAGAAATCGCAGATAGAAGAATATATTGAATTTTACAACGGGGCCGGCGTTCAGCATATGGCAATGGCTACTGATAACATTATTGAAACGGTATCTTCCTTGCGAGATCGCGGAGTAGAATTTCTTACTGTGCCTGTCTCTTATTACGAAGATGTATTAGACAGAGTAGGTGAAATTGATGAGGATCTTGAGCCCTTACGAGATTTGGGAATCCTGATTGATCGCGATGATGAAGGATATTTGCTTCAGATCTTTACCAAACCAATTTTAGACAGGCCCACAATGTTTATAGAGATCATTCAGCGCAAAGGAGCCAAGTCTTTTGGAAAAGGAAACTTTAAAGCCCTATTTGAAGCTATTGAAAGAGAACAGGAATCCAGAGGAACACTCTAGTAAACCACTGATTTGGGCTTCATTTTATAAAGTATTGTTAAGAGTCTAGTAAATTTACGTTAAAACGAAATGTGTTTTCAGTAAGTTGTATTAGATTTGTACTCATAAGGGGTGGTTCCCTTATAACTTTAAGTATTGGTTTTTCATAATTTAAAGTTTGGTTGGTTATTTAGGAAAAAGCTCCGACACTTGTCGGGGCTTTTTTTTTGATAAAGTTTGGAATAAATATTGTTTAATTAACGTTAACGACATGGCCGTGAGGTCCGAATTACTAATTTTGAACAAAAATTTAGATGAAAAGAACAGCACTGGTTTTATTCCTTTTTCTCCAGGGGTTCTTGTTTGCGCAGAATAAACAAGAGTCATTCCAACCCGGGGAATGGTTGAAATTCAGGATTCATTACGGTTTCCTGAACGCCAGCTACGCTACTCTGCATGTCAAAACAGACAGTGTAGGAGAGGTTCCTGTGTACCATGTGGTGGGGAATGGAAAGACCACAGGATTTGCCAGTATCTTTTTTAAGGTAGATGATACTTATGAGAGCTATTTTGACATGGAGAATGGGAAGCCCTACCGATTTATTCGGAAAATAGACGAAGGTGGCTATACCAAGGATATTGAGATCAACTTCGATTATAAAAAAAAGCAGGCTTTACTAGACGATAAGAAGAATGATAAAAAGTTTACTTTTACACTAGAAGATGGAATTCAGGACCTAATTTCGGCTTTTTACTATTTGCGGAATAACTATAGGGCTAAAGATTTAGTAATTGGCGAGTCTATAGATCTCAATATGCTTTATGACGATGATGGGATCTTTAAATTCAAATTAAAATTCCTTGGAAAAGAGATTCTGAAAACCAAGTTTGGTAAAGTAGAATGTCTCAGTTTCAGACCTTATGTGCAATCTGGAAGGGTTTTTAAGGAACAGGAAAGCCTTACCTTATGGGTCTCAAATGACCTTAATAAGATCCCGATCAGAATTAAGGCCGACCTCACCGTAGGATCACTAAAGGCAGATCTTGAAGGGTACAATGGCCTGAAACATCAATTCAAGATCATAATGGATTAACAAAGCAATGAAAGACAAAGAGCAGATAGATTCCCAGATCTTAAAATTAGCAGAAAAATACAAGGATTCTGGACAGGACCTAAGCTCTTATTTGGATGGCCTATTGTACCAACGGTACCTAACGTATTGGGACTATATACATCTGGACACCCTATTGAGCCTGCAAGTGCCACGTACCTATTTCCCGGATGAGGAGATCTTTATCATGTATCATCAGATCACGGAACTTTACTTTAAGCTTATTATTCACGAACAAAAACAGATCGTGGATGACCAGTCCCAGGAGGTAGATCATTTTATAGAAAAAGCAAATCGGATCAACAATTACTACAAAGCCCTGATCTCTTCTTTTAGTATCATGATCAATGGTATGGAACGAGAGCAATTCCTTCGCTATAGGATGGCCCTATTACCATCTAGTGGCTTTCAGTCAGCTCAGTACAGAATGATCGAGATCTATGCTACCCCGCTCGAAAATCTTGTATATGAACCTGAAAGGGATCTGTTTTCCAAAGACAGTCCCATTGAAGACCTGTATGAGCATATATATTGGAAGAAAGGAGCTATGGATCGTACTACGGGAGAAAAGACATTAACCCTTAAGCAATTCGAATACCGATATACGCCCAGGTTTATTAGGATCGCCAAAGAGGTAGAAGAAAATACCATATACCATAAATACCTGAAATTACCGGAAAAAAGCAGGAATAATAAAGCCTTAATTGATGCGTTAAGAAAGATGGACCTGAATGCCAATGTAAATTGGCCGCTGATGCATATGGGATCTGCCTACAGGTATTTGAATAAAGGCGATAAGACTATTGAAGCAACCGGAGGTACCAATTGGAAAGAATATCTGCCTCCAAGCTTTCAAAAGGTGGTGTTTTTTCCGAAATTGCACAGCAAACAAGAATTAAATAATTGGGGGAAACAATGGGTAGACCATCTATTTAACCCTGAAAAAGTTTTATAAGACGATGCATAAATACTGGGGCCTCTTTTTAGCATGTATTCTACTGTCCTCTTGTGGGGAAGACAAGAAAACTTCCGATAATGACGAACTGTTAGTTGAAGATCTTGCGGTTGTTACTCCAAAGAATGTAGAGAAATACGGATTTAACCTAGCCGATTTTGATGTGGTGGAAGACACCATTCGCAAAGGAGATATTTTTGGGAACCTGATGACCCGCAACAAGGTAGACTACCCAAAGATCTATGAGCTCACTCAAAAATTTAAGGACACCTTTGACGTACGGAGGATACGTGTAGGGAATCCCTACACCATACTGAGATCCAGGGATACTTCTCAGGTAGCTCAGGTCTTTGTTTATGAGAACGACCCAATTAACTATACCGTGGTTGATTTCCGTGATTCAGTGCTGGCATACAAAGGGAGGAAAGCAGTGAAATTGGTGGAACGCGAAGCATCTGGTGTTATCCCACAAGGAGGCTCATTATCTGATGTTATTGTAAAGCAGAATATAGATTATCTTATGGTGAATGAATTGTCCGGGATCTATGCATGGACGATTGATTTTTTTAAACTAGATGCCGGAGATAAGTTCCGAATCATTTATGAAGAAAAGTATATCAATGATAGTATATACGCCGGAGCAGGATCCATTAAAGCCGCGTATTTTGAACATAGGGGAGAACCTTTTTACGCCTTTGCCTATCATAATGATTCTCTGGATATCAGGGAGTATTATGATCATGAGACCAACAATCTGCGCCGTACATTTCTGAGGGCGCCTCTGCAATTTGGACGTTTATCCTCCAGGTATAATCTGAAAAGGAAGATCCGTTATTACGGATACAAAGTAAGACCCCATAAAGGAACGGATTATGCTGCTCCCATTGGCACCCCTATCCTAGCAACTGCAGATGGGGTGGTTACGGAATCTACCCGAAGAGGGGGAAATGGAAAATATGTGAAGATCCGTCATAACGGTACCTATAGCACCCAATACTTACATATGAAGGCTCAAAATGTTAAACAGGGTCAATATGTAAAACAAGGCGAGGTCATAGGATGGATAGGAATGACAGGGAACACCGGAGGCCCTCACGTATGCTATCGTTTCTGGAGGAACGGAAGGCAGGTAGATCCACTTCGTGAAAAACTGCCGGCTGCCGAACCACTCGCAGAGGCATTAAGGCCTTCATACTACGAGTATATGAATCCGATAAAGACACAATTAGATTGTATAGAATTTCATGAAGAAACTTCAGAAGAACAACTAACACTTAATCCCTAAAATGTCCTTAGAGAACATTAATCCAACCACTACCTCCGCCTGGAGAAAACTAACAGAACACTTCAACGAAACCAAAGGCAATCAACTAAAGGATCTTTTTGAAAAGGATCCAAAAAGGGCTGCTTTATTCACCAGACAGTGGAATGATTTCCTACTCGATTTCTCCAAGAACAGGATCACTTCTACAACCCTGGAACATCTACTAGACCTGGCAAAAGAAGTGCAGCTGGCCGATGCCATTGCCAAGTATTTCGAGGGCGATATTATCAATGAGACAGAAGGCAGGGCCGTATTGCATACTGCTTTGCGTGCTGCGGAAGATGAGGTAGTCTTGGTAGACGGCGTCAACGTAGTGCCCGAAGTATTTGAGGTTCGGAACCATATCAGGGAATTCTCCGAAGCCGTTATCTCAGGTAAAAAAAAGGGGTTTACCGGGAAGACAATTACCGATGTAGTGAATATTGGGATTGGCGGATCAGATCTTGGCCCCGTGATGGTCACTGAAGCACTGAAGTATTATAAAAACCATCTAAGAACTCATTTTGTAAGCAATATAGACGGAGACCATGTACAGGAGATATTAAAGGAACTGAATCCCGAGACCACCTTATTTATTATTGTTTCCAAGACCTTTACCACACAAGAGACCCTTACAAATGCATTAACTATAAAAGACTGGTTCTTACAAAAGGCATCCCAGGCAGATATTGCACACCATTTTGCAGCGGTCTCTACCAATACTGAAAAAATAGCAGAATTTGGGATAGCAGACGAAAATGTATTCCCCATGTGGGACTGGGTAGGAGGGCGATTTTCCCTTTGGAGCGCCGTTGGTTTATCTGTAGCCCTTGCGATTGGGCCAAAACATTTTGAAGAGCTGCTTCAGGGAGCACATGAGATGGATGTCCACTTTAAAAATACAGAATTTAAGGATAATATACCTGTTCTAATGGGCTTGTTGAGTATCTGGTATAACAATTTTTACAAGGCAGAGACAGAAGCCATTATACCCTATACCCAATACCTCAGCAGATTTTCAGCCTATTTTCAGCAAGGTATCATGGAAAGCAACGGGAAAAGTACGGACAGAAATGGGAAACCAGTTTCGTACCAGACAGGAACCATTATTTGGGGAGAACCCGGCACAAATGCCCAGCATGCTTTTTTTCAATTGATTCATCAGGGCACAAAGCTGATCCCGGCCGATTTTATAGGTTTTAAAAATTCACTTTACGGAAACACGGACCATCATCAAAAACTTATGGCTAATTTCTTTGCCCAGACGGAAGCCTTAATGAATGGAAAAACGGCCGATGAGGTAAGACAGGAACTGGAAGCCAATGGCATGGCAGAGGAAGCTATCAATAAGCTGGTTCCTTTTAAGGTGTTTGAAGGAAACAAACCCACCAATACAATTTTAATAGACAAACTAACTCCGGCTAGTCTAGGGGCCCTTATCGCACTATACGAACACAAGATCTTTGTTCAGGGCGTACTCTGGAACATTTTTAGTTATGACCAATGGGGGGTGGAACTTGGAAAACAATTGGCGACCACCACCTTAAAGGATATTAAGAATTCCGAAATTGCTAAACACGACACTTCTACATTGCAATTATTGCAATATTTTAAGAAATAAAATTCAGCATCTTTAGGGTTAATAAGTTTTAAGAAGTCTTATCTATCTAAGATTCTCCAATTACAAATATTATGTTAAATTTGACCACTTTAATTTAACACTGTCTTAATGTGAAAGTGCCTTAATTATGGCACTTTTGCGGACAAAATAATAACTATTTAACACGAGAACAAATGAAAAAACTGTACTTCGCCCTTGCTGCATTTTTGATAACGGCAATGGCTTTTTCACAAGGGGTTACTACTTCTTCCATAGGAGGTAGGATAACCGATGCGGCCGGAGAGCCGTTATCTGGTGCCAATGTTGTGGCACTTCATGTTCCTTCTGGGAGTGTATATGGTGCTGCGGCAGATATGGATGGGTATTACCGAATTGGTGGAATGAGACCAGGAGGTCCTTATACCATTTCTATCTCCTATATCGGATTTGAAGAATTTATGGTAGAAAATATCTTTCTGCAATTGGGCGAATCCTCTAGGATCAATCCTAAATTGGCAGAATCCGCCACAGCTTTAGACGAGATCATCGTAACAGCTTCCCAGGGGGGTATTTTCAACTCCAATAAAACAGGAGCAGAAACGGTTATTAGTAATCGTCAGATACAGACATTACCATCTGCATCTCGTTCGTTAGCCGATTTTGTAAGGATCACACCTCAGGCTGTTTTGACCGAAGGAAACGACGGGTTTTCAATATCATTAGGGGGTCAGAATAACCGTTACAACGCTATCTATATAGATGGTGCTGTAAACAATGATGTTTTTGGTTTAGCAGGTTCTGGAACCAACGGAGGACAGACCGGGGTAAATCCTTTTTCTGTAGATGCTATTGAATCTTTCCAGGTACAATTAGCGCCATACGATGTTCGTATTGCAGGTTTTGCCGGGGGTGCTATTAGTGCCATTACAAGATCTGGTACAAACGAATGGGAAGGATCTGCCTACTACTTCTTCAGAAATGAAAAACTAGCCGGAAAGACACCACCAAGCAGAGTAGGGTCAGGAGACGTAAGAGAACGTCTTGCTGAATTTAGTGCACAAACCTATGGGGTTCGTTTCGGAGGGCCACTAGTAAAGGATAAATTGTTCCTATTCCTTAATTACGAACGTCAGGACGATGAAACACCGCAGCCTTTTAACTCTTCTCAGTATATAGGGGATACAGATGCTGCAGGTTTAGAAACGCTACGTCAGTTCCTTATTTCAAGTTATGGATACGATCCGGGAGGATATACCTCTAATACCAGAACTTTGGTCAGTGATAAACTTACCGTAAAACTAGACTGGAACATAAATGAAAATAACAAATTATCTTTACGTCATAGTTATGTAGGTGCAGATAACCTGGAGGCCAGAAATTCGGATTTTAACAGCATTGGATTTATCAATGGGTCTGAGTTCTTTGTAACTACAACAAATTCTACAGCCTTAGAACTAAATACTACCGGAAACAAGTTCTCCAATAGTTTTGTTCTTGGATACACCTCTGTAAGGGATGATAGAGACCCGAGTGGAGATCCTTTCCCAACAGTAGATATCGTTGATGGTAGTGGTTTTATCTCCTTTGGATCAGAACCTTTCTCAACAGCGAACTTGTTAGATCAGGATATTTTCACCTTAACGAATAACTTCGAGATCTTCGCAGGAAGACATAGTATTACCTTAGGTACACACAATGAATACTCCAAAGTAAAGAACTTGTTCTTTGCATTTAACTATGGAGATTACACCTATTTGTCTGTAGATGATTTTGTAAATGATCAAAACCTTGATTTCTACCAAAAAGGATATTCCCTTGTTGGGGATGGTACTGTTGGTGATGAGTCTGATGGGGCTTCTGCCTTCGATATCTGGCAATTAGGTCTGTACGCTCAGGATGAAGTACAGGTTTCAGAAAACCTTAAGGTCACTGCGGGGATTCGTTTCGATTTCCCAATCTGGTCCGATGGTCCGGTAAATGAAGATTTTAACGAAAGAACAGTCGGTATTCTGGAAGCCGCCGGGAAAGACCTTCAGGGAGCTCGCGTTGGACAAGGTCCGGATACCAAAGCTCATTTCTCTCCACGTGTAGGATTTAACTGGGATGTAATGGGAGATCGCTCTACTCAAATACGAGGAGGACTTGGGATCTTTACTTCCAGACTTCCTTTGGTATGGCCGGGAGGAACATACAATAACAATGGTGTAACAGGTGGTTTTGCTGCTATTTTTAACACTACAGTTCCAGGTTTCAATCCTGACATAAACAGCCAGCCAGTGAATGTTGCACCTGGTTCAGGGGGTACAGGTGGAAATATAGATTTGATCGCCAAAGACTTTACGCTTCCTCAAGTATTTAAATACAGCATAGGGATAGATCAAAAATTACCTTTCTGGGGCTTGGTAGCTTCTGGAGAAGTAATATTTAATGAGAATGTTGAATCTGTCTATTATGAAAACCTTAATCTTGGAGGACCTGTTGGCAACTTAAATGGTGCGGATAACAGACCATTCTATGACAGAGGAGATAGAATTGATAATGCGTATGGAGGGGTATACCTTTTATCTAATACAGGTGCCGGGGATTCCTGGAACTCTAGTGTTACAATCACCAAGCCTTTTTCTAACGGTTTCTCAGGAAGCTTTTCATGGGCTTATGGAGATGCCAACGCAATCTTTGATGGTACATCTTCACAAAACAGCTCTCAGTGGCGTAATATGCAATCGGTAAATGGAAAAAACTCCAATCTGCCTGTTACACGTTCAGATTTTTCTCAAGGGCATAGATTACTTGCTAATGTTTCTTATGAACTTGCATGGAACGATGATATCAAAACAACTATAGGGCTGTTCTATGAAGGTTCAAGATCGGCACCAGTTAGTTATGTATATCAGGAAGGAAGAGATCTGTTGAATGACGATTCACGAGATAATGCATTGATCTATATTCCAAGGAACCAAAGTGAAATTACCCTGGTTGACAATGGGACACCCGTGGATACCCAATGGGCCGCGTTAGATGCTTTTATTAGCGGTAATGAATACTTAAATAGTAGAAGAGGAGAGTATGCAGAGCGCAATGGAGATGATGGTGCCTGGAGTAATATCATTGATTTAAAATTATTACAAGATTTCTCAATGAACTTTGGCGGAACAAAAAAGCACACCTTCCAGTTCTCTGTAGACATCTTTAACTTTACGAACCTCCTGAATGAGGAATGGGGTAAGAAGAAGTTTGTTAGTAGCAACGTAGGTTTATTAAGAACCGAAACTGCAGGACCAGATCCGGAATTCACTTTTGACACTGACCTGCCTGCTCGTTTGGTTCAGTTAGATGATAACGGTATCCAAAGTTCCAGATGGCAAGCCCAAGTTGGACTTCGCTATATCTTCAACTAAGGATCTATACAGTATATTTTATAGAACCCCGCCAACCGGCGGGGTTTTTTAATGCCCAAAAATTAGTACATTTAAACCCTAAATAAATTAGTATGGAAAACAGTCTTATGACAGATTGGATATCTGTTTTACATTCCTATATGGCCTATATAGTTCTGGCACTTTTGTTTCTCGCTGTAGCAAATGCCATTACAGGTCTTATTAGCAAACGTATGTTTACCCTGGAAAAGGACTACCGCTTAAGCCTGTTTGCCCTGATCCTTTGCCACCTGCAATTGGTAGTGGGACTGTTACTTTATTTTATCTCCTCAAGCGGTTTCTATGCCGTAAAAACGCTGGGGATGGGCGGACTTAATTCTGCAGCCCGTTTGTTGGCAGTAGAACATCCATTGATAAATATTGTAGCCGTTGTTCTGATTACCATTGGCTGGTCTCGTCACAAAAAATTTATGGAGGGGAATAAGAAATTTAAAAGCATTGCCATATTTTACGGACTTGGATTGGTACTTATTTTAAGCCGTATCCCCTGGGCACAATGGTTTAATTAAAAACAATACACTATGAAATATATATACACAGTTGTTGCTTGCCTGTTTTCGGTCATTTTGTTAGCCCAGGAAAAATCACTTTTTAATGGGGAAGACCTTACCGGCTGGACCATCTATGGCACCGAAAAATGGTATGTGGAAGATGGCCTTCTGGTCTCAGAAAGCGGCCCGGACGCCCAGTATGGCTATCTCGCAACAGATGAGCATTACAAAGATTTTGAACTAACGCTAGACTTCCTGCAGGAAGCAGATGGCAATAGTGGGGTATTTATAAGATCTACGATCGATGGTACCAAGGTAAGCGGCTGGCAGGTAGAGGTGGCCCCCAAAGGGAAACACACCGGTGGCGTCTATGAATCCTATGGCCGCGGCTGGCTCGTTAAGCCGGAGGTGGAAAAGGAGCTTGTCTTAAGAGAAGGACAGTGGAACACCCTTAAGATACGGGTAATGGGAGGCCAGCTTACCTCCTGGCTCAATGGGGTACAGATGGTAAGTATCAATGACGAGGCCATTGGCGCCGGAGAAGGCTCCATAGCCCTGCAGATCCATGACGGCGGAGGGATTAAGGTTAAGTGGCGGAATATTAAGTTAATTGTTCCGGAGTAAAGACTGCTGCCGTATCAAATAAATAAAGACCGGAAAATGATCACTATACCCGGCCGTATAACGTCCTCCGGCATAGGTCCTGAGAGGATACCCTTTATAAGACCCCTGTTGTATCCTTAAAAATGGAGGATTATAAATACCTGCCTTCCACACTTGCATAGGGGCATTACCATTTCTTAGATTTCCACTGACGTAAAACTGATCGAAGAGGCTCCACCGGTCGCGATAAGCCAAACTTCCTTCTCCTTTTAAAAATAGTGGTTCCATTGGATTAAACAGTTCCTGATCTTTCAGATCTATGGGTTTTCTTTTGGTACGAAGAACTTTTACGAAGCTGTAGTCTGTAGGATTATCATTAAAATCTCCCATTCCTATGATCCTGGGAGAAAATGCAAGTTGTTTTATGGAATCGATGATACTGAGATTCAATTCGGCGGCAGCAATTCTATGGGGTCTGCTTCTTGTTTCACCACCGCGGCGGGAGGGCCAGTGATTTACAATAAGATAGACAGCTTCATTTTCTATGAAGCCATGTACCACTAGCTGATTTCTGGTGTATTCCCGAAACCGCTGTTCATTCAAAAGTTGAAGGGAGTGATATTTAATAGAAACTGGTAGGAAGCTGTTCTTGTTATATATCATTGCTACATCAATTCCACGTTCGTCTGGACTATCCTGGTGAATGATCCCATAATTGAAATTTCGTAAAACCGGATGTGCAACCAGATCTTGTAATACCGTCAGATTTTCTATTTCACATAGTCCGATAACATCTGGCGGTCTCATTCTATATCGTTCTCCAATACCGGCTATCACTTTTGCCAGGTTTTTAATCTTCTTCTTATAACGTTCTTGGGTCCAGTGAAATGAACCTTCCGGTGTAAAATCGTCATCAAAAACAAGCGAGTCCTTTAGGGTGTCAAATAAATTTTCTACGTTGTAAAAAGCGACGGTATGTATTTGATACAAATTTTTGTCTTGGGCACGTAATACTAGTACGAAAAACAGAAATAAACACATTCTTAAGACACTCATTTTTAATTGATTTTGACCTATTGCCCAAGGTAGTATTCAAAGATGCAAGGAGGTTGCAGCACCTGACATTATTTTGGTCCTGATGAAAATGATGATGAAGAGGTGTTACAATATTTCTGAACAATTCAGATTTGTCTTGTTAATAGGTAGTGTTTTGAGTTTATTATTTATACCTGTCGGAAAAGCTCAGACCAATACCGTTACCGGGATAGTGTTGGAATACCGAAAGCAAAAACCTCTAAAAGATATTTTGGTTCAATTGGAAATAAGTAAAGAAGAAACTCAGACTAATGAGAAAGGAGAATTTATTCTGCGTACAGAATTAAAAGGGCAGCAGCAATTGATCTTCTCTTCTGCAAATATGCTTACGAAATACTATCCTGTATTCCTGGAAATTGATAGTATTCATATTGGTCCAATCTATATGGAGCAAAATTTAGCAATTGAAAAATCAAACAATTTGATTGCGCTCACTGAAGCAGATCTTTTTGATAATACAACCCTGGAAACCGCCTCAGGTTTATTACAAGCTACACGCGATGTGTTTCTTTCCAGGGCAGCGTTTGATTTTAGTCAGGCATATTTTAAAGTACGTGGGTACGATTCCAGGGAAGGGAAGGTCCTCATCAATGGCATACCCATGAATCGCAGCTGGGATGGTAGACCACAATGGAATAATTGGGGCGGACTTAATGATGTTAACCGGAATCAGGAATTAGACTACGGCCTCGCCAGCTCCGGGAATGCCTTTGGAGGCCTTTTGGGAAGTACCTCCATAGACATGTCACCAACCAATGCAAGACCGGGTTTGCGCTTTTCGGCTGCCGCTTCCAATAGAACGTACCGGAATCGGGTAATGGCAACCTACCATTCGGGGATAGGCAACAAAGGCCTGGCATACTCCTTATCAATTTCACGTCGCTGGGCAGAAGAAGGCTATATAGATGGAACCCATTACAATGCCTATTCTTTGTTTTCGGCAGTAGACTATACCTTTTTATCAAAACATATTTTGGGAATGGCTATGATCAATGCCTACAATAGCAGGGGAAGATCTGCGGCACTTACGGATGAAGCAGTCACCTTATTGGGACCTAAATACAATCCCTACTGGGGGTGGCAGGATGGCTCAGTTAGGTCATCGAGAATTAGAACCCTCCATGAACCAATATGGATGATGTATTATAAATATAAGTCGGGTGATATTCAAATAAGAGCGGCTTTGGCACATCAATCTGGAGAAGTTGCCAGCAGTAGGATAGGATATTACGATGCTCCAAACCCCGACCCTACCTATTACAGGTATATGCCCAGCTACTATGTCAATAGTCCGATTGGGGCAAATTTTATAGGTGCAAATCAGGCAAAAGAGGCTTTACTGGAAAAACCTCAATGGCCCTGGCCCGAACTATATAACGCGAATAGTACAGATTCACGGCAGCAAAATGCTGCCTATGTCTGGTATGATGATGTTAACCATGAAAGTTCTCTCACCGGCAATGCACAAATGAATTTAACGTTGGGCAAAAAATTCAAAGTAGATACCGGTATTAATATTTCTCGTTCAGAGAGGCATAGTTTTGCACGATCCAGAGATCTTTTAGGAGCAAAGGAATTATTAGACAGAGATACATTTACAAATACTCGCAATGATGTAAATGGCTCTCTTAGTAAGGAACAGAACGAGATCTTCAATTATAATTATACGATCAATACTAATTATTGGGAAAGTTTTTTACAAGCCCGTTTTTTTTGGAAACAATGGGACATTTTTGTCGCGGGGGATTATGCAGCAAGAGATTTTCAAAGAAACGGGCTTTTCTTAAATGAGCGTTACTTGCAAAACTCCCTGGGGGAAGGGGAATTGAAGCGATTTCACAACAGTTCTTTGAAAGGAGGACTGTCATATAGACTTACTTCACGGCATTGGTTCAAAGCTCATGCATTCCTTGGAACACGAGCTCCTCTTATGAAGTCTTTATATATAAATCCAAGGGAGAATAATGAGATGGTTCCCAATATTTCCAATGAAAAAGTACATAGTGTTGATCTAACCTATTTACTCCGAATGCCAAAACTGAGCGCAAGGGCGTCCTCATATTATACACGGTTTCAAAATACTACTGAGATAAATTTCTTTTACGTAGATGCCGGGATTGGATCAGATTTTGTTCAGGAAGTAGCAACAGGTTTGGATAGACTTCACAAGGGGATAGAATTAGGTTTAGTTTATGATCTGTCACCAACTACTAAAGTATCATTTGTCACTGCCATAGGCTTACATCAATACGCAAGTGACCCTAACCTAACTATTAATTTTGATTCCGTAGGGGCCAGTGAAGATCTGCAGCGCAGTGAGGGAAATATTGATTTAGGCATAGCCGGCATCAAAAACTATCGTATTTCCCAAGGCCCTCAAACTGCATTATCAATGGGTTTGGAATACAGAGATCCATCTTATTGGTGGATAGCCGGAACAGCAAATTATCTCGCTAATAACTTTATTGATATTGCAATGATAACGCGCACAGCAAGCTTTAAAATTGATCCAAATACAGGGATACTATTTCCTGAGGCTACGGAAGAAAGTATAAGATCTGTGCTTGAACAAGAATCGCTTACGCCTGTATACCTGCTCAATCTTATAGGAGGAAAGTCATGGTTGTACAATGATCATTACATCAGTGTTTTTTGTAGTATAAATAATGTATTAGACACCAACTATAAAACAGGTGGGTTTGAGCAAAGTAGAAATGGCAATTACGGACAGATGCTTCAGGATAACCTAAGTGGAAACCCTTTATTTGGTCCCAAATATTGGTATGGTTTTGGACGGACCTTTTTTCTCAATGTTGCTTTTAGCTTTTAAAATAATTCCGGACCATGACTCTGCTTCGACCTAATAAAATTTTACCCATTATATTGATGATTGTCTCCGTGGCATGTCTCAGATCTGATGATTGGGAAGCTCCATCATCAACTTGTAATAACAATATAAAGGCAAATACTACTATTCAAAACGTTTATGATCAGTATCAAGGCAGCACTAGCAAAATATTGGAAGATTTAGTACTTGAAGGGTATGTGATATCTTCTGATGAATCGGGTAATTTCTTCAATACGATACATATTCAGGATAAGGCTAATAACCCTACAATGGGAATTCAAATAGAAGTGGATCTCCGCGATTCTTATCTTCGTTTTTCTCCAGGAGATAAGGTGTATATTCATTTGAAAGGTCTATATATTGGAAGGACCAAAGGGGTTTTTAAATTAGGAAGTTCTTATACATCTTTTGGCAATCTTATTGTAGGTAGGATTCCCACTCATGCGATAGGTAAACACATTGAAAAGAGTTGTGATAAAGAATCTGCAGTAGTTCCTTTTGTTACAACAATAGAAGATCTTGAATTTCAGAATGCGAATACCTTGATCACGATTGAAAATATTGAATTCAGTGAAGAGGAATTGGGAGAGTCTTATGCAGTTGCTGAAGAAATGACTAAACGAATCCTGATAGATTGTAATGACCAACAACTGCTATTACTCAATAGTGGCTATGCGGACTTTTCACAAGAAGGAATACCCAAAGGCATGGGTACCATCAAAGGAATTTATTATCCGGAAAATGAGGTGCCACAATTAATTGTAAGATCTCCTGCAGATCTGAACTTTAATAAAGAGCGATGCACAGACTTGATCACGGAGTTTACGTCCAACCTTGTATTTATCTCAGAACTTGCAGATCCGGATAATGCAAATACTGCTCGATTTGTAGAACTATTTTATTCGGGGAATGATTCTTTATCACTCAATGGATGGCACCTCGATAGATACACCAATGGCAATACTACTCTGGGCTCCACTATAGACCTTAGCAGTCTTATAATTTATTCTGGCCAAACCTTGGTAATGGCCTCAGATGCTGAATCCTTTGAAATAGTTTATGGATTTGCACCAGATTTGGAAGCCGGACTTAATAGTCCGGCTGATTCCAATGGTGATGATAACCTTTTGTTGGTAGATCCATTTGGAAATGTAATCGATGTTTTTGGAGTAGTGGGTGAAGATGGCTCCGGGACCAATCATGAATTTGAAGATGGACGTGCCGTACGAAATGCATTCGTTCAAAATGGAAATCCGGTGTATACTTTTTCAGAATGGACAGTATACAATGATACAGGTGGTGCAGGGACCATCAACCAACCCAAAAACGCCCCACAAGATTTTTCTCCCGGCGCAAGGGACTAGAGTACCTAAACTTAGGTCTTTTTGGTAGGAGAAGTATAAGCGTATTCTACTAATTTTTCCAACGTAGTATACTCCAGGGCCTTTTGATGAGTTGCTTCCAGCACCACCGGAGGAGCCATTCCTGCTTTTTCTGCTTCAATCCACCTTGAGACACATAAGCACCACTGATCCCCGGGTTTAAGGCCCGGAAATTGCCATTGTGGTATGGGGGTAATAAGATCGTTCCCCCGTTCTTTTGAAAATGCAAGAAATTCGGCCGTTACCCTGGCACAAACCACATGCGTACCTGTGTCTGTATCCATTGTTCGGCAGAATCCGTCTCTGAAATACCCCGTTTTGGGATCATGGCAGCAAGGCTCCAGAGGCATCCCAAAGACATTAAAAACTTTCTCGTTCATACCACAAGATACAGTATAAAATTATAGCCTACATTTGAATAGTTAGGCGGTCTTTTTTTATATTTAGAAGTATGCAACAAGAATCTTTTTTAAATGCGATCAGACAAGGCGATCTGAAGGAAGTAAACAAAGCACTTAAGGAGCACCCTGATCTCGCTCACATCAAAGATCAGCGAGGTTCTACCCCCTTAATTTTAGCAGCCTATTACAACCAAGGCGCCATAGTTACATCATTATTGGAGCACGGAGCCCAGGTAGATGAGAAGGATGGGGTGGGCAATACCGCCTTAATGGGGGTCTGTTTTAAAGGATATGTGGAAATAGCTGAACGATTGATCAAAGCAGGCGCCAATGTAAATACCATCAATTCCATGGGTGCTAGTTGTCTGATCTTTGCGATCACCTTTAAACAAACGGAAATAGCCCGCCTGCTCATAGCACATGGTGCCGATGTGGATATCAAGGATGCCCGTGGCCATACTGCCTTAGATCATGCCAGAATGCAGGGCTTTGATCATTTTGAAGATATTTTAACTCGTAAATAGGATCAAAACTCCATGGATCTTCAACTCTCTATCGCTTTAATACAAACCTCTTTATTCTGGCAAGATCCGGGAAAGAATAGGGCATGGTTTTCAGAGAAGATCCGCACTATAGAAAAGGGGGTAGACCTTATTGTACTGCCCGAAATGTTTACTACCGGATTTACTATGACCCCGGAGGTCATTGACAAAAATGAAGGTATCAAAACACTCCAATGGATGAAGTTTGAGGCTCGAACGACGGGAGCAGCGGTTGTAGGAAGTGTTCCATTTTTTGAGAATGGACAATATACAAATAGGCTTTTCTTTGTGGAGCCCAATGGCAACTATCAGTATTACGATAAGCGGCATACCTTTACTCTTGCAGGAGAACACCTAACCTATGCTTCAGGGAAAGAGTTGCTTATTGTAGAGTATAAGGGGTTTAAAATATGTCCTTTGATCTGTTATGATCTTCGTTTCCCCGTATGGTCCAGAAATACACAAGGCTATGATCTCTTGCTGTATGTTGCCAACTGGCCGAAACCCAGAATCACAGCCTGGGATACTCTTTTAAAAGCAAGAGCTATAGAGAACATGGCATATTGTATTGGGGTAAACAGAATTGGGGAAGATGAGAACGATCACGGATATATAGGCCATTCGGCCTGTTATGACGCCCTTGGAACACAATTGGTATTATCGACCAAAGATGAAGTGCTATATACAATGATCAAAAAGGATCATATTATATCCACAAGGTCTACCCTCCGCTTTTTAGAGGACAGGGACCTTTTTACTCTTCAATAGGGAAGATCTGTTCTAGCTCCCAATTGGCTCTAACTTCGATCTCAGAAGGGAAATACACGATCTTTTCAGGTTGTATTTTGTCGAGGAAATTTCCGGTATCCCAACGCTGATTGGCATTGGCGTCAAAAATTACTCGTAGCAAATAGTTTTTTGGTTCCAGCAGGTTAAATTCGTACAACATATCTTCCTCAGAAACAATAGAACGCACTACCTTACCTTTTGGTTCTGTAAGTTGTAAGATGATAGGGTAGGAAACTGCACCTTGGAGGCGTATTCTAAGGTTGCCATAATCTGCATAACTCCCGGTTTTTAGCCTGTACAGTAAGGTGTCATTGGTAGCCCCAAAAAGATCTGTTAGAACCCCTGGTAGTATAGAGAGGGAATAGGTCTCATTGGGTTCTTTCTCAAAATAAAACTCCATTCGGTTAGCCAGGGTATCGAGACGTATATTCAAAGGAAGAGAGATCGAATCCTTATTCATCAGTGATGCCATGGATGTATCTATCTGCAGAATAGGAATAGAAGCACCTAGTGCCATGGTATCCAGAAACCCTATAGAATTTCGGTTACTAGGAATCAGGACCAATGAATCTGGAGGTAATTTTCGTGTTTTAACCGTAAACGTATCGCGTTTTTGTATGCGCTCATTCAGTACTTCGAAGAGCAGTGAATCCACTTCATATGGGGTAAACCAATAATTAAGAGTATCCTTTCCGGGTTCTTTGGCAACAAAGCGGGTAATTGAGTCGGGGATTGGCGTAATAGGATTAATCTGAAGTTTTTCATCTCTTCCTTTGTACCCAAAAATGATCTTATTGGCCGCACTAAATTTTGGAGCTGCAAGGCTGTATTTGGGAACTTCCCTGAAGAGATTCAAAAGGTATATAGAATCTGTGGGCAGGGAAATGGTATCCTCAACAAATCCAATCTTGTCTGTAACAGCATCGTAGAGGTTATTTTTTCCTTCATCTTTGATGGCCAGTAGCCTGTACTTCCCGGCTTTTAGATTTTGAAGCCTGAATATAGTGGTACTGTCCTGAGTATTGGTAATGTAATTCGGAGGCCTTTTACTTATAATTGTATCTGTATACGCCGTATCTATCTCGTATAGCATTACACTAATGAATTCTTCGGTTTCCTTGTTAAAAGCATCCTTAACAACCCCTAAAAGAGCCAGGGAATCTATATAATCTCCGGTAGAAAAGACGTATGTGAGATAAGAACTGGGGTTGTTCTCGTTATTGTCTACAATGCTTTGCCCAAAATTTAGGGTATAGGTGGTGTTTTCCCGCAAGGTATCTTTAATGATCACTTCCACATACTTACTTGCGCCTCCCTGCGGACTTATGTCCGGGGGATATTGAAAAGGTGGAGAAACAATGAGCTGATTTTGAACATCTTGCAGCTTGATATACTCATCAAAATAAAGTCGGATTTTTGTAGTCTTAAAATTGGTGCTGAGATTCTCTGGTTCGGCTTTGATCAACACCGGGGCTTCGGTATCCTTCGGTCCTCCGGAGGGACTCCCACGGCGGGCACATTGATGCAGTGCCAAGGCAATAAAAACAAGAAATATTCCTGCAATAAAACGCTTTGTGAATGCCATGTACCCCATAGTTTGGACAAAGAAACAACTAATTTGTAGATTTCTAAAATCAAGGGACCATAGCCATAGTAGCTATATAGATGGTTACGTTGATCTCGTCATTGATAGCCTTTGCGCAGGCTTCCAGGGTAGCCCCTGTAGTAACCACATCATCTACAAGTAATATTTTTTTACATGCTAGTCTATGGGGTTTTGCGATCGCAAAAGTAGGGGTCTGGTGTTGCCAGCGGAAGATCCTGGATTTTTGTGTCTGTGTTTGGGTATGGGTCGTTTTTAAAAGAATATCATCACAATAGGCTGCATTTAAATGATGGGCCAGTCTTCTGCCAAAACCCTCTACCTGGTTATATCCCCTTTTTTTTAGTTTTTTTGGATGCATGGGCACCGGCAAGACCATGTCTATGGTAGGAATACCTTTATCTTTCTTAAGATGTGACCCATACCAATCTCCAAGAAAGGCAGAGATCTGAGGTTGGTTCCTGTATTTCAGGTAATGGATGAGGTTCTTTACTACCCCTATATCATTAAAAAAAAGAAAACTTGAGGCTTTTTCAATAGCACTTCGTCCATAAAAAGTGTGATCTAAACTGTTTTCTTCTGAGAAATTGAACTCGGTAAGTGGTATTTGGTCTCGACAAGGGGTACACAAAATCTGCTCTCCCCGATATAATCGTGCATTACATCCAAAACACACACGGGGTAGGAGAACCGTGTTGAGATCATTTATTATATTTGGTAGCTTGGTTAATATCAAATCTTAACGCTTTAAAACCTACTTAGAACGTAGCCCTTATTGAATGGATATTCAAGATACTAAATTCAATTATAAAATCCTCCTGGCGGCTTTGGTGGCAGTAGTAATTGGTGTACTTATCGCCTTTTATTACAGTTATGCGCAATCTCAAACCCAAATCAAGTATCTGGAAGATGAAAAAGGACTACTCGTTAGGGATCTAACCCTGATGAAAACAGAAGTAGACAGACTATCTGCCCTTAATGAGGTCAATGAGATCGAACTTCAGGATTCCAAATTCCAGGTTCAGCAATTATTAGATTCTGTGGGCCGACTAACCTTTACCATAGACAAGCTCCAAGAGTTTAAAAGTGATCTTAGGACACTTGAGGCACGATACGACAGCATTAAACTGAAGAATAATCTTCTTCGTTATAACAATAGGCTTCTTGCAGACAAGTATGATGAGACCCGCATAATGCTTGAAGATCTTAGAGGGCAGAGTAATTCCCTTGCGGAGGCAGAAGCATTATTGCGCAGGAAAAATCTTGAACTTAGTAGAGAGTTGAAAATGAAAAGTTATCTCGCTCTTGTAAATTCTGAAGGCAGTGGTTTCAGGATGCGTAGCGGGAGACCTATAAAAACAAATAAAGCCTCTACCATAGAAAAGTTACGCGGGTGCATCACCATTCAGGCAGATCCCAATACTACCACCCTTAAGGAAAAAGTGTTGTATTTCCAGTTTCTTGGGCCCAATATGGGTATCATAGAAGATAATGCGAATATTATCTCTGTAAATGGCAACCTTTATAGTAAGAGGGTAACGCTTATATTTAAGGGAGAAGAAATGAGCGTCTGCGATTTTATTACGGTTCCCGAAGGTTCACTCCTTTCAGGGACGTACACCTTAAATGTCTTTGAGGACGAAAAATTACTCACAACAGCAGAATTTCAATTAAAATAATCATTAGAGTCTTTCTCTAAAGTTCTATTTTTGCCCAATGGCAAATCAAGAAGACATTTTCAGAAAAGTAATTTCACACGCCAAGGAATATGGTTATGTGGTGCAATCTAGTGAGATCTACGATGGCCTTAGTGCTGTATACGACTACCTCCAGAATGGTGCGGAATTAAAGAAAAATATACGTGAATACTGGTGGCAGGCAATGGTTCAGATGAACGAAAACATTGTGGGGATAGACGCTGCCATATTTATGCATCCTACCATTTGGAAGGCTTCTGGCCACGTAGATGCATTCAATGATCCTTTGATAGATAATAAGGATTCCAAGAAAAGATATAGGGCAGACGTTCTGGTGGAAGACCATGTAGCCAAAATAGAAGCCAAAATTGAGAAGGAAGTAAGTAAGGCCGCCAAACGTTTTGGGGAGGCCTTCGATAAAGAACAATTCCTGGCAACCAATGCCCGGGTAGTAGAATACCAGGAGCGATCACAAACTATTCTGAAAAGACTCGCAAGGTCCCTGGAAAAGGAAGACCTGGAAGATGTAAAGAATCTGATTGTTGAACTAGATATTGTTTGTCCTGTATCAGGATCAAAGAATTGGACCGATGTAAAACAGTTCAATTTAATGTTCGGAACAAAATTAGGAGCCTCTGCAGATTCTGCGATGGATCTATACCTTCGTCCTGAAACAGCCCAGGGTATTTTTGTCAACTTTCTGAATGTTCAAAAATCGGGTCGCTTAAAGATACCTTTTGGGATTGCACAGATTGGAAAGGCCTTTCGAAATGAGATCGTTGCCAGACAATTTATTTTCCGGATGCGCGAATTTGAGCAGATGGAAATGCAGTTCTTTATAAGGCCCGGCACCCAAAAGGAGTGGTACGATAGCTGGAAAAAAACACGTATGAATTGGCATCTTTCTCTTGGAATGGGAGAAGAAAACTACCGTTTCCATGACCATGAAAAATTAGCACACTACGCAGACGCTGCGGCTGATATTGAATTTAAGTTCCCATTTGGATTTAAAGAGTTAGAGGGGATTCATTCCCGAACCGATTTTGACCTACGAAGTCATGAAAAATTCTCAGGTAAAAAACTCCAGTATTTCGATCCAGAACTGGAAGAAAATTATGTCCCCTATGTAGTTGAGACCTCTATTGGTCTGGATCGGATGTTCCTGGCGGTTCTTTCCAATTCTTTGGTAGAGGAAGAACTGGAAAATGGTTCAACACGGACCGTCCTAAAGATTCCTGCAGTATTGGCTCCCACCAAAGCTGCGGTACTTCCTCTGGTAAAAAAAGATGGTCTTCCCGAGATCGCACATAAGATCATTGCAGATCTCCGTCTCGATTTTAATGTGATCTACGATGAGAAAGACGCCGTAGGACGCAGGTATAGAAGACAAGATGCTGCAGGTACTCCATTCTGCATAACAGTAGATCATCAAACATTAGAAGATAATACAGTTACCATTCGCCATAGAGATAGCATGGAACAAAAAAGGATATCTATAAAAGATATCTCTTCTGTTATCGAGAAAGAAGTGGCTATGAAATACTGGCTACAAAAGATAGCTAGGGATTAAAGTGTATACCCTAGCCTAATACTGGTATAAAAATTTCTGTTATTCCCCGGATAGTAGTAGCGCGGTTCTGCGCCGCCAAATGCCTGAGTATTGATCAGGACAGATTGTGCATATCGCACATTAAACACGTTATTGATCCCAAGTGCTATTCCAAGGCTAAAGGCCGAACTTAGTTTTTGTTCATATCGCCATTTCGTCGCAAAGACATGAAAGGGATCGCTAGAAAGACTATTGGTATCCGTCAGTGGAATGCTACTTACATACTGATGTGTGGTATTCCAAAATAAATGATCCTTGAATTGAAGTTGCAGGCCGCTGTTCAATCTGTGTTTTGGCACACCCGTTAATGGATTTCCTGAATAGTCATCGTCGCCGTCTATAAACTCAATAAAACTATGCTGGTTATAAGTGTAGTTAACAAAGGGGGTGATCCTTATCCCGGATCCGAGATCCCATCGATAATTAATAGCTGCCTCTACACCCTGATGTCTTGTTTTTCCTGCATTTCTTCCAACAAATTGATCGTCACCTATCCTCTCGGCCACCAATAGATTCTTAACATCCATTTGATAAACGGCTACAAGCAGGTGGAGTTTATCTTTCAGTAAGAAGAGTTGGGACCCCAACTCGTAATTTGTCCCGGTTTCCTGAGCAATATCAGGATTGATAACACCATCCGGAGTAAGCGTCTCTTCTACCGTTGGGTTGGAAAAGCCCCTGCTGACATTGGCATAAACAGATTGATAATTTGTAAAACGGTAATTAATATTGATGCTGGGAAGGGCAATGGTCTTGAAATCTCGGTCTGCACTTTGGTTGGCATCTCCCACGTTAAAAAGGTCCCTGAAATCGTACCGTGTTTTGTTTATATTGAGGCCAAGCTGAAGATTTACTTTTTCGAACAAGGCCATATTAAGAGTCCCGAAAGTATTTAGTTGGGTACGGAATTCTTTATTATCTGCGAAAAGATCACCTTGCAGACTGCCATCCCCATTGTTTTCGGCATACAGATTTTCATATTCACCCCAGGTATATTCGTCCTTGTACAATTCAGTTCCAAAGGAATACCCGGTTTGTATACCAAAAAGGTCCGTCTCCCCAATAAAGCGTGTTCGAAAGCCAAAACCATTGGTGTATTCATCCAGGATACCAAAAGGACGGGCTTCATAGTGATCCAAATAGGTATAAAAAATGCTGGTAGAATTCTTAAAATTAGGCGAAAAAGTATGCTCATAATTAGCCCCTAACAGCGTGTATTTATTAGCCTCATACCCTTGAGATGCTGCCCATGTAAATGCCGCCTGTGTTGGGTCTTCATTAAATGCACTAATCCCTAATGAACTGGGGATCTGGGCCGTGTAGTCAATATAATTGACCAAAAGGCTAAGTCTATTTTTTGGATCTATTTGATAGGTGGTATTCAGCAAGAGTCCATCTCTTTGGAAACTGTTATTTTCACGATAGCCATCTGTGTCCACATGATCATAATTCAGGGCGATTGATAATCTCTCATCTGCATGTCGAACCGAAAGGTTATTCTTGAACAAGCCATAGGAGCCAATGGTGGAATTGTTTGAAAGAGTACTGCTATTTCCCAGAGCTTCCCTGGTGCTCAGCAAAATAGCTCCTCCAAGGTTGGTGCCGAAATCTGTTGCTTTTGGACCTTTGACCACTTCTACCTGACTCAGATTTTCGAGGTCATAGGCTTCAATTGTGGAAAACCCGCTTCCATTGGTCACTGGTATCTCATTGTAATACAACCGCAGTTTGTCCGTACCAAACAGGGTGCGTGCTCCAATACCCCTGATGGTAATTCTGTTGGTATTTAAAGCACCAGATAGTACATAAACGCCCGGTATCTGATTGATGGCTGAGACGGCATCTATTGGGCTGAAGTTATCAAATATCTTATCGCCAATGATCTGAGAAGGTATAATGCCGGTAGTTTGTTTTACCCGCAGCTCTTCCAGGAGTAGCACTTCTTTTAAAACAGTGACACTGTCTTGTTTTGTTGTAGTCTGGCCAAGCGAAAATAAGGTGCTTAGTAAGAAAAAACAGCTTCCAAGATATCTTTTCATCTTTGAATTTAAAGACATCAAAAGTAAGGATTAAAACCTAAAGCCCATGGAGACCCCACCCCTTGGAACAACCTCAGGAGAAAATTCGGTGCTAAAAAAATTTCGCCCAATACCTCCGTAGACTTCGGCAATAAACCCTTTCTTTGATATAAATTTTCCACCTACACTGATTCCTAGGGCAAAATCTGTGTATTTTTCTCCTGTTCTTTCAGATTCAAAAGTTATATCGTTGAAAGTATAAATATCCTGTTCTCCTGAATTCAACATGCCAAACCCTTCCACAAAAAATCCGCTTGCAAAACTCTTTGAAAAATATCTTCTATAATAAGGGGTAATAGAGTATTGTCTATTGTATTCAAAAACGTCATCATCATTCCCTGCATTGATCAAAATTGCAACTCCGAAGGACGATTCTTCATCAATTATTCGTTCATAGGCACCGTCCAAATATTTAAAAGCGATCAAATTAAAGACATTGATCTTTAATTCATCCCGATCTGTTTCGTCTTGTGGCAGGTCCTGTGATTGCAAACTATATCCTATGGAAAACAGAAGGATACAGAGTAAAGTAAATCTTTTCATTTTTCTCAAATTAGAATCCGGAAAGATAATATCAAAAAAACAATTAGTGCCCTTTAATAAATTTCATTTTAATAACAGAATTAAGAATAAACAATGTAGTTACTGGCTTTCCTCTGTTATAAACTTTCTTTATTTTCGGCACAAAATCAATTGGATGAAGATCGTCTCTTATAATGTGAATGGTATACGGGCAGCAGTAAACAAAGGGTTTTTAGATTGGCTGCAAAGTGTGGACCCTGATGTGGTATGCCTCCAGGAGATAAAGGCTATGAAAGAACAGCTGGATCTTTCGCTGTTTGAAGAGGCAGGATATCCGTATCATTATTGGTATAGTGCGGAAAAGAAAGGCTATAGCGGGGTGGCAATCCTTTCTAAGAAGGAACCGGATCATATTGAGTTTGGCACCGGGATAGATTATATGGATTTTGAGGGCCGTAATTTAAGGGCCGATTTTAATGGGGTGTCCGTAATGAGCTTATACCTTCCTTCGGGAACCAATCTCGCCAGGCTAGATCATAAACTGCAGTATATGGCCGATTTTCAGAACTATATCAATGATCTAAAAAAGGACTATCCCAACCTGATCATTCTTGGGGACTACAATATTTGTCACCGGGCCATCGACATACATGATCCTGTACGTAATAAAAATGTTTCAGGCTTTTTGCCTGTTGAGCGCGAGTGGATAGGGAAGTTTATGGAAAGTGGATTTATTGATAGTTTTCGTCACTTTAACCAAGAGCCTCACCAATACACCTGGTGGAGTTATAGGGCCAATGCCCGTAATAACAACAAAGGTTGGCGCTTAGATTATGGGATGGTAAGCAAGCCCCTTGAAGATCAACTCAAAAGATCGGTGATTCTGTCCAAGGCTAAACACAGTGATCATTGCCCTATCCTGGTAGAATTGGAAAGCACTTAGTTTTCATTTACACATCCTATGACTACCTTTGCAGCCAAATTGCAAAATATTAAATGATCTATACTACCCTACCTCATACCACTCTGGAAGTAAGTAAAATTTGTTTGGGAACCATGACCTGGGGGCGTCAGAATACAGAGGCTGAAGGTCATAAACAAATGGACTATGCCGTAGAGCAAGGCATAAACTTTTTTGATACTGCCGAACTATACCCAATTCCTGCGCATCCGGACCGCTATGCCCTAACCGAAAAGATCATTGGCAGCTGGTTTAAAAAAACCGGAAAACGCGATAAGATAGTCCTGGCCTCCAAGATCGCCGGAAAAGCAGATTTTACAAAGTTTATCCGCACCACAGGATTCAAAAAAGAGTCGCTTATTGAGGCGGTGAACGGTAGCCTGGAACGACTTCAAACAGACCATATAGATCTGTATCAACTACATTGGCCGGAACGCTCCACGAATTATTTCGGAAAACGTGGATATTCCCATGACCTTTCCGATTTCTGGCAAGATAATTTTCATCAGGTTTTGGAAACATTAAGAGATCTGATCAAAGAGGGGAAGATAGGTCATGTAGGCATGTCTAATGAAACTCCCTGGGGCGCTATGCGTTATCTGGAAGAAAGTAAGGTACACAAAAGCTTACCCAGGATGATCACTATTCAAAACCCGTACAGCTTACTTAACAGATTGTTTGAAGTGGGGCTTGCTGAAATATCCATCCGGGAAAAATTGGGGTTATTAGCCTACTCTCCCCTTGGCTTTGGCGTATTAAGCGGGAAATATCTGGGCGGAGCTAAGCCAGTTAATGCACGAATTACACTTTTCCCTGCCTATGGGCGCTACAGTAATGAAAATGCACTTAATGCCACCCAAAAATATCTGGATCTTGCCAATAAACACGGAATTTCTCTTCCTCAGATGGCCCTGGCCTTTGTCTCATCAAGACCTTTTGTAACCAGCACCATTATTGGGGCTACTTCCATGGAACAATTAAAGGAGAATGTTGGCAGTATAGACCTTAACTTATCTGATGAAATACTTAAAGAAATTAAGTCGATTCACAATATGATCCCAAATCCGGCACCTTAATCAGAAGTTTTTTTGATCCACATCATTGATGAATTTGATAATTCCATTCATATAATTCTTTTGGTCATCGTATTGCGATAGATGACTGCCATTGGGGCAATAGAGATATCGCCCATGCTGCACTTCTTTAGACATCCACTCCATATGTGCCGGATCCATAGTGTCGTATTTGGCACCGATCACTAAGGTTGGCACCTTTATTTCCTTAAGTCGGTTCTTAATATCCCAATCCTTCAGAGTGGCGTTTCCGGTGATGCCAAATTCACTGTATCCCTGCATATGTACATACACCTGATTGTTGGCATGTGTTAAACTGCGCATAACGGCCTCAGGCCATTCATCCGGGGGCATGCGGAGTACATGTTCCGTATAATAATACTGAAAGAGTAATTCCCCATATTTTGGATTCCTGAAATCTTCTGCTGCTTCCATGTCCTTTATTTCTTTGTAGATTGCGGGATCCATTTGAGGTCCCAGGACATTTTGAGCATACAAGTTATATTCAGGAATGCTGCTCATCATATTAGATATCACCAATCCTTTTAGGTTGTCCTGGTATTTTAGGGCATATTCCATGGCCAGCATACCACCCCAGGATTGACCAAGCAGGTAGAAATTGGAAGCATTCAGGCCAAGAGCCTGGCGTACCTGCTCTACCTCTTCTACAAAGCGTTCTTTTGTCCACAGATCCAGATCATCTGGCTTGTCGCTGTAATAAGAACCCAATTGATCGTAATAGATATATTCAATACTTTCCTGAGGGAAATACCCGTCAAAACAAGTGTATAATTCATGGGTCATACCCGGTCCGCCATGAAGGAGCAATACTTTTTTGGTAGGATTGTTCCCCACTCTTTTTGTCCATACCTTAAAAGTGCCTTTTGGGGTCGTAATGGGGATCATCTTAATTCCGCCTGTAAATTGGTCGTCTCTACCTTCAAAACTTAAGTAGTCTGCGTTTGCTGTGGCATTGTTGGCTGAAGGAGTATCTGCAGTTTGTTTACAGCTGATCAGTAACATCGAAAAGATCAGAAGAACAAAGATTTTTTTCATTGCGTTTATCATTTTATTCTATTCGTTTGGAGTGTGTTGTAAAAGACAAACCTTGCTGCCCCATTGTTGAATTCATTATTCCCTCAAATAAGGGTTCCGGGCAGTTATCCGGAATCTTCCATTCAAAAATAAAGTTAGAGCCCGTTCCTCCGGATGTATCAATCTCATCTATTATGATATCTGCAGTTTCCATTGGAGCTAAAAATATGGGCTTTTCAAAATATTTTCGAATCGTTTCACCATGAGTATCATAATATTCTGCCCTTAGGATATAGATTGTATCTAAATCGCTCGTATTCCTCAAACTTACCATTGCTGTTAAGTTATGGGTTTTGTGTTCTGACGAGCTGTATATCTGGGAATAGATGGATAGGTAGGATTTACCGTATTCAAGCGAATCACTTGCACTTATATTTGCAGCTCGTTTTGCCCAATTCTCTGGATTTATTGAACTCATTTCTTTTTGTTCGTTACAACCGAATAAAAGTGCAAATAATACTATGGGTAGAAATTTCTTTTTCAATGGAGTCTGATTTATTCTAAATGGCATATAAAGGTTACTTAAAAATAGTATAAATAATAGTATAAATAAGGATATTAACCGAACAACCTGCTCACCACTTCCTCAAGGCGGGATACCTTAATTATAGTGATGGAGGGGTTCTTAAGGCCAATTTTATTATTCTTGGAAACAAAAATGCTGGTAAAGCCTAATTTTTCTGCTTCCAGGATACGTTGATCCACCCTGCGAACAGGTCTTACTTCTCCTGCCAAACCAATTTCGGCCGCAAAACAGATTCCTTTTTCAACCGGAATATCTGCGTTACTTGAAAGCACAGCAGCTATCACCCCCAGGTCTATTGCCGGATCATCTACTGTAATACCCCCGGTGATGTTCAGAAATACATCTTTAGCCCCTAATTTGAATCCGGCACGTTTCTCCAGAACTGCCAAAAGCATGTTCAGTCGCTTGCTGTTAAATCCGGTTGTAGTTCGTTGGGGGGTACCATAAACGGCAGAACTTACGAGGGCTTGTATCTCAATCAATAAAGGCCGCATTCCTTCCAGGGTGGCCACAATGGCGGTACCACTCAGATGATCTTCATTTTTAGATATGAGGATTTCAGATGGATTGCTCACTTCCCGTAGTCCATCACCCTGCATTTCATAAATACCCAACTCGGCCGTAGAGCCAAATCTATTCTTCAATGATCTTAGAATTCGGTACATATAATTACGGTCGCCTTCAAATTGAAGTACCGTATCTACCATATGCTCCAGGATCTTGGGTCCCGCTATGGATCCGTCTTTGGTTATGTGGCCTACCAGAATGACCGGTGTGTTGGTCTCTTTTGCAAATTTGATGAGTTCGGCTGTGCATTCCCTGATTTGGGAAATACTCCCTGCAGACGATTCAATATAATCTGAGTGTAGAGTTTGAATAGAATCTATAACCAGTATATCTGGCTCAAGGGCTGCGATCTGCTGGAAGATCTGTTGGGTCTTGGTTTCGGTTAAGATATAGCAGGAATTTGAACCGGGATAAAGTCGGTCTGCCCGCATCTTAATTTGTTTCAAACTTTCTTCCCCGGAAACATAGAGGGTTTTATATGGCAGCTTAAGTGCGATCTGCAAAAGAAGGGTGCTCTTTCCTATACCGGGTTCCCCGCCCAGTAAGACTAAGGATCCGGGAACTAAACCACCCCCAAGAACACGATTGAATTCCTGATCTTTTACGTCCCAGCGATCTTCCTTGTCAGTGCTAATCTCAGAAATAGCTAGCGGTTTAGCGGTTTTTGTACTGCCGTTTACCTTGGTTTTCCAGGCAGAGGTATCTTTTTTTTGAATGACCTCCTCTACGATGGAATTCCATTCCTTGCAGGCACTGCATTGCCCTGCCCATTTTGCATATTGGGTGCCACAATTCTGGCAAAAGAAAGCGGTTTTTGTTTTAGCCATGATCTGGCTAAAGATATTGCGGTTAGATCTAAAAACAAAAGAAACGCCCTGCTATTAACAAGCAGGGCGTTTGATATTTATAAAGTGAATTTTTGGAGTGCTAGTATCCGAAATCAGCTTTTATTGCATCTATCTTTTCCAGGGCCAATTCCTTGGTCAGAAAATCGATCTCCTGCATCCCAAATGCCTTTTCAAAAGTACGTAAGGCTTTTTTCGCTTCTCCCAATTCCTCGTAATATTCGCCTTCGAAGAAGAAACCTAGCATGGTTTCCGGGTATTGTTTTTTACAAAGTTCCGACAGAGGTTTTAATGCTTCAAAATCGTCTTTCTTCCTGCTGGCGGCATAGATTGCCATTATATCGTTTAAGCTCACCTGTTTTTGAAAGCCAAACAGTTCTTCTATCATGGCATATTTATCTTCCAAATATTTAAAAACGGGTTCTTCTGAGGTTAGAATCTTTTCTTTGTATTCTTTGGGACTGATAGGTTTAAATACCTCAAACATATGTTCCCATGCCTTACCCAACCCGTAAGTAACCACAGACACCTCGTTTGCCCCGGGATATTCATCATAGGAATAGTGTATGGTGGGTTTGTCAATGGTCTTAAGATTTTGATCAAGCTGTTTAACCATAGGATCTCCACCTTCTGAAATTAGATGGTAAAAGATTTGTTGTTCCATGGCCATTAGTCTTTCTGGCACCCTATTTTCCATTTCGGGTGCTAAACTCGGAGAAATACTTATAAATGCACTGAAAAAGGAACGATCCTTAAAAAGATAGTAATTGCCAAAATTGGCTGTGATATCATACCCAATGAACATTCTGAATGGCGCTGTATTGTAATTGAGGTCGAGATAAGGGATAATTTCCATTCCTAGGAATTCATAGAATTGCTTACCCTTATCAGTTGGTAATCCAGAATCTTCTTCATAGGCACAATCTTCCCACCTAAGATCATCTTTGCTTTGTTCAACACCGACAACAATTACCTCAGGCATACCTTCAAACCTACTGTAGAATTTGGCATTTGCAACCACCTGATCAAACAGGTATTCCGCATCCAGCACTACCACTAAGGGGTATTTTTTCTCAGGGGTATAATCCTCCGGGAAATAGTAGGAAACATTGCGTCTTTCCTGCAATTTAAATGATTCAAAGATCTCATTGGTAACCTGTGCTATGGAGACCTGGGCAATAAACACCACAAGTAACATGGATACTACAATTCTCATTAGGTTTGTTTTATTGATTAAGGGAAGCTTATCGGTTCCTGTTCAATAACGGTAAGAGTAGAAAAGATATTGCACCGAAGACCACCACCATAAGTGTTTGTGAGATCCACATGATCCATCCAAACGCATCTCCGGAGACGGCGCTAATACCGAATATGGCAAGTGATTTGCTCACAGCGATAGGATACAAACCTATGCCTCCATTGGTTGTAGACATTGCGAAAGCTCCTGCAATAAAACCCACTAACAATTCTGTGATGGAAAGGGACATGGTCTCTGCAACTGTATATTTTATAACCCAGAACATGGCAATATAGGCCCCCCAAATAAAGAAGGTATGAAACAGGAATGCCCATTTCTTTTTCATTTTGAAGATACTCAGTATACCGTCTAATAAACCCTTGACAAGATCCTTAAGCTTAATGGCAATCCTTGAAGTAGATCGGCGTAAAAAAGCAAGAAAAAGAAAGAGGAAAAATACACCGGCTCCAACTAACAAAAGCGTAGCGGTAAGTCCTATTCCATTAGCCTTCAGGTAACCCAATATGATATCGGTTTGCAAGATCAGGGCTATAAAAATGATAAGAAGCAGCATCAATAGATCGATCACTCTCTCTGTTACAATGGTACCAAATCCTTTTTGAAATGGAACGTTCTCATAGGTAGCTAAAGCAGTGGCCCTAAGTACCTCTCCAGATCTTGGGATACCTAAATTGGCAAAATAGGCCATTAAAATAAAGAAGATGTTATTGCTGATCTTTGGTTTATACCCCAGAGGTTCCAACAAGTAATTCCATCGCACAGCTCTGGAAATATGACTTAATATGCCTATTACAATGGAAATGCCTACCCAAAAAAGGTCGGCTTCCCTAATGTATTTAAAGATCTCCTTCCTATTTTCAGGGCTAGTACTACTGAAGGAATACCAAACCAAAAAAACCCCAAGTAAAATCGGGATAATGATTTTTAAGAGTTTTTTTAAGCGAGTGCTCAAGGTTTAGGTTAAAAGATTGTTCTTTTCATTTGGAAAGATCATGGAAGGCTGAAAAACTTTGGCCTCCTCAAGTTCCATCCAGGCATAGGTAATAAGGATAAGAATATCGCCGATTGCTACTTTTCTGGCTGCAGCGCCATTTAAGGTAAGTTCACCTGTATTTCGTGGACCCGGAATAGCATAGGTTTCCAATCGTTCTCCATTAGTATTGTTTACGATCTGGACTTTTTCTCCCCGAATGATATTGGCCGCATCCATAAGATCTTCATCTATGGTAATGCTGCCTATATAATTAAGATCAGCTCCGGTAACTTTTACCCGGTGTATCTTCGATTTTACAACTTCAATTTTCATGGCGCAAAAGTAATCAATTCATAGCGATATTGTCAATGAGGCGAATGCCTTCAGCATAAACGGCAATAAAGCTTCTGTATTTTATATTGTCTTGTTTTATCTGCATAGGTGTGAGCGTTTCTACATCGGCGATCTGAAAATATTCCAACTCCAGATCTGCCTCTTTTGCAAAAACACTGTTTACATATGCTACTATCTTAGTAGCATTTTTTGTGCCAAACATACGCTGAGCTGTTTGTAAGGTCTTAAATATGATGCCGGCTCTTTGTCTCATGGACTTGGAAAGCAATTGGTTGCGGGAACTCATGGCCAGTCCATGAGGCTCCCTGACAATAGGACAGCCCACTATCTTTACCTTAAAAGGAAGTTCATTGGCTAATTTTCTAACGATCTGAAGCTGCTGGAAGTCTTTCTCTCCAAAATAGGCCCTGTTTGGTCTAACAAGGTCTAGTAGTATTTCGACGATGGTAGCTACCCCGTTAAAATGACCTTCTCTAAAAGCACCTTCCATAACCTTATCCAGGCCATTAAAGGAGTAATTTTTTGAAGAAATATTCTGGGTGTATAATTCGGAAACAGTTGGCGCAAAGACAATGATCTCGTCGCTAACACTTTCTAATAAAGCCATGTCGGTTTCCAGTGTCTTAGGATACTTTTTTAGATCTTCCGGATTATTAAACTGGGTTGGGTTGACAAAAATACTGACCACCACTTTGGAGTTTTCAGATAATGCCTGCCTAACAAGACTTAGGTGTCCTTCGTGTAAGGCGCCCATGGTAGGCACCAAACCAAGCATTTCCGCCTCATCTGCATGAGAACTCAAACAAGATTGTAATCCTTTCTTGTCAAAAATCAGCGTCATACCTAAATTTAAAAAGCGAGCAAACTTACTATAATTACTGCTAATCTGCATAATTTTTGTAATTTTGCAGCTACGTTTCTGCGATAAATAAAAGATGACCTGTATGAATGGTAAAAAGATATTGTTTGTATCTTCAGAATTAGTGCCCTACCTACCAGAGAATGAAGTATCCCTAATGTCTTACGAAGCACCAAGAATGGTGAATAGCAACGGAGGTCAGATTCGGATATTTATGCCCCGGTATGGAAATATTAATGAACGAAGACATCAATTACATGAGGTTATCAGATTGTCTGGGATGAACCTGGTGATCAATGATATGGATATGCCCTTAATAATAAAGGTGGCATCTATACCTAAGGAAAGAATACAAGTCTATTTTATAGACAATGAAGAATATTTTAAGAGAAAAGCAACTTTTACAGATGAGAATGGTGAGTTGTTCGCAGATAATGATGAGCGCGCCATATTCTTTGCAAAAGGAGTGGTGGAAACCGTAAAAAAATTGAATTGGAACCCGGATATTATCCATATTCATGGCTGGTTAGCCTCATTACTTCCGCTTTATTTAAAAAAATTATACGCAGACGAGCCACTTTTTGCCGATAGTAAAATTGTGCTATCCGTCTATGGAAAAAGCTTCGAAGGCTCCTTGAATAAGGACTTAATAAAAAAGGTAATGTTCGACGGTATCCCTGAAGATGCTGTTTCATTGCTTAAAGATCCTACCTATAATAATTTGTTAAAGATAGGGGTGAATTACGCGGATGCTGTAATTTTAGCCACTGAAGGCATTTCGGAAGATCTGCTTTCGCACATCAATAACCTTCAAAAACCTGTGTTGCCATATGTTTCACTCCAAGAATTTGAGGAGGCCTATGCTACTTTTTATAACACTGAAGTTTTAAATTAAGCTCCATGCGATTTTTATCTAGAGGTATTGCTCCTGCGATTTTAGGAACACTTTTGCTACTTGTATTCACTTCTTGTGAAGAAGATGTAACCACCATAGGAAATGGGGTCATTGACGAAAATCCTTTTAGTTCTGATAAGGAGGTGTATGATGTCTTTGCATTCAATAAAAAAGTAGAAGCCGTACAAACCAATAAACTTCCCATATACCAAATAGGTGTTTTTAATGATCCAATTTACGGAAGAACAACAGCGAGTATAACTTCTCAGCTATCTCTATCAGGGGGTGCAGGGAATCCTACCTTCGGAAATTTTGCTCAAAGTACAGAAGACATCTCAGAAACCGATGATACCGAGTCAACAATAGAAGAAAATGAAACGGTTACCGAAGTTATTTTATATATCCCGTATCTGAGAAATAGTAATTCTGATACAGATCTTGATGGGGTAGCCAATGAATTTGATGTAGATCCGGAAGACCCGGATAGTGACAGTGACGGGGATGGACTTTCAGACAATGCAGAACGCTTAGCTGGTTCGGATCCTCTTAATCAGGATACTGATGGAGATGGTATTTTGGATGATGAAGATACAAGCACCCTGCCTAACAGGTACCCTGTACGAAGAGAATTAGACAGTATTTATGGGAACCGTGAGGTACCGTTCACATTTAAGGTAGAAAGATCTACTTTTTTCCTTCGCGATCTTGATCCGAATTCAAACTTTCTGGAGTCTCAAGAATATTTCTCATCCCAAGAGTTTGCTCCTTCTTTTGTTTCAGATGTACTTTTTGAAGGCCCTGTTCAAATTTCGGATGAACAAACACTCATTTTTGTCGAAGATGATCCGGATACTGAGGACGACGAGTCTTTGGAATCGCCCGAGGTCATTGAGCCGGGAATCCGTGTTCCATTGGATCTGTCCTTTTTTCAAACCAATATTATGGATAAAGAGGGAATGTCTGAACTGATCAGTAACTCCAATTTTAAGAATTTCTTACGGGGATTGCACTTATCTGTTACGCCCCTTACCGATGATATAATGTTGCTACTCGATCTTCGAAATGCGAACATCACAATTAGTTATGAATACGACAGAATTGTAGATGAAGTGATGGAAAAAGGTGAGCGTGAATACACCTTAAGTTTTATCACAGGACAGGGGAATGCCCCTATCCAGGGAAATGCGGTAAATACAATTATTGCGGAGACCTACCCTCCTGAAGTTGCTGACAATCTCGATACCGGCAACAATGACTCCAGGATCTATCTTAAAGGCGGACCTGGCACATATGCCGAGATCAAGCTTTTTGATGATAGTAATGGAGAAACTATCATTAATGATATAAAAACAAAGAATTGGATCATCAATGAAGCCAATCTTGTTTTCTATGTAGATAGAGAGACACTAGATGCCCAAGGGGGCATCGTAGAACCTCTTCGTTTATATATGTACAATGCTGAGAATAATCAACCGATTTACAACGCGGCCAATGACTACTCGGTAGCCGATTCTCGTTTTGGGATCTATCTGGATTATGATGCTTTCCTGGAAGAGGAAAACAACCTGGGAATTAAGTATACCATTCGTATAACAGACCATATCAATAATCTGATCCTTCGGGATTCTACCAATGCTACATTGGGACTTACAATTTCACCAGATATTCGGATATCGGGTGTTTCAACAGCCGTCCTAAGTGGCAACGTTGAAAAGGATTTACCGGTAGCATCTAATCTAACACCTTTAAGTACTGTACTTTATGGAAGTGCAACAGGTGTTCCGGAAGAGAAGAAACTCAAACTGGAAATCTACTACACAGAGGCCAATTAATAAGAGTACAACATACCAGTTGTGGAGAATACACGTTATATAACCTTAAAACGATTTTATTTCCAAGACTTCTTGTAAATTTACGTTCCATTAAAATCGCTTAAATTCGAAATTCTATGTGTGGTATTGTAGGGTATATTGGTTACAGGGAAGCCTATCCGATTATAATGAAAGGATTACAACGGCTGGAGTACCGAGGGTATGACAGCGCCGGGATCGCTTTGTATGATGGTAATCAGATCAATATGTCTAAAACCAAAGGCAAGGTTGAAGATCTAAGCAATAAATCTAAAAGGGATATTTCTATTAATGGAAACCTGGGAATAGGACATACCCGATGGGCAACTCACGGTGTCCCCAACGATGTAAATTCACACCCACATTATTCAAATTCCGGCAATATCGTCATTATTCACAATGGGATCATTGAGAATTATGAATCTATAAAAACAGAACTGACAAAAAGGGGCTATGTCTTCGAATCCGATACGGATACCGAGGTTTTGGTCAATTTAATAGAAGAGGTTAAGAAAAAGGAAAATGTAAAATTAGGGAAGGCTGTTCAGATTGCCCTAAATCAGGTAGTAGGCGCCTATGCCATTGCGGTTTTTGACAAACAGAAACCAGACGAGATCGTAGTAGCTAAGTTGGGAAGTCCACTGGCTATCGGTATTGGAGATAAGGAATTCTTTATCGCATCAGATGCTTCTCCATTTATAGAATTTACCAACAATGCGGTCTATTTGGAAGATGAGGAAATGGCGATCATACGTCCCGGGAAAGAGATAAAATTACGCAAGATAAAGGACGATGCAGTAGCGTATCCCATGATACAGGAACTTCAACTAAACCTTGAAGAGATCGAAAAAGGTGGCTATGATCACTTTATGCTAAAAGAGATCTACGAACAACCAAGAGCTATAAAGGATACTTATAGAGGTAGATTATTGGCAGACCAGGGCCTTATTAAGATGTCTGGTATAGATGATAATCTTGATAAATTCCTCAATGCCAACCGAATTATTATTGTGGCATGCGGAACTTCATGGCATGCAGGCCTTGTAGCAGAGTATATCTTTGAAGACCTGGCACGCGTACCTGTAGAGGTGGAGTATGCTTCTGAATTCAGATACCGTAATCCGGTTATTACCAATAAAGATGTAGTTATTGCTATTTCTCAATCCGGAGAAACAGCAGATACCCTGGCCGCCATTAAATTGGCCAAAGAACACGGGGCATTTGTATTTGGCGTTTGTAATGTGGTAGGATCTTCCATTGCTCGTGAAACACATGCAGGGGCTTATACCCACGCCGGACCAGAAATTGGAGTGGCATCTACAAAGGCATTTACCACTCAAATCACTATCCTTACTTTGATAGCCCTAAAGCTTGCCAAGGAAAAAGGAGAAATGTCAGAATCTAAATACCATGAAATTCTGATCGAATTAGAAAACATTCCATTCAAGGTAGAAAAAGCCCTTGAAGCAAACCCATTGGTAGAGATCATTGCCGATGTTTACAAAGATTCTGAGAATTGTCTCTATTTAGGAAGAGGTTATAACTTCCCCGTGGCGCTCGAAGGCGCTCTAAAATTGAAAGAGATAAGCTACATACACGCTGAAGGCTATCCCGCGGCAGAAATGAAACACGGTCCTATTGCGTTGATCGACGAACAAATGCCCGTAATTGTGATCGCCACCAAAAAAGGTCACTATGAAAAAGTGGTCAGCAACATTCAGGAGATAAAATCACGAAAAGGAAAGATCATTGCAGTCGTAACGGAAGGAGATACACAGGTACGAGAATTGGCAGACCATGTCATTGAGGTACCTGAGACCTTTGAATGCCTTACGCCCTTATTAACAACTATCCCACTTCAACTTCTTTCATACCATATTGCGGTAATGAGAGGGTGTAATGTGGACCAACCACGTAATTTGGCCAAATCTGTTACCGTAGAGTAGCACTTCTGTATCACTTGTAAATTTTAAGATCATTTTTCCAGGATCCATGTCATTTGGCACCTAATTATTTGGCGGGACTGCCGTATATTGACCTTGTTTTTCTGAGGATATCACAATTAGAAGGCGCTCACTTTTATAATTTGTCAATACTTCCTATAGCTTTTTTTGGATTTCCTATTCTACCATCCAAAAAAAACGTTAAATTGCTCTCAATAAATTAAGAACCAAGACGAATGAGAACACTACTCTTTTTATGCTTTCTTCTAATAGGGATAGGAAGTATTGCACAAACAACAATTCAGGGAACAGTTAAAGATGGCAATGGCGAACCTGTTCCGGGTGCTAACATTGTCATTATAGGTACTACCACTGGAACGGTTGCAGATTTTGATGGAAATTTTGTTTTGGGAACTACCCAAAATCCACCTTTTGTAATTCGAATAACCAGTATTGGGTATTCAGAAACAACAGCCCAGGTTACCAGCAATAATCAGACATTAGCTATTATCATACAAGAATCTTCGACAATACTCGATGAGATAGTTGTCTCGGCTTCCAGAACTCCGGAACGCTTATTCGAATCTCCGGTATCCGTGGAACGTTTCGGACTAAAAGAGATCAAGAATACAGCCGCAGAATCTTTTTACGGCGGACTTCAGAATTTAAAAGGAGTAGATATCAATACCAACAGTTTAACCTTTCAATCTATCAATACAAGGGGGTTTGCAACCTTTGCCAATACCCGTTTTTTACAATTGGTAGACGGAATGGACAACTCGGCACCCGGACTAAACTTCGTGCTGGGGAACCTGGTGGGGATGTCCGAACTGGAAGTGCAAAGTGTTGAAATTTTGCCTGGTGCCTCATCTGCCCTTTATGGAGCAGGCGCTTTTAATGGTATCCTTTTTATGAGGAGTAAAAACCCTTTTGATTTTCAGGGGATCAGTGCCTATTTTAAAACTGGGATCACTTCTCAGGAAGCTGCCGGGGATAATAACTATTACGATTTTGGGATCAGAGCCTCCCATGCTTTTAGCGATAAGCTAGCGGTAAAAGCTAATTTTTCCTTCCTGAAAGGAGAGGACTGGCATGCCAATAGAACGGATGACCTTAATAATCCAGGAGCAGACAGGTCGAATCCTGCCTATAATGGCCTTAATGTATATGGAGATGATTTCACCATTCTTCTGCCTTTTGATCAATTAGCAGGATTGCCATCTGGTACACTTGGATCGGCTAGAGTTTCCAGAACGGGGTATGATGAGATAGACCTGGCCAATTACGGGGCTGAAAGTGTAAAGACAGATTTCTCTGTTCATTACAGACCGTTTGCAGACGATTTTGAAATTATTTATAATGGTAGAGTAGGAAGAGGAAATACCATTTATCAGGGGGCCAGCAGGTATGCCATCAAGAATTTTATCATGCAACAACATAAGCTGGAATTCAGAAACGACAACTTTTTCCTAAGGGGTTATATTACTTCTGAGAACTCCGGAGATTCTTATGATACCCGTTTTACTGCTTTGAACATCAACCGCCGTTGGAAAGGTGATCAGCAATGGTTCCAAGAATACGCACAGACCTATATAGGAGCTCGGTTAGGAATTGGGACCGGGGTGTTACTAGACGATGCAACCGCTCATGCTGCGGCAAGGCAAGTGGCAGATACAGGTCGTTTTTTACCAGGCACTCCTCAATATCAGAACGCCTTTAACCAGGTAACAGCGGATGGCGACTTACTTACCGGTTCAAAATTTATTGATAATACTCAGTTGCGACATATGGACGCTAATTATAATTTTACTCACATTACAGGGGACTTTGCCGACATTCAGATTGGTGGCTCTTTCCGGGAATATGTACTAAATTCTAACGGAACCATTTTTACGGATATAGATGGGCCTATCAGCTATAATGAGTATGGGGCCTATATGCAACTACAAAAGAAGTTCCTTGAAGAACGTCTAAAATTTACCGGCTCTGTACGTTATGATAAGAATGAGTTCTTTGACGGATTCTTCTCCCCACGGGTGTCATTTGCGTATACAGCAGGCGAAAAAAGAAACCAAAATTTTAGAGTCTCTGCACAACAGGGATTCCGGAACCCTACCACCCAGGATCTCTTTATTGGATTAAATGCGGGTGTAGGGATATTGGTAGGCTCTGCGCCAAGTAACCTGGACAGGGATGTAAGAACTTTTCCGTTGAGCGCTGCAGGACAGGCGTTAACCGGTTCTAGTACTGCGACTGTGGTAGGTAGAGCAGCTTATGAAAATGCCTTCTCGGCAGCCTCTTTGGCCGCAGGTGCACCAGAAGCCGTAACAACACCAGTGGTAAAACCTGAAGAGATCACTGCTTTTGAGGCAGGGTATAGAGCTCAATTTGGAAAAGTAACCATAGATCTGAGCGGGTATTACAACCAGTACAAAAATTTTATTTCGAATACTTCCGTAGGAGTTCCTTTGTATGGTACTGCCGGAGATAATGCCTTATCCTTACTGGCTTTACAAAATGGAGATGTACAAGGGTATCAAACCTATACCAATTCATTGGCCGACATAAATTCTTATGGAGCAACTATAGGGTTAGATTTTAAAGTCCTTGGAAATTTTGATCTGGGTGTAAATTATACCTATGCTGAAATCGATTTTGACCAGGCAGCCTTTCCGGATTTCAGAACCAATTTTAATACACCAAATCACAAGGTGAAGGCGTCGTTTGGTAATACAGAATTGTTTAAGAATTTTGGATTTAATGTAAATTACCGCTGGAGCGATACCTATTTCTGGCAAGCGACCTTTGCAGACGGACAATTACCCTCTTTCACGGTTCTCGATGCTCAGATCAACTACGCCGTGCCGGATATAAAGTCAATTTTTAAAGTTGGTGGGTCTAACATCCTTGGGCAGGAATATTTCTCAGCCGTAGGAACCGGTGGCGTTGGATCTATTTTCTATGTTTCATGGACAGTTAATCCATAAACGAACTAATTCATAAAGAAAAAAGCATTGGGAAACCAGTGCTTTTTTTGTGCAAAAAATCGAGCTAAACGATTCCTTTTTCAAATGTAAAAACATATCTTTGCAGCCGGAAAAAAGCGCGTAGTGAAGTACACCCACGCGACTTATTTTCCCTTAATTCGAAATAAAATAGTAGAAGAATGGCTAAACTAACTGGCAAAGTTTCTCAGATTATCGGACCGGTGATCGACGTAGAATTCGAATCGGGATCCGAACTCCCGAACATCTATGACTCCCTTGAAATTACAAAGAGCGACGGTACCCTCCTTGTTCTGGAAGTGCAATCACATATCGGTGAAAATAGTGTAAGAACTATTTCGATGGACTCCACGGATGGTCTAAGCAGAGGTGTAGAGGTTGTTTCCACAGGAAAGGCAATTCAAATGCCCATCGGGGAAGACGTATACGGCAGATTGTTTAACGTAATTGGGGATGCTATTGACGGTATGCCAAATCTACCTAAAGAAGGAAAGAACGGATTGCCAATTCACAGGCAAGCACCTAAGTTTGAAGACCTTTCTACTTCTACTGAAGTTCTGTTTACAGGGATCAAGGTAATTGACCTTATTGAACCTTATGCAAAAGGTGGAAAGATCGGTTTGTTTGGAGGAGCAGGAGTAGGAAAGACCGTATTGATCCAGGAACTGATCAACAACATTGCAAAAGGCCATGGTGGACTTTCCGTATTCGCCGGAGTTGGCGAACGCACAAGAGAAGGAAATGACCTTCTTAGGGAAATGCTTGAGTCTGGTATTATAAAATATGGGGATGATTTTCTTCATTCTATGGAAGAAGGTGGCTGGGACCTTTCAAAGGTAGATAAGAAAGCCATGAAACAATCTAAAGCAACTTTTGTCTTTGGACAAATGAATGAGCCTCCGGGAGCACGTGCACGTGTTGCCCTCTCCGGACTTACCATTGCAGAATATTTTCGTGACGGTAGCGGCGAAGGACAAGGGAAAGATGTACTTTTCTTCGTGGATAACATCTTCCGTTTTACCCAGGCTGGTTCTGAGGTCTCGGCCCTTTTAGGTCGTATGCCTTCTGCGGTAGGGTATCAACCAACTTTGGCTACAGAAATGGGTGCCATGCAAGAAAGGATCACCTCCACTAAAAGAGGTTCTATTACCTCTGTACAGGCAGTGTATGTTCCTGCGGATGATTTAACGGATCCTGCACCGGCAACAACCTTTGCTCACCTCGATGCAACAACAGTATTATCTCGTAAGATCGCGGAATTAGGTATTTACCCTGCGGTAGATCCATTAGATTCTACCTCAAGGATCCTGTCGGCAGAAGTACTTGGAAAAGAACATTATGGCTGTGCACAACGCGTTAAAGAGTTATTGCAACGATATAAAGAACTTCAGGATATCATTGCCATTCTGGGAATGGAAGAATTGTCTGAAGAAGATAAATTAGCTGTGGGACGCGCAAGAAGGGTACAACGTTTCCTTTCTCAACCTTTCCATGTGGCTGAGCAATTTACGGGGATCCCGGGTGTCTTGGTAGATATAAAGGAAACCATTAAAGGATTCAATATGATCATGGATGGGGAGTTAGATCACCTTCCGGAATCTGCCTTTAACCTTAAAGGGACCATTGAAGAGGCTATTGAGGCCGGTGAGAAAATGTTGGCTGAGGTTTAGTAAAAACGTCCAACAGTTAGACATTGGTAGAATTTAGAAAGTAAACAATATGCATTTAGAAATAGTATCTCCGGAAGCCACTCTATTCTCAGGTGACGTTACTTCAGTAACTGTTCCTGGTGTTAATGGAGAATTTCAGGTGTTAGATAATCACGCCCCTATCGTTTCCCTATTGCAAGAAGGGAATGTGAAAATAGGCGGTGAGATTAGCCTAGATGAGGAATACGCTTCTAAATTTATCAAAAGCTCTGAAGGAAAGACGGCCTTGCCAATTTCCAGGGGTACCATGGAGATGAAGGATAATAAGGTAATTGTCCTGATAGATTGACGAAGTAGTTTTCTTAAAAAACATTACAGTACAATTAAATACCAATCCCGCCCATCGGATTGGTATTTTTTTTTGGTTGTGAATCCACAAGCCAAATGAGCATTTAATGACCTTTTGTTTCTTCCATCTACTTCTGTTACGATCAATTCGAAAGAGGAGCCTAGAGATTTTTTCATAGTCTTGTATAGTCCCCTAAAAATTCCCTTTCCTCGATATGCTTTATCTATACAGATCTGCCCCATAACCATAAAGGATTTCTCCTCAGGAAGTACCTCCTTCATCTTTTCGAACATGGAGTAGAGGATAGGAATCTCCTCAGAAAAGTCGGGATGCATGCAGAGCGCATACCCAATGACCCTCCCTTTATCCTTTGCTATGATGTGCGGACATACGGTATTCATTCTATCCAACAGATCAATTGTATGTGAAATGGTAACAAAACCTTCCTTTTCAATCTCATTTTTTGTTAGATGAGTAGGAAGATTCTGTTTCTGAAGCACAAGTATTTCTTCCAGTTCTTCTTTCTTACGTACACGGGTATACTCAACTGCCATGTTAAACAGGAATTTTAAGTAGCTGTTTCCATAAAGTAAGATAGCATTTATTGTTGTAAATGCTACATTTGTGGCATGACAGGGCTACCGCAGAAATTAGATCAAAAACTTCAGGAACGAAGCAAAAAGAATGCACTTCGTGAGCTACAGACTGTTTCAGAAAAAGTCGACTTTGTCTCAAACGACTATCTGGGGATGGCCAGGGATGAGGTAGTTTTTCACGGTGCTCATAAACTATTAGCAGACCGTGGAATCATTCAAAATGGCTCTACGGGCTCCAGACTTCTTTCAGGGAATAGTGCCTTGTACGAGGAAACCGAGCAATATCTTGCAGAATATTACAAAACAGATGCAGCCTTGATATTTAATTCCGGGTACGATGCCAATCTCGGCCTCTTCTCATCTGTACCTCAAAGGACAGATGTGGTGGTCTTTGATGAATATATCCATGCCAGTATGCGCGATGGTATCCGCTTGGGAACAGCCAGGAGTCTGAAATTTAAACACAATGACCTGAATGATCTTGCCGGCATTCTTAAAGGAGTTAGAAAAGATTCAGACGAAGGGATAGAATGCTATGTAGTAACGGAAGCTGTCTTTTCCATGGATGGAGATAGCCCGGATCTGGAGAGACTCACTGCACTTTGTAAGGAATATCAATGCAAACTGATCCTGGATGAAGCTCATTCCATACGAGGAGTAGATGACACCATAGAGAATCATTCCACGAATGAATTGAGAGACGAGGTTTTGTTTGCGCGTATAGTAACCTTTGGAAAAGCCATGGGGGTGCAGGGATCTGCGATTCTGGGGAGTACCGCCTTAAAGTCCTATCTCCTAAATTTTGCCAGAAGTTTTATCTATACCACGGCCCTACCACCTATGACTATTGCCTCTATCCTTACCGCTTTTCGATCGATCGAAACTGCGGAAATGAAGGAACATAAAAAACGCTTGAAGGAAAATATTAAGATCTTTAATAAGGAGATATATAACCTAAAGCTGAGTAATTCCTTTATTCCCACTACCTCCGCTATCCATTGCTGTATTGTTCCGGGCAACTCAAAAGTTAAGAAGATCGCTGCTTTATTACAGGAGAAAGGATATGATGTACGACCAATACTATCACCTACCGTTCCTGAAGGCCAGGAACGGCTGCGTTTTTGTATTCATAGTTACAATACAGAGAAAGAAATAAAGGAAGTATTGAGTATATTGGCTAGTTCTATTAATACTGAGATTTATGTCCGATAAATTTTATACCCTTGGTGCCTTTGAATTCCCTGCAGATGTGCAGGTGATTAAAGGCCGACTAGAATCTGAAGGGATCTTTGTGTATTTAAAGGATGAAAACTTCCTTAATACTGATCCTTTGGTAAGTCAGGCTATTGGAGGCGTTAAACTACAGGTATATACCAAGGATAAAGATAAGGCTATAGCGATCTATGATGAATTCAGGAGATATGCCATAGATGATGAAGGAAATCCTGTTACCTGTCCTAATTGCAAGGCTCAGCGATCTGAGGTTTATTACACCCGAAAAGGGATCCTTAATAAGCTATTCCCCTTTTTCGAAAAGAAAAAATATAAATGTCTGAACTGTCAGATGATCACCCAACCATCCTGATCCATGAAACGAATCTTTGTTACGGGTATTTCCACGGATGTTGGGAAAACAATTGCATCAGCCATAATTACTGAAGCCCTGGAAGCAGATTACTGGAAGCCCATTCAGGCGGGAGACCTGGAGCATTCAGATAGCCATAAGATCGCATATTTGATCAGCAACAAAAAAACGGTCATCCACAAAAATAGCTATGCGCTGAAAACACCCATGAGCCCCCATGCAGCAGCAGATATAGATGGGGTCAGCATCCTTTCGGATCAAATTAAAGAACCCCATACAGAAAATCATCTGGTCATTGAAGGTGCAGGCGGACTACTGGTTCCTATTAATGAAAATGAGACCATTCTAGACCTTATTAAACCAAACTATAAGGTAGTGGTGGTCTCCAGGCATTATCTGGGGAGTATAAACCATTCTCTTCTTACTATTGGATGGTTAAAAGATAGAGGTTTTGAGGTGTCTGTTCTTTTTAGTGGAGACGTACACCCCACCACAGAAGAGATCATTTTGTCAAAAACAGGGATCCCATGTATAGGACGAGTTAATGAGGAGCAGAATTTTGATGCTGCAGTTATCAGAAAATATGCAACGCAATTCAGAGAAAAGTTAATGGCCCTTTAAGCGCGTAAAAATTTCCGCCCTATCCAGGGTTGTTGAAAGCCTGTAATGATCTGAAAGATAGGTTCTCACATAGGCATCTTCGTCTATAAATTCCTTGTCGAACACCGATTTGTTCATCCGCGTAATGACGGTTGTAGGTTGAACACTATCCATAAGATATTCCAACTCAGCCATAGACGTTTTCCTTGGATTCTTGTAATAGGGGAAAAGGTCGGTTCTGCATATATTACTTGGATGCGTGGCCGCTTTGGATGGGGGAGAGGCATTTAAAAGCCAATATCCAATATGGTATTCAAAAAATAGGATCTTCTTAGAATCTAAGCCATTGGCAAGAATATACTCCGGCACTCTAATTCCTTCTCCATTAAAATAAGTGCCATGCGTCGCTTTATTTTTAAGTATCGCATAGTATTCCACGTAGGATTCTACCGGTATTAAAAAAGCGATAAGAATAACAATGGGATAATATTTCCTTTTGACAACTACAGACTTTGTAAGTACGACCCCAATAAGCACCAATAGCATTGGGTAAAGTTGCATTAGATAATGTCCATTCACTTTGCCACTCTTAAAAAAGGAAAAAACAACGCCGGCAATGACCACAACTAGTAATACTATGGAGGGATCCTTAAAGTTGAGCCACTTTTTCTTCCAGCTTACAACACCAACTGCAAGGAGTAGAATACCTAAAGGAAGAACTTTTATGATGGAGGCCTGAAGGGTTTTGGCATAAGCCAAAGGCGCAAGGATCACAGAATCTGTCCAGACCTGCAATATACCATCTAAGGCATAGGGTATGGCTGATAGGACAATGATAAGTCCTATCCCAGATCCCATGAGCGTCATTTTAAGCAATCCCTGATAGGGATGTTTCCTAAAAATACTTTGACCAATAAAAAATAGGGCGATGCCCAGAACAGCATAAGCAAGGTTAAGCTTCATCATTAAAGAAATGCCCAGGAATATTCCTGCCATAAAAAACCATTTCTTTTGATCGTATTTGATAAGAATATATAGGGCGGGCATAAAAAAAAGCATACTGAGATGCTCAGACATCACCCCCTGGAGGCTGCCAAAAAGGCTCAGTAAATACACACAACTAATAGCTGCCCAGTATCCTACAACCGTAGATTTTACCTCTTTTCCTATTTTAAAGGTGAAGAAAGCTATGATGGCTACTGCCAGGGCACCAACTAGCCTGATAGCAATAAAACTCTTACCAAAAATATATATGATTGCAGCAAAAAACAGGTAAACCAGGGGCGGTTTTAGGTCCCACAACTGGGTATATGGCAAGTACCCATCAACCCATGACTGGGCCATTAGAATAAAGGTGCTCTCATCTCGGTCTATATAATCCCTGAAAAAAAATGGCAAACGTATCAGGACAGAAATAAGTGACAACCACAGAAAAACCTTTCGATCGTTCAGTTTTTCATAGTTAGGAGTAAGAGATGTTATAACTTTGCCTGGCATGTTCATAGGGAATTTCCCCTACCCTGCAAGATAGATAATTAGATGTTCCCCTAAAATAGTGGTTTTGAAGAAACTTTCGGAAAGAGATAAAAAGTATGTGTGGCACCCATTGACTCAGCATAAACTCCATCCCAATATGCTGGGCATTAAAAGTGCATCCGGAGCTATTTTAGTTGATGAGGACGGAAATGAATATATAGATGGTATTGCTTCCTGGTATACTGCTATGTACGGGCATTGCAATCCGGTGATCACCAAGCGTGTAGCTCATCAAATGCAGGTATTAGATCAGGTAGTGTTTAGTGGCTTCACTCATGAACCCGCCGTTGCCCTCTCTGAGGCACTTATGGAGGTGTTGCCCAATAATCAGGCAAAGCTCTTTTTTTCAGACAATGGCTCTACGGCCACCGAGATAGGGATCAAAATGGCCCTGCAGTATTTTTACAATAAGGGAGAAAAACGAACCGTAATGCTGGCTTTTGAAGAAGGTTTTCACGGCGATACTTTTGGAGCCATGTCGGTTTCAGGTCTGTCTGCCTACAACGGACCTTTTGAACAACATTTTATTCAGGTAGAACGGATCCCTGTACCTACGGCAGAAAACATAGAAGAAATCCTTGTTGATCTTAAAAGAAGATTACAAAAAAAAGACATAGCTGGCTTTATTTATGAACCTTTAGTTCAGGGGGCTGCTGCTATGAAGATGCACCAAGCTGAGCATCTTAGCAGAATTCTTCAAATGTTGAAATTATATGATGTGATTTCCATTGCCGATGAGGTCATGACCGGTTTTGGAAAGACCGGAACGTATTTTGCCTCTGATCAGATAGAGACAAAACCAGACATACTATGTCTATCCAAGGCCCTCACCGCGGGCTTATTGCCTATGGCTATTACGAGCTGTACCCAAGAGATCTACGATGCTTTTTACGAGGATGAGATCGTCAAAGGATTCTTTCACGGGCACACCTATACGGCAAATCCATTAGCGTGCATAGCCGCTCTGGCAGCCCTGGAACTTTTGCGCTCAAAGGAAATTCAAACACACATAAAAAGAATAATAGGCAGCCATCAACAATTTGACGAAATTGTAAAGAAGCACCCCAATGTGGCAAGTACAAGACAGCAGGGAATTATTTATGCCTTAGATCTAAAAACAAAAACAGATCGGTATGGTACTTTGCGAGACCAATTATTTTCTCACTTTATGGAACAAGGTGTTTTTTTAAGGCCCTTGGGGAGTACTATCTATGTGCTACCCCCGTATGTTATTTCTGATACTCAATTGCAAAAGATATATACTACAATTATAAGTGCGTTAGATCTTGTTGAATAGATCAAAATTAATTGTTACCCGATGATCCGAAAGGATTTACAAACATGATAGGGAGAAAGAGGATCAGAACAAGTATTTTTGTGCCAAAGTCTTAGATCCTTGATCAATCCTATATCTATCGTTTCTATATACTCCCTTTCTGCCCTGGGTGGGGGTAAGGAGGAGGTTTGGGAGTCATACCTCTCCCGTCATCATGCGCTGAAAGAGCGTATTTTCAATGAAGAACCCACGTACATAGCTCCATTATCAAAAGAAAATAAAAACAAAATTGATGAGCTGCGCATTGCGAAACCTGAATACAAGAAATTAGATGATACCGTCTTATTTGCTTTATATGTAGCCAGGAATGCAATAGCAACAGCAGGGTGGGAAAACGAAAAGGGAATAGGGGTAAATATAGGCTCATCCCGGGGTGCTACAGGAGTATTTGAAACCTATCATCAGGATTTTATCTCCGAGGGCAGAACAGTACCTATGGCATCTCCGAGCACCACACTTGGTAACATTTCTTCCTGGGTAGCACATGACCTGCAAACAACGGGTCCTGAGATCTCTCATTCCATAACGTGTTCAACGGCCTTGCACGCCTTGCTAAATGGAATTGCATGGGTCCAAAGTGGAATGGCCGAAAAATTCCTAGTAGGGGGTAGTGAAGCACCCCTTACAGCCTTTACAATAGCTCAGATGAAGGCATTAAAGATCTATTCTCAAGAGACGGATGCCTATCCTTCAAAAGCATTAGATCTTACCAAGAACAGGAATAGTATGGTTTTGGGGGAAGGTGCGGTAATGGCTTGTTTGGAAAAAGATATTTCCAAAAAGAGTTTGGCTGTTATAGAAGGTGTGGGGTATGCCACTGAACTATTGGAACATTCAGTATCTATCTCAGCTGAGGCAAAGTGTTTTCAAAGATCTATGAAAATGGCATTAGGTGGCCTTGAGCCAAGTTCGGTAGATATTATTGTAATGCACGCGCCAGGGACCATCCAGGGAGATATGTCAGAATATAAGGCTATTGAAAAGATATTTGGTTCACATCTGCCCTTATTAACCTCAAACAAATGGAAAACAGGACATACCTTGGGTGCATCAGGATTATTGAGTCTGGAAATGGCGATTTTAATGTTACAACATCAGGTGTTTATACCTGTGCCATATAACCATAAAAATGCCGTAAGCAAAACCATTCGGAGGATCATGGTCAATGCTGTGGGATTTGGTGGTAATGCTGTAAGTATTCTATTAAAGCATCCATAGCGGAAGGATTTCAATCAGAATAATGAACGATTGTGGTCACTATTTCATAGGATTCTCTATTTTTGAACAGGCCTTAAATTAGTTGTATGAACGAAGAAAGACATAATTGGACCAAAGAGGAAATACTAGATATCTATAATCTTCCTATGATGGAGCTGCTTTATAAGGCAGCTACTATTCATAGAGAGTATCATGATCCTAATACAGTACAGGTATCTACGCTTTTGTCTATTAAAACTGGAGGATGTCCTGAAGATTGCGGCTATTGTCCGCAGGCCGCCCGCTACCATACAGATATTGAAGGGAACGATCTTATGACCGTATCTCATGTAAAGGCCCAGGCATTAAGGGCGAAGGCCTCTGGGAGTTCCAGGGTTTGTATGGGTGCTGCATGGCGAAATGTGAAGGACGGACCAGAATTTGACCAGGTATTGGAAATGGTTCGCACCATTAACAAATTGGATATGGAGGTGTGTTGCACCTTAGGGATGCTTACAGAAAACCAGGCCAAACGCTTGGCAGAAGCAGGACTATATGCCTATAATCATAATCTGGATACATCAGAAGATTATTATAAGGATGTTATTTCAACAAGAGCTTTCAAAGATCGACTCGAAACCATAGACAATGTTCGGAAGAGCAATGTTACTGTATGCAGTGGCGGTATTATTGGCATGGGGGAAAAATTGGAGGATCGTGCAGGGATGTTAGTGGCCCTGGCTACCCTGAATCCTCAGCCGGAATCTGTCCCAATAAATGCCTTAGTAGCTGTTGAAGGGACCCCTATGGAGGATATGGAACCAATACCAATTTGGGATATGATCAGAATGGTAGCAACCACTCGTATTGTGATGCCAAAAACACAGGTTAGACTTTCAGCAGGTCGCACAGCTATGAGTCGGGAAGGTCAGGCCATGTGTTTCTTTGCGGGGGCAAATTCCATTTTTGCGGGAGATAAATTATTAACTACCCCTAATCCGGATGTGCATGAAGACATGGAGATGTTCAGGCTTTTAGGACTACAACCTCAAAAGGCTTTCGATAAAATGCCTCAACCCAAAACCCTGGATAAAGAGGAGTCGCAGTATGAAGCAATTGGTGAGCGTCCAAAATGGTCCAGACCGGGTCATACCATTGAAAGGAATGAATTGGCCAAGCAAAAAACAAAGTCTTCCTAGATCTAAATCAGCATACTACTTTCACTGAGTTTTATTTACAGATAATTTCGATTTTTTACCTTTGAAAAGTTGATTAAATGCGAACGTATTGAAATTAATTGAGATACCAAGAGTTACCACGCTAACTAAAGATCAATTCTTAAAGGATTACTTACGGCCACAAAGACCGGTGGTCATAGAAAAGTATATTGAGGACTGGCCCGCGTATTCTAAATGGAATTTTGATTATATCAAAGAAATTGCCGGGGAGAAAATTGTGCCTCTTTATGACGACAGACCGGTGGACCATAAAGAAGGTTTTAACGAACCTCATGCCACCATGAAGATGAAAGAATATATAGATCTTTTGTTAAGAGAACCTACAAATTACCGGATCTTTCTTTGGAATTTGATGAAAGAAGTTCCGGAACTTCAAAAAGACTTTTACTTTCCTGAATTTGGAATACCCATAATGAAGAGCCTTCCCATGCTATTTTTTGGCGGTAAGGAATCACACACCTTTATGCATTATGATATTGACCTGGCGAATATTTTTCATTTTCACTTCGCAGGTAAAAAGGAATGTATTCTTTTCCCTCAAACCGAAAACAAATACCTTTATAAGATTCCGCATTCACTTATTACTCATGAGTCGATCGACTTTTCTAAACCAGATTATAAGGAATGGCCTGCACTGAGATTTGCAACGGGATATAAAACTCAGTTAAATCACGGGGAAGTATTGTATATGCCCGAGGGGTATTGGCACTATATGAAATATATTACACCCGGATTTTCAATGAGCCTTAGATCTGTAGCCAGAAATCCTCTTAATTTGAGCAAGGCATTGTACAATGTGCTTTTCATGCGTTATTTTGATAACGGTATGCGGCGCTTACGAGGGCAGCAATGGATAGAATGGAAGAATCAACAGGCCATAGAACGCACAAAAAAGGTCATTAAATCATTGGTATAGCCGCCGCGATTAATTAGGAATAAGCGTATAAACTTGTTCATACACCAAAGAACTCTCCCAGCCACGGTACAAAAGATAGTCGGCCAGCTTTCTTTTTTGCACTTCTTTTTCTTTCCCTTTTAATTGGGCCAGTTTCTTTTTAGCCAGTGTTTCGAGCGACTTTACATAGATGGAATCATCTAGTTCTTTAAGAGCAATTTTAATATTGATAGGCGAGATATTCCGTTTTTTTAATTCTTGGGTTATACGGATACGCCCCCAGTGCTTATGATTAAACTTTCCCCGGGTATAATTGCGGGCAAAGCGTTCTTCGTTGAGGTAGTCTTGTTTAATAAGATGGCCCATAATTTGGTCTATGGCCTCTGGTATCATTTGCATTTGCCTTAATTTCAACAATACCTCCTGGTGGCATCTGTCTTGATAAGCACAATAATATTCTATTTTTCTCGAAGCTTCAGAAAGGGTATATGTAGGTTTTTTGAGCATTGATCAAAGGTACTAAAACAAAAAAAGCGACTTCTTTCGAAGCCGCTTTTTTTAAACTATGTCCTTTCCGTCTTTGTCTTTAAAACGGTATTCAAGATATGTAAAAGCATCTCTTGGCTGGATCTTTATCCATTTTTTATGTTCCAAAAACCATTTGGAACGTATGGATGGAAATCCTTTTGTTAAGTAAGCTGCGATAAACGGATGCGTATTTAAAAAGATCCCTTTATCCTTGCCTGCACTTTTCAAAATATGTTCAAGATCATCATTGATCTTTTCGATCAGCACAATAGGAGCTTCTACCTCCTGATTGCTACCACTGGGGTTTTCTTCCGTGGTTTTGATATTAACTTCCGGCCTTACACGTTGTCTGGTAATTTGAACCAAACCAAACTTGCTTGGGGGTAATATCTTATGCTTGGCTCTATCGTCTTTCATCTCATTTCTAAGATGATCGAACAACTTTTTCCTATGATCAGATTTTACCATATCGATAAAGTCGATAACGATAATTCCTCCCATATCTCGCAGTCGTAATTGTCTTGCAATTTCTTCTGCTGCCAGCATATTTACCTCAAGTGCCGTATCTTCCTGATTATTGGCTTTATTAGATCTGTTGCCGCTATTAACATCAATGACATGCAACGCTTCTGTGTGTTCGATAACCAGATAGGCTCCTTTACTCATGGACGCGGTACGCCCAAATGAGGTTTTGATCTGTCTTTCGATCCCAAATTTTTCAAAAACTGGGACGGTTGAACTGTACAACTTTACAATGGATTCTTTCTCTGGTGCAATTTCATGCACATAATCCTTCAGTTGGGTATAAAGCGTTTCATCATCCACATGGATACCTGTAAAGGTATCATTGAAAACATCTCTTAAGATTGAAGAGGCTCTGTTGACCTCTACCAATACTTTGGACGGAGTGGGTGCTTTATACAATTTCTTACACATTGCTGTCCATTTGTTCAGCAAGTTTTGAAGATCCTTATCCAGTTCTGCTACTTTTTTGCCTTCTGCGACGGTTCTTATAATAACTCCAAATCCTTTTGGCTTAATACTTTTTACAAGTCTTTTAAGCCGGTTCTTTTCCTCGTTGCTTTCTATTTTTTGAGAAACAGAAACACGGTCCGAGAAAGGGACCATTACCAAATACCTACCCGCTATTGAAAGTTCTGAACTTATCCGGGGTCCTTTGGTGGAAATGGGTTCTTTTACTATTTGAACCAGAAGTGATTGATTTGCTTTTACCACATTATTTATGGTACCATGCTTATCAATATCTTTTTCTAATGGAAAATTTTTAAGGGAATAATCTCTTAGTTTCCCCGTACTCACACTTTTTACAAACTTCAACATGGACGCCAATTGAGGTCCGAGATCATGGTAATGCAAAAATGCATCTTTCTCATAACCCACATTAACAAAGGCTGCATTTAGCCCTGTTACCGGTTTTCGAATCTTAGCGATAAGAATATCCCCAACATTGAAATTATGGTCGTTTTCATCTTTGTGAAGTTCAATGAGTTTTCCATCTTTTAATAAGGCAAAATCGACGGCAACGGAATTGGATCTTACGATTAATTCTCTATTCACCTGAATCAATTTATATTCCGCACTTTGCGGAATGGATTAAACATTAGTTGTTACAGGTTGTATTAACCCGTCGAAATCCTTTTAGAATTTCTATGTCAATGAACGTATTAAAACGAAAAAGTAGTTACTGAAACTACTTCTTCTTGTGGCGGTTGGCTCTTCTGCGTTTTTTTCGCTTGTGTGTGGCCACCTTATGTCTCTTTCTTTTTTTACCACTCGGCATAAAACTCTGCTTTTATTTCGGTTATTATTTTACTTCTACGTTACTTTTTACTCCTTCAACAAAAACCTTTGCTGGTTTAAATGCCGGAATGTTGTGAGCAGGTATTTTGATCGTTGTATTTTTCGAAATATTCCTACCTGTTTTTTCTGCTCGTGTTTTAATAATAAAGCTACCAAAACCTCTAAGGTAAACATTATCACCATTTTCTAGCGATGTTTTAACCTCCTCCATAAATGTTTCTACAGTGGCTTGTACATCACCTTTTTCTATTCCCAATTTTTCTGAGATCTTAGATACGATATCTGCTTTCGTCATGCTAGTATTTACTTAATCTGTTATTTTTTCAGGCTTGCAAATATATAAATATTATTCGTTCTTTTATCCTAAAGAACTAATTTTAAGTCTTTAATACTTACATTTACTCCTATTCTTAATATGAGTACTTTTTCCAAAACAATACTCCACTGGTATTCTATAAATAAAAGGTCACTTCCCTGGCGAAACACAAGGGATCCGTACAAGGTGTGGCTATCCGAGATCATTCTACAACAAACAAGGGTAGTGCAGGGCCTTCCTTACTACGAGAAATTTATTGAACAATACCCTAAAGTGGACCAACTGGCAGCCGCAAATGAGTCGGATGTCCTAAAACTATGGCAAGGGTTGGGATACTATTCTCGTGCAAGGAACCTGCATTTCACGGCCAAGACCATCACATTAGATTATAATGGTCAGTTTCCGAACTCATATGAAGAGTTAATAAAATTAAAGGGTATTGGGGATTATACTGCCAGCGCAATTGCATCTATATGTTTTGGCGAGGCAAGGCCTGTGGTGGATGGCAACGTTTACAGGGTTTTAGCAAGGTATTTTGGTGTAGATCTCCCAATCAACAGCACTGAGGGAATACACTATTTTAAGAAGTTGGCCCATGAAGTGATGGATGCATCATCCATAAGGGAATACAATCAGGCGATCATGGAATTTGGTGCCCTGCAATGCACCCCTCAACGACCAGATTGTGATCATTGCCCACTTAATTCCGGATGTATGGCCCTACAGCAAGAAAGTGTGTCTGCCTTACCTGTAAAGATCAAAAAGAATAAAGTTAAGATCAGATATTTTAATTACCTCGTTTTCATAGATCAACATGGATTTACGAAACTCAACAAACGAATTGGGAAGGGAATTTGGCGACATCTGTACGAATTTCCCTTGATAGAAACAGATACATTGATGGAGGAAACTGAAATGTATGGCAGGGTATCCTCCAGAGAAGAAAAGATAAAAGATTTTGTATTGTGGAAAGAAGATCCTATTGTCCATAAATTATCGCATCAGCATCTTATTACGAGGTTTTGGATCGTGGAATTAAAGGAGGAACTAAAAGGAGGAATCGCCCTTCAGAGCCTTCCTCAATATCCTGTGCCAGTATTGCTGGCAGAATTCCTAGAAACATTTAAAAATTCGTACTTTTGGCCTAAATCTATATCATGAGTGGAACATTGAATAAAGTGATGCTAATAGGGCATCTGGGAGATGAGGTAAAACTTCATTATTTTGAGGGTGGAAATTGTATTGGAAGATTCCCAATAGCTACCAATGAAACCTATACCAATAAGCAAACCGGCGAAAAGGTTACTTCCACGGAGTGGCATAATATAGTGGTCCGCAACAAAGCAGCAGAGATCTGTGAGAAATACTTGAACAAAGGAGATAAGATCTATGTTGAAGGACGATTAAAGACCAGGCAATGGCAGGGAGATGATGGTGTTACAAAATATACCACCGAAATACATGTGCAAGACTTTACCTTCCTGACTACCAAACAGGAAAGTATGTCAAATGAGCCAAAACCTTCAACCAAGAAGGTTTCAGCTAATACCCCTAAAGGCTCCAGCTCTGAAAAAGCAGAACCACAAAGCTCTATGGCAACTTCCGAGCAGGATGACGATTTGCCTTTTTGATCTTACTAACTAACTGAATTGCACGTGGATCCGGATCCTATTCAATTATTATTAGGTTTTGCAGGTAACGAAAGTCTTATAGTAATAAAGATCATTGTACTAATTGCTTTGTTGGCTTGCTCAGCGCTTGTCTCCGGGGCAGAGATTGCATTTTTCAGCCTTTCAATCACGGAACTTAAGGAGATACAGGATAGAAATACCTCCAAAGGCAGTATAGTCGTTAAATTGCTGGAAAGGCCTAAGAAATTATTGGCGACGATACTTATTGCTAATAATGCCATTAATATTGGGATCGTTCTTCTTTTTAGTGATATTGGTGATACTCTCTTTGCTTCCATAACATACCATATTATGGGTGTTCTTTCTATCCGTTTTTTATTAGAGGTAGTGGTTGCAACATTCCTCATTTTAATGTTCGGTGAAATACTACCCAAGATCTATGCGAACAGAAACAAGCGTATATTTTCACATTTTATGGCCTATCCGCTTAAAGTATTGGATTTCGTGTTTACTCCGCTTAGCGGTCCTATGCGTGCTACCACTATTTATATTTATGAGAAGTTTGGAAAACAAAAGACAAACCTTAGTGTAGATCATCTATCTCAGGCACTAGAACTTACTTCCGAGGGTGATACCACAAAGGAAGAACAGAAGATCCTGGAAGGCATCGTTTCTTTTGGTAATACAGATACGAAACAAGTAATGCGGCCACGTATCGATATTTTCGCCTTGCAGGAGGCCATGAAGTTTCCTGAAGTGCTCGAAGAGATCAAAAAACATGGGTATTCTCGTATACCCGTCTTTTCGGACCATATAGACAAGGTAATAGGGGTACTGTATGTAAAGGATCTGCTTCCCTATATCGACAGAAAGAATTTTAATTGGATCACCCTTATACGCGAGCCTTATTTTGTCCCGGAGAATAAAAAATTAGACGATCTACTACTGGAATTCCAGGAGAAGAAGAATCACCTTGCCGTTGTTGTGGATGAATATGGAGGTACTTCCGGAATAGTAACCCTGGAAGACATCATAGAAGAAATAGTAGGAGATATTAGTGATGAATTCGATGATGAAGACCTGATCTATTCTAAACTAGACGATCACAATTTCGTCTTTGATGGAAAAACAGCATTAAAAGACTTTTACCGAGTGGCTAAAATTGATGATGACACCGATTTTGAAGTACAAAAAGGTGAGTCTGAGACCATAGCAGGATTTGTGTTGGAAATCGCTGGAAACTTCCCCAAAAAAGGAGAAAAGATCATTTTTAAGAATTACCAGTTCGTGGTGGAGAGTCTTGATAGAAAACGATTAAAACAGATAAAAATTACCTTACCACATGAGGTGTAATTTCCTATTTGCAGGTATATTTTCGCTCCTTTTCCTAATCGGATGCAAAGATGAGGCGCTTCCTAAACCCAAGGCTCAATTGCGTTTAGAATATCCAAAGGGCGAATCTAAAGTGGTGCAAACAGAAAACTATAGTTTTCAATACAATAGTCTGGCCACTGTAAAGGATCTTAAACGATCTTCTTTTACCTTAGATTACCCTTCCATTAAAGGTGCAATTTATCTTACCTACAAACCTGTACAAAATAATTTGTTCGACTTATTATCTGATGCTCAAAAGTTGTCTTATGAACACGTGGCAAAGGCCGATAATATTATGGAGCAAAAATTTATAAATGAAGATGCTCGTGTATATGGGATGTTCTATGAAGTAAAAGGGAATGCAGCCTCTCAGGCACAATTCTACGCTACAGATAGCACAAAACACTTTTTAACCGGCTCGCTGTATTTCTATGCAAAGCCAAATTACGATTCTATATATCCTGCGGCTGCCTATCTTCAAAATGACGTACGAAAGATCCTGGAGACCCTAAAGTGGCAGTAAATGGTGAAGTATGAAACATATCAGAAATGAACAAGACAGAACTTTTAGCTTGTCATGATAAAATAAGGCCATATATACATAGGACCCCTGTCCTTACATCAAGGCTTATTAATGATATTGTAGGTGCTGAGGTCTTTTTTAAATGTGAGAATTTCCAGCGAATGGGGGCCTATAAAATGCGAGGTGCTACTCATGCCATTTTAAAACTCAGCCCCGAACAAAAGGCCATGGGTGTAGTTACGCATTCTTCCGGTAATTTTGCTCAGGCACTTTCTTTAGCTGCTCAGATTTTAGGAGTTAAAGCCCATATTGTGATGCCCTCAACGGCACCTGATGTAAAAAAGAAAGGGGTCACAGAATATGGTGGGATCATCTATGAATGCGAACCTACACTTGATGCAAGAAACGCTTTGGCAGAGGAAATACAAGAAAAGACAGGCGCAACTTTTTTACATCCTTCTAATGATATTGATGTGATCCTGGGACAAGGAACGGCGGCCCTGGAATTACTAGAGGATCATCCCAACTTAGATGCCATATTTGTTCCCGTAGGAGGGGGTGGATTAATCGCTGGCACAGCCATTGCCGCTGCTGCTAAGGGAAAGAATTGCCGGGTGGTAGGAACAGAACCTTTTGAAGTAGACGACGCCTATAGATCTTTAAAAAGCGGTAAAATAGAATCGAATCTAACTACCAATACCATTGCAGATGGTCTAAAGACTCAATTGGGGAGCAATACGCTGCCGGTGATTTTAGAACATGTGAGGACAATAGTGCGGGTTGAAGAGGAAGAGATAATAGCTGCCATGCGACTTATTTGGGAACGGATGAAGATCATAGTGGAGCCTTCTAGTGCTGTGGCTCTGGCCGGACTTTACAAACAGCGGGAAAGGTATAAAGGCAAAAAAATTGGCGTCATCATCTCAGGTGGCAATGTAGATCTGGGGAACCTCCCATTTTAATTCTCTGCTAACACCCTTTCGGCATTGGCAATACTAGTATTGATCTTTTCGCGAAGCTCGTTAACCTTTGTTTCTTCCTCCTGTAACCACCCTTGTTTCTCAGCATTGAGTTCTTTCCCATTCATTATTTCCTCATAATCGAATCGCTCTCCAAAGTCGCGCATCCAATCCATCATAGATTTATGAGCACCCTGAAGATCACGAATGGCCTTCAAATATTCTTTTCCCACCTCTGTAGAATCTACTTTTGGTTTTAGATCAGCAATAAGATTGCTGATAGTACCCATTTTAGGCATCACCTCATCATGTACGGCCATTACATTTTCCATTTGTGAAGGGCCTTCATCTTTCTTGGGTTCGGATTTACAGGAAACAAATAGTATAAATAGGGATAAGATTACTGAAGCAGTTTTGATGGACATTGTATGAATTTTTATAATAACAAATTTACAAAAGAGAGCTGTAAATAATTCGGCAAAAAGCGTCATTTTTGCGAAAATTAATTCTAATATGAGTGATGTAAACCGAAAATGGTTTTACCTGATCGTTCTTTCAATCATCTGGGGAACATCCTACATATTGATCAAAAAAGGCCTGGAAGGTTTTACCCCAATACAATTAGGCTCTGTAAGAATTGTCATCACTTCTTTTTTTCTTTTTCTTGTGGGTTACCGATCTATCAGGAATATTTCAAAAAAGGAATGGTTTTGGGTAGGTCTTTCCGGTTTGTTTGGAAGTTTTATTCCTGTATTCCTATTTTCATTTGCAGAGACAGAGATAGATAGCAGTATTGCCTCAATTTTGAACTCCCTAGTTCCACTTTTTACCATTATCATCGGATTTATAGCCTTTAAGATCGCCTTTACCAGAAATCAGGTAGTAGGAGTATTGGTAGGCTTGTTAGGAGCTATTCTCCTTATCTATGTTGGCTCTGATATTAATCCAAATCAAAATTACTGGTATTCGGGCTTGGTTGTTCTGGCCACCATCCTCTATGCCTGCAATGCCAATATCATCAAAAGTAAGTTACAGGAAGTATCTCCTATGGGCATTGCCGTAGGAAATTTTGCATTTATGTTTCCACCCGCATTGATCTTACTATTTTATTCAGGAGCATTAAGTGCACCAGTCAGAGAAGGCACATACTTTATGAGTTCGCTTGGCTATGTGCTTATCCTAAGCATTCTTGGGACCTGCGTGGCCAAGGTGATGTTCAATAAATTGATACAGATCTCTTCCCCTGTTTTTTCAGTATCGGTCACCTATTTGATCCCTATCGTAGGTATTTTTTGGGGTCTTCTGGATGGAGAACGTTTTAGTGCTTGGCAGGTGGGTGCTTCAGGGATCATTTTGCTTGGAGTATACCTCGTCAATAAAAGAAAAAGCGCACCTCAGTCCTGAGATACGCTTCTTTAAAGGTATTTAGAATTATATTTTATTCGAAATCGGCATCAGTAACCGCTACATTGATCACTGCTTCAGCTAATTTGAATTCTACCATCTGAGGTCCTAATTGACTCATTTTAACAGATGGAAATTTTATTCCATCTACTTCTGTATAGTCTTTAAGGAGCGCTTCCTGACTCTGTGATTGCCCCCCCATTGTGGTTACCGAAGCTTCTTTTACTTTAAGTCCGGTCTCTATATCATAGAAATAGGTGGCCTGTACAACAGTTCCGGGGACCTCAATTTTGATGGCCTCTTTTCCTTCTACCATTTCAGTGCCCGCAACCTTTGCGGCAGGATTGGCAGCAATACGCTGCTCTGCAAAAATACCCAGTGATTGCAACATATCTTTTTGCATGTCTGGAGGTAACGGTACATTGTTGGCTCCTTGCTTTGCAAATAACTCGTCTCCTTTAGCAATAACACCACCCATTGCAGCTCCGTTCATGTAGCTTATCTGTGCAAATTTATCGGCTGTCCGCTTCTCTTCTATCTTGATGGAGGCTCCCATTGCGGTTCCCTCATACACCAATTTAAGAGATGTAATCTGATCTACCTTGTCTTTTCCGCCAATGGCTTCAAAATATTTATCGACGATAGATTGTACTGTCACCCCTTCAGGAACAGCAGCTTCATAATTTGGTTTTTCAGCATCCTTTGCGTACTTGTCATAGTATTTAACCGGGATGGTTTTGCCATTAAAATCAACCTTCTCCAGATTTTCCAGGACTTCACTACCTTTCCCTGCCACTACCACGCGGGCATTGTCTACAGAAAAATATTTCTGCGAGGCTGCTTGTACATCTTCAATGGTAATAGCATTGATTCTCTCCAGATAGGTCTTATAAAAATCTTTTGGAAGTCCCTCGGTTTCAATATTCAAGGCATAACGGGCTATGGTAGAAGGCCTTTCAAGCGCTAAGACAAAGTTTCCTACGTATTTAGCTTTTGTATTCTTTAATTCCATTTCAGAAACAGGCTCTTTAGCGATCTTGTCTATTTCCTTAAGTAATTCTACAATAGAACTGTCCGTAACCACATTCCGAACACTTGCCGAAGCACTAAACCTGGAAGGGGCATATTTATCATTCCCAATTCGGGAATAAGAACCATAGGTATATCCTTTATCTTCTCTAAGATTAAGGAAGAGTCTGGCTTCACCACCACCTCCAAGGATCTGATTGGCCACCAGGGCAGGCAGGTAATCTTCATCTTTCATTTGAAGATTTACAAGGTTTTGTACGGTGATCTCTGACTGAACCGCATTAGGAACGTCAACAAAATTGATCTGCGTATACTGCGCATCCGATGGATTAGAGAAAGAAAATGATGGAGGGGAAGCCTTGGTCCAGGGAGTAAATTCCTTGGTCACCAATTCCTTAACCTGCTCAAAATTTACATCTCCAATAATTACTAAATAGGCGTTGGCCGGTACAAAGTAACTGCTGTAGAATTGCTGAACATCCAGGAGGCTCACATTATTCACTGTCTCCTCAGTGGTAAATTCTCCATAAGGATGATCAGTGCCATAGGCAAGTGCTCTTTGTACTCTTCCTGCAATGGCAGAAACATCTTTTTCCTGAGTTTTAAGCCCGGTGATCAACTTATCCTTTTCCTTGTCGAATTCCTCTTGTGTAAAATTTGGATTGATGGCAGCATCTGCCATCAACTCAAGAATTCGGGGAAAATATTTGGATAGCGAACTTGCGAAGGCGCTTTGAGAACCAAAATTTATGCTGGCTCCAAGGAAATCGACCTCCTCATTGAATTCGTCTTTTGGGATGGACTTAGATCCATTACCAATTAGGCTTCCGGTTAAACTGGAAACACCAGCCTTATCACCTTCCAAAATAGGTGGATTATCTAAGGTTAGTTGAATGGAGACCCTTGGCAACTTATGATTTTCAACCACAAGGACCTTTAGGCCATTATTTAATTCAAAACGCTGCGGATCTTGTAAATTGATCTCGGGAGATGGCCCCGGCTCAGGCATTTTAGACCTGTCTATCTGCGCCTCTACTGCGAAGGCCATAAAGGCCAGTATTACTGTAATATATATTTTTTTCATCTTCTTAATTATCTGTTTTGTCCTTAGGTAAATAATCGATCACTACACGCTGATTGGGTTGTAGATACTTAGCGGCAACGGCCATAATTTCTTCTCTGGTGATAGACCTGAAAATGTCTATTTCCTTGTTGATCAGGTCAGTATCTCCGTACAACATATAAGAAGTGGCAAGCGATCCTGCAATTCCCGATATACTAGAATTAGAGTTTACATAGCGATTCTCAAATTTGTTCTGTAATTTCTGATAATCTTTTTCTGAAATAAGGTCGGTCCTAACTTTCGCTACTTCCGCTTCCATTTCGGATGCTAAAACATCTAAAGGGGTCTCACCAACGGGTAACGCAAAAACCAGATACATTCCATAGTCTTCCTGCCCAATATTGAAGGCACCTACTTGTAAGGCCTGTTTTTGGTCATCCACCATTTTTTTATAGAGTTTGGAGCTTTTTCCGTCACTGAGATAGGAGGAGATCATATCCAAAACATAGGCATCCCTTTCAGCAAAGCCAGGAGTGCGATAAGCAACCATTATTGCCGGAATCTGGATGTTTGAATCATAGGCAGTAGCCTTGATCTCCTGAGTAATGGGTTCTTCCTGTGGGTAACTCCGCGTGATATCTGCTCCTCTTGGAATAGTGCCAAAATAATCGGCAATCATTTTTTTGGTGGCAGGTACATCAATATCACCTGCTACAACAAGGACCGCATTGTTAGGGACATAATATTTCTTATTGTATGCTATGACATCCTCTAAAGATGCTGCATCCAGATCTTTCATATACCCAATATTTGGATCCTTATATGGGTGTACCTTAAACAGGTTTTCACCCAATACTGGTAATAGTTGTCCGTATGGAGAATTATCATAACGCAGTCTTTTCTCTTCCTTGACCACTTCTTGTTGGGTATCTATTCCATCCTGGTTAATGATCGGATGTAACATACGCTCAGATTCTAACCATAAACCCAGCTCCAGATTATTGGATGGGAAGACCTCGTAGTAGTAAGTTCTGTCTTGTGAAGTATTGGCGTTGTTCTGCCCTCCATTAGAAGAAACGATCTCAAACCATTTCCCTTTTTCTATATTTTTTGTTCCTTCAAATAAAAGGTGTTCAAAAAGGTGTGCAAAACCGGTACGCCCTTCTGTTCTGTCTTTCCCACCTACGTGATACATTACCGAGGTAGTTACCACTGGAGCAGTATTATCCTGATGCAGGATAACATGTAGCCCGTTATCCAAGTCGTATTCCTCGTATACAACCTCCTGGGCGCTTGCCGTCAAGGTCATAAAGAGCAAGGCAAAGGATAGGCCTGTAAATTTTCTTTTTCTCATGTGTTTTTGTAATTAATTAATATGAAGTATGTATTGAAATTTGGTACATTGTAGCACTCTAATAGTGCAAACAGTTTACCTACGTAAATATAAAGATTCCTATAGCTTTAACAAGAATTAACAGCAATATTAACTATAATTTCATATTTTCAAAGTGTAATATTAACCAAATATACTTATGAATAAAGTAGCCCTCCCAATTCGTTTTGGTATTGCCGCAAGCGGTAGTCTCATTGCTTATTTTTTAATCCTTTCCCTTGTGGATCTTCATACTAATGTCTTTTACAGTCTATTTAACGGTGTCATCACAGGTTTTGCGATCTACGAGGCCATTAAGTACTTCAGAATACAGGAAAAAGATAAATTTAATTATGGCACTGGATTTAAGGCAGGCCTCGTAACAGGATTTGTGGCCACCCTTATTTTTACAGTTTTCTTTGCTATTTATTCAACAGAAATAGATCCGGAGTTTTTGGAACATTTATCCTCCCAATGGTTCAGTAACTTTGAGAGTTTTGAAGCTATCGTGTTTTTTACGGTAGCAATTATGGGCTTTGCGACCACCATTGTGCTTACTCTCAGTTTTATGCAATTATTTAAGTCAACCAGAAACACTATTTCTTAAGAAGGGATTTTGTTTTTAAATCGCTTGCGAATTCCCAATTTAGCAGTATATTTGCACCCTCCTAAAAGTTCCTTAGCATTCATTTGATGCTATCACAATTAGGTTTAATCATTAATAGAAACGCTATGTATGCAATTGTAGAAATAGCAGGGCAGCAATTTAAGGTTGCGAAAGACCAAAAAGTGTACGTTCACCGTTTAAAGGAAGAAGAAGGAAAGAAAGTTTCTTTTCACAACGTTCTTCTTTTAGAAGATGGTAAGAATATCACTATTGGCGCCCCGGCTATAGACGGCGCTGCTGTAGAGGCAAAGATCGTTAAGCACCTAAAAGGTGACAAAGTAATCGTCTTTAAAAAGAAAAGACGTAAAGGATACCAAAAGAAGAATGGACATCGTCAGTATTTAACGGAGATCCATATTGAAGGGATTGTTGCTAAAGGAGCCAAAAAGGAAGCTCCTAAAAAAGAAGCGGTAAAGGTCGCCCCTAAAAAAGAGGCCCCTAAAGCTAAAGCAGCGGCTCCCAAGGTAAAAGCTGAAGCTCCAAAAAAAGTAGCAGCAAAGAAAGCAGCTCCTAAAAAGGAAGCAGCTCCAAAAGCAGTAAAGAAAACTGCAGATCTAAGTAAGAATACCGTAGCTGAGCTAAAAGAAATGGCCAAGGCGAAGGGTATTGAAGGAATTTCTTCCATGAAGAAAGCAGATCTTATAGCAGCATTAAGTAAATAAGAATAGAGCATTGCTCACAAAAATTTAGAATTATGGCACATAAAAAAGGTGTAGGTAGTTCCAAGAACGGTAGAGAATCAGAATCGAAACGATTAGGAGTTAAGATCTTTGGTGGCCAGGCCGCCGCCGCCGGAAATATAATTGTAAGACAAAGAGGGACCAAACATAACCCGGGTGAGAATGTGTATGCCGGTAAGGATCATACCTTACATGCCAGGATAGACGGTCTTGTTAAATTCGAGAAAAAAGCCGGAGGTAAATCCTTTGTTTCTATCGAGCCTTTTCAGGCGTAAGAACTCTTACCATAAAACAAATAAAAAAAGCTCTTGATTTTTCAAGAGCTTTTTTTATTAAACTATTCTTATTCTTCTAATACCTGTAATAATCTGGCTTAAAAGGACCTTTTTTGGGAACCCCAATATAGGTGGCCTGATCATCATCCAATTCAGTGAGTTCAGCACCTAAACGCGACAAGTGTAGTTGGGCTACTTTTTCGTCCAGATGTTTGGGTAACATATATACATCGTTCTCATAATTCTTACTGTTCTTCCAAAGCTCAATTTGTGCAAGCGTCTGATTAGTGAAAGAGTTACTCATCACAAAACTAGGATGACCTGTTGCACAACCCAGGTTTACGAGTCGGCCCTCGGCCAAAACAACAATATCCTTTCCATCAACTGTATATTTATCTACCTGAGGTTTGATCTCATCTTTTGTATTTCCATAGGTGCCATTCAACCATGCCATATCTATTTCATTGTCGAAATGTCCAATATTGCAAACAATCACCTTATCTCTCATAGCACGGAAATGCTTTTCTTTGATAATGTCTTTATTGCCGGTGGCAGTAATAATGATATCGGCATTGGCTATAACCGTTTCCAACTTCTTTACTTCAAATCCATCCATACAAGCCTGTAGGGCACAAATAGGATCGATTTCCGTTACGGTCACTATAGAACCGGCTCCTCTAAAAGAGGCAGCGGTACCTTTCCCAACATCTCCGTAACCGGCAACAACAACTTTTTTCCCGGCAAGCATAGTATCTGTAGCTCTTCTGATCGCATCTACCGCACTTTCCTTACACCCGTATTTATTATCAAATTTCGACTTGGTAACCGAATCATTCACATTGATTGCGGGCATGGTAAGTGTTCCATTCTTTACGCGCTCATACAATCTGTGTACACCTGTGGTTGTTTCCTCAGACAATCCTTTAATGCCTGTAGCCAATTCCGGATATTGATCTAGTACCATATTAGTAAGATCGCCTCCGTCATCGAGGATCATATTAAGGGGTGCACGTTCTTCACCAAAAAATAGGGTTTGTTCAATACACCAGTTAAATTCCTTTTCATTCATCCCTTTCCAGGCATAGACAGGTATTCCGGCAGCTGCAATAGCCGCAGCGGCATGGTCTTGAGTAGAAAAGATATTACAAGAACTCCAGGTTACATCAGCACCCAGTGCCACCAGGGTCTCAATCAAAACAGCCGTCTGAATGGTCATATGGAGGCATCCTGCAATGCGAGCTCCTTTTAGTGGCTGTTCTTTTTTGTACTCTTCTCTTAACGACATTAAACCCGGCATTTCAGCTTCGGCAAGTTCTATCTCCTTTCTTCCCCAGGCAGCAAGTGACAAGTCTTTCACTTTATATGGTACATAGGGCATGGTTTTAGTGCTCATCTCTTTTTTTATTTTTACTTTCGTTAGCGTGCGGAAAACCGCTTTTTTTTTGAACCCCAAAGATAGTGATAACTTAAAAATTCCCATGCCTCTTTACAAAACAATAACAGTAAGTGCCGCCACCCGGGTTCATATTTGGGAGATCACTGAGAGCGAAAAAGAACTGGCTTCGGGTATTTTTTTAACGCCCCCTTGTCAACAGCGTTTAGAGGGAATGAAATCTGAATTGCACCGTCGGGGATTTCTAAGTATCCGGCATTTGTTGGCCTTGGAAGGGTATCAGGATAAAGACCTATTTTATGACAGCCTTGGGAAGCCACACTTGAGGGATGGGACCTATATTTCAATTACACATTCATTCACTTTCACAGGGATCATAGTGAGCACAGAGCTACCTGTTGGGATCGATATTGAAAAACAACGCGAAAAGATCCTGAAAATAGCCCACAAGTTTACTCCAATAGAAGAGTATGGCTCCTTATCTGATCCAAAAAATCTGATCAGGAAACTTACAGTTGTATGGGGTGCCAAAGAATCACTTTATAAGATCAGCTCTATACTTGGTCTGAGCTTTTTGAATAATATCAACATTGAAGATTTTACAATGGAAGCGGGTGAAACTACTGGTGTCATTACCTTAAATGGGGATGTTTCATTTTTTAAGATCTATTTTCTGGAGCTAGATGGGTTTACCTGTGCTTATGCCTTAGAACCAGGGAATAGTCTAATCAGATAAGTGTTAGTATGAGCCCCATTTTCGATTTTTTTCTGGACCCATATAAGAACAGGGAGTTTTCCCTTGTAGTATTGGAAGGTATTGCATTTTTCTTTGGAATTGCCAGTGTGGTCTATGCAAAAAAAGAAAACATATTAGTGTATCCCACGGGCCTGGTAGCCACGGTTATTACCGTCTACCTATTTTATATAGACGCCTTATTTGGAGATATGATGATGAATTTTTATTACTCTATCATGAGTATCTATGGGTGGTGGAATTGGGCAAGAGTGAAACAAAATAAGAAAGTAGTGCGGATCTCAAGGACCAATGTCAGGGAAAAACAAGTGGGAGTTATCTTTTTCCTTTTAACCATGATGGTCACTTATGGGGTATATAGACTGTTTGGCACCGAGCTTAACTATACCAATTATATAGATATTTTAACCTCGGGTATTTTCTTTACCGCTATGTGGTATATGGCCAATAAAAAGTTAGAGAACTGGACGCTCTGGATCCTGGCAGACATTATTACTGTCCCCTTATACGCCTATCGTGGGTGGGGGATGCTTTCCCTTCAATATCTTATCTTTACCGTTTTAGCAATACAAGGCTACCTTGCATGGAAGAAAAATTTAGACAGCACCCTTCAGACATCATCAAGGTAGTTCTATTCGGACCCGAATCAACCGGAAAAACTACGCTTTCAAAGGAATTGGCAGCTCATTATAACACCCTATGGGTTCCGGAATATGCCAGGGAGTATTTACAGGATAAATGGAACAAAGAGCAAAAGACTTGTGAACCAGATGATCTGTTACCTATTGCGGAAGGACAAATGCGTTTGGAAAATAAATACACTACCAAAGTAGATTCTCTATTGATCTGTGATACAGATCTTTTGGAAACAAAAGTATACTCTGAGGCCTATTATCTGGGATATACAGATCCAGTATTAGAGAAATACGCCATACAAAATAGCTATGATCTTTACTTGCTAACTTACATAGATACACCATGGGAAAAAGATGATCTCAGAGACAAACCGGATGAGCGCGAAAATATGTTTCAGTATTTCAAGAATACCCTGGAAAAGCATCAACGGAATTTTATTACCTTAAAAGGCGACAAAAAAACCAGATTTGAAAAGGCTATTCATACGATCGATAAATTATTGAAACATGATTGAGTTCTCCGAAAAAGATGTGAAACAACTTACCGGAAAAGGAATTACCAAGAAGAAGGTGGAAGATCAAATACGCACCTTTATGGAAGGGATCCCCTTTGTTCATCTTGAAGCTCCTGCTGTGGTCAAAAATGGAATTCTAAAATTATCGCCCAAGCAGGAAATAGCCTATGTAGAACATTTTGATAATGCTATCAATAAACTTACCCTTTTAAAATTTGTGCCTGCTTCGGGAGCCGCTTCACGAATGTTCAAATCACTTTTTGGATTTCTGGATTCTTTTGATCCCAAAGGACAAACGCTAGCTGAATACGCAGCAAAAGGGGACAAGGGTGATATCCTTCACTTTTTTAAAAATGTAACTGTCTTCCCATTCTATACCGCGGTCTTAAAGAGAATTCAACAAAAGGATCTATCACTTGACAAACACAAATACCTGTTTGTAAAGGAATTGTTGAGTGAAGAAGGGTTAAATTATGGGTTTTATCCTAAAGGATTACTACCCTTCCACAAATACAAAGATCATGTAGCAACACCCTTTCAGGAACATTTATTTGAAGCTGCCCAATATGCCTGCACTCAAGGAAAATCTAATTTGCATTTTACTATTTCCGAGCAACACCAAACACTTTTTGACAAGGAGTGGAATAACATAAGTTCTAAGTCGGCTAAAGCCACCAATACGGATTTTAGGGTGGGCTATTCTTACCAAAAATCATCTACGGATACCATCGCCGTGACTATGGATAATGAGCCATTTAGAAACGAAGATGGCAGTTTGTTGTTCAGACCCGGAGGCCATGGAGCGCTTATAGAAAACCTGGATGAACAGGATGCAGATATCATTTTTATAAAAAACATAGATAACGTTGTAACACAGGTCAATAGTCGGGATAATGCAGCATCTAAAAAGGTGCTTGCCGGGGTACTGTTAGAGGTTCAGGAAAGGGTATTCCGTTATACAAAGATGATAGATGATAACTCATTGGACGGGGAAAAGTTAGAAGCTATTAAGACATTTTTGGAAGAGGACCTTAATGTTCGTTTTTCTGATAATTATAATGGTTTTACACTAGGGCAACAGATAGAGATCTTAAAGGACAAACTACAAAGACCCATTCGCGTATGTGGTATGGTCAAGAATGAAGGAGAACCGGGAGGAGGTCCTTATTGGGTAAAGGACAGGAATGGAAATGTGAGTTTACAGATCGTAGAATCTGCCCAGGTAGATCTTAACAATGAACACCAGAACAAAATATTCAGGGAGGCTACGCATTTTAATCCCGTGGATATTGTTTGTGGGGTAAAGGACTATAAGGGGCAGAAATATCATTTATTGAATTACGTAAACGAAAAACAAGGATTCATCACTCAAAAAACTAAAGAAGGAAAGGATCTAAAGGCCTTGGAATTACCGGGCTTGTGGAACGGAGCTATGGCTTATTGGAATACTATTTTTGTAGAAGTTCCTTCTGCCACCTTTAACCCGGTAAAGACCGTCAATGACCTCCTAAAACCGGCGCATCAGTTATAAGTAAGGCAGTTGCGGCAAGCGGTTTAAATTTTTATAGATATTCCGTTTCTAGCATGTATCTTTGCATCATCTCAAAGGGGTGCCTTTTTAGAGTTTGATCAATAACCAGATTCTAAACAGGCTGAGAGTACACCCAATGAACCTGGGCGGGTAATGCCGCCAAGGGAGTTGTACTTTTTCTGTTCAAAAGGATTTGTACAATTTTGAGAAAGATTCAAACCCAGTTTCGTTTCTTTCCAAATGGGTTACCATCAATTTTAGAAACCTGAATAATTATCCCTTTTATTCACAACCTATATTGAATGAAACGAGGATTATTATTTTTATTACTGGCAGGTTCCATATCAATTTTTCGTGGTCAGGAACAACACAAAGACTCCGTTCAGGGCAAGGAGATCATTCTGGATGAGGTACTTGTCTCATCTATAAGGGTTACCAAGGAATCTCCGGTGACATTTTCTAATCTTACAAAGAAAGAATTAAGTTCCAGAAATCTGGGACAGGATATACCTATTCTCCTAAACTTTCTTCCTTCCGTAGTCACCACTTCCGATGCCGGTGCCGGGGTAGGGTATACCGGAATTCGGGTAAGGGGAAGCGATGCTACCCGGGTGAACGTAACCATCAACGGAATTCCATACAATGATTCAGAATCACATGGCACTTTTTGGGTTAATCTACCCGATTTTGCATCCTCTACTGAAGACCTTCAATTACAAAGAGGGGTTGGGACCTCTACCAATGGAGCCGGAGCCTTTGGCGCTAGTTTGAATTTATTGACGGATGCCGTAGCTGAAAAGGGCTATGCCGAATTTGCCTCTTCCTTTGGGAGTTTTAACACCATGCGGAACAATATTAAATTCTCCACAGGATTGCTAAATGATGCCATTGAAATCTCCGGCAGATTGTCAAGGATCATATCTGATGGGTATATAGACCGGGCTTCTGCTGCTCTCGACTCTTATTTTTTACAAGCTGCGTTTAGAGATAAGAATACCCTTATCAAGGCCTTGTTATTTGGCGGTCATGAAATTACCTACCAGGCTTATTTCGGGATCGATGCGGCCACCCTGGCAACTAACAGGCGATTTAATCCTGCAGGCCTTTATACAGATGAGAATGGGGAGATACAATTCTATGATAATGAAGTGGACAATTACAAGCAGGACCATGCCCAACTCCACTGGAATCAGGATCTGGGAAGTGGATGGAATTCGAGTCTGGCTTTTCATTATACCAGGGGGAGAGGATATTTTGAACAATACAGGCAAAATGATGATTTTGACACCTACGGTTTTGAGCCTGTCACCGTTAATGGCGAGGAGATCACATCTACAGATCTTGTGCGCAGAAGATGGTTAGACAATGACTTTTACGGCACTGTTTTTTCATTAAACCGTTCGTTTGAAAAAGTAAAATTCATTTTAGGCGGGGGGTACAACCTGTATGAAGGAGATCATTTTGGAGAAGTGATCTGGGCACGCCTGGCTCCGGGAGCAGATATCAGAGAGCGATACTATGACGACGATTCAAGAAAAACAGATTTTAACATCTTCGCTAAGGGTACTTACAAATGGAATGAACGATGGAGTCTTTATGGAGATATTCAGTATAGAAAGGTAAATTATCGGGCCAATGGGAATGAAACAGGGCTGGTTGATGACAGCTTTAATTTTTTTAATCCGAAGGCCGGACTTATCTATGATCTGGACATTAATAATAATTTTTACCTTTCATGGGCTGTGGGAAATCGTGAACCAAATAGGAATGATTATGAAAATGGTAATCCAAAACCAGAACGACTTAACGACCTAGAATTAGGATGGCGATATATTACTCCCGATGTGCAGATCAATACCAATCTTTTCTATATGAGGTATAAAGATCAATTAGTACTCACCGGAGAATTGAATGATGTAGGAGCTCCTTTGCGAGCAAACGTAGGGGATAGCTACCGCCTTGGATTGGAGTTAGATGCAGCTATAAAATTGGGAAGTTCTTTTGTATGGCAGCCAAATTTAGCGATCAGCACCAATAAGAATATTGATTTTGTATTTCAGCGAGATGGAATTTTGGAGGATTTGGGGAATACCAACATTGCTTATTCTCCCGGGTTGATCATAGGCAACAGGATAGCCTATGAACCCAGCGAAACTTTTCAACTAGCCTTGCTAACCAAATATGTTGGAGAACAGTATATGGGCAATATTGACGTTGCATCTTCGGTATTGGACGCATACTCACAGACCGATATCAATATTTCATATACGCTACAACCTAAAAGCGTGGTAAAGAGCATTGTCATTTCCGGCTTGGTGAATAATATTTTTGATGCCAAGTATGTGTCCAATGGGTATTTTTTCACCTTTGATGATGATTTTAGTAACCCAGGAACAATTACAACTGTAGAAGGAGCAGGGTATTACCCACAGGCAGGGATCAATTTTCTGATAGGCGTAAAAGTTGCATTATAGGCATTTTTAATAGGAAGTGGTGATACGGATAAAGAGTACAATAAAGATCAATTACTGATCACTACTACATTTCCACTTTGTGAAGCACGGTACTCCAGCATATTGAAATAGCGTTCTCCATCATTGGGTGGGGATAATTGTTGCCCGGTAAACAAACTGTATTCATAACCTTCACACCCGCAAACAGCGGTTTGTCCATTTAACTCAGTTGTTGAACAAGAGTTGGGCGAATGATTAGGACAGCTGGCTTCAAATACACGGTAAGCAAACCCGGTGTTCATTACAAACACTCCACGGATCCCTACTCCCTGAGCTCCAATATAGACGGCACTGCCAGGATTTGTAAGTGGGCTGTAAAGTGGCAAATTGAGGTTGATCTCGAAACGAAAGCCAATTTCCTGCAAATAAGGATTGCGCTGCCCCTGATCATTACTACAGGCTAGTAAGAATAGCAATAAAAGAAGCATGTAGGAATGTCTCATAAGGGCTTTATGGATTAGGTGTTGCTACAAAATTGATCAAAAATTCTGTATATTTGCGTTAAATCCTCTCTAAAATACATGCTAAATGCATGGTAGCTGTAGGGGATTTTCTATTTATTAAATGAGGACGTTATGAGCAATGTATCGTATTACACCGCAGAAGGATTAAAAAAATTAAAAGAAGAGCTAAATCATTTAAGGGATATACAGCGTCCATTGGCTTCACAGGCTATTGCTGAAGCGCGAGATAAAGGGGACCTTTCTGAGAATGCAGAATACGATGCTGCTAAGGAGGCCCAGGGCCATCTTGAATTGAAGATCGCCAGATTGGAGGAAACATTGGCCAATGCCCGACTCATAGACGAATCCCAATTAGACACCTCCAAAGTTCTGGTCCTATCTACCGTGAAACTTAAGAATAAGCAAAATGGGATGGAGATGAAGTATACCCTGGTTGCTGAGAGTGAGGCAGACCTCAAGACCGGTAAAATATCCGTCACTTCACCTATAGGGAAAGGACTTTTAGGCAAGAAAGTGGGAGATATTGCTGAAATAAGCGTCCCTAATGGCACCTTAAAGTTTGATATATTGGAAATTACACGGAACTAAGCAGTTATATTCTTTATATTTAATCCTATCATAAACTGATAGGATTTTTTAGTTAAATATTATAGGCCTATGTCCAGTATTTTTACCAAGATCATCAATGGCGAGATTCCCTGTTACAAGATTGCTGAAGACGATCAATTTTTCGCTTTTCTCGATATTAATCCAAATGCCAAGGGTCATACCCTATGCGTCCCGAAAAAAGAAGTGGATAAGATCATGGATCTGGATGAGGAGACCTATATGGGTCTAATGAGTTTTGCAAGAAAAGTTGGGAGGGCCCTTGAGGCAGCTATACCTTGTAAACGCGTAGGTATGACGGTTATTGGTCTAGAGGTACCTCATGTTCATGTGCATCTGATTCCCCTGCAAAGTATGGCCAATGCTACTTTTCAAAGTAAGGAGTCCTTTACCGAAAAGGAATTCGAGACGATAGCAGAAAGTATCAGAACCAGGCTGTAAGGTATCCTGCATAATAGAGATAGATAAGAGCTCCTGTCAAAACAAGTATAAGGGCCAAAAGTCCATAGGTTAATTTCGAAAAGCGCATCGACTTTGGTGCTGGAGTGATTATTTTCTGGAAATATTCAAAACTACGTTCAATATCATCTGTCCATTTTACCGGATAGATCAATGAACCACATTTATTACACCGTATTTCCTGACTTACTTCATTTGTGGTCTTATGGTAGAACCTGGTGATGAGGTGTTTCTGAAAAAAAGTAAGTTTTAATTCCTGATTAAAGCATTCAGGACAATTATTTTTTAGAATAGATTCTTTAATGATGATCTGTTGTTCCCTGGCCATGCTTATGGGTTTATTTGTAATGAAATTTGCATTATAGTTCCTTCTTTATTAGAATTGAGGACTTTGATCTTCCCTTGATGGTATTCTTCTACGATTCGTTTCACTAATGACAATCCCAAACCCCATCCTCTTTTTTTGGAAGTAACTCCGGGTTCAAAAATGGTATTAAAACTGCTCTTTGGGATCCCCTGGCCCGTATCGGAGATAAGAATGTTGACAAACTTGCCATCGGGGATAATTTCTATAGATATAGATCCTTTCCCTTTCATGGCATCAATACCATTTTTCACCAGATTTTCAATGGTCCAGTTGTATAAGGCACTATTGAGCATTATGGGCAATTCGTCTATGTGTGTATTAAAAGAATAATGGATAAGTCGAGAACTTCGTAATTGTAAATAGTCAAAAGCCTTCTTTGTTTCTTCAACAATGTCCCTTCTTTCTAACTTAGGGAGGGATCCTATATTAGAGAATCGTTCTGTAATGGTCTGTAACCTGTCAATGTCTTTCTCAATTTCTACCGTAATAGCGTTGTTGACATCCTCATTCTTTAAGAGCTCATTCCAGCCGAGGAGTGACGTTAGAGGAGTACTGATCTGGTGTGCGGTTTCCTTTGCCATTCCTGCCCATAACTTGTTCTGCTCGGATGCTTTGTTAGTTTTAAAGAAAAAGAAGATCACTGTCCCAAATAAAAGAATGATCAATAGTAGCGCTATAGGATAATATTTAAGCTTATTCAGCACCTCTGAATTCCCATAGTATAAGGTAGCAAGGGATTCTCCATCATAATCTATGGAAATAGGGGTATTCTCAGCCCTGAATTTTATAATTTTATTTTGAATTAGGGTTGGATCCGATTCAATGTCATCGGCCATGTTATTAGTCTTCACAGAACCATCTTTATTTACAAGGATCATTGGGGTAGAGGTGTTGTTCTGAAAGATCTTTACATGGAGGTTTCCCAGATCACGGTCTTCGGAAGACTGAAGTAATTCTGACTGGGCGGTGGCCCAGATCTCCATTTTATACCGTTCTTCTTCCTTAAATTTTTTAAAAAAACTGTTGGTATTCCAGAGAATGAGACTTACGATAACAAAAGATGCTATCAGCAAGAAGATATTCGATATTTTGTTTTTGGGATTAAAGTTCATCCTATGGAAAACGTGGTATTAAAGATAACTTAAAATGAGTTCATTTGTTGCATTTGAGCCCTTGCTCTGTATAATAAATTGGATACAATTTATGTACCTTTGTCATCTATGTCGAATATGATTGCCATACATCCTGCAGACCTCTCTACCTCCCAATTACATGGCTATCTGTTAGGAGCTGTAGGCCCGCGTCCTATTGCTTTTGCGAGTACTATAGACAGTGACGGGCGACCCAATTTATCTCCATTTAGTTTTTTTAATGTGTTTAGTGCCAATCCTCCGATCTTGATATTTTCACCTGCCAGACGGGTACGTGATAATACAACCAAGCATACTCTGAATAATGTTTTGGCCATTAAAGAGGTGGTTATCAATATCGTAAATTATGATATTGTACAACAAATGTCCCTGGCCAGCACTGAATATGGGGAAGGGGAGAACGAATTTATAAAATCCGGACTAACTATGGTGCCGTCGGACATGGTGCGTCCTTTTCGTGTAGGGGAATCGCCTGTACAATTTGAATGTAAGGTAACCAAGGTAGAACATCTAGGGAAAGAGGGAGGTGCGGGAAATTTAATTTTTTCCGAGGTGGTAAAGATCCATATCCATAAAAAAATACTAGATCCTCAGGGTGCAATAGACCCATCTAAAATAGATCAGGTGGCTCGCATGGGAGGCAATTGGTACAGCAGGGCAAAAGTTGGTATGTTTGAAGTTCCCAAGCCTTTGAGTACAAAAGGTATTGGTGTGGATAGCCTTCCGGAAATAATCAGAACAAGTACTGTACTATCCGGGAATGACCTGGGGATGTTGGGAAATGTGGAAGCTTTGCCGGCTAAAGAGGAAATAGCTGATTTTTTGGATCAACATCCGGACTTAAAGCGTTTAGCAGGAAAGCAAGATCTGCATAAGAAAGCAAAGGAATTTTTAATGAAAAATGATGTGTCTTCTGCCTGGAAGGTGCTCATGATAAAACAATAAATATGGAAATACAGGGAAAAGTTAAAATGATTGATGAAACCAAAACCTATGGATCTAAAGGTTTCAGAAAGCGGGAATTAGTGGTCACCACTGAAGAACAGTATCCGCAAACTATTATGATTGAGTTTGTACAGGATAAAACCGATCTTTTAGACGCTTATAAAGAAGGCGATACGGTGAAGGTCAGTATTAATATTCGCGGTAGGGAATGGGTAAATCCTCAGGGAGAAACCAAATACTTCAATTCTATTCAAGGGTGGCGCATTGAAAAACAGGATACAGGAGCCACATCGCAAGAGATGCCTCCGGTACCGCCAATGGATGCCTTTGAGCCTGCAAATGAATTGAATGAAGAGGATCATGATGACCTGCCATTCTAGAGCATAGGTCGCTAAGTAAAATTTTCCCTTTATTTTGAAGGATTAATTAGTACCGTGAAAAATAAGAACAGGCCCATAACATTTTTAGATGACCGGCTACTTTTTCCGGCAGTAGATATGGCTAATTCTGAAGGTCTTTTAGCCGTTGGAGGGGATCTTTCGCCAGAGCGACTACTGATGGCCTATAAAAATGGAATATTTCCATGGTTCAATGAAGATTCATTGATTCTTTGGTGGAGTCCTGATCCAAGAATGGTGTTGTTCCCGGAGAACATAAAGATCTCAAAAAGCATGAGAAACACCTTAAATAAAGGAAAGTTTAAAGTCACAAAAGACAAGGCATTTAAAGATGTTATTCAACATTGTGCCAAGGCTTACAGACCTGGCCAAAAAGGTACCTGGATCACTGAGGATATGACAGAAGCCTATATTCAGTTACATCAGCAAGGGCATGCTCATTCGTATGAAGTTTGGGAAGGAGAAGTGTTGGTGGGAGGTTTGTATGGGATAGATCTGGGTCATGTGTTTTGTGGTGAAAGTATGTTCAGTATATCGAAAGATGCCTCTAAGTGCGCCCTGATCCATCTTGCACGGGAGTTGGAAACGATGAACTACGAGCTGATCGATTGTCAATTACATACAGATCACTTAGAGAGATTAGGTGCCCAGTTGATCTCCCGTGATCGCTATCTGGAATTATTAAAAAGAGCAGATAAATAATGTTCTACCATGGTCCCTTAATAAAGAACGTGGTCATAATTAGGAGGGAGTAATACTCTCTTTTTTTTGAAATTTCCGGCCGAATCGAAGAGAAATTCGAAGTCTACACTGCCATCCTCAGTTTTGCATGATACTAAAAGCTTATAGTTAACAGATGGGAGAAGTAAGTTTTGAAAGGCCTCTTTAAGGGTCTTTTTGACCTCTTCCCTTTTCTCCACCCGGTACTGTTGTAGTATTTTTCGAATGTGATATTTTGTATATGACTGATTTAAGTAGCTTTCTATGGCGGAAAAGGTGTCATTTGGGACATCAATTTCTTTGATCAGGATCTCAACATCTTCCAGTATTCCATCAGAATCAAATTCCATGCTATAATGCAGCCTGTCTTTTTTAAATTTAGCCTCAAAACTGGTTTTGGCACTATCTGTTTCTCTGTAGAATCGCAGCCTTTTTACTTTGGTGATTTCATTGGCAAGAAAGGCATGAGCCTTATCCGGGAACTGACTTTTTTTTATTCGATGTTCTCTTTCGTAGGTAGCTTGAGCTGCACCCTGAAAATAACAGGAGCATATTAAAATAAAGAGAATTTGTTTATACTTCATGGTATCGGAAACAAGTGATTTCATGATCATTGACCATCCCTGTAGCCTGCATATGTGCATAGACCACGGTACTGCCCACAAATTTAAAGCCTTTTAACTTAAGATCTTTGCTCAGGCGATCTGAGATCTCTGTTGTTGCAGGCATTTCCTTATAATATTTATTGGAATTCTTAATGGGTGTATGATCTACAAACTCCCAAATATACTTGCTAAATGTTCCGAATTGTTTTTGTACTTCCAAAAAAGCCTTGGCATTGGTGATCGTAGCTTTGATTTTGAGCTTATTACGAATAATTCCGGCATTCTGCAGCAGAGAATCTATCTTTTGCTGGTCGTAGGTTGCAATTTTATTGTAGTCAAAATTATCAAAGGCTTTTCTGAAATTTTCCCGCTTATTTAAAATGGTGATCCAACTAAGTCCGGCCTGAAAGGTTTCCAGGATCAGAAATTCAAAAAGGGTAGCATCATCCTTTACCGGTACACCCCATTCCAGATCGTGATATGCTTTATACAAATCACTGCTTAAACACCACCCACAGCGTTTTTTTTCCATTGCTCATATCCCTTTCCTAAATATAGGTGATTATTTTAAAAGGCCTGAATGATATACAGATAAATGGGCATGCCTATGGTGATATTAAAGGGAAAGGTAATAGCAAGTGCCATAGGTACATATAGACTTGGGTTGGCCTTGGGAGCAGCCAATCTCATTGCAGCAGGAACTGCAATATAGGAGGCACTTGCGGCCAAAATCGCAAACAGGAATTGATTGCCAATGCTATCTGTTATGAATTTACTTAGAAATGCTACTGTAACTCCATTAAATATCGGTACAATGATCGCAAAGATCAGAGCTGTCCATCCGTTTTGTAAAAATGTAGATAGTTTTTTTCCGCTGGTGATCCCCATGTCTAACAAAAAGACAGCCAGGAATCCTTTAAATATGTCGGTAGTGAAAGGAGTAATCCCCTCTGCCTGCTGGTCGTTTGCCAGAAAACCTATTAACAGACTACCCAGGATAAGAAGCACGCTGCCATTGGTAAGGGAATGGTGGAGAATGCTCTTAAGACTTACTTTTTGCTCTTTATGTTCCCGGCAAAGTGACATAAGAAGTACCCCAACAATAATGGATGGAGCCTCCATCAAAGCCATCACCGCCACCATATGGCCCCCAAAGGAGATCTGTTCAATCTCCAGAAAGGAAACGGCCGTTACAAATGTTACTGCACTTACAGAGCCATAGGCGGCTGCAATGGCACCGGCATTGGCTACTCCAAATTTCTTTCGCAGTAAAACAAATGAGTAAATGGGCACAATGATAGCTAATAAGACCCCAAAGAGCAGAGACCAAAGGATCTCCATATCCAGATTGCTGTGAGAGAGTTCCAGGCCTCCTTTGAATCCTATGGAAAATAAGAGATAAAGTGAAATAAATTTGGAAGAACTGGGTGGAATCGCCAGATCGCTTTTCAACTGAACGGCCAGTATACCGAAAAAGAAAAATAATAAGGCTGGGTTGGTTAAATTATCGACTAAGAGATGTAGATCCATTTAAAAATTTTATAAAATCTCAGGGAAATTAGGTGTTTGGTGCTTGTAGGATAGTATGTCATATATGATACGCCCCCGACAAATAGAATAAGTCACAAGAGGTATTTTGGTCTTCATATACGAAATCCTATCCATGACCAATGTTTAGTTTCTCTCAAGGGTTAATAGATCATCAGGTTCGCCGCCCCCACTTATATCTATCAATTCGAGCCTCGTAGGAGTTTGGGAAATAAAATCCCAATCATCTGTGAGATCATTAAAGTCGTTGTTAAGGCTGAACGAAATAGTTAATTCCAGGTCATCCAGGTCGCTACCCCCATCTGTAATGATATTCCAGCTTCCTTCATAATTGTTGATACCATTGGTGGCACTTAAAACACCATTGTTGTTGAAGGTGAAATTATAGCCCGTAAAATTAGCTGTTTCATCAATTCCGGAGTCTACAAACCTGGTTATTCTCCAGGTTCCGGATTGAGTGGTGGCCTCAAAAGTATCTAGAGCTGTATCATTTGATTCATCATCAGAACTGCATGAGGAAATCAATGAACAAAGCAGGAATAAATACGAAAATAATAGAAGTTGATTTATTGTTTTCATATTTTTTTTAGGTTTTTACTAGTTTCAACTGCCTAGTTGTTCTCGTTTATAAAACTAATATTGATATCGCCTTTGATCTTTATTGTGTATCCTGCATCCCTGGCTTGTATGATCAAATCCTTTGCCTGCATTTTGGCACCTTTCAGCTCTTTTATCCGCTGTTCGGAATGGGTAGACTCTATGCCAAAGCGCTCCTGTAAACTCAAGATCTGTAAATTGTGGAATTTGATTTTGTCCCCAATCAGGGAAAACAGGATATCTGCAGCCTCGGCAGGAGTGTAGATACCTTCAACCAACTTAATGGTGGTTTCTTTTGTGGTGGTCTGTGTCATTTCAGTTTTCATAGGATTAAATTTTAAGTGAATTAAATATTTTTTCTTGTGGTTCCAAGGCTCATAAACGCAATACAAATCAGGATAAAACCAATGATCATTAGTTCTTTGATGAATATTTTATCATTTAGAAAGGAAAGCGTTATAAGGCCCAGGAACATGGTTGTTCCTAGCAAGAGAGTGGCTAATAGTTTCGAAGAAAGCATATTTTTTTGATTTATTATTTTATTCCGTCGCAAAATTGAAAAGAATATTTCATATATTTTTATTTATATTTAATATGATATACATAAGTATTATTTATGAATTATACACTTCAACAATTGCGGATCTTTAAGAAGATCTCAGAAACCAAAAGCATTACCAAGGCTTCTGAGGAACTCCATTTAACCCAACCGGCGGTTTCCATTCAGCTTAAAAAATTACAGGACCAGTTCGATATTCCCTTAACAGAGGTAGTTGGGAGACAGTTGTATATCACTGACTTTGGACATGAGATTGCCGAGGCCAGTGAACGTATCCTCAATGAGGTGAATGCAATACGCTATAGGTCAAAAGCCCATAAAGGGCAGTTGGTAGGGAAATTGCGTATCTCTATCGTATCTACGGCCAAATATGTGATGCCTTATTTTTTAGCGGGATTTATAAAGGAGCATGAAGGAATAGACCTCCATATGGATGTGACCAATAAAGCGGGGGTAATTAAAAGCCTTGAGGAAAATGCTGTTGATTTTGCCCTGGTCTCTGTTTTGCCCGAACATCTCAATATCAATAGGGTTACTTTAATGCAAAATAAATTGTACCTGGTTGGCAGTCAGTTTCCATCAAATGTCAAGGAAAAATTGCGCAAATCAGATTTTGAGAAATTGCCCTTTATTTTCCGGGAACGAGGGTCGGCAACAAGAAAGGCCATGGTCGATTTTCTTAAAGCAAATGGGATTCGAACAGGAAAGATCATGGAACTAACTTCTAATGAGGCAGTTAAACAGGCGGTAGTTGCTGGTCTCGGGTATTCCATTATGCCCATAATTGGCCTAAAGAATGAGTTGAACAATGGATCCCTTCAAATTTTACCCACTAAAGGTTTGCCTATAAGCACCTCCTGGAATCTTATCTGGCTACACTCTAAGAAATTCTCACCAACAGCTCAGGCGTACTTAGAATATATAAGTTCAGAAAAAGATGCGGTAATAAAGGAGAAATTTAGTTGGTATGAAAATTACTGAATGTGGAAAGAAAAAAACGGCAGCTTCGATCCCAATGGAAAAGAATCGAAGCATACCGGTGTCAGAGAACAAACACTTACTTTATCAGTTCACCTGCAGACAGGGCATCTTCTAAATGCGCATCAACAGTTCTGAAGTTTCTGAAAAATTTTATACCGTTTGTTGGTTTAAGAGTAACTATGGTTTCACCCTCATCGTTGTAGGAGTAGGAAACTACTTCTACCTTCTTCCCATAAACAGATTTTAAATTGGCGATCCCGCCTCGTTTTATTATAAAATTCTTCCTTGGAAAATGAATATGCTGGAATTCAGCAGATGATGGTTTGGCAATAGTCAAGACGGTCCCTTCCTGAATAGGAACTTCTTGTTTTTCCTGAGCAAAAGCAAAAGTAATTGTGGCTATGCTCATAATACAACCGAAAAAAAATCCTTTTAGTACCATGGGTTTTGTTTTTAATTGATTGACACAAATCTACGCAGTAAAAAGATTATTGTCAAGTAATACTCTTGTTAAAAAATAGTTAAACTATTAGCTAATGATAGTAATACTATTAATTTTGTGATTTTAAATTTAAATTGGCATGAAACATTTGATGCAGTCCATGAAGATAGAGGTCAATAAAATGACCTACCTGAAGGACCCTGAGTCATCAGACCTGGGGAAAAGGATCATTGAGCACAGTATTCTTATAATCAATGAAATGGGCTTTGACGCTTTTACCTTTAAGAAGCTTGGTGAAAAGATAGGGTCTAATGAAAGTTCTATATACCGCTATTTCGAGAATAAGCATAAGTTATTACTTTACCTGACTTCCTGGTACTGGGGCTGGCAAGAATATCAATTCGTTTTTGAAACAAACAACATTTCAGATCCGAAGGAAAAACTCGAAAAAGCGATCGAAGTTATAACCAAGCCCGTGGTATTAGATGCTTCTTTTTCTCATATCAATGAGGTATTACTCAATGATATCATTATTAATGAATATTCCAAATCGTATTTGACCAAAGAAGTGGATACGGAGAATAAGGAAGGGTATTTCGAGATCTATAAACGCATGGTTTTAAGGATCAGTGAAATGATTGAGATCCTTAATCCGAGCTATCCTTATCCATCCAGTCTGGCAAGTACATTATTGGAAGGCTCCCTGCATCAATATTTTTTAACCCAGCATTTTCCTTCGCTGACTGATTGCAATAAAAAGGTGACCCCTACGGAGTATTTTACCCATTTGATTTTTAATTCCATAAAATAGATCTAAGATGCCTAAAACTGTTCTCACCGCCTGGCAACGTTTACTGGGGTTGTTAAAATTGGATAAGAGAGACATTATACAGGTCTTTTATTATGCCATTTTTGCCGGACTTGTAAACCTGTCGCTTCCCCTTGGAATTCAGGCTATCATTAATTTGATTCAGGGTGCCCAGATCAGTACTTCCTGGATTGTACTTGTGATCCTGGTTACTCTCGGGGTGGCCTTTGTAGGGATATTACAGTTGATGCAGATACGGATCATTGAAAACCTACAGCAAAAAATATTTACACGCGCCTCTTTCGAATTTGCGTATCGATTTCCTAAAATAAAAATGAGTGAATTGCGCAATTTATATCCTCCGGAGTTGGCAAACCGATTCTTTGATACGATTACTGTACAAAAAGGACTGGCAAAGATACTGGTAGACTTCCCCGCAGCCTTATTGCAGATCATCTTTGGTCTGCTGCTATTGTCATTCTATCATCCATTCTTTATTATCTATGGTTTCCTCTTGTTAATACTGATCTATTTTGTGTTTAAGTTCACAGCCCAAAAAGGATTGGATACAAGTCTTGAGGAGTCTGAGAATAAATATAAAGTAGCGCATTGGATACAGGAAGTAGCCAGGTCTATCGTTAGTTTTAAACTTTCCGGCAAAACAAGCCTGGCCATGGAAAAGAACGATCTGCTGGTGGAGAAGTACCTCGAAGCCCGTGAGAGTCATTTTCGCATTTTGGTCATTCAATTTATCCAAATGATCGGTTTTAAGATCCTGGTAACTGTGGGTCTTCTGCTAATTGGAGGTATTCTGGTATTGAATCAGGAGATGAATATCGGCCAGTTCGTAGCCGCAGAGATCATAATCTTACTTGTGATCAATAGTGTTGAAAAACTGATCCTTGGGCTAGAAACCTTTTATGACCTGCTTACCTCATTGGAAAAACTTGGACAGGTGGTAGACAAGGATTTGGAATCTCAGGATGGTGAACGACCATTCATGGAAAATGAACCTTTTAATCTTGAGTTGAAGGATGTTGTATACAAGATACCCGGTACCGAAAAACTAATAATCAATAAGGTATCTATGATGATCACTCCGGGCTGCACCATTTTGATCAATGGGGATAGCAGTTCCGGTAAATCCACCCTGTTAAGGCTTATTGCGGGTATTCTGGAGCCAGATTCGGGAACTATTTATGTAAACAATGTCTCCCTTAAATCTATTGCGCTCAACTACTACAGATCACATATAGGACAATCACTGGCTGAGGAATCACCGTTTGAAGGGAGCATCCTTGAAAATATCACCTTTGGCGATGCATCTATAACAAATGAAGACGTCTATTGGGCATTAGAACATGCAGGGCTTACAGAGTATGTTAAGAATCAACCTACAGGTCTTAAGACTATGTTGTATCCGGAAGGACAACAGATTCCATTTGTGATCAGTAAAAAAATAGTCCTTGCACGTAGCATTGTTCGAAGGCCCAGGTTACTTATCCTAAAAGATCCATTGGATCATTTTGACCTGAAAGAAGCAAACAGGATGATGAATTTCCTGTCAGACAGGAAAAATCCATGGGCTTTGGTGGTCGTTAGTCAAAATCCAAAATGGATAAAGCAATGTACCAGGATCATTACCATGAAGGACGGGCAAATAATTAAAGAGAAGTAAGAGCTATGCTAAATATATCTCCAAACAAACTGAATAGAAAAATAGACCTTCTAACTTTCAAATCGTCAAAGAAGGTTTTTCATGAAAGGTATTACAAGCATTTTGACCGCTTTTTGCTGGCATTCGCACTTATAGCGTTTATTGTGCTCTTTTTGCCCTGGACACAATCGATCTCAGGGAAAGGATACCTCACAACAAGAAATCCAGAACACCGTCCACAGACCATACAATCGCCCATCCCCGGTAGAATTGAGAAGTGGTATGTTCAGGAAGGCGATTTTGTAAATAAAGGGGATACCATCCTCTTTATATCTGAAATAAAGAATGAATATTTTGATCCCAATTTAATAGCGAGAACCGGAGATCAAATTAAAGCGAAGTCTATGGCGGTTACTTCCTATCAGGGGAAAGTAAAGGCATTAAACTCACAGGTTAGTGCGCTTAATTCGGAGCGACTCCTAAAACTGGAACAGGCAAGGAACAAATTACTACAGGCCAGATTTAAGGTTCAAAGTGACAGTATAGATCTGGAGGCTGCAAAAACAAATATCAGTATTGCACAACGACAATACCAACGTGTGGTTCAGTTACAAAATGAGGGATTGAAAGCGGTAACCGATGTGGAAGAGAAACGGCTTAAGTTACAGGAAACCCAGGCCAAACTAATTTCACAGGAGAATAAGTTACTCGCTTCACAGAATGAGATCATCAATGCTTCGGTTGAGATCAATAGGGTGCAGGCAGAATACACTGAAAAAATTTCAAAGGCCGAAAGTGATATGTTCACGGCTCAATCTAATCAATTCGATTCTGAGGCACAGGTGACAAAGCTTGAGAATGAATATTCCAACTACGAGATTCGGAGCCAGATGTATTATATCCGGGCGCCTCAAAGTGGCTTTATCAATAAGGCTCTGCAAGCGGGAATCGGGGAAACCTTTAAGGAGGGCGATAAACTGGTAGGAATTATGCCATCAGAATATCAATTAGCTGTAGAGACCTTTGTGGCCCCTATTGATCTGCCTCTTCTCCATATTGGAGAAAAGGTTCGTATACAGTTCGATGGATGGCCTGCCATTGTTTTTAGTGGTTGGCCCAATGTGTCTTACGGTACCTATGGGGGCAAAGTGGTGGCCATTGAAACCTTTATTAGCAGTAATGGAAAATATAGAGTACTGCTGGCTCCTGATACGGAAGACCATGCCTGGCCGAAGGATATCCGTGTTGGTTCCGGGGCCAATACGATAGCGCTTCTGGAAGATGTTCCAATTTGGTATGAACTATGGAGGCAATTGAACGGTTTTCCACCGAATTATTATCAGCCAGAAAGTGCCATGGCACAATCGGATAAAAAATAATGATGAAGAAACTGCTTTTATCTTTCCTGGTCTTCTTGGTATCCTTGTCTCTGTTTGCACAGGGGAAAGATACCCTTGCCCTTCATTTCAGGGAATATCTGGGTTATGTAAAAAAGTATCATCCTATTGCTAAACAAGCGGAGCTGGTTATAGCCATTGGTGAGGCAAATTTAATGAAGGCAAGAGGTGGTTTTGATCCGAAAGTAGAAGTAGACTACAACCGCAAAAAATTTAAGGGCACGGAATATTACGATCAACTAAATGCCACGTTCAAGATACCAACCTGGTATGGGGTAGAGTTAAAAGGAAATTTTGAGCAAACAGATGGTGATTTCCTGAATCCATCTCAATTCCTCCCAGATGATGGCCTTTATAGTGCCGGTGTTTCTTTCTCTTTAGGGCAGGGATTCCTTGCCAATGATCGAATGGCAACCCTTAGGAAGGCCAAATTCTTCAGGGAGCAGACCCTTGCGGATAGGGACCTGTTGGTTAACACTATTCTCTTTGAGGCTTCAGTGGCTTATTTCGATTGGTTACGGGCATATAATGACCGGGAGATCTACAGGAATTTCTTAGACAATGCAGCTATCCGGTTCGAGGGAGTTAAAGAAAGAGCCTTGTCGGGAGATATTGCTGCTATTGATACGGTTGAAGCTAAGATCGCTTATCAAAACAGGGCGTTAGGCTTAACACAGGCGGAAGTAACGCTTCGGAATGCAGCCCTAAAGCTGTCTAACTTTCTCTGGATGCCCAATGACGTTCCGGTTGAATTAGAGGATCATGTAATTCCGGATACATCGTTGCAAAACGAGATCGATATTGCCCTGGAAATTATGGGGAAACCATTAGATAGTTTTACCATAGAAAATCATCCGAAGATAAGGTCGCTTGCCTTCAAAATAGATCAATTGGTGATAGATAGAAGACTTAAAACAAATAATTTGTTGCCAAAAATAGACCTGGAGTATAACTTCCTGACTGAAACCCCGGAATTGATCAACTCTCTGGGTTCTGAAAATTACAAAAGCGGCCTCAATATAAGCTTACCGCTCTTTTTGCGTAAAGAAAGGGGAGAGTTAAAACTGGCAAAATTTAAACTTAGAGATGCCGAGTTTGAATATACAAATGCCACAGTATCTATTACCAATAAGATCCTTGCTATTTATAATGAACTAGATTCCTATGCAGAACAAAATAATCTGGTTTTCGATATTGTAAATAATTATGGGATATTGCTCAATGGGGAAGAGCGTAAATTTAGTTTCGGAGAAAGTTCATTGTTCCTGATCAATAGCCGGGAGAATAAACTTATAGATGCCAGGCTTAAACAAAATGAGCTTCAAAACAAGTTCTTTGCCGCGAAAGCAAAGCTATTTAAGAGTCTGGCAATCAATCCCGAGAATCTATAACAAGTGTAATATGACATATGATCTGTAAGGAAATGACCCATTGCCCTACCAAGTACAGATCATCTCCTAAAAATAGTATTGATACAATGCAAACCAAGATCATAAATACTTCACAGACCCAACCTGCCACTAAAAAGATCATCCAAAAGGCCCTTGCCAATTCTATGACCTATGTTCAATTTCGGGAATTGGTTTCCAAGCTGGCAGCAAATAATGGTACCACCGGACCGGAACAAACGGAAGTGCATAAGCATTATACCACTTTGAATGACAAAAGAATGCGACGCTGGGACAAAACACTGAAGATATCGGATGAAGTTGTTAAGCAGTTGGCAGACTATCAAAAGAAAGTATACTGGCTGGTTATTGTGGAAAGTTGGTGTGGTGATTCTGCCCCTTCACTTCCAGTGATGAATAAGATTGCCTTTACCAATGATCGTATAGATCTTAAAATAGTACTTCGCAGTGAACACCCAAAACTGATGGATGCATTTCTAACCAATGATAAAATGTCTATCCCTAAATTGATCATGATAGAACAAGATACCTCGGAAGTTTTGGGAACTTGGGGTCCGTTGCCAACAAAAGCTACCCAATTGGCAAACGAATACAAACAATTACATGGATCCTTATCTCCGGAATTTAAGGAAGATCTACAACAATGGTTCAATAAAGATAAAGGACAAAATACCCTTGCAGATTTACAACAACTACTTGCTCTGAAATAGATAGGTAATGGTACCTATTTGTGAGTTTTTTGTTGATCTGTTAAATCTGGCTTTTAGGGCATATTCTATGGCATTTTCAACTAAACATCCGTTAGAGGTGTTAGAGCTTGTGGCATTAAATTCGGCATCCGTAACATAACCTAACTTATCTACTTTTATATTAATAACGACCGTTCCGCCTTCCAGACAGGTATAGATGGGGGGCGGAAGTTCGAAATTTCTTCTATCTAGCAGAGAATAGGTAATACGGGTGCGTTTGTTAGCCATGTAATCTGTGAATTCTTTTTTCTCGGCCTCTTTTTCACCTAACTCTTGTTTGCGTTCTTCCCTTTTTTTAGCCATTTCCTTTAAAGCGGCCGCAAATTCGGGATCGGCATTTATAATGTCTTCCATGGAATTGTTATCCGGATTAATGTTATGCTCTTCCATGAGTTCTTCGAGCGTTTTTAAAGGTTCAGGGCTGCCAAAACTAGGTTTGGCTGTTTCATTGACGGCCTGGTTACTTTTTATGGGATCTGCATTGGCCAATTCTTCGGCCCTTTTCTCTTCCTCTTCCAAAATTGCCTGTAAATCTTCGTCGGCAAGACTCATTTCTATAACATATTCATCTTCTTGCTCTGCTCCCAGATGTAAATTGTACAGCAGCAAGATCATAAGTGAAAGGGAAAAAAAGGTAATGATAAAAGAAAGCTGATTTCTATTCAAATTCAGAAACACATTGAAAAGATTTGTTACTTTTTTCATAAAAAAGTTCTAAGCAGCCTACTAAAAATACAAAAAAGAACAGTTTACTCTTTTAATAAGAGTTCCCTTAAAATGGTAGGATCTACTGCATTATCTACGTAATAATCCCCTATTTTGGTTCTCCTCAAGGCAGAAAGATACCCGCCAACACCCAAGGCCTTTCCAAAATCGTGTGCAAGAGAACGTATATACGTGCCTTTACTGCACACTACCCGAAAGTGTACATTAGGCATATTAATATCCGTAATCTCAAAAACTAGAATTTCCACGGAACGCGATGGCACTTCTACCTCCACACCTTCCCTGGCGTATTCATACAACCTTTTGCCATCTTTTTTCAGGGCCGAGAAAAGCGGAGGTTTCTGTTCTATTTTACCCGTAAACTGAGCGGTTGCCCGCATAATTTCCTGTTCGGAAAGTGCTTCCGTGGCAGATATCTCTTGCACCTCTGTTTCCAGATCATAGGAGGGAGTAGTTGCACCCAGTGTTATAGTGCCGGTATACTCTTTTAATTGCGCTTGTAGTTCTGCGATCTTCTTAGTGAATTTACCTGTGCACACCACCAATAGACCAGTGGCTAGCGGATCGAGAGTGCCCGCATGTCCGATTTTCAATTTTTTGAGTTGAAACTTTTTCCTGATTGTCCATTTTACTGAATTAACCGCCTGGAAGGATGTCCAGCCCATGGGTTTGTCAAGGAGCAATATTTGTCCTTCCAGAAATTCATCTTTGGATATTGTTTCAACAGATGCTCGCATGTATAAAGTGTTAATTCCAAAGGCCAAAACCGATGGCAATAAGGCCAACCAGAAAACAATAGATGGCGAAATACTGCAATTTACTTTTTCTTACCAATTGTATCATCCAGGTACAGGCAAAGAGCCCCGCTATAAATGCAGCTAAAAATCCGGCCCCCAAACTTACTATTTCAGCACTTTGAAAATTTATTTGCCCTCCTAAAAGATCTTTAGCCATTTTCCCCAGAATAAGGGGTACAACCATCAGGAATGAAAAGCGGGCTGCTTTGGATTTGTCTATTCCCAGGAGCACCGATGTTGAGATGGTAGCTCCGCTTCGGGAGATCCCAGGTAAAATTGCTATGGCCTGCGAAACCCCAATAACAAAGGCGTTTAAAAAGGTGACTTTTTTCTCAGTTTCTTTAGCTCTGTCTGCCAGATATAATAACAATGCCGTTATTATTAGCATATAACCTACAAGCAGTACATTCTCCCCAAAAAGTCCTTCAAGTTTTTCTTCAAAAAACAAACCTATTAAAGCGGCAGGGAACATTGAAAGTATGATCTTAAGGGAAAACTGGGTCTCTTCATTCCATTTAAATCTGAATAATCCTTTTAATATCTCCAAAACATCGGCTCTGAAGACCACTAATGTGCTTAGTGCGGTAGCAAAGTGGAGAACTACCGTAAACAAGAGACTGTCTTCAGGAATGGAAGCATCCCCTAAAATGGCCTTTCCCAGTTCTAAATGTCCACTGGATGAAACAGGAAGAAATTCTGTTAAACCCTGAACAATGCCAAGAATGATGGCGTCAATGATTTCCAATTATTTTTTCTTATGAGGGTTCAACAGGATGGCATACACTTCCAGTCCTAAACCAAGCAAGACCAGAGTAGGCGCCAAACGTATCCTTCTAAAACTGTAGATATCCGGATTAAAAATGGTGGGATCATCACTTCCTCCCCCGCTCATTAAAATAAAGCCTAAAGCCATGCAGGCAATACCTATGAACATAAACAGATAGTTCTTTTTTTGAAAGATAAACTCCTTTCTATTACTTTCCTGTTGCTTCTTTTGCTTTTTACCCATGGCTGCAAAGTTAATAATATAAATCGTCTGTTCTTAAATTTAAGAATCGTTGGGTCGCAAAAAAGGTGCTCAATAGTGAGATCAATACGCCCAGGATGAAAACCCCTAAGAACAGTCCTCCAAGGAACCACAGATCGGCAAAAAGATTTAGTTCCGGAAAATTGAGATCCATATAATACAAAAGTCCTCCCAAAACCAATAAAGCCAATAAGGCCCCTAACATTCCCAATTTAATATTGGTCCAGAGAAAAGGTCTTCTAATAAATGTTTTGGTGGCCCCTACCATTTGCATGGTTTTAATAATAAAACGTTTAGAGTAAATAGAGAGGCGAATAGAACTGTTGATCAAAAGTACGGCTATAAACGTAAAAATGGCACTTACAATAAGGATCCAAAAAGAGATCTTCTTTACATTGTCTGTCAGTAATGCAATCAATGGTTTGTCATAACTCACCTCTTCAACATAGCCCTTTGAAGAGATTTCCTCGGCAATAGAAGCGATCTGCTCTGTAGTTACAAAATCGGCGTTTAACTGAACGTCTATTGAATTCTTAAGCGGGTTATATCCTAAAAAATCAATAAAATTTTCACCAATTTCATCACTGTGCTGTTCTGCCGCTTCTTCTTTTGAAACATAGGTAGCTGTTTTTGTATAGGGTGCTAATACCAGACTTTTTTGAAGCTGATCTATCTCTACTTGTTTAGCATTGTCTTTTAAAAAGACCGATAGCGTTATTTGTTCCTTAAAATGATCTGCCAGTTTTTTGGTATTAAGCACTAAGAGTCCCAATACCCCAAGAAGAAAAAGAACCAGCCCAATACTTAGTACCACAGAGAAATAAGAAGAAATCAATTTCCTTTTTTGATAGCGTTCAAAAGATGTGCTCATAGTAGGCTTATAATAGCGTAAAAATACTAAAGTATGATGAACCTTATGTTGAGGAGATTACTATTATTTTATATTAGTGTTAGAGCGCGGAAGTTTATCCTATCTTTTTAAGGAAACATGCCCTTTGATTACTTTGTCTTCTATCCTTATTGAATACCAATAATCACCAGATGGCAGCTCTCGGTTGTTAAACCTGCCATCCCATTGCAAAGGAGTATTGTAAGTGCTTTTTAGCAGTTTGCCATACCGATCATATAAGTTGATTTCGTAATCGGGAGTAGAATCAATGCCATCAATTTTAAAAACATCATTTATATTATCCCCGTTAGGTGTAAAAAATTTAGGGACCACCAGGTGAAAGTATTCTTGGGATACAATTCCGCAACTCGATTTATTTCTTAAAAATATCGTATAAACACCACCAGGAATATCCAAAAAGATTGGTTCGTCCTGAAAATTAACCCCGTCTAATGAATACTCAAACTCTCCTACATTCAGTGTTGAGACCGAGATATCCAAATCATTAGAAAAAACCTCATCAATGACAGGAAGATCGATCTGATTTAGAAGAATGGTTTTGATATTTGAACATCCTCTGGGATCTGTGACCTCTACTGTATAGGTGCCTGGTTGAGAAACAATAATGTTTGCAGTGGTTTCTCCGGTATTCCATTCATAGGTTACGCCGGTGACATTCGATTCCAACGTAATGTCGGTATTTTCACAAAAAAACAATTCCTCATCGGTTACTACTGGCAAAGGATAAAATTCTAGTGTGACCGGTGTTCTTGTATCAGAAGGACAATTTGCTATTGTTGGGACTGCTTCCGCATAATAAGTGCCAGGTATGTCTGTAGTATACGATGTAATATTAGACTCAAGTAATGTGCCTCCTGTGGGAGCATCATACCAGTTCACAATTATTCCGGGAGGAACTCTCACAGTTAGGATCCCATTTTCTATATTCTCACATATACGTATATCCCCAATGTTATTGGGAGGATTAGGTGTTGGCACCAATATGATTTCAAAAACCTCAGAAATAACATTGCATAGGTCGTTTGAAATATTCACAAGGTCTTCAGAAACCTTTACCCGAAAGTAGCTATCTGTATTTACAGGTGGTGCGGTGTAGGTGTCCGTTGTTTCCCCGGGAATATCGGTCCAATTTACAGCATCTGTACTTTCCTGCCATTGATAGAAATGATTTGTAAATATGCTGAAATCTGGAGTGGCATTAAGGGTTGTAGGGCCTACTGGGCCGTCATCTTCACAGGCATAAATGGAAGTCTCATTTGTAGTATCAGAAAGCGTTATCAGATCTCCACAGGATCTAAAGACAATATCATCTATGGCAAGGTCATTTCCACAACCGCCACTGCCGTTATTGATCATTTTCAAGATTACAGACGTCTGGCCCGGTAACGTTGTAAACAACAAGGCATATTGTCCCCATTCCGCAGTGGTCTTGTCCTCTATATCTCCTGTATCACCTTCTGCTAGGATGTTTGTTCCTGTACTATCTAAAATTTGAAATTTTACATTAATAGGAATACCATTTCCCGGGCATCCGGCACCAGATCTGGGATGTAAATTCAGCAACCAGGATGAGAATTCATAGGAAGTGTTCTCACATAGACCGGTAATGGTTCTTCTATAAAACTCACCGGGGGTAAAACTGGCATTTACTATAAATGCTTTACCACTTATGTCATCCGGGGTATGATCTTGTATGTTAAACCAGTCAAAATAGCCCGCTGTACTGCTCGCAATAGTATAACTCCCATCATCCGGGGCGCCATTTACATACGTATAAGTGGTGGTGCCTGCCGGTAATGCCGGGCCATTTGTGGTGCCCGTTCCAAAATCTTCTGAAAATATTGGACTCCCGGAATTACCCGCACAAAAACCCAATTGTGCAAAAAGTGCCTGGGTAGAACCAAGTGCCATTAGTAAGACTATAGCTTTTAAAACTTTCATTTTGTAGGCTAAATATAGAATTTTGGATTTAATGTTTGAGCAATATAGCACTGCCTACTACCGTAAACGCACTTTTGTTCTAAGTATTGGCTTTCCCGTTTCAGGGATTACACCTATTTTTGCCGCTATAGAATGAAAAAGACATGGAGATGAGCTACGATTTCAGGAGAATCGAGGATAAGTGGCAAAGTTATTGGGCAAAACATCAGACGTTCAAAGCCACAAATAGTTCCGATAAAGAAAAATTCTACGTGCTTGATATGTTCCCGTATCCTTCCGGTGCCGGATTACATGTGGGCCATCCTCTAGGCTATATTGCCAGCGATATTTATGCTCGCTTTAAAAGACATAAGGGCTTTAATGTGCTCCATCCTATGGGATATGATTCGTTCGGATTGCCCGCTGAACAATATGCTATTCAAACAGGGCAGCATCCGGCCCTTACCACCGAAACGAATATTAAAAGGTATAGAGAGCAATTAGATAAATTGGGATTTTCATTCGACTGGAGTAGGGAAGTACGTACTTCAGACCCGGCCTATTACAAATGGACCCAATGGATCTTTATCCAATTATTCAACTCCTGGTACAATAAGGACACCAACAAAGCAGAATCAATATCAGATCTGGAAGAAAGGCTGCAATCTGATGGAAATGCAGGGATCAATGCGGTTTGTGATGAGGATACACCAATAGTTTCTTCTGTAGAATGGAATGCTTTGAACCAGAGTGAACAACAAAAACTACTTTTAAAATACCGACTTACTTATTTGGCAGATACAGAGGTTAATTGGTGTCCTGCCCTGGGAACTGTATTGGCCAATGATGAGATAATAAATGGAGTATCGGAGCGTGGCGGGCATCCTGTAGTCAGAAAGAAAATGACGCAATGGAGCATGCGGATCACGGCCTATGCACAAAGATTACTAGATGGGTTGAACACCATTGACTGGCCACAACCTTTAAAAGATGCTCAAACCAATTGGATTGGCCGCTCTGTTGGGGCATCCCTTACTTTTTATACGGCACCTTCTTCAGAGAACAATTCCTCCTATCCGATAGAAGTATTTACAACCAGACCCGACACCCTGTTTGGGGTGAGTTTTATGACCCTGGCGCCAGAGCATGAACTTGTAGATAAGATCACTACCAAAGAACAGGAAAAAGCTGTAAGTAGCTATGTGCTTAAGACTTCTAAGCGTTCTGAACGCGACCGTATGGCCGATGTAAAAACCGTAAGTGGTGTATTTACGGGAGCTTATGCCCTTCATCCTTTTACGCAGAAAAAAATCCCAATATGGATAGGAGACTACGTCCTGGCTGGATATGGAACCGGGGCCGTAATGTCAGTTCCATGCGGAGATCAACGCGATTATGATTTTGCGAAACACTTCAAAATACCAATTCCAAACATTTTTGAGGGGATAGATATTTCTGAAGAAGCATTTGCGGATAAGGACCAAACTATTATTGCCAATTCCGACTTTTTAAACGGGCTTCCCTATAAGGCAGCTTCAAAAAGAGTAATAGAGGAGTTGGAAAAGAAGGGGCTTGGCAAAGGAAAAGTAAACTACAGACTGAGAGATGCCGTTTTTAGCAGGCAACGATACTGGGGAGAACCATTTCCGGTATACTATGTAAATGATGTGCCAAAAATGATCCCTGAAGACAAGCTGCCTTTAACCTTACCTGAGGTGGAGAAATATTTACCAACCGAAACTGGCGAGCCCCCGCTGGGGAATGCCACTCATTGGGCCTGGTGCAGTAAGACGGAACAAGTAGTTTCCAATGACCGAATAGATCATAAAGAGGTTTTCCCTTTAGAGTTAAATACCATGCCGGGTTGGGCCGGGAGTTCACAATACTTCAACAGATATATGGATCCGGCGAATACCGAGGCTATTTTTTCAAAGAAGGCCATCGGTTATTGGCAAGATGTTGATCTATATATTGGTGGAATTGAGCACGCTACCGGTCATCTTTTGTATTCCAGATTCTGGCAAAAGTTTATGTTCGATATGGGCTGGGTAACCAAGGAGGAATATGCGAAGAAACTCATTAATCAGGGGATGATCCTGGGCACCAGTGCTTTTGTGTATAGAGAAGAAGGAACCAATAGGTTACTTTCAAAAGGATTGACAAAAGGGAAGCGGGTAGATCCGATCCATGCAGATGTGTCTCTGGTAAACTCCTCGGAAGAGCTAGACATTGAAGCCTTTAAAACCTGGCGTCCCGAATTCAAGGAAGCCGATTTTGTTCTTGAGGATGGTTCATTTTATGTAGGACGGGAAGTCGAAAAAATGTCGAAATCTAAATACAATGTGGTGAATCCCGATGCCATTTGTGAGGAATACGGTGCAGATGCCTTGCGTTTATACGAAATGTTCCTGGGCCCCTTAGAACAATCTAAACCTTGGAACACAGCAGGGATCACTGGAGTGTATTCCTTTCTCAAAAAGATGTGGCGATTATACCATTCAGAGAAAGATGGGCTTTTTCATCTAACCGATGAAGAACCGAAAGCGGAGTCACTCAAGACCCTTCATAAAACAATTAAAAAAGTAAATGAGGATATTGAAAACTTTTCGTTTAATACCTCCGTAGCAACCTTTATGATCTGTGTCAATGAACTATCCACTCAAAAATGTTACAGTAGAAGCATTTTAGAACCTTTGGCTATACTTATAGCTCCTTACGCTCCCCACCTTGCAGAAGAATTGTGGGAAAAGGCTGGTCACAGCACCTCTGTAAGTGTTGCAGCCTACCCTGTGTTTGAAGAAAAATACCTTGTGGAGAACAGTAAGGAGTATCCAATATCCTTTAATGGAAAGATGCGATTTACACTCACCTTACCATTAGAACTTTCCAAAGAAGAAATTGAAGCACAAGTGCTCAATCATGAAAAGACAAAGGCACAATTAGCAGGCCGTACCCCAAAGAAGGTCATTGTGGTTCCCGGTAAGATCGTAAATATAGTAGGGTAAAAGTATTTTTAGATTGACCCCTAAATTATCGACACTTATATTCAAAAAATATTTAATTTAAAACACACACCCCCTAAAAAATAGGGGGTAATGTTACTAAAATATTAAATTTTGAAGCTTTACCCCTGTATTTTGTCGATATTATTTTCAAACTCCGATAATTAATTCCAAATTTGACGTGAACGAACTAAACTTATAAATATGATCATCGGGGTACCAAAAGAAATTAAGAATAATGAAAGCAGGGTAGGCATGACACCTGCGGGCGTTTTTGAACTAGTAAAAAACCATCACACGGTTTATGTACAAACTACTGCAGGGGAGGGTAGTGGCTTTTTTGATATGGATTATATTGAGGCCGGGGCTTCCATAGTGAATTCTATTGAAGAAGTGTATGCGCTTAGCCATATGATTGTTAAGGTAAAAGAACCTATTGAGCAGGAATACAATTTAGTTCAAAAAGGTCAGGTGATATTTACCTATTTCCATTTTGCATCCAGTGAAACATTGACCCGCGCCATGATTGCAAGCGGAGCCATTTGTATTGCCTACGAAACCGTGGAGGATGAGGATGGTTCCTTGCCATTACTAACACCCATGTCTGAAGTAGCTGGCAGAATGGCAATTCAACAAGGGGCTAAGTATTTGGAAAAACCGGAAAAGGGAAGAGGCGTTTTGTTGGGAGGTGTACCGGGTGTTGCTCCGGGTAAAGTGTTGGTTCTTGGGGCTGGTATTGTAGGAACTCAGGCTGCTAAAATGGCAGCAGGTCTAGGAGCACACGTCACCATCCTGGATATTAATATGAAAAGATTGCGTTACATCAATGATGTAATGCCAAGCCATGTTGTTACAGAGTTCTCAAATGAATTCAATATTCGAAAGCATATAAAAACCCATGATCTTATTATTGGGGGCGTACTTTTAAAAGGTGCAAAAGCACCGAATCTAATTACCAGGGATATGCTTAAATCCATGCGACCTGGAACCGTCATTGTGGATGTGGCTGTTGATCAGGGAGGATGTGTGGAAACCACGAAACCCACCACTCATGAAGATCCTGTCTATATTATTGATGACGTGGTCCATTATTCAGTGGCCAATATGCCGGGTGCTGTGCCCTACACTTCTACCATGGCATTGACCAATGTAACCTTGCCATTTGTTCTTGCACTAGCGAATAAAGGGTGGTATAAGGCATGCGAAGAAAATCTTTCCCTTCATAAGGGATTGAATATCATAGAAGGTGAAGTAGCCTATAAGGAAATCATTGAAACTTTTCAATGGGATGAGGTTCTAGCCTAAAATTTACTTACATTTTGTCAGTTTTTTAAGCCCCACCTTCCTTGGCGGGGTTTTTGCTATCTATTTTGTAATTTTAATAGTTAAATGAAAACCATATGATGATCTATTATATTTTACTTGGAGCTATCGCTTTAGTAAGCTGGCTGGTAAGTAGCAAATTAAAAAGCAAGTTCAAATATTATTCCAAGGTGCATCTTAGAAATGGAATGAGTGGAGCAGAAATTGCGGAAAAGATGTTGGCAGACCATGGAATTAGAGATGTAAAAGTGGTCTCTACCTCAGGGATGTTAACAGATCACTATAATCCTTTAAAGAAGACCGTTAATTTGAGTGAGAGTGTGTATAGTCAAAGAAATGCAGCTTCAGCTGCGGTAGCTGCTCATGAGTGTGGCCATGCCGTGCAACATGCCCAGGCCTATGAATGGTTAACCATGCGTTCCAAACTGGTCCCGGTGGTAAGTGTTACTTCTGGCTTATCTACCTGGGTTGTTTTCGGGGGTATTATATTAGGTGCAGCAGCAGGTGCCGGACTTGGTTTTTGGGTGGCAGTAGCTGGATTGATTATGATGGGATTAGCTACCCTATTTAGTTTTATTACATTACCGGTGGAATACGATGCCAGTAACAGAGCTTTGGCCTGGTTAAAACAAAAGAACATTGTAACCCAGGAAGAGTATAAAGGTTCTGAAGATGCCCTTAATTGGGCCGCTCGTACTTATTTAGTAGCGGCTATAGGCTCTTTGGCAACTCTCGTTTATTGGGGTTTACAAGTACTAGGAGGAAGAGATTAGTTCTAAAAAATATTGAATAAAGCCAGTTTGGATCCTTTCGAACTGGCTTTTTTTATTAGATGGTAATTTGGCGGTCAATTTGCTGATTAAGCGAAATAAAGGTCTCTGTTCTCGACACGCCTTCAATTTGTTGAATATTTTTATTAAGGACCTGCATTAGATGTTCATTGTCTCTGCAAAGTACCTTAATCAGGATAGACCAATTCCCAGTGGTATAATGACATTCAAGAACTTCCGGGATCTTCTCCAGTGCTTTTACAGCTTTAGGATTGCTCATGGCCTTATCGAGAAAAATTCCAATATATGCCATGGTCGTATATCCTAGAATTTTAGGATTTATTACGAATTTAGAGCCAGCGATCAAACCAGATTTCTCTAGTTTCCGCAACCTTTGGTGAATAGCGGCACCTGAGATACCAATATTTCGTGAAATTTCCAGAATAGGTCTCCTGGCATCTTCCATCAAATACCGTAGTATTTTTTTGTCAATACCATCTATTTTTACTTTATCGTTGGAAGAAGACATATATAGGTTTTGAAAATTTACTAAAGATACTATTTCTCCTTACATATTCTAACCAGCAACAGAATCCGGATTATATCCAAGATAGGGTACTTTATATTCATTGAATACTACATCATAAGTGATAAGTTCCTTCAAAACTGGCTCATAAATTTCCTTTTTGATCGGGATCTGCACCCCGTGAGTAGTGATCTTTTTATTTAGGATCAAAAGGGTTGCCATTGCAACGGGAAGTCCAACGGTCTTGGCCATCGCTGTATGGGTTCTATTTTCTCCCAACACCACCATATTTGCGTCTATTTGTTCTTTTTTCCCATTAATTTCGTAACCAAATTTGTGATACATAACTATCATATCCTTATCATCTTCCGCTAAGGTCCACTGATCTTCAAGTATCTTTTGTAGCATTTGTGCGGGCGTCGCCTTTTTAAGCGAAATGATCTTTTTAGGATTAAAAAGATCTAATTCTAAGAGCTTACTCCATGTACTGTCATCCTGATCTATTTTGAGATAATGCCGTAATTTTAGTTCCACAGAATCTGTGGGAGAATAGGGCAGGAACAGATTCGTAAAGTCTCTATGGGACATTCCTTCCGAATTTTCGACAATATAGCTGTCATCTGTCATGCCAAGTTGTACAAACATGTTCCATGCCTTCGAAAAGCCAACTCTGCGCATTGTACCTCTATAAAGGGTTAGTACATCTTCTAAACCATAAGCTTCCCTGTAATTCAGGGAGTCTCGGTTGGCGTAGGCTTCAAATTTGCCGTAGCCTTTTATTTCCATGAATTCTGTACGACGAAAAAGCTTATGATATGGTATGTATTTATAGGTACCTTCCTGAATGAATTTGGCAGTCCCGCCCTGCCCGGCTACCACAACATTTCTCGGATTCCAGGTGAATTTGTAGTTCCAAAGGTTAGAATCACTTTCAGGAGCAACAAGACCGCCGGTGAAGGATTCGAACAAGAGCATTTTTCCTCCTTTATCTCTAATTCGATTAATAATCTGCATGGCACTCATATGATCTATCCCGGGATCTAGACCTATTTCATTCATAAAAATAAGTCCGGCCTTAGTGACTTCCTCGTTCATTGATCTCATTTCATCGCTTACATAAGATGCTGTGACGAGATTTTTTTTAAGCAACAGGCAGTCTGAAGCAATAGTGGCATGGAACCGTGCAGGTAACATAGACACAACAATATCTGCCTGTGAGACAGCATCTTGCCTTGCCTCAGAATTCGAGATATCCAGCGTTAAAAGGGTAAAGGCGCTGTTTTCTTTTATATGAACCGGAATACCATCGGTATTAAGATCGGCAATTGTTATTTGCAGGTTTTCGCTTTTGGATTTCTCCAGAAAATAATCTAACATATAGGAGGTAGATTTCCCAGCTCCTACGATCAAAATTTTACGCGTCATTCTTAAGAGTTACTTTTGAATTCATGAAATACTAAGGTATCAATTTGTTACATTTATAAAAAAACAAGGCCATTAAGTTATGAACAGAACAATTTTAGGTACAGCTGTCTTCTTCGGAGTGCTTTCTGTGGTTTTAGGAGCATTTGGAGCTCATGGATTGAAGAGTATGCTAGTTGAATCTTCACTCGATAGTTACCAGACAGGGGTCACCTATCAGATGTATCACGCCTTAGTACTATTATGGTTAGGCTCTACGGCACAATTTACTGCCGAACAAAAAAAATGGATCTTTTACTGTTTTACTATTGGGGTGCTATTTTTTTCCTTCTCAATCTATTTATTGGCTACCAATGAACTTACTGCTATCAATTTCAGATCGCTTGCTTTTATTACTCCTTTGGGTGGAGGATTCCTTATAATCGGTTGGGTGTTAATTGGACACCGTGTTTTTAAGTATTTAGGCTAAACAGTGTGCTATTTTATAGGGCAATGCTCAATTTTTCTCTAATTTTGTGCCAGAAAATATTTCATCTATGACCTCATCTAACCCATCTACGCAATCGATTTCGTTAAACGCATATGGTATTAAGAGCGAACGTATTCATTATCAGGTAGCTCCGGATGTCCTGCATGAAATGACCCTTGAACGAGGGATGGGTGCTGAAGCCTCATCTGGTGCTCTGGCGGTGAATACAGGGGAGTTCACAGGGCGAGCACCCCAGGACCGATTTATTGTGAAAGATGACATTACCGGGGATAAGGTTTGGTGGGGCCCAATCAATAAGCCTTTTGATCCTGATCAATTTGATGTGCTTTACGATAAAGTAGCTTCCTATCTTTCAGACAAAGAAGTCTTCGTACGAGATTGTTTTGCCTGTGCAGACAAGAAATATCAGCTGGGAATCAGGGTTATTACCGAATATCCCTGGTCTAATATGTTTGCATCTAACATGTTTATAAGACCAACCGATAAAGAATTGGAATCGTTTTCTGCAGATTGGATCGTTCTAAATGCACCTGGTTATTTGGCAGATGCGGCTACTTCGGGGACCAGACAGCACAATTTTGCCATTTTAAACTTCACCAGGAAAATTGCCCTTATAGGCGGTACAGGATATACCGGAGAGATCAAAAAAGGCATCTTCTCTGCCTTAAACTTTCTACTACCGGTCTACCACAATACCCTCCCCATGCATTGTTCAGCAAATGTGGGTCCTAAAGGAGACACTGCCATATTTTTTGGATTATCTGGCACTGGTAAGACCACCTTATCAACAGATCCACTTCGCAGACTAATAGGCGATGATGAACATGGCTGGACGAAAGAGGACACCATTTTTAATTTCGAAGGTGGATGCTATGCCAAGGTGATCAATTTATCCCAGGAGAATGAACCAGAGATCTACAATGCTATTAAAAAGGGGGCTATCCTGGAAAATGTGATCATGGATGACAAAGGTGTTGTAGACTTTGCAGATACATCTATCACTCAGAATACACGTGTTAGTTATCCCATCTACCATATAGATAATATTCAGGAACCATCCATAGGTAATAATCCTAAAAATATTTTCTTTCTAACAGCTGATGCATTTGGGGTACTTCCTCCTATCAGTAAATTAACGCCCAGCCAGGCAGCCTATCATTTTATTTCAGGGTATACGGCGAAAGTCGCGGGAACAGAAGCAGGGGTTGTTGAACCAATACCATCTTTTTCAGCTTGTTTTGGCGCACCATTTATGCCATTACATCCAACAAAATATGCAGAAATGCTCAGTAGAAAAATGAAAGAATCTGGGGTAAATGTTTGGCTCGTAAATACCGGATGGACCGGTGGGCCCTACGGTGTTGGAACAAGAATGAAATTAAAATACACCCGCGCTATGATTCATGCCGCTTTAAACGGGGATTTAGGATTGTACTCCTATGATACGTATCACATCCATTCGGTCTTTGGAGTAGCTCAGCCACGATCGTGCCCAGGAGTTCCTACCAGCGTATTGAGTCCCAGAGCAACATGGAACAATGACGAGGCTTATTACAAAACTGCCTTTAAGCTTTCTAATGCCTTCCGGGAGAATTTCGTAAAATTTGAGTCATATGCGAATGAGGAGATTCGAAGAGGTGGGCCTCAACGATATGCTTTTTAAAAAAGTAAAAGCCTCCGTATCAGAGGCTTTTTTTATATGGTTTAAACAAGAATTATTTCTTGTTGATACTTGTAATATATTTTTGTAAAGCCATGGTCATAGAAGGGGTTTCCGGAGTAGGGGCCTGAATGTCTATTCTTAAGCCAGCATCTGTAGCCGCTGCAATAGTGGAATTACCAAAAACCGCAATTTTTGTCTCATTTTGTTCAAAATCGGGAAAATTCTTTAAAAGCGACTCAATGCCGGAAGGACTGAAAAACACCAAGACGTCATAATATACATTTCGAAGGTCCGAAAGATCACTAATAACGGTCTTGTAAAAAATACCTCTTGTCCAATTGAGGTTCATCTCATTCAGGATGTCCGGTACCACACTCTTTAATACATCTGAGGATGGTAGTAAGAATTTTTCGTCCTTATATTTTTTAAACAACGATTGCAGATCTGAAAAATTTCGTTTTCCCACATAGATCTTACGCTTTCTGTATACCACGTATTTCTGAAGATAATAAGCAACTGCTTCCGACTGACAAAAGTACTTCATCGAATCAGGCACCTTAAATCTCATCTCCTCAGCAATGCGGAAAAAATGGTCGATTGAGTTTCTACTCGTTAAAATGATTGCGGTGAAGTCATTGAGATCTATTTTTTGTTGCCTAACCGATTTGGCTTCTACTCCTTCCACATGGATAAAAGGCCTGAAATCTACTCGAACGTGCTCTTTTTCAATAAGCCGCAAGTATGGAGAGTTTTCCATCTTAGGTTCTGGCTGGGATACCAAAATCGTTTTGATTTTCATAGACTTCAAACTTTTAGAGTGTTCACAACAATAATAATCGGGGCAATTTCAAGAGCGCAAAGGTACAAAATAAAATAGAAAAAGTAGTTGGTGAGGAACTTAAGATGTGTTTTAATTATTGTAACCCAACCTATGGTCAATATAAGTAAAACAAGAGCACTTCCTAGAATTACCACTGTCTTGGAGCCTATGAAAACGTAAGTCAACACCACATTGGCCAAAAACATAACAAGGCTGCTATAATTCAAATAGGAGATCTTTTTAAAAAGGATCTCGGTAATTATAGATTGATTATTAAAGATGGTACTGTTGCCTAACTGAATTAGGATCTTGAGAAAAAGAAATAAAAAAACAAGGCCTAGAATAAGCGTAAATAAAAAGGGTGATGCCAGCACTTCATCGGGCTTGTAAATGGAGACAGCCAGGTATAGGAACAAGGATACATTAAGTAATTGAAAAGCAGTGAAAAAAATATGAAACCAATTCATCAAGCGATCTTTTTTGTTATAAAGAAAAATGTACTTGTTATTAAATGGGAGGATCATAAAATTTAGAAAACGGCTATAAAACAGACTTTTAGCAAGCACAAGAAATATCACACTCGAAAAAATGATCAATGTGATCCAGTCTGCTTCTCCAATTTCTCTTAATACCGGTTCCATTAGTCTAGCTTTAATTTTTCACCGTTCAATCCCCATTGTAGTCCATTTTCTGAAATCACTATTTTTAAATAGGTAGCCTCTTCTAAGGATACATTTGGCAATGTAAATTCAAATTCTTGGTCTGCCATGGGTGCAAGATCGTTTACGATTTTTCCTTTAGGCAGCGCTTTTACCGGAGCTATTTCCACTACCTGTTTGTAAGCATCCATTAATACCAGACCAAACTTCAGTTTATTAATTGGGATAGCAAAAGAATAGGGATTGTGAACTAAAAAAGAAGGGGAGCCGGATTCTTTTACATTTGGCGTCATGCTTAATTTTGTTCTCAGTTTTCTGAAGGATTCAAAAGGATCTACATAGACCCCAAAAAACAAGGTGCTGTCTGGCATGGTAAAAGAAATATCACCTTCCTTTATATATTTAGAAACATAAAGTACTTTCTGTCCGCGTACCACTTCTTCAGACTCATCAATGGAATATTGATTTTCCCGATACCATACATTATTCAAGGAAAAGGATGAATTGCCGGAATAATAAGCAAACATAGGAGCCATCCTGTAGGAATTTTCAAAAACAACAGGAATATTCCCTATTTGTGAAGTGATCTTTCCAACCCATACTTTATTTCCATGTGTCTCATAAACCACGGGGAACAGAGGTTCATACACCAACCCAATTCTAAGAAAAAGCAAAATAGCAATATTTGCCAATCCCAAGCGTACTATCCATTTTCTGGTTCCCGGGAATTCCAACATATACTGGTAGACAAGTACGGCCATAGGAATGCAAATTACAATGATCCATTGTGTCTGTACCCTGCGCTGCAGACTAGATAGCAAGAAGAACAATAAGATACCGTAACTGACAAATAACAAGGCCCGATTAAATTGATCCTTCCCTTTAGATTTGATCAATGCCCTGTATACCCAGGGAAAGGTAAGGCCGAAAATTGCTAACAAGTTCAAAAAATAACCCAGTGTAAAATCAAAGAATTCATAGGGTCTGTTTGGCCTTTCAAAAAGATGATATTTAATGGATACAAAATCGTTTTCATAAAGCCATAAGAAATGTGGCGTATAACAAAGGAGCGAGACAAGGACGGCAACCCAGGCATAGTGGTTTCTTAAGAGTTTTAAATTAGAGAGAAGGACAAAAAAGATCACTAAAAAGGCATGGTATTTACTATACATCAAAGCGGCCATTACAATTCCCAAGAACAAAGAAATAAGTAATCCCGGAGCAGTAATAAATTTCTTATAGACCAAAAGGAACAAAGCCGTAAAGAACAACAATGGGGTATCTGGCAACATCAGGAATCCATAGGCATGAATCAGCGTCATTGATAAGATCAGCACAAAGAAATGTGGAACGTACTCCCGCTTTTTTGGGTTGTCTATTAGTAACCACAAGAGTATCATAGTGCCCACCCCCAAAAAACAACTTAATAATCTGATCCCTAATTCTCCATTAAACAATGTGCTTCCCAGAGAGATTAAAAAGGCCACCATAGGAGGATGATCAAAGTATCCCCAGGCCAGATCCTTGGCGTAATACCAATAGTATGCCTCATCAAAAATCAATTCTGTGGTTGCCGCCTGAAGAATATTCAATATGAAAACGGCGGCCAGAAAATAAAGGAATAGTGCTGGAAACTTTTGTCTCATTAAAGATCTAATTCGCGTCAAAATTACAAATAATAGCACGTAACCCTAAGGTTATTGGAGGAAGAAAATTAAAGTATGATTTCGGTTCGGTGGCATTAAAGCACTATTTTTGCCATAATTGCCACCTTTCAATGACAGACAGTTTAGTAATTATCCCCTCCTACAACGAACTTGAAAATATTGAAGCCATTATAGATGCTGTCTTCAACCTTTCAAAGGAATTCCATGTTTTAGTGGTAGATGACAATTCACCAGACGGCACTGCCGATGAAGTCCGGGCTTTACAGAATAAATACAAAGGGAAATTATTTTTGGAAGTCAGGACCGAGAAAGCTGGTTTGGGAACTGCCTATATTCATGGATTTAAATGGGCTTTGAAAAGGGAGTATCTCTACATATTTGAAATGGATGCCGACTTCTCTCACAGGCCATCGGATCTACCACGGTTATACAGGGCATGTGTGAACGGTGCAGATGTTACCGTGGGTTCTAGGTATAAAAAAGGGGTGAATGTAGTGAATTGGCCTTTGTACAGAGTATTACTTTCGTATGGGGCATCATTTTATGTCAAGATAATTACGGGAATGCGTGTTCATGACCCCACAGCCGGCTTTGTTTGTTATAAGAGGCATGTCTTGGAGGCCTTGGATCTGGACGCTGTTAAGTTTATTGGATATGCCTTTCAGATAGAAATGAAGTACAGAGCTCATTTAAAAAAATTTAAAATTGAAGAGGTATCTATCATATTTACAGATCGAGAAAAAGGGAAGTCCAAGATGAGTTCTTCTATTATCTGGGAAGCTATCTTTGGTGTGATTAGTATGAGAATTAATAGTTTGTTCAAGACAAATGGGTTTTAGCATGAAAAAAACACTTTTAAAGAATGCAATTCTTGTTAATGAGGGAAAACAATGGGAAGGAGACCTTCTTATCGAAGGAGAAAGAATTGCTAAAATAGCAAATTCCATTTCTTCAGATACTGCCACCGTCATAGACATCAAGGGCCATTATCTATTGCCTGGCATTATAGATGATCAGGTTCATTTCAGGGAACCGGGTTTAACACATAAGGGAACAATAGCCACTGAGAGTAGAGCAGCAATTGCCGGTGGGATCACCACTTTTATGGAACAACCAAATACCATTCCTCAAACCACCACCATAAAGAAATTAGAAGAGAAATTTGCAATGGGAGCCAGGTCCTCCTTTGCTAACTACTCTTTTCTCTTTGGCGGAACGAATGATAATCTGGAGGAATTAAAAAAATTAGACAAGAACGCCTGTTCCGGGGTGAAACTCTTTTTAGGATCCTCAACCGGGAATATGCTTGTAGATGATGAGGCGGTGTTAGAACAGATATTTAATAATACAGAGATGGTTATTTCAACCCATTGTGAGGATGAGACCACCATTAAAAATAACCTAAGTAGGTATAAAGAAAAATTCGGAGAGGATATTCCGATAAAATACCATCCCTTGATCCGCAGCGAAGAGGCATGTTTCTTATCTTCCTCCAAAGCTGTGGCACTTGCGAGAAAAACTGGTGCCCGACTTCATGTGTTTCATGTGTCGACCGGAAAAGAACTTTCCTTATTTCAAAATGATATCCCATTAGAAGAAAAAAAGATAACCGCCGAAGTCTGTCTTCATCATTTATGGTTCTCAGAGGAAGATTATGAGCGGTATGGAACGCTTATCAAATGGAATCCGGCCATAAAGAAAGCTAGTGACAGGGAACAACTTTGGCAGGGGCTTTTAGACAACCGTATTGATGTGTTGGCTACAGACCATGCGCCACATACACTTGAAGAAAAGGATCAGAAATATTTAAAAGCTCCGTCAGGAGGGCCTTTAGTACAACATGCATTGCCCGCAATTATGGAGAAGGCACTGGAAGGGAAGATCAGTATGAAAACAATGGTTACTAAAATGTGCCATAATCCTTCTGTCCTTTTTCAGATCAAAGATCGGGGGTACTTAAGAGAGGGGTATTTTGCGGATCTGGTGGTGGTTGATCCCAATAAACCCTGGGAAGTAAACAAAAGCAATATTTTATACAAGTGTGGCTGGTCCCCTTTTGAAGGGACAAGATTTAATTCAAAGATCACCCACACATTTGTGAATGGTCATTTGGCATTCAATAATGGAGAATTTTCAACAGATCGGCATGCCAAACGCTTAACATTTAACAGGCCATGAAAAAATTTCTTTCTTTCATCTTAGGAATAGTTATGGTTACCTCTTGTGTGGAAATGATCATTGAAAAACCTGATGATCTCATTCCCCGGGAAAAAATGACACAATTGCTCTATGACCTTGCCATACTAAATGCCGCTAAAAGCACTAATTCTGCTGTACTAGAGGAGCATTTTGATTCGCCTACCGAATTTCTCTTTGAGCAATACGGCGTTGACAGTCTTCAATTTGTACAAAGTGACCTCTATTATGCCTCGCAGCCGTTGGTATATGAAGCTATTTACAAAGATGTGCTCGCTAGATTGGATAAGGAAAAAAGTAAGACAGAAGAAGCAAGAAAAATAGTTAATGATAGTTTAGCTTCAAGAGCTAGACAACTAAGAGACAGTGTACCGGAGTAAGGGGTCCTTAAAAGGAATCGGGATATCTCTTTTTCAGGATGTTACAGGAAAAATCAATGTACTTTTCCATGTTCTCAAAATTAAAAGACAGGGCTTTTTCCAATTTCCGGGAACTGTATAGTTGCCTCTTTCGCAGCGATTTTACAGTGTTTTTAGTGAGTTTACGTTTTGTTCTCAGCAATAGATGACTAAGCCAGTCTATTCTCCAGCCTGTTTCTAAAAGCCAAAAAGGAATCTTTTTTGTAGGTACCCGAACCTCAAAGAATGAAGCTATCATCACAAACAATTCCTGATAGCTCATATTTTTTGCTATCGCAATATATCTTTCATTATTGATATCCGAATTCATCAACTGGGTCATTATAGAAGCAACATCGTTTACAGAAACAAAACCGGTTCCACCCGGAAAGTATGCCCCCATGCCCTTAGCTACATTCTTAAAAATTCGGAGACTACCGTGATTCCAATTCCCTGGGCCAAGAATAATACCGGGATTAACGATCACCACCTTCAACCCCTCCTGGGAACCTCTCCAAACCTCCATTTCTGCACGGTGTTTTGAAAGGGCATAGACACTTTTCTCAGATTCTAACCATTCATTCTTTTCAGTAACCGTAGTTTCATCAAGAGATTTTCCTATTGCAGCAATAGAACTTGCATAGCATAATTTTTCAATTTTATGGGCAATACAGAGGTTTACAATATTGGCAGTACCTTCTACATTAATTTTTTTTAAGGAGTCCCAAGCCGCTGGATTAAACTTGATCAACGCTGCTGTGTGATAAACATGGGTTACTCCAGCAAAAGCTTCTTCAAGGGACTGCAAATCTGTAATATCTGCCTTCACCCAAGTTATTTTATCAAAATAACTCGAAACCTTATCAGTATAATATGAAAAAATGGTCTTCACCTCCTTCAGTGTCCCTTCCGATCTGTAAATGGCCTTCACAGGCACTTCTTTTTGTACCAATCGCCATAAGAGATGAGATCCTAATAATCCGGTACCTCCTGTTACTAAAATCATGGTTCTAAAGTACTGAAATCCGATGGATATATTTACCTGACCAAACTTTGGCTCATTGGGATTTCTTCTATCTTTGCAAGGTTCGAAGAAAATTACACCAGATGGATTCAAATTTTGTTGCAGAATTAAAATGGAGGGGTATGCTGCACGATGCCATGCCCGGGACCGAAGAACACCTATTAACCGGCATGCAAACTGCCTATGTAGGGATAGATCCTACGGCCGATTCCCTGCATATAGGACATCTGGTTGGGGTTATGATGCTCCGGCATTTTCAATTAGCAGGGCATAAACCCTACGCATTAATTGGAGGAGCAACAGGAATGATCGGAGATCCCTCAGGAAAATCTACAGAACGCAATTTACTGGATGAAACTACCTTACGATTAAATCAAGAAGCGATCAAAGAACAACTGTCTCGTTTCCTAGATTTTAATTCTACCTCGGAAAATGCTGCGGTATTGGTGAATAATTATGACTGGATGAAAGATATTTCTTTTCTCGATTTCATCCGTGATGTGGGAAAACACATTACCGTTAATTATATGATGGCTAAGGATTCGGTCAGAAAAAGACTGGATGCAGAAGCCAAGGAAGGAATGTCCTTTACAGAGTTTACCTATCAACTCGTACAGGGGTATGATTTCCTTTATCTCTATCAGCATTATAATTGCACCCTGCAAATGGGGGGCAGTGATCAGTGGGGAAATATTACCACAGGAACAGAATTGATACGGCGTATTGGAGGAGGGAAGGGATTTGCCTTAACCTGCCCGCTTATTACCAAAGCAGATGGCACTAAATTTGGCAAAACCGAAGATGGGAATGTCTGGCTTGATGCGCATAGAACTTCTCCGTACAAATTTTATCAATACTGGTTAAATACTTCTGATACGGATGCTGAGAAATATATCAAGATATTCACTTTATTATCAAAGAAGGAGATAGAAAAACTGGTTGAAGAACACATAAAAGAGCCTCATCTAAGGACGTTACAGAAACGCCTGGCGGAGGAGATCACGGTAATGGTTCACTCTAAAGAGGATCTGGATAATGCTCAAACGGCCACGACCATACTTTTTGGCAAATCTACCTCTGAAGATCTTAAAAAATTAAATGAACATACATTTCTTGAGGTGTTTGATGGGGTGCCGCAAGCCACGGTTTCGAGGGATGATTTAGCAGATGGACTAGACATGATTGCTGCGCTTTCGGCAAAGACAGGTTTTTTAAGTTCCAACGGGGAGGCAAGAAGGGAGCTAAAACAAAATTCGATCTCCGTAAACAAGGAAAAGGTAGCAGAGGACTTTCTGATTAAAGAATCGGACCTTATCAAAGATCGTTATGTGCTACTTCAGCGAGGTAAAAAGAATTACTTCGTTTTAGTTATTGAGTAGGTTATAAATATAGCCTTACAGGACCATCAAATTACAACCTCGCACGTCTGCATGGTCAAAACGACCTAGAATTTCAAACCCGTCATCTTCCCTGATTTTACCCAGATCTTGGGTAGCCAGGAAAGAGCAGGAATAAAAATTGGCCAGATCAATGATATTGATGCCCCCCGATCTGCCCTTCGGTTGCCAACTAAGAGGATCCTCTGTGTCTCTAACCAAAACCTTCATCCATGGCGGGGTATAAAAGATTCCACCACCTTTAGAATAAGCTTGGGACAGTAATTCTGTCATCCCATATTCAGAATGGACAGAATTAATCCCAAATCCTAATTTGATCCTTTCGTGAAGTTCTTCGCGTATCAATTCCTTCCTTCTGCCCTTCATGCCCCCTGTCTCCATAATGACGGTATTCCTTAATTGAAAGGAATAGGCCTCTGCCATATCGAGCAAGGCAAAGGAAACACCAATGAGTAATACCTTAACTCCTTTGGAATCCAAACTGATTAATTTTTGTGCCAGGACATCCCGGTCCTCTAAATAAAAACCACTCTCAGCATGATCACTTAGTTGGATGAGATCATTTACCATATAAACCAGAGAGGATCCCTCCCTTTCTAAATAAGATGGAAGCAAAGCTAGAATACAGAACTCCTTTACATTGCCGTAAAATAGTTCAAATGCTGTTCGAAAACTTTGTTGGTACAGAGATATATTGGGCACATAATGCTTGCTGAGGTCACTCCCGGTAGTGCCACTACTGCTAAAGACAACAGAAGGAGTTTTGGTAGTGCTTAGCACCTGTTTAGTTCGAAAGAATTCAATGGGTAAAAAAGGAATGTCCTCAATGCGCTTTACTTTGGAAGCAGCAACGCCAAGGAAGTCACAGAATTCATGGTAGACCTTATTATTCCTGTACTGATAATTGAAAACCTCAAGTGCGTTGGAAGAAAATTCTTGTTTGTTCTTAATGCTGAAAAAACGTGTTGGATCCATGTGGAACGGTACTCCTGCAAAAATAGGCAAAATAAGAACCCTTTAAGTAAGGCTGTTTAAAATGAATGAAGAAGAATAGGTACGTTATTTTACAACCAATTTACGGGTCATGGATTTTTGTCTTTCTGTAACCTGTAAAACATAAACTCCTGGAACTAATTGTGAAATGTTAAGTGTGTTTGTTGAGATTCTATCTGTAAGTACTACTTCTCCCAAAACGTCGTAAACAGTAACAAGTTTGGTGTCATTGTAATCTGAGGAAATATATACCGCATCACCGTATACAGGATTAGGGTACAATTTAAAATTGGGAATCTCCTGTGATGAGGCAGAAACCAGGGTTTCTTTTTCCTGCCCATAACCCCATACAGAAATAAGCAAAAAAGTGGTTAAGTAGAGTATTTTCATCAATATTGATTTGGGATCAATACCTAAAAATAGGACAAGGATTTACAAATGCATAGAATTTGTTGTGAACTAAATAAAAATGTAGGTGAAAAGGTCAATGCCGGTAATTCGTCGATAAAATGCAACTTTTCATCGATACAATTGGTTTACAAAAAAGGTGGAATTAAGAAGCTAATTCAAGAAAATCAAAACTATTTTACGATCAATTTACGGGTAGCTACCTTATTTTTTTCAAAAACACGCAGCACATAAACGCCTGCATCCAGATCCGTTAAATTGAGTTCTTTTCCCAGTATGGTTGTTTCAATGACCAAAGTACCTAAAACATCAAAGATCAGTACTTTTTTTGGAGCATTGGCCTGGGTTTCGATATAAATTTTACCACTAACAACTGGATTGGGATATAGGGTAAAACCTTCTATATCTCCCGGGTTAACCTGCTTATCCTGGGCAAGTCCGGTAGAGAAAATTAATAAAAAAGCTAGTAGGTAGAAGTGCTTCATACAGAAGGGGTTACAGAGATCTGTAAACAAATATACTTGTTTTAATTATTCAAAGTCCTCTTAAGGTCTATTCTGGTTAAGAAAATCGATGAAATGCATCTTTATTAACATTTGGTGCATCAATCATGCCATTTTTAGAGTGTTTTTTCTGATAACTGGTTCAACAATTTCCGTCAACCCCACCATAGGCATCAAAACCCAATGTTATAAAATTGTTATGTTCGTTAATTAAAATAGATGTAGTTCAAGGAGTGTACTATTTATTTATACTTTTGAAAGGATCACTAAATATGTAATTGATGAAGAAGCAAGACATTCGAATTCTCCTTGTTGATGATGAACCAGATATCCTAGAAATTTTAAAATACAATCTAACTTCGGAAGGCTATCAGGTTTCAACCGCAAAGAACGGTTTGGAAGGTGTAGAGAAAGCGAAGAAAAAAAAGCCTCATCTTATCATTTTAGATGTTATGATGCCGGAGATGGATGGAATAGAGGCCTGTGAAAAAATTCGGAATATAACCGGTCTTGAAGATACGATCATAACATTTCTCACTGCCAGGGGGGAAGACTATTCCCAGGTAGCCGGTTTTGATGCCGGGGCAGATGATTATATTACCAAACCAGTAAAGCCTAAAGTTTTAATGAGTAAAGTAAAGGCTTTATTAAGGCGACTCAAAGAATCGGAAGACCCCCAACTAGAAATCAAGAAAGTAGGGAATATTGTCATTAATAGGGAAGAATACAAAGTAGTAAACAACGGGAAGGAAATTATCCTGCCCCGTAAAGAATTTGAATTATTATCGCTTTTAACCTCAAAACCAGATAAAGTATTTAAGAGGGAGGTTATTCTAGATAAGGTATGGGGTCAGGAAGTAATTGTTGGAGGCCGTACTATAGATGTTCATATCCGTAAATTAAGAGAAAAGATCGGCGATCACCATTTCAAAACCGTAAAGGGGGTTGGCTATAAGTTTGTATTGTAATGGCCATTAAATTAAGGAAATCTTACAAGTTTGCATTCAGATCTTCCTTTTATATATCGGTTGTCCTCACCTTATACATTCTAGGAGCTACCTACATAGCAGATCTATGGAGGTATTGGCCATTTATGGTCCTATTTACACTCTTAGTCTTTGGTATTTCATTTATCATTATACAGATCAGGGTAGAAAAATTCATTTATAAAAGAATTAAAAAAATATACGATGATGTTTCTCTTTTAGAGTCAACCTCTTTTACATCGGGGCCAATTACGACAGACATGGCAACCCTCACCTCAGAAATTGAGAAGTTCGCAAAAGACAAACGAATTGAAATAGATACACTAAAGATCAGAGAAGAATACAGGAAAGATTTTTTAGGGAATGTCTCCCATGAACTAAAGACACCTCTTTTTACTGTCCAAGGGTATATCTTAACCTTACTTGATGGGGCAATGGAGGACAAAAAAGTTAGAAAAAAGTACCTGCAACGGGCTAATAAAGGGGTAGAGCGCCTCATTTATATTGTAAAAGATCTTGATCTTATCACCAAATTAGAAGTAGGGGACCTTAGTTTGGATTTTAGCAGTTTTGATATTATAGAACTCATTCAGAATGTCTTTGATCTATTGGAGATGAAAGCGAGTAAAAGAAATATTAGCCTCACCTTTGATATGGACTATAACACACCCATATATGTTTGGGCCGATCGCGATAAGATTCAACAGGTCATTACAAATCTGGTTGTCAACTCTATAAAATATGGTCATTCGGATGGTATTACAGAAGTTAGTGTTGAAAATCTAATTAAGAACAAGGTCATTGTCCGTGTCACAGATAATGGCGAAGGAATAGCAGAATCACATATTCAACGGATCTTTGAACGATTTTACAGGATCGATAAAAGTGGCAGCAGAAAAGAAGGCGGATCGGGTCTGGGCCTATCCATCGTAAAGCACATTATTGAAGCCCATGGTGAAAAGATCTATGTGGAAAGTGTTGTGGACGTGGGTTCTGAATTTTCATTCACCCTCGAAAAATCGAAGAAACAATCGGCTTAATTTACCCCTCATCTGACTAATTCCTTAGCTTTGTGACGAATCAATTCCTGAATATAAGTGGGGAGTAAAAACAAGTTAAAACGCTTTAAGGACAATGAGGCTTTTGAGAATGTAATTCAGCCTCAAAGGGCTGAAGTACTTTCCGGCACCTTTTCACTTAAAGGCAAGTGGGCCACATTTTTTGGGAATACCAACCCCATAGTACTTGAGCTTGGCTGTGGAAAAGGGGAATACACTGTTGGATTGGCGAAACTTTATCCGGATAAGAATTTTATTGGAATAGACATTAAGGGTGCTCGCTTATGGCGAGGAGCCAAGACGGCCCTGGAGAACTCCCAGAAGAATGTGGCCTTTTTAAGATCGCAAATTTCTTTGATCGATCAACTTTTTGCAGCTAATGAAGTGTCCGAAATTTGGATCACCTTCCCGGATCCGCAGATAAAATATAAACGAACAAAGCATAGACTAACCAATATTGAATTCTTAGAGAAGTATAAAAGCATTCTGCAAAAAAACGGAACAGTTCACCTAAAAACGGATAGTGAGTTTATGCATGGCTATACTTTAGGGCTTTTGCAGGGCTTGGGATTAGACATTCTTTACGCCAATCACGATGTCTACAGAAATGAAGGAAGCCCAAAGGAAGTCCTGGAGATACAGACCTTTTATGAAAATCAGTATCTTGAGAGAGGAAAACCAATCACTTATTTGAAATTCAGGATCGCATCCGTATGACCCATCTACTCATTCTATTTTTTGTGACTTTTTCGGCAGCCTTTATGGCAACGGTTCCGCCGGGTCTTCTAAATATGAATGCAGCTAAAACAAGTGTGGAAAAAGGCAAGAATAATGGCATTATTTTTAGCCTTGGAGTTTCTACTATGATCATGATGCAGGCCTATCTTGCAGTGCTCATCTCCAAATTCCTATTCAATAACCCGGAGGTCATAGATCTATTAATGAAAATAGCGCTAGGGATCTTTGCCTTTTTAGCGGCTTACTTTTTTATAAAGGCTAAAAAAATAAAGCCAAATAAGATCCGAATTGTAAAAATGAGCAAGAAGAATAGCTTCTTTAAAGGGATGTTATTGGCAGCACTAAATTTATTGACCATTCCATATTACAGCGGGCTTAACGTTATGTGGAATGCCTCAGGCTGGATCAATTTCCAGGTATGGGATATTACCACTTTTATCCTGGCAGCTGGGAGTGGCACTTTTACGGTCCTCTATTTGTACACCTTCTATTTTAATAAGTTGGAATTAAAGACCAAGAATTTTTCTAAGAACTCCAATTATGTAATAAGTGTTCTTATGGTTATTTTATTGATCATCACTATTATACGATTGTTTTATAGGGACCATGGATAATGACAAAACACATTTTTTTGAAAGAGTGTATGAGATAGTGAAACACGTGCCATATGGAAGAGTTACCTCCTATGGAGCAATTGCCAAATATCTCGGCTCAGCAAAGAGTGCCCGGGTGGTAGGATGGGCCATGAACAATGTTGGGGACAGGGAAACAGTTCCCGCACACCGCGTCGTTAACAGAAATGGGCTGCTTACAGGGAAACATCATTTTCAGGGGACCCGACTCATGCAGCAATTGCTGGAAAATGAAGGAATATTGGTCAGGAATGATCAGATCCTCGATTTTAAAAAGCACTTTTGGGACCCCCTGAAAGAACTTGGAGAACCATTATAGAATGGCGTACTATGAGGGTCCAATTTACCCATAAATCAGGGGCATAATCCTATAAGTCATTTCCATTCAGATCTTTCCAATTCTCGGCATGAAGTCCTATCTTTGTTGTTTAGAATCATTTTACATTAACTCAAGGATACATCCTGATGAAATTAAATAAAAACGACATTTTAGAAGCACTGCAAACCATTTCTGTACCGGGTGAAGGCCAGAATATGGTAGAAAGTGGAGCCGTTAAGAACGTACAAGTCTTTGGTGATGAAGTAGTGGTAGATATTATCATCAAGAATCCGAGTTTACAAGCTCGGAAAAAAACGGAGGTTTCTATACTACAAACTATCCACAGGAAAGTCTATGAGAAGGCGAAGATTACGGTGAACTTAAAAGTAGAAGCCGCTACACAGCCAAAAGTGAACGAGATAAAAGGGAAACCTATTCCCGGGATACAAAATATTATTGCTGTTGCTTCGGGAAAAGGGGGGGTAGGAAAATCTACCATTACGGCCAACCTGGCAGTAACATTATCTAAAATGGGTTTTAAAGTGGGTATTCTGGATGCCGATATCTATGGCCCTTCTATCCCTATTATGTTTGATGTGGCCACGGAAAAACCATTAGCTGTTGAGGTAGATGGTAAATCAAAAATGAAACCTGTTGAGAACTACGGACTTAAAATTTTGTCTATAGGATTTTTTACGCAACCTAGCCAAGCAGTAGTTTGGAGGGGACCCATGGCGGCAAAAGCCTTAAACCAGATGATCTTTGATGCCCACTGGGGAGAATTAGATTTTATGCTCATAGATCTTCCTCCGGGAACCGGAGATATCCATCTCAGCATCATGCAATCACTGCCGATAACGGGAGCTGTAGTAGTAAGTACACCTCAGGAAATTGCCTTGGCAGATGCCCGCAAAGGGGTGGCCATGTTCCAGCAAGAGGCAATTAATGTGCCTGTGTTGGGTATCGTTGAAAATATGGCCTATTTTACACCAGAGGAATTACCAGATAACAAATATTATATTTTCGGAAAAGAAGGTGCAAAACGTCTCGCAGAGGATATAGGTGTACCTTTTTTAGGGGAAATACCACTGGTTCAAAGTATACGGGAGGCGGGTGACGTTGGCAGGCCTGCAGCCATGCAAACTTCTACCTCTTTGGAAACCGCTTTCCAGGATATGACGAAAAATGTGGTTCAGGAACTTGTGCGGAGAAATACAAGTTTACCACCCACCGAAGCTATAAAGATTACCACCATGGCTGGATGTGCAGCAGTTAAAAAGAAAGTGTAATGACCTCAGAGGAACTTCGAAAAAATGTTGAAAAAGCGTTAGATGAAATTCGTCCCTTTTTACAAAGTGACGGTGGCGACATTTCGCTGGTTTCCATTGAAAACAACAATTCGGTTAAAGTGCGTTTGGAGGGGAACTGTGTTGGCTGTAGTGTTAATCAGATGACCCTGAAAAGTGGTGTGGAAATGACCATTAAGAAGCATGTACCTCAAATAGAAGAAGTCATCAATGTTGATTAATACCTATTGATTTAGGCCTTGACTATTATCACTTCCCGAAGTATCTCCGTCAAATCAAATCCCACATTCTAGATCCTGGCCTGGAAGGTAAACAGATTGTAGTAACGCCCTTCTTTTGCGATTAGTTCATCGTGTTTTCCTTGCTCCACAATACGGCCATCCTCAATGACCAGTATTTGATCTGCACGGCGAATAGTACTTAATCTATGCGCAATAACAAAAGTGGTTCTTCCCTTTGTCAATGCCGCTAAACTCTGTTGAATAAGTCCTTCACTTTCGGTATCGAGGTTAGAGGTAGCTTCGTCCAGAATAAGTACCCTCGGATCAGCTAAAATGGCTCTGGCAATGGCAATACGTTGTCTTTGTCCTCCCGATAGTTTGATACCTCTTTCGCCGATAAGGGTATCTAATCCCTCTTCAAAACGATCCGTAAATTCATTGACATATGCTGCATTAACGGCCTCCAATAATTTTTCTTCAGAGGCGTCTGGCCTTGGGAACAGTATATTTGCCCGTATAGTACCTTCAAAAAGAAAATCGTCTTGCAGCACTACACCCAGATGTTGTCTATAACTATTTAGGGATATTTTTGAAAGATCCTTCCCGTCTACTGTGATGACTCCGGAATCAGGATTCAAAAAACTGGCCGCCAATCCGGCAATGGTACTTTTCCCTGAGCCTGAACTACCAACAAGAGCAACTACAGATCCAGAAGGAACTTTAAAACTAATGGAATGTAATACTTCTTTTTCCTCTTCATAAGCAAAATAAACATCCTTGAATTCAATATCCCCCTTTATCTTCTCAATGATAATTGTACGATCTTCCAGGTTTTCTTCTTCGGTCATGTTCATCAACTCCTCAGTCCTGTCTAGCCCGGCTAATGCTTCACTTAATTGGCTGCCAATATTACTCATTTGTACAATGGGTGCAACCATGAGTCCGAGCAGGAAGGTGAATTCTAAAAACTCACCCAGGGTAAGCTGATCATTCATAATCTTATAACCTCCAATACCCATGATCCCTGTAGTAGCTACTCCTAAAAGAAAGGTAGAAGAGCTGGTCATGACGGCGGTTGCAGTCAGACTTTTTTTCACATTCTGGTATAATCTATGTACACCGTCTTTAAACACATCGTGTTCTTGTACCTCCGCATTAAATCCTTTTATTACCCGTATCCCTCCCAGGGTTTCTGTAAGTCGACCTGTAACTTCCGCATTGATTTTTCCACGGTTTCGAAAAATTGGACGAATGATCTTAAAGGCTTTAAGAGCGACCACAGCAAATATAGCGAGAGGTATAAGTGCGAATACGGTCATGGAAACACTAATATTGAGTAAAAGAACCAAGGCCGCAATTGCCGTGATGGATCCGCCTACCAATTGTACCAAACCAGTACCAATGAGGTTTCTCACTCCTTCAACATCGGTCATGATCCGCGATACCAGTTCGCCCGACTTTGTATTGTCGAAGAATCGGATAGGGAGTGCCAGGATCTTATGTTGTACCTGAGCGCGTAATTCAGAGATCATATACTGTGCCTGTACGCTCAATATTTTTGTCAAAAGAAAAGAGGTAATTGCTTGTACAAAAATAGCAACGATGACAATTCCTATAAGGAGCTTTAAAAAAGGGAGGTCCTTATTGGGGATAATATCGTCCATTAAATATTTAAGAGACATTGGAGCCACAAAACTGGCGGCCTTGCTGATTACTATTAAAATAAGACCTATGAAAACTAGATTTCGGCGAGGCCAAATAATGGTTTTAAATGCTTTGAGAATGCTTACTTTTTTATCGGCCATATAGGAAATGATGATGATTAGCAGAAGGCCCCCAAGTTACACATAAAATCAGCATTATCTATAAAGCAAAGACAGTGTAAAATTTGGTCCTAAATTAGTATTTCAACAAGAAGACTGGTAAATTCACGCTGCAACAAATTTACACTATGGAAACGTTGGATAGTAATGGAAATCTTCTCGAAGATGGGGACAATGTACATGTTATCAAAGATCTTAAGATAAAAGGAATGTCGAAGACCTTAAAGAGAGGAAACCTGATAAAGAATATTAGACTTACCTCAGATTCTGATTCAGTAGAATGCAGGATTGGGAAAAGTACTATTGTATTAAAAACTCAGTTTTTAAAGAAAGCCTAGTTATGAAACCGATGCAACTCCTTTTTGTTATTTTATTTCTTGCCTCTTGCAGTGCTGTAGACACCCCTTCCGATCTGGAACGCTGGGAGACATATGCAGAAAACACTACCATTATCCGAGATGATTTTGGGGTACCTCATATTTATGGAAAAACCGATGCCGATGCCGTTTTTGGATTGTTATACGCTCAATGTGAAGACGATTTTAACAGGGTAGAGCAAAACTATATCTGGGCTATAGGAAGGCTTGCTGAGGTAGAAGGGGAGGAAAAACTTTATAGCGATCTGCGGGCACATTTGTTTATGACGCAGGAAGAAGCCATTGCCAACTATGAAAAAAGCCCGGAATGGTTGAGAGACCTATGCGATGCATTTGCTGCAGGGATAAACTACTATTTGTATACCCATCCGGAAGTAACGCCCAGGCTATTGACAAAATTTGAACCCTGGATGCCGATGTACTTCAGTGAAGGATCTATTGGGGGCGACATAGAACGCATAAGTACTCAAAGAATACAGGCGATGTACGAAAAGGGAATTGCATTCCCCAAGTCCATAGAAGCTGAATTTGAAAAGAAAGAAGCGGAACTAGAGCCCCAGGGATCTAATGGGATCGCAATTTCAGGGAAACTCACACAGTCTGGCAATGCTATGCTTTTAATTAATCCACATACTTCATTCTATTTCAGGGGAGAGGTTCATGCCGTCAGTGAAGAAGGACTTAATGCCTACGGAGCAGTAACCTGGGGCCAGTTCTTTATCTATCAGGGGTTTAATGAAAAAACAGGCTGGATGCACACCTCAACCTATACGGATGTCATGGATGAATTTGTAGAAACCGTGGTAGACCAGGAGGGAGATCTTCTCTATCAATATGGAGAAGAACTGCGACCGGTGACAATCTCAGAAGTGACCCTAAAGTATAAGGAGGGAGATGAGTTGAAGGAAAAGACCTTTCCAACCTACAGGACCCACCACGGGCCCATTACCCATATGGAGGGCGATCGGGTTGTAGCCTCCGCCATGATGTGGGAACCGGTAAAAGCGCTGGAGCAATCTTATATACGTTCAAAACAACAGGGGTATGATGGGTTCAGGGAGATGATGGATATCCGAACCAATTCTTCAAACAATACTGTATATGCGGATGCAGAGGGGAATATTGCCTATTTCCATGGTAATTTTATTCCGGTGCGTGATACCATCTATGATTATTCGAAACCGGTTGAAGGCAAAGATCCCAAGACAGATTGGAAAGGATTACATACAGTAGATGAAAATATTTTGGTCTTGAATCCGGAAAACGGGTGGATACAAAATTGCAATTCAACCCCGTTTACATCGGCTCTTGAATACAGCCCCAAAAAGGAGAATTATCCAAACTATATGTCTATTGACCGGGAGAATTTCAGAGGGGTTCATGCGATAGAATTATTGCGAAACAGTAGCGGCTATACCTTAGATAGCCTTATTCAACTGGCATATGATCCTTATTTACCCGCATTTTCGGCGCTTATTCCAGGCCTGGTGGAAGCCTATGACCAATTTCGACCTAAAAACCCTGTAATGGCGAATGCCATTGAACTACTTAGAGGGTGGGATTACAGGACCTCAAAGGAATCTGTAGGAATGACCTTAGCACAGTATTACGGTACTAATTATGGCAGGGAAGGCGCCCGCCCGTATGCTATGAACGATATGGAAGCCATGACCTATTTTGGGTCTGCCTCCCCTCATAAAGAACGAATTGCAATATTTGAAATGACCTTAAAGCAACTCGAAAATGATTTTGGAACCTGGGAAATGCCCTGGGGTGAGGTAAACAGGTATCAACGTCTTAATGGCGATATTCGCCAGGCTTTTGATGATACTAAACCCAGTATTCCCATTGGTTTTGCCTCGGGTCGTTGGGGAGCGCTGGCCGCTTATGGTGCTCGCTATACCAACCAAACCAAAAAGATCTATGGTACTCGGGGAAACAGTTTTGTGGCTGTCGTGGAGTTTGGGGATAAGGTGAAAGCAAAGAGTATTCTGGCAGGGGGCCAAAGTGGAGATCCTTCTTCCCCGCATTTTGATGATCAGTCGCAACCCTATGCCGATGTAAAATTTAAAGATGTGGCTTTCTACAAAGAGGATGTTATAAAACGAGCGCTAGAGACCTATCAGCCCGGTAAACGGTAGGGATTTATTCCTGTACAATGATCAGGGATGCTTTAGAACCGGTAGAAAGCAACCATTTATTAGAATATATAAGCTTACCCATATCGTCATAGACGTCTACCTGTGCCGTATTTGGCCCTGAGGTTCCTTGATTTAAGGCCTCAAAATCTAAGCGATTAAATCCTTTTTCAAGGGTGAGATTAACTCCTTTAAAGCTGCCCGTTAGAAGAATGTTTGGATCTATAACGTGCTCATTGGCGTAGATCTTCACTCTATCCCCATCTACATATTCGTGATCTCGACAGACGATACCAACAAATTTTGAGGTGGTCTTAATATCCCCCAAATACATATCTCCATAATGTTCTTTGCTATTCCCTTTTTCACGCTCTCCAACCTTTGGATCGATCTTTAGATCATATCCTGCTTGTCTTAATTCTTTATCTGGGAGCATTTGTATATTTCTGGCCATGAGTGAATCCTTTAGATTGGGAGTCTTACTTATATCGATCACTGAAGGCATTCTAAGTCCATTTTGCTGAGGACTGGCTTTAATATCCAAGGTTGGTTTTGGGCCTATTTTCAAAGGTTGTGTTTTGGGAATATCCGTTTGAGACATTCCAATCGCAACAAAACCCAAAATGAAAAACAGCATAGAAAAGGCTTTCATAGCAACACTTTAAAGTGTTAAAGGTAGCAAATACCCTGCCATGAGGATATAAATCGCTGTTAAATTCGATAAACCCCCTCTAGAGCTTGTTCTATTTTATGGAAGATTTTAAGGATTGTTTTTGGATCTTCTTTCCCAATATTGAGGTCGGGTATCGGTGGTTTCCTGGTTCCAATAGGCAGGTGTTACTTTATGACCATCAAAGGTCTTTAGTTTGCGTTGGTAGATCCAAATGGTAGGATTAAAGACCATATCTGTAACGGCAACTGTATAGAGTTGTGGATCTTCTTCACTCTTTTTTTTGTCTTCCGCTGTTAGTACTTCAAAGCCATTGTGTTCCAGTAATTTTGTTAAGAAATCCCTTCGGTCTTTATCTACCCCTTTTTCTACGAAGGTGACCCTGGTTTCTTCAATACTACCAAACATATGTTTACCTCCTAACCCCATGTCTTGTTAATTAAATGCAGCACTTAATGTATAAATATAATCGTAAACAGGACTGTAGATCCCAAGTATTAATATGCCAACAACTGTGATTACAAGTCCTAATCGCATATAGATCTTATTTCTAAAAAAAGGAATGGCATCTTCACTGGTTCGTAAAAACATTGCACGTATAACCAGTAGATAATAATAAAGAGAGATCGTTACGTTTACTACAGCGAGAAAGACCAACAGATAGTACCCTTTACTGGCAGCTGCTGTGAACAAGAAGAATTTACCGAAAAAACCTGCTACCGGCGGAATTCCTGCCAGGGAAAAGAGTCCTAACATCATCACCAGACTCAATTTCGGGTTTGTCCGGTAGAGTCCTTCATAATCCTTCATATTTTCTTTTCCTGTTTGTAATGAGATAGATTGAACTACCCCAAAAGCAGCGAGATTTGAGAAAATATAGATCAATACAAAATAGACAACAGTAGCTGTTCCTAATTGGTTTCCTGTAATTAATCCAAGAAGGATAAATCCGGCCTGCGCAATGGAAGAAAATGCCAGAAAACGCTTCATGTTCTGTTGTCGTAATGCGAATAAATTACCAATAAACATTGTAAGAACTGCCAGCACATATATCATGTTTTCCCAATACTGCATGAGCGGTTTTAAAACGGTAAACAGCAAGATCATCAGAATAAATACAGCTGCCCCTTTGGAAATAACCGATAAGTAAGAGGCAATAGGGATAGGGGCACCTTCATAAACATCAGCTGTCCAAAAATGAAATGGAACCAGGGAAATTTTGAATCCCAAACCGGCAAAAAAGAGTACCATACCCAAAATGGTTAGATCACTTCCGGTTATTGAACTAATAATATCTGCAAAATAGATTGATCCTGTTGTGGCATATAATAGTGTAATACCAAACAAAGATATTCCGGAAGCCAGGGCAGATGACAGAATGAGCTTTATCCCCGCTTCGCTCGATTTCATTTTAAATATTTCAAAAGCTGCCAGGGAAGCCAGAGGAAGTGTTGATAATTCCAATCCTAAATAGAACATTAAAAAATCACCGGAGGACACCATAAAGTATATCCCCAGTAAAGAAGAAAACAGCAGGATAAAAAATTCCGCACCCCTGTGTTGTGAGACTATTATTTCTTTTACCCAGTCTGCAGCCTGCAACAGAACAATAAGGACACCCAGGTTCAATATATTTTTAAAAAAGTGTATCAAACCATTGGTTCGGAACATACCGCCAAAAACTGCCCCTTCGCCCATAGGCAAAAATCCTATAATGGTATGAACGCCAAAGAGAAAGATGACCAAAGGCACTACAAGGCTCTTTTTATTCTCGGAGACGAAAATTTCAACTATAAGCAAGAGCAGCGCAATAGCCAGTAGTGAAATTTCTTGTCTTAACAGTAAAAAAGTATCGATCTCCATGAAACGCTTCTTTTATAATACTCCTTGAATAAAGGGTTGTATACTCTTTAATATCATTTCGCTTAGCCATAAAGGGGCCACCCCTATTCCTATAATGGGTAATAGCATTAATAATATGCCTGTTTTCTCATACCAGGTAACTTTTTCCATTGTTAAAAATGAATCATTTTTAACAGGACCCATCAACATGATCCCTACCACTCGTAAAATGTAAACTGCGGTAACTACAATTGCTGAGATAGCGAAAATGGTCGCGATCCGATACGGAAGCTCGTTGTGTTCAAAAGCGCCTACAAAGATGTTCATTTCAGCCACAAAGCCACTAAAACCTGGTAATCCCAGGGAGGCCAGACCGGCAATAACATAAGTGGCGGAAATAAAAGGAATAACTTTTAATAATCCACCGAGTTTTGTGACATCACGAGTATGTGTCCTTTCGTAAATCATCCCTATCAAGGCAAAGAACAGTGCTGTCATAAAACCATGAGACAGGGATTGAAGTATGGCACCGTTCCAGGCAGTTTTGTTAAGCATCAAAAGTGCAAATAAGACCAATCCCAGATGACTTACAGAAGAATAGGCATTGATATATTTAAGGTCGGTTTGCCTGATCGCCGCAAAGGCTCCGTAAATAACCCCAAAAGCGGCCAAGACAATAAAGAACCAGGACCAGTGTAGCGTGCCTTCCGGTAAAAGGTACATGGCCACCCTAAAGACTCCGTACCCTCCTAATTTCATCAGTACGCCTGCATGTAACATAGAAACTGCAGTTGGGGCGGAGGCATGTCCGTCCGGAGACCAGGTATGAAAGGGGAACAAGGCCCCTATGACAGCAAAGCCTATAAAGGTTAGGGGGAAAAATAATTTTTGCGCTTCCAAAGGAATGTTCACTTTGGCTATTTCCAGGATATTAAAGGTCAAAGGACCCCCATCAGCTGCAGAGTTGAAATAGATACCTAAAATTCCAACCAACAAAATAGCCGAGGCACCCATTAACATAAGGGTTAATTTCATAGCGGCATATTCTCTTGGCCCGGAGCCCCAAATGCCTATAAGCAAGAACATTGGGATCACTGCTATTTCGAAGAACACGAACATGGTAAATAGATCGAGCGAAATAAAAAATCCATAAACACCAGTAGACAGTATAAGGAGGGAAATAAAGAATTCCTTGGGCAATTCCTTCATCTTCCAGGAAATAAAAACACCAGCGAGGACTACAAGGGAGGTAAGGAGTAGGAGGGCAACCGATATGCCATCGACCCCTATGCTGTAATGAATGTTGAAATCCTTGAACCAAACCAGATCGCGGGTGAAGACCATTATGTCATCATTGACTGCCCTTTCCTTAAAATAGGCAAAAAGTAAATTCACAGCCATGGCCAGTTGAATAATACTGCCTATCATCGCAATGACGCGTGCCCGTTTAAGATCGTTGGCAAAGAGTAATGCCAGCACCGTAAGCAAGGGAACGACAATAAAAAGCGATAATATATCCATAGGGATCATCTTAATTAGTCCATATATAAATAAAAACAATAGCCAGTAATACTATTCCGCTGACAAAGGCCATGGCATAGTCCTGTAACCTACCGGATTGGACGCCTTTGATTTTTTTGGAGACCCTAACCGTTGAGTTTCCTATGGCATTCATGGTTCCGTCTACAATATTCCTGTCGAACCAGGCGGCAGAGGCGGCAATACCTTTAAACAAAATGTTTTTGGTCACAAATAGGTAGAGTTCATCCAGGTAGAATTTGTGATAGGCCCAGGTATATAAAATACCAAATCGTTGGGCCGTTCTGGCGGCGAGCTCATTTTCTTTTTTATACAAGACCCAGGCAATACCAATACCTATAACTCCTACAAGTACAGCAATTAGCGCAAGGGGGATGTTTATATGGGCTTCAAATCCCATTCTATCGGGACTGATAAAATCGCTGAAGGGTATAAAACCAACCGTAGCACTGAGAACGGCAAGAACAATTAGTGGAAATGTCATGGAGACAGGGGATTCCTTGGGTGTATGTTCATAGCTTCTGTTTGGTCCCCAGAAAATTCCAAAGTAGATACGGAAAATATAAATGGCTGTTAGGCCCGCCACAATAATACCAATAGCGTAAAGAAAACTATTATGTTCATAGACCGCTACCAGGATCTCATCTTTACTCCAGAAGCCTGCAAAGGGAGGAATACCTGCAATAGCGAGGGCTGCAATAAGAAAGGTGATGTTGGTTATAGGCATGTATTTTCGCAGTCCACCCATATCCTTCAGGTAATTGCTATGGACCGCATGGATGACAGAACCGGCACCTAAGAATAGTAAGGCTTTAAACATGGCATGTGTGAATAAGTGGTACATAGACGCCATATAGCCCAAGCCCTCATGTCCATCGTATCCTGAAACACCTAATGCAAGCATCATAAAGCCTAATTGGGACATGGTAGAATAAGCCAGTACCCTTTTGATATCGGTTTGGGTGATGGCGATAATGGCGGCAAACAGGGAAGAAAAGGCGCCAACAAAAGCCACAATTTGCAGTACAAATCCTTCTTCTACAAAATAGAACATAGGGAACAGACGAGCCACAAGGAACACACCTGCCACCACCATGGTGGCTGCATGGATAAGGGCAGATACTGGGGTGGGTCCTTCCATGGCGTCCGGAAGCCATATATGTAAAGGAAACATAGCCGATTTACCGGCGCCTCCTGTAAAAACCAATATTAGTCCCCAGGACAATACTGACAACCCCATAAAAGAGGAGGATGCCCAGTTCAGGATTGCACTTCCTTCCGGGTTATTGAGCGTTTCAAAATCATAAGTGCCTGTTTGGAATCCTATTAACAAGATACCGATCAGGAATCCGAGATCTGCAAAACGGGTCACGATAAATGCTTTTTTGGCTGCTGCAACTGCCGACTCTTTTGTATAATAATATCCGATCAACAAATATGAAGAGACCCCTACCAATTCCCAAAAAATATAGATCTGGAAAAGGTTTGTGGCTAAAACCAGGCCATACATGGAGAAGGTGAATAATGAAAGGAAAGCAAAGAATTTGGTATAGCCTTCATCACCTTTCATATAACCCCTGCTGTATAGGTGTACCATCAGGGAGATAGTTGAGACCACGATCAGCATCATCACCGAAATAGGGTCTATTAGAACGCCCATATCAATGTGGAGAGTGTCTGTAAAATTCATCCAGACAAATTTCTCTACTAGACTTGGAAATGCCCCGGAATCCTTTCCAATGACAAAAAAGTATTGGAAGGCGGTATAGAAAGAAAAAAGGGTTGTGATCACTAGTCCAAAGACACCTATAAGACCGGAAACCGCCGGTTTTATTTTCTGATTAAATAACCCCAAAAGCAGAAATACCGCTAAGGGAATCAAGGGGATTAACAGAACAATGGTGTAATTCATAATATGAATTCTTTAATACTTCATGGTTTCAATATCCTTTACCTCAACGGAACTTATTTGCCTGTACAGATTGAATATGATGGATACCGCAAGTGCAGTTTCGGCCGCTGCCACGGCAATTATAAAGATGGAAAACAGTACTCCCTGTAAAACATCAGGGTACATGTATTTGTTGATCACTACAAAATTGATCACGGAAGCGTTGAGGATAAGTTCAACCGAGATCAGGATAGATATGAGATTTTTTCGGGTGATAAAACCGTAGACCCCTATAAAAAATAGTATTGAGGTAACGGTTAATAGTTCGTATATGGTAATTCCTGCGATCATTTAGCTGGATTGTTTTCTTCAGATAATTTATTTCCTTTGGCAATCACAATTGCCCCGATCATGGCTGCTAACAATAGCACACTTATTACTTCAAAAGGCAGTATAAATCCACCAGCGTCATAGCTTAATAGTTTTGTTCCAATGTCTGTTACATTGGTGGTCGCGGTATTTTCCACTACCTGAAACTCATGAGAATACAGAGTATACAGGAAAAGGCCAAGGCCAATTAAACAAACAAGACCTGTAATGAGCTGTTTAGACGGCTTTGCAATTTCCAGACGCATTTCGATGTGATGCACCAGAAGCACTGAAAAAATGATCAGTACAATGATACCCCCGGCATAAATAGTCAGTTGAATGGCGGCCAGAAAATTATAGTCGATTAAGAAATAGATCCCTGCTATGCTGCACAGCACAAAGAGTAAATAAATGACAGACCTCAGCATTTTTCTGCTCGAAACCGAGGCAATCGCAAAGGCGATAATTATAAACGCAAGGATGTAAAAAATGATTCTTTCCATTGTATTAGTCTTCTACTCCCGGCATTAATTTAGAGCCTGGTTCATTGAGTACCCGGGTAAGGGAGGTACGGTCATAGGTTGAATTTTCAAAATTTTGTCCCCATTCAATGGCATCTGTTGGGCATACGTCAATACACAGTCCACACATGGTACACATGCTTAGGTGATAGACAAACTGGTCTATTTTCTTTTTCTTTTTCCCTGTTTCTTCGTCTATACCGCGGTCCCAAATAATCTCAATAGTTCCATTAGGACAAGCGATCTCACATTTCTGGCATCCTGTACAGCGGTGTTCATTTTCTTCATTATGAGGCATGATGACCTCTCCCCTGAAGCGATCGAACATTTTTAAGGTTTCCCTGTTATCCGGATACTGTTGTGTTATGGCTCCTTTTCTGGAGGTTATAAAATATTTACCCGTAACACTCATCCCCGTGAGCAGTGTTTTTATTCCTTGATAGATGTCAGAAAAATAACTCATAGCATTACAGTCTTATAGTTAGATTGAGCCATACCAGTAAAGCCATAAGCACAATGTTTACTAAATTAATCGGGAGCAGATACTTCCATTCTAATGTTAGCAACTGATCTACCCGTAAGCGCGGAAACGTCCATCGGAACCACATCATTAAAAAGACCAAAACCATGGTTTTTATTAAAAACCAAAATACTCCCAGTTCGGGAATAGATTCCGTGATACCAAAGGGAGACAACCAGCCACCAAAAAAGACAGTTGCAGCAATAGCTGCTATAATAAACATGTTGATAAACTCTGCCAGGAAGAAGTAAGCGAACTTCATTCCTGAGTATTCTGTATGGAAGCCAGCGCCCAGCTCAGATTCTGCCTCAACCATATCGAAGGGAGCTCTGTTCGTTTCTGCAGTGCCGGAGATCATAAAGACCATAAAGGCAATAACTGCAGGGATATGTCCTTGCACTATAAGCCATCCACTTTTTTGAACTTCAATGATCTCGGAGAGTTGCAAGCTGCCGGTGATCACTACCATGGTTAATAATGACAGTCCAACAGAGAGCTCATAACTGATTGTTTGCACCCCGCTTCTCATGGCTCCGATCATGGCAAATTTGTTATTACTGCTCCAACCTCCGAGCAATATCCCGATCACCCCAATAGATGAAATAGCAATTAAAAAGAAGAGGCCAATATTAATATCGAATGCATGAAATTCCTGAGAAAAAGGAATAACAGCAAGGGCCATAAGTGCTGAAATGATCACAAAGTAAGGGGCCAGGTTGTACAAGAACTTATCAGCTTTATCAGTACCTACCAATTCTTTGGTAAGCAATTTTATAGCATCTGCCATAGTTTGTAAAAGGCCCTGGTAGCCCACTCTGTTAGGGCCAATCCTTAATTGAAACCAAGCTGCGACCCGTCTTTCCAAAAGCACCAGGAACAAACCGGCAATAGCAAAAACAGTTAGGTAGACGACCGCTATCAGCACCATTTCCACAATACTGGCAACGCCTGCTGGCATAACGCTGAATAGCCAATTGTGAATGTTCTCTGTGATACTTAATAGGATCATCTTATTTATTTTAACGATCAATATCAGGGATAACGAGGTCTAGTGTAGCCATGGTGGCCACCAGATCCCCTATTTTTCCGCCTACGGTTATATGATTTAACAATGATAAATTCGAAAAGCCGGGAGACCTGAATTTAAGTCGATAAGGGCTTTTGGTCCCCGTGCTGATAATATATACACCAAGTTCACCCCTGGCTGTCTCCACTTTTTGATAGTATTCTCCTTTTGGTAATTTGATCACGGCATTGGTAGTTACCCTGTGATCTCCTTCAGGAATAACATCTATCAATTGTTCTATGATAGACAAGGACTCCCACATTTCCTGTATCCTTACAAGGTAACGGGCATAAGTATCCCCTTCTGTTTTCAGGGCTTCATTAAAGGTAACTTTATCATAGGCGCTGTAAGGATGGTGTTTCCGCACATCGCAGGAATACCCTGAAGCTCTTCCAACCGGACCTGAAGCTCCAAAAGAAATTGCATCCTCTTTACTCAGTACGCCAACCCCTACGGTTCGTTTTTGAAAAATGACATTTCCGGTCAATAAACGATCATATTCCGGGAGTTTTGTCTTAAAATGGGCAACAAATTCCTTCACCCTTTTTACAAAATTGGGGTGAATATCCAGCATAAGTCCGCCGGGAACATTATAGTTCATTGTTAAGCGGGCACCGCAGGTTTCCTCCATGATATCGTTGATCATTTCCCTGTCCCTGAAACCGTAGAAATACGTGGTAAGTGCCCCCACATCCATACCCATTACACCCCACCAAAGGCAATGTGAAGAAATCCTGGTTAATTCACCTATAATAGTTCGTATGACCTTAACCCGTTCCGGGATCTCTAGTTGAAGTGCATTTTCGACTGCTAAGCAGACGGCTTCATTGTTTATGTTAGCCGAGAGATAATCCATGCGATCTGTTAGATGGACGATTTGCTGATAGCTGTCTCGTTCACACATTTTTTCAATAGATCGATGTATATACCCCAGATCTGGTTCCACTTTTTTGATGATCTCCCCGTCTATGGTTAATAAAAGCCGAAGTACCCCATGAGTGGCCGGATGCTGAGGCCCCATGTTGATGAAGTATTCCTCAGATTTAAAATTGGTATGTACAACCTCGGTTTCCATGTTTTGTTAATATAGAATCATGTTGGTTTCGTCCTCATAGTCTTTCCGAAGGGGGTATCCTATCCAGTCTTCCGTTAAAAAGAGGCGCTTTAAATTAGGGTGGTTGGTAAATTTTATACCAAAGAAATCGAACACTTCACGTTCATGGAACTCGGCTGTTGCCCAGATATCATATACCGAATCTAAAACTGGTGTTTCCCTGTCTTCAGCAGTAACTTTAACCACTATGATATGTCTTTTTGTGGTGGATTCCAGGTGATAAACGATCCCCAGTTTTTCTCCCCAATCCACGCCGCTCAGACAAAATAGATAATCGAATTGTGTTTCAGGATCGTTTTTTAACTGAGCCATTAGGTCGTGCAAGTGTTCTGCCGGGACCTGAATATTCAGAAATTGAGATTCTTCCTCGGTAAACTCCAGTTCTGGTTGCCAGCTACCTATTAATTTTTGTAATGCCTGGTTGGTCATAGGTCCTCATTTTATAATCCTTCATCAAAACCCTCTACCGGATCTTTTTTATCTTTTCTGCTCTCTTTTCGAATTTTATCCTGTAACATCAGCATTCCTTCCAGCAGCGCCTCAGGTCTTGGGGGACATCCCGGCACATAGACATCAACAGGAATGACATGATCTGCTCCTTTTACTACAGAATAGGTATTGTAAAAGAAGGGCCCGCCTGAGATAGCACAAGCTCCCATGGCGATCACATATCTCGGCTCTGCCATTTGTTCATAAAGACGTCTTAGGACCGGCGCCATTTTATTGACTATGGTCCCTGCAATAATGATCAGGTCTGCCTGTCTGGGGGAAGGCCTTGCGACCTCAAAACCAAATCTGGAATAATCATGCCTTGCAGCACCTGTCTGCATCATTTCAATAGCACAGCAACTGGTCCCAAAATAAAGAGACCATAGTGAATTGGATCTTCCCCAGTTGATAACCTTATCGAGGTTGGTTACAACCACATTGGCCCCATTCCCAGCCGGAATTACTTTTCCGGGAAAATCTTCGGGCACTTCATTTGCTTTATTTATTCCCATTTTAATGCTCCTTTCTTCCATGCATACAAAAGGCCTAAACCAAGTATGAATAAAAAGATTATTATTTCTATAAAGGCAACAGCTCCAATTCCTTTAAAAACAACTGCCCAGGGAACCAGAAAGGCTATCTCCACATCAAAGATCAAAAACAAGATCGCAAAAAGATAATATCCTACCTTAAATTGAACCCAGGTTGGCCCAATGGTGGTCATTCCACTTTCATAGGGTGCCCGTTTAGCTTCACTGTCCGATTTTGGTGATATCAGGTCCGAAAGAAAATTCGCCCCGGCTACCAGAACAACTCCGGCGATAAAAAATACAATGATGGCTTCTGAGCCCATACCCTATAATTCAGTTACGATTTAATTTCATAAATATCCCCGGAGAAAAACAGATCATCGGTCTTCCTGAAAGCTGAATTTGCTTTTACCTGTGCTGTTAAGGCATCTTCCCGTTCTTCAAAGGTCACATCCTGAAAACCTCGGATGATCCCAGTAACCATAGGATATTCCATACGCACGAGCATTTGGTGGAGGGTAGGATCTTGTTCTTTGGCATTGTGAACGAGAATATCGGATTCTTCCACCCCGTTTTCGCCAATGGTTACTACTTCCAGTCGAAGTCCGTTTAGTACTAATCCTTTATCCCGGTCTTTTCCAAAGATCATGGGTTTTCCGTGTTCCACGTACAATTGCCGGTCCTCACGGACCGCTTTATCCGTATACTTGGCAAAACACCCGTCATTGAAAATAGGGCAGTTTTGCAACACCTCTACAAGGGCGGTTCCTTTATACTTCTCAGAGGCTATAAAAATTTCGGTCATCTCTTTTGGAGTGTTCCCGCCAATTCTGGCAAAAAATCGGGCCTGTGCCCCAAGGGCAAGTTCACCGGCCGAAAATGGAGGCTGGGTATTTCCGTAAGGAGATGATTTTGTCTTTTGCCCAACCAAAGAGGTAGGGGAAAATTGTCCTTTTGTAAGGCCATAGATCTCATTATTGAACAAAATGATGTTCAGATCCAGATTTCTTCTAAGCACATGAATAAAATGATTGCCACCAATGGCCATGGAATCACCATCACCGGTAATGACCCATACGCTAAGCGCAGGATTCGCAAGCTTTACTCCAGATGCGATGGCTGTAGCCCTACCGTGAATACCATGCATTCCATAGGTTTCCATATAATAAGGAAAGCGAGACGAACACCCTATCCCTGAGATAAAGACGATGTTTTCTTTCTTCACGCCTATTTCAGGAAGTGCCTTCTGTACCGATCGGAGGATCACATAATCATCACATCCGGGGCACCATCTAACTTCCTGATCGCTGGCAAAATCCTTGTATGTATATTCTTTTACAGCTGCTTCCATGGTTATGATAGGATTTGTTTAAACTTTTCCTTTAATTCATTGTTGGCAAAGGGTAAACCTTGAATTTTATTGAATTGTAAGAATTCATGACCTGTAAAGTTGGCTTTGAACACTTTTATCAATTGTCCGGTATTTAATTCACAGACCACTATTTTTTTGAATCTTTTAAAAAGTTCATCGGTATTTTTTGGCAAGGGATTCAGATAATGAAAATGAGCAAATCCGATATTGGTAAAACCTTCTTCATCAAGATGTTTTACTGCAGAATGCAGGCTACCATACGTACCTCCCCATCCTACTACCAGTAGATCACCAGAATCCGCAAATTCAGTTTCCTGGTCCGGGATATAATTCTCTACTCGTTTTACTTTCTCAGCACGAATACGTGTCATGTACTCATGATTCTCGGGCACATAGGATACATTTCCGGTCACTTTGTCTTTCTCCAATCCACCCACTCGGTGTTCTAAACCAGGGGTTCCCGGCACTGCCCAGGACCTTGCTAAAGAATCCTTGTCGCGTTCATAGGGATGATAGTTTTCCTTGAATTCTTTTAAACGCATGTTATTTATTTCGGGCATCTCATTGACCGATTGTATTTTCCAGGGGGCAGAACCATTCGCAATATACCCGTCTGTCATCAACAGTACCGGGGTCATATGCTCCAGAGTTAGTTTCGCCGCTTCGTAGGCATAATTAAAACAATTGGCAGGAGTACTCGCTGCAATAACGATCACGGGGCTTTCTCCATTTCTGCCATACATGGCCTGTAAAAGGTCGGATTGTTCCGTTTTCGTTGGTAAACCGGTAGAGGGTCCTCCCCTTTGTACATCTACTACCACCAATGGTAATTCGATCATCATTGCCAGCCCTAGTGCTTCTCCTTTTAACGCCAATCCGGGACCTGATGTAGTAGTAATGGCCAGATCACCGGCAAAGGAAGCGCCTATGGCTGAGGTTATCCCGGCTATTTCGTCTTCGGCTTGTAATGTTTTTACACCAAAATGTTTGTGCTTTACCAATTCATGTAAAATATCGGAGGCTGGTGTAATGGGATAGGAACCTAAAAACAGTTCCAAGCCCGATTTTTCTGCCGCTGCCAGGAATCCCCAGGCAGTAGCTGTATTTCCCATGATGATCCTATAGGTTCCCGCTTCCATTTTAGCCGGAGATATAGTATAGGCATTAGGGATCAGTTCTAAGGTTTCAGCAAAATAATACCCCGCATTGAGCACTTTTGTATTAGCTTCAATGATCTCAGGTTTCGACTTAAATTTCTTTTGAAAGAATTCTATCGTATGTTCAGTGGAGCGATGGTACATCCAGTATACCATTCCCAGGGCAAACATGTTTTTACTCCTTGTAATAGCCTTATTGTCCAGCCCTTGTACATCTTTCAATGCCTCTTTGGTGAGGGAGGTCATGGCCACTTCAATTACCCGGTAGTTTTCCAGGCTGTTATCTTCAAGCGGATTGGCTTCATATAGTGCCTTTTCCAAATTCTTTTTGGAAAAAGAATCTGTATCCACAATGATAGTGTGACCCGGTTTTACAGAATGCAAATTCGTTTTTAAACCGGCCGGATTCATGGCAACCAGAAGATCTACTTCATCACCGGGCGTACTTATTTCCACACTCCCAATATGGACCTGATAGCCCGAAACCCCATATAAGCTGCCTTGTGGTGCTCTAATTTCGGCAGGATAATTAGGGAAGGTAGCCACATCGTTCCCAAACATGGCGGAGGTATCTGAAAATTGCGTTCCTGTTAGTTGCATCCCATCGCCAGAATCCCCTACAAATCTAATTATTACGGCCTCTAATACTTCTTGTGGCGTTTCAACTTTTGTTTCCATGATGATCAGGATTAGTTTCCAGGTACTAACTAATGTACCCGAGGTATATAAAGATCAAATTTAATTTGTACAAAATCAAGTAAACATGACTTTTATCATTTACCATCGTTAAGTTGGTTTCTATTTTTGCGTATATTTAATAAAATTAGGCAAAATGGCTATTATAATTACAGATGAGTGCATAAACTGCGATGCTTGTATTTCCGAATGTCCTAACAATGCAATATATGAGCCAGACCAGGAATGGGCATTTTCAGATGAAACTGCCTTAAGCGGAATGGTAAAAACCCCTGGAGGGCAAGAAATGGATGCAAATGCAGAAAACGAACCTATATCAGATGAGTTTTACTACATTGTTCCAGACAAATGTACAGAATGCAAAGGATTTCATGAAGAGCCGCAATGTGCTTCTGTTTGTCCTGTAGATTGTTGTGTTCCGGATGATGCCCATGTGGAATCTGAAGAACAACTCCTTTCCAAAAAGGCCTGGTTACACGGCGAATGATAATTTGGAGTTAAGACATCGACTTGCAGATCATTTTAGATATTCGGTAATTCTGTACCGATATCTCATTTGAAATTACCACCCTTTATTTATTTTAAATAGAGGGTGGTTTTTTATTCAAAATAATCCAGGTAATATTTCAATTTACCGGAATTCTACAAGAAAATCCCTTGATCGTATTTTATTGAGATGGAACCAGTTTGTACTATGAATTAAGGAACTGATAAATGTCATAGTTTACCCTCTTTAGGAATGCTACTTTTAGCCCAATACACCAATTACATTATGTTCATTCTCAGCAAAATATAATGGATACCATACTAGGTAATGTTGAAGTGTGAAATAAAAAAATAAGGGGTCTTTAATGAAATTAATTCATCATGAAAAAAGAATTTCCAAAACTAATATGCGATGCTAATGAGGCTGTAGCCAGAATAGCTCACAAGACCAACGAGGTCTGTGCAATATATCCCATTACGCCTGCTTCACCTATGGGGGAGCATGTTGATGTTTTTAGCTCAGAGGGGCAGAAAAACATTTGGGGCAATGTGCCAAGAATAGTTGAAATGCAAAGTGAAGGAGGCGCTGCAGGAGCTGTTCACGGTTCGTTACAGGCAGGCGCATTGACTACTACCTTTACCGCTTCACAGGGCTTATTACTGATGATCCCTAATATGTACAAAATTGCCGGAGAGTTATTACCCTCCGTTATCCATGTAGCTGCCAGGACCGTAGCCACACATGCCCTATCTATTTTTGGAGATCATTCTGATGTAATGGCCACCAGGCAGACAGGTTTTTCTATGCTGTTTGGAAGTTCTGTTCAGGAAGCGATGGATTTCGCATTGATCGCCCAGGCAGCAACGCTACGTACACGCGTTCCATTTTTAAATATTTTTGACGGTTTTAGGACCTCTCATGAGATCTCTAAAATTGATGCCATTCCGGACGATATTATAAAGGCCATGATGCCCGAAGATAAGATCATGGAACATAAGGACAGATCATTAGATCCGGACCATCCTGTTATTAGGGGTACGTCGCAGAACCCAGATGTATTTTTTCAGGCGCGTGAAGCATCGAACCCGCACTATGATAAAGTACCGGGTATCGTGAAGGAGATTATGGATGAATTTTATGAACATACCGGTCGGCGTTACGACCTGTTCGATTATATAGGACATCCGGAAGCAGAAAGAGTGATCATTATCATGGGATCTGGAGAGGGAGCTGTAAGAGAGACAGTTGAAACGCTTGCAGAGCAAAATGAAAAAGTAGGTGCATTGTTCGTTCGTCTGTACAGACCCTTTGCTTTAAAAAATTTCCTTAGCCATTTACCGGAAACTGTTAAGAGTATTGCGGTTTTAGACAGGACCAAGGAACCCGGTAGTATAGGAGAACCCCTTTACCTGGATGTGGTTACTGCTTATGTGGAAAGCCAACGAAATATGCCAACAATAGTAGGTGGCAGATATGGATTATCTTCCAAGGAATTTAATCCTGCCATGGTTAAAGGAATTTATGATGAATTGTTGAAAGAACACCCCAAGAATCATTTTACCATAGGTATTAATGACGACCTGGGGCATACGAGTCTGGAATACAATCCCGTATTTAAAACCAAGAAAACTACCTTCAATTGTATGTTCTATGGTTTGGGTTCAGACGGGACAGTAGGGGCCAACAAGAATTCCATAAAAATTATTGGAGATACCACGGACAATTACGTACAGGGATATTTTGTATACGACTCCAAAAAGGCAGGGGCACAAACTATTTCGCACTTGCGCTTTGGTCCACAACCTATTTACTCCTCTTATTTGATAAATACGGCCGACTTTATAGCCTGTCATCAATTTAACTTTATTGAAAAATACGATGTGCTGAATCACATCAAAAAAGGTGGCACTTTCTTATTAAATTCACCTTTTTCCAAAGATGAAATATGGGATGAATTACCCCGTATCATGCAGGAAGAGATCATTGAAAACGAATTGAATTTCTATGTGGTAGATGCTACCAAAGTGGCTCACGAAGCTAAACTTGGCAAGCGGACCAATACGGTTTTACAGACTTGTTTCTTTGCTATTTCTGGTATTTTACCTCAGGAAGAAGCCATTGAAAAAATTAAGAATGCCATTGTAAAATCATATTCCCATAAAGGGGATAAAGTAGTAAAAATGAATTTTAATGCGGTTGATAAATCGCTTAAACATCTTCAAAAAGTATCCTATCCCCAAAAGACCACAAATGATAGGGGCTTACGATCTATTATGTCTGGAGAACCCGATCCGTTCGTTAAGGAAGTGTTGGGTAAAATCCTTGCCGGTAGGGGAGATGAATTACCCGTAAGTTATTTTCCGGTAGACGGAACTTTCCCAACAGGGACCACACAATACGAAAAACGCGGAATTGCCGATTTTATCCCTATCTGGGATTCGGAAGAATTATGCACTCAATGTAACAAATGTGTTGTTATTTGCCCACATGCAGCCATAAGGGCAAAGGTGGTGTCTAATGAGATCCTGGCAGATGCACCAGCCTCCCTTAAAAGGAGTCCTGCGAAAGGCAGGCCTTTTACAAGCGAGACAGAATCGTATGTTTTACAGGTATCTCCGGAAGATTGTACAGGCTGCGATCTGTGCGTTGCGGTTTGCCCTGCAGTAAGTAAGGAAATTCCTGACTTTAAGGCAATCAATATGAGGAAGAAACTGGAGAACGATGTTGTTGAAAATACACATTGGGACTATTTTTCAAAACTTCCGGACTATGACCGTACCGCTTTACAAATAACGAACGTAAAAGGTTCTCAATTCCTTGAACCATTGTTTGAATTTTCAGGAGCCTGTTCAGGCTGCGGTGAAACTCCCTATATAAAATTATTGACCCAGTTATTTGGAGATAGTATTTTGATAGCAAATGCAACCGGCTGTTCTTCTATTTATGGAGGAAATTTACCAACTACCCCTTATAAAACAAATAGTGAAGGAAGAGGGCCTGCTTGGGCTAATTCATTATTTGAGGATAATGCCGAGTTTGGTTTTGGTATGAAACTAGCGTTAAGTAAAAAACAAGAGATTGCCGTTGGATTACTAAAATCACTCGAAAAGTTAGTAGGCAAGGATCTGGTTGAAGCTATTCTCAACAATCCGGAGGAGGATGAAACTCAGAAAAAAGAGAAATATAAAAATCTCGATGAACTCAAAGAGAAATTATCTGAGCACAAGGATCTTCCAGATGTCAAAAAGCTCTTACATCTAACAGAATACCTGAGGAAAAAAGCAGTTTGGATCTTAGGGGGAGATGGTTGGGCCTATGATATTGGTTATGGAGGAGTAGATCATGTTTTGGCGTCAGGAGAAGATATCAATATAATGGTATTAGATACGGAGGTGTATTCCAATACAGGCGGACAAACGTCAAAAGCCACGCCTTTAGGAGCCAGTGCCAAGTTTTCAGTGTCCGGAAAAAGAACCGGAAAGAAAAGTTTAGCATTGCAAGCTGTTTCTTATGAGAACGTATATGTTGCACAAGTAGCCCTTGGAGCAAAAGATATGCAAACCCTGAGAGCTATGGAAGAGGCGGCAGCATATCCCGGGCCTTCCTTGATTGTTGCTTATTCACATTGTGGAGAACATGGATACGATCTAAAAGATGGAGCGTTACATCAGGAAAGAGCTGTTGAGACCGGTTATTGGCCACTCTTCAGATTTGATCCTTCAAAACCCAAAGGGAAGAAGTTTAAACTAGATTCCAAAGGGCCCACTAAACCTTTGGAGGATTTCATGTACAAGGAAACGCGTTTTACCAGGGTTGTTAAAGATGATCCAAAATTGGGAGCAGCGTTATTAAAACAAGCACAGGAAGAGGTTAATACCAAATGGGAACGATTAGAACTTTTTAGAGATATGTAAATATAGTTCCTATTGGATAAGAGCATATATAGTAGCAGCAATTATGGTTAAATCAAAAATTTAATAAGATGGAAGCTTTAGCTAACAATTATTTTGATGAAGCAATCAGAAAAATGAAACAGGCAAGCACAGAGCTATACAGACCTGAAGAAGATGTTGTATCTTATTTAGTTTGTAAAAATGCCCAAAGTGCCGTTCAGAGTTTTCTTAAAGGATATCTTGTAAAAAACGGGATAGAAACTGAAGAAAATGAAACTATAGACGAGATGTACGGTCGTTGTATTAAGATCAATCCACGATTTGAAAGAGTAGATCTGGTAGGTTTTAATTGCCATTCCCATGATCTGTCATCCCGATATTGTGAAGGTGCAGAAAAAGTAAGCAGGTGTTTCGATATTGCAGATAATCTAGATACATTTCTCAGGGAAGAGAAGATCATCTCATAGCAGGTGAAAACAGTTATGAATTGGTTATGAATATTTCCAGGAATGTCGTAAAAATCGTGTAAAGTTTTTATGCAATATATTTTCTATGTCTTCCTGGGAATATCCCCTTGCCGCTAGCAATTCAGGGACTTTTTGAAGATCGGCAATGGTATCAATATCAGCCGGACATTGCTCCTTGCCAAATCCGCCATCAAGGTCGGTTCCTATCCCTACATGAAGGGAATTCCCGGCAAGTTGACAAATATGATCCATATGGTCTACCATAGTATCTAGTGTTACTCCCATGGTCTCAGGTGATGATTGCCCACGTACCCAATCTGGTACCATCATCCATGCATCTAGCGCCATCCCAATAACTGCTTTTCTATTAATTAATTCAATGATCTGTTCATCAGAGAATTGCCGGTTATGGTTTACCAGTGTTCTGCAATTATTATGACTAGCCCAAACAGGACCGTTGTAGACATCCATAGTTTCCCAAAAACTTTGATCACATAAATGGGTTGCATCCAGAATAATATGTAAGCGCTCAATTTCTCGTAATAATTCTTTTCCTTTAGTCCCTATGCCCCCTACAGAATTGGTTCCGAATGCATAGGTCCCGGGGCCGTAGTGCGCCGGTCCTATGGCTCTTAAACCCTGATCATAGGATTTTTCCAAATGCTCAAGCGAGACAATAGAATCTGCACCTTCCAGACTAAGTATATACCCAATGGGCTTCTTCTTAGCAGATTCCTGGTTCCATAGATCTATATGATCATCTAGTTGTATGCGATTTGTAATTTGAGTCATTTCCCCAATCGCCTCCATTTCCCTGTACCATGCTAACTGACCCTGTGTATGTGCCCGCGCCTGTTGCGGTGAATTCCAGCCCGGAAGTGGGTTTGTTTTTTTTGAAAAACGGGCTATTTGGGTGGCTACGCAAAGTCCAATATTTCCTTTCCGTAAGGCATCCAGCGAGACCGTATTTTTTCCGCGATCCGGTTTGTCTGTCATCCCTTCTTCCCTCTTCCGAATTTCTACCACCGAAGTGGTAAGGTCCCGATTCCATTCCAGGGCATTCATGGCAAGATCCAGATGTGCATCAAATATGAGCATACGAGTAATTTATATAACCAGGCTATGGTCCCTTGCGGCTACTTCCCAGGAACCTGTAATCTTGCCATTTGAAACCGTAATCAATTTGGGATATTTCGCAACGGTAGGACAAATATGCATGGGTATGGCATAGAAAATATCACCAACTTCTGTGGTCTTGCCGGGAGGGCAATTGAGCACCAAATGTTCTTCACTTTGCCCTGTTTGTTCACAGTCTTCCAGTCCAAATATTTTGACTCTGGGAAAATTCATTTCCGGGGCGATCGATTTATGACCCAGGTCGAGACAAATTATATTTGGTGCAGGCTTACTGATGATTCTTGTAATTAAAACAGCAGCGTGTAAGAATTTCATGTCCTGGAACGAGCTTGAATAGCGTTCATCCCATAAGAGGGTTGTTCCGGGGCTGACTTCTACTTCCTGCCTTTGCGCATGGATAGGAAAGGTGGGAGATCCACCCATTACAATGGTTTTAACGGGAATACCTTTTTTTTCCAATTCAGTTTTAAAGTTTGAAACTTTATCAAAAGCCGCATCGCATACTTTTTTCCGATCATTTATATCAGGTTCTCTTATATGTCCGTCATAAGCGTGAAGGCCTCTAAAAATAAGGTTGGGATCTTTAGAAATTAATTGACATAAGTCTGCGGCATTGTCACCTGATTCTATTCCTGTGCGGTTCATTCCAGTGTTTAGGTCAAGAAATAGAGAAACCCTAATTTTTTTCGAGGCTGCCTGTTCAGAAATACGTGTAATAATGAGTGCATTGTCTACAATTGTAGAGAAGTTAGAGTCAGGAAATTCTGCAATTAATTGAAAGAATCGGGAAATATTTGCACCCACAGGTTGTATGGCCAACAGAATATCCTTGGCACCACATTGCCCCAGAAGTTCTGCCTCGGCTATAGTGGCACATTTGAATTTGTGTATCCCATAGGCCATCTGCATCTCAATTATTTCCCTGGTCTTATGTGTTTTGATATGTGGCCTTAGTCGCTCTGGCGCTCCTGCCATTTCCACCATCAATTGAATATTTTTTTCAATTCTCTCGGGATACAGCAAAAGAGTTGGCGAGACAATTTTATCTGTATTTTCTATCTGATACCAGGCTGAGTCATTCATACCAGACTATTTCAATGTAGTTGAAACATAGCTTCAATTTCGACAGGAATGTTACCAGGAAGTATCATCCCCACTGCAGAACGAACACCTACCCCGAGATCGTTTCCAAAAATATCGGCCATGAGCTCACTAAACCCATTTATGACAAGGGGTTGCTGGCCAAAATCGGGTGTAGAATTAACCATCCCCAATACCTTTACCACCCGTTTGATCTGATCTATACTCCCAAAGTGGGTTTGAATGGTAGAAAGCATGGTAAGTCCCACTTGTTCTGCCGCTAATTTGCCTTGCCCCAGGTTCATGTCATCTCCAACTCTTCCGGTGATGTAAGTGCCATCATTTTGCATAGGACCCTGCCCTGAAACGTAGAGAAATCCATCAAGGACCAACACAGGTTTATACACTCCTGCCGGCGGTGGTGCTGGAGGTAAAATCAATCCAAGTTCTTTAAGTCGTTGTGAAGGAGTTTTATCCATAGCTATAGTTATATAAATTGATTTAATATTAAAATTCCCAAAAGACCCACAACGCCAACCGTTGTTTCCATCAGTGTCCAGCTTCTCAGGGTGTCCTTTACAGACAGGTTAAAATACTCTTTGAACAACCAAAAACCGCTGTCATTCACATGAGAAAGCATCAAACTTCCGGAACCTATGGCGAGGACCATCAATTCTGGGCTTACTCCGGTTGCTTCAATTAAAGGTAATACAATACCTGCAGCTGTTAGTCCGGCTACTGTTGCCGACCCCACACATACCCGGATCACAGTAGCAATAAGCCAGGCTAAAAACAAAGGCGATAATGAAGAATCTTTTAGCAGATCGGCTATATATTCACTTACACCACTATCTATCAACACTTGTTTTAAGGCCCCTGCCCCTGCAATAATTAAAAGCACCATTGTAATTCCAGAGATTGAATCACCTACAGAAGTCATCACCTCTGTCATTTTTTTTCCTCGCCTTAATCCTAAGGTATAGATCGCCACTAAAACAGATATAAGCATGGCTATCACAGGATTTCCTACAAAGGCGATGATATCTTTAAAAAGATAGTCATTTGGAAATAGCAAATCGGCCAAAGTAGCTAAGGCTATGAGTATAATGGGTAATAAAGCCGTAAAAATGCTAATGCGCATACTGGGCATTTCCTCATCCTTTAGTATTCTGGGATTGACAAATTCTTTTAGGGGAGTTGCATTGATATTTTTTAATGTCCGGGAAAAAAAAGGCCCTGCTATAATGATCGCGGGTATTGCCACGATTATGCCATATATTAAAGTCTTACCCATATCTGCATTGAACATTACGGTAATGGCCGTAGGTGCAGGATGGGGTGGAAGGTAACCATGAGTAACAGAAAGGGATGCAAGCATAGGCAGGCCAACATAGAGGAGGGGTAAACCTGTTGCAGCCGCCACCGTAAAAACCAAGGGCACCAAAATAACAAATCCAACAGAATAGAATAAGGGGATGCCCACAATAAAACCTGTAAGCACAGCAGCCCATTGGATGTATTTACGACCAAACCGTTCTACCAATTTGGAGGTAATTCGTTGTGCTGCACCACTATCGGCAACTAATTTACCAAGCATGGCCCCAAGGCCAAGGATCATCACCAGAAACCCCAGGGTATTTCCAATTCCATTTTCAATGGAGGCAACAACTGTCTCCAGATCCATTCCCTCGGCAATGCCCACGAATAATGAAACAAGGATAAAGGTTATAAAGGGGTTGAGTTTGCATCGGGCTATCAGAAAAAATAAAATAAGGATCCCAATTATGACAATAACTAAAGGCATGGTTCTATTTTGGTAGTTATCAGAATAGTTTAAGTACTAAATATACAATTTGAAAAGACATATAAGGGATCTATTTTTTATCTTGTAGTACAATCTCAGTCATATGGACAAAAGATCTTTTTTACGAAAAATAGGGCAGGCAGCAGTAATTACACCTTTTTTACCTTATCAACTTAGGGCGGGAACACCTAAAACTACGGCATCTTATGATGTCAGTAACGAAGACGAGTTTTGGCAACGCATTAGGGTAGACTATGCGCTAAAACCAGATTACATAAATCTGGAAAATGGGTATTACAATATTGCTCCCATTCCTACCATAGAGAAATTTCATAAGCATATAGAACAGGTGAACTATGAGGGTTCCTATTATATGCGTACAGTGCAATGGGACAACAAGAAACGCATAGCAAGCCGTTTAGCTGATTTGGTGGGATGTAATTCTGATGAGTTGATCATTACCCGAAACACCACAGAATCGCTCGATATGATCATTGGCGGCTATCCTTGGAAGGCGGGGGATGAAGCCATTTTTGCAGTGCAGGACTATGGCGCTATGCGAGAGCATTTTAAACTTATTGCCAAGCGTTTTGGGGTGGTCAATAAAACAGTTTCAATACCTAACCATCCGAAATCGGATGAAGAATTAGTGGCCTTATACGAATCACAGATCACTCCTAAAACCAAATTGCTGATGGTCTGCCACATGGTAAATATTACCGGTCAGATAATGCCCATACGCAAGATCTGCGACATGGCTCATAAGCATGGGGTAGAGGTGATGGTAGATGGAGCACATTGTGTTGGTCATATTGAAGTAAATATATCCGAACTACAATGTGATTATTACGGCTCCAGTCTCCATAAATGGCTTAGTACACCTTTAGGAGCAGGGTTACTTTTTGTAGCCAAAAAGAACATCCCAAAGATATGGCCACTATTGGCGGAACATCACCGGGAGGATGATGATATTGGAAGATTAAACCATATTGGTACCCATCCGGTGCATACAGATCTTACCATAAATGACGCCATGGATTATCTGGATCTGATAGGTTTGAAAAGAAAAGAACAGCGGATGAGGTTTTTACAGCGATATTGGTCTGATCCTCTCAGAGGAACAAAGAATGTAATCATCAATACCCCTGTTGAAGCACATCGCAGCTGTGGTATTGCCAATGTGGGTATAAAGGGAATGAAACCTTCAGACCTTGCAAAGACCTTACTAGACGAGTTTAAGATATTTACCGTATCTATTGACCAGGACAATGTGCATGGCTGCAGGATAACGCCAAATGTGTATACCACTACTAAAGAATTAGATCATTTTATCTACGCAATCAAGACCATGGCAGCACGTGTATAGGCTTGCTGAAAGAAATTGTTTTTCTATTGAGGTTAAAGTGATTAGATGGTTCTTTTAACTGATAAAAATCATAGTATTTAATCGGTAAGGGCAATAGTTTTAAGGTTTTCAATATTACTTTTATAAACATCTGCCAAAGGCGGATGAGTGCTTATCTATGAATTAAAAATCGTGAAATAATGACAGTGACACTTCAAAAAGAATCGCTCACCAGGAGTTTGGTGTTTTTACGGATCCTGATAGGATGGCATTTCCTGTATGAAGGAGTGATTAAACTCTTTAATCCGGACTGGACAGCTTTTGGATACCTGGCAACAGCTCAGGGACCTTTAGATTGGCTGTTTATCTCCATGACAAACCAGGCAATTATTGGATGGGTAGATACCCTGAATATGATTACGCTCATCTTTGTTGGGATCGCACTCATCCTCGGGTTCTATGAAAAATTAGGTGCATTTGCAGGAATAGTGCTTTTGGGCATGTATTATTTTGCCCATCCCCCATTTCCCTGGTTAGAGCAACTTAATGTTGAAGGAAGTTATTGGTTTGTGAATAAGAACCTGATTGAAATAGCTGCATTATGGGTACTGTATCAATACCCCACAGGATTTTATTTTGGATTGGGATATTTAAAAAGTCGAAGAACTAACACCGCAAAAACACCACAATTATGAAATGGACAAGACGCGACGTATTAAAAGGATTAGGCGGATTGCCCATCCTGGGATCTATCTGGTGGGCAGGTACTGCAAATGCATTGGTTAAAAGCAAAGACCGCTCTGAGATATTAGAACAATTAAAAATTCAACCCTCTTTGCCTTCTGCACTACCAGAGATAGGAGGGGCACCAATTCGTCTTGGTATCATAGGATTTGGAATAAGGGGAGAACAACTTTGCAGGGCCTTGGGTTTTGCAACACAGGACTGGCTCGATGAGATGAAATTAGAAGAAGAAGCCACCGGGAACACCCAATTAAAAGAATTTCTTGATCAGGAGAAGTTAAACATTAAAATAAGCGCGGTCTGCGATGTATTTGATGTGAAGGCCGAGCATGTCATCGCTTCATTTTCAACTCCGGAACATACCGTGAAGCGCTTTACCACTTATCAGGAAATGATACAGAGTGGGGAAGTAGATGCTGTTATTATTGCTACCCCAGACCATTGGCATGCTCCAATGGCAATAGAAGCACTAAATAATAATGTCCATGTTTATGTGGAAAAACCAATGACCCATACCATTGAGGAAACATACCAACTTCAGGATGCGGCTAATAAATCTAAAGCCTTCCTGATGGTGGGTCATCAACATAGGCAAACCCTTAGCTTTAAAACAGCTAATGATATTGTAAAGAAGGGCGTTCTCGGTCATGTATCTATGATACAAACGTTCACAAATAGGAATGATGATAATGGTGCATGGAATTATGACATAGATGAAAAAGCAAATGAACAAACTATAGATTGGGACCTCTTTTTGGGAAGTGCACCGAAGATCCCATTTAACAAGAACCATTTCTTCCGTTGGCGTAAATGGTGGGCTTATGGCTCCGGTTTATCTGGCGATCTGCTCACCCATGATTATGATCGATTAAATTGTGTATTGGGAATGGGAATACCATCTAGCATTACAGCCTCCGGAGGTATTTACACCCATAACGATGGCAGAAACGTACCGGATGTGCTTCAGGTAAATATGGAATTCCCTGATTTTAGTACTGGTAGCAGTCAGGCAAAAGGGAAGGAAAAAGGAATGACCTTTACCTACAGTGCAACCCTTGGTAATGCATTTAACAGGCCCACTATTTTGATGGGTCACGATGCTTCTATGGAACTGGGGAATAATCTTACAGTATGGCCAGATAATGGTTCTACGAAGTACGCAGCCATGATTGAGGAGGGGAAAATGAAACCTAATGTACCTATCTATCATTATAACCCCGGAGCAAATATGCCAGATGCAGTTTCTTCTGCCACCTCTCAATACTTTGCAGATAAAGGGCTCATGTGGACATATATAGACGGTGTTCGGGTAAATTCTACCTTCCTCCATTTAAGAGAATGGTTAAGTTGTATTCGTAATGGAGGCACCTTGAGTTGTGGCATTAAAGAAGGTTTTGATGAGGCCATTTCCGCCCATATGACCGGACTGGCCTATAAACTTGGCAGAAAGATAGAATGGGATCATGAACAACAACAAATTGTTCCAATAGAAGGGATCAATTTTGATGAGGTATTGTTGTCATCTACGTGATACTTGGTAGTAGAGCATTACTAGAAGTCTTACTATCAGACATTTAAAAACTGATAAATGTCATAGTAATTTTTTGTTATTGGTTTTAATTTCAATGTATTAAATATCAATATCATGCAAGTCAAAAAAAATCCAGAATTCGATTTAAATAGAAATAGTGGTCTTTATTTTGTTATTGGACTCACTATTGTCTTGTTCCTAACATGGCAGGCATTAGAGTATAAGTCGTATCCGGAAGAACATGAAACCCTGGATATGATGATGGCCGTGGATGACCTAAAAGAGGATGTACCGGTTACAGAAGCCCTAAAGACTCCTCCGCCTCCACCTCCTCCATCTGCACCTGAAGTAATTGAAGTTGTAGAAGATACTGACGAGATCGAAGAAACCATTATTGAAAGTACTGAAATTAGTCAGGAGACGGTTATTGACGCAGTGATTGAAGTAGACGATGTAGAAGTAGGGGAAGAGGAAGAAGAAATAACAGTGCCGTTCGCAGTGATAGAGAACGTACCAATTTTTCCCGGGTGCGAATCAGCCCGCAATAACGACGAACGAAAACTTTGCTTTAATCAAAAGATTCAGGAGCACATCAATAAGGAGTTTACCTATCCTCCTTCTGCGCTTGAATTAGGTATTCAAGGAAGGGTATTTGTACAGTTCCTTATTGATTCTAAGGGCAATATTGGAGGTATCAGAATGCGTGGTCCGGACAGAACACTTGAAAAAGAAGCCCAAAGGATTGTGGCTACACTTCCTCAGATGACTCCGGGAAAACAAAGGGGAAAACCCGTTTCGGTGCCTTATAGCATTCCTATTAACTTTGTTATTCAATAAGAATAACATTTAAAAGATTCATCTCTTATGAAGATCAAGGTGGGGCTAGATCTGGGGATGGATCTTTTTCTATTGGTAGTCTATTAGTTTTTTTGGTCCTTCCAGTAATACTCGTACAATTTGCAGGGTACCATCTTCCTTGGTAGCTATATGCCATTTGATCAATACAATTTGGCCATTTGAGATCTCAATTCCTGTTATGCTCCTTGGGTGTACACAACTGCCATCATTAAAAAAAGGAATTTCTCCAGGCGTCGCAAAACGTGGCCTATGGGTATGCCCCACAATGGTTATGAGCTTATTGTTGTTTAGAATCCATTTTTTAATTCGTCGTTCTACCTTAATAAGCTCTTTGTAGTTTTTAGCCGGACTCGTTGGATCTGCAATACCCCATACCTGCAAAGGTTTCCAGAGTACGCGCACTAAAAACCTTGCCCATCGCCAAAATGTATAGTTCCACCAATCGGCCTGATGGCCATGTACCAGAAAAATCTGCTGACCGGTATCGCGGTGTTTTAAGATTAGTGCCTCGTGATAGGTAATATCCTTAAATAGTTCTTTGTTAGATTCATCTATGGGTTCAAAATAACTTCCTAAGTGCTTTTTTACGTAATCAGGGTCTTTGTAAACCATATCATGGTTTCCCCAAATCATGTGTAAACGGTTATTCAAATGATATTCCCGCAGTTGCTGGTATACATTCTTATGGGCTTCAAAAATGTCTTTAAAATTTATATTTTCCCAAAGTTCGTCTCCATCGCCTAATTCGCAATACTGAAAACCTTCCTTGTAATAATGCCTGATAGCGTGAAAATAGATGTTCCTGTTGTTAGAAAAATCATCAGCAAAACTATTATCTCCCCTGTGACAATCACTGAAGAAGATGAATTTTGAGGTATCATCAAAAAGCAGCGTTTGGGCGTTCTTATAGGCCCTGTTAAGCCTTGTGTTGGAAGACATAGGGTTAATTTTTATAAATATCTTAAAAAAGTGAGGAACATCGCGTATTTTTTCTGCTCAATAGGAAAAGGATTTGTATCCTACTTTCTTTAATTGAGACAAGACTAGGGCAATAAAAAGGTATAGAGGTTTCCACCTGTCATTTGATTCCTTTCATCTGAAAGAAGAATAGTTGTATTGTCCTTAAAACAAACGGCCTCTAACTGTGTGCTAACCCCAAGATCTATAAATTGTACTGTTCCTTTTGAAAAATCGGGCAGATCAAATTCAGTAATCATCCAAAGCGAACCATAGCTCAGGAGTACTATCTTCTTTTTGTCTGGAGAAATGGCAGCCCCTGTGATTTGGCAGCTTGCCAGATCTGTACATGTATTAAAGGTTCCTACTAGCCTGGCATCATAATTTCCTGTTTTGGCAGGAACAGTATAAATCAGGGCTTTACCGGAGAAGGGATTACTTCTGTCTTTGGTGATTATATAAAGTAATTCATTCAGATAGAAGAGGGCTTCAGCATCGAACTTCCTTTTTGAGAGTATGGGAGGATATTCCTTTTGTTCAGGATACTTAAATTTGATTTCCTCTGCAACAATTTTATCTCCCGGTTCTATGGTAGGATTTGGGATCTTATAGATGACCAGATTTTTCCTGTCATTGTCGTTGTTCCCAAAATCGCCTATATAGAGATTACCCTTGTCATCTTTGGTGAGATCTTCCCAATCATCGTTCTTGGCATTTTTTACTTTGAATTCTCTTAGTCTTTTACCCTTAGTGTTTACTTCATAAATCACATCCTTATTGCCATTGTCTTCAATTAGCCAGATCTTGTCATTCTCTAGTGTTGTAATCCCAGAATTTTCATTGAATTCTTTAGGTAAATCACAGCTAAAAGTGAGTTGTCCATGTTGCGCACAACCAGTACCTAAAATACATAGAAAAAGAATTAGGAAAAGCTTCATTCCTGTTTGGATAAGGGCATAAAGACCTCTGCCTTCCAGTTAATTTCATCACCTCCCATATTGGGATTGTTGTAAAATATTTCAAGAGGTAAGCCGGTGATCTTAATGTTGTTCTTTTTTGCGTAGTCTAAAAGGGCATACCAGGCTCTGTCAGAGGTTATGTAATTGCCGTTGTAGATAGCTTTTAGTGCTTTCTGTTGTTTTCTCAGTCCGTATTTCAGGTCCGGGTGGTAGGGCAGGCTATCATTTTTGATAATGGGATAGCAAAAATTGAATTCCAGACTGTCATTTGCCATGTCCCAGCGGGTAATCTCAATAAAGGGCTTGCCATTTAATTCAACACCATTATTAACCAAATTGGGGTCGAGCAAGGGGAAATCTCGCATCATTCCACCGGCTTTCCCAAACTGCGTGGTCTTGTTACTTACATAGGCATAGTAGGTAGAATCTATCTCACCTTCCCCAACTACTTTTACCTTGATATATTTCAGATCCTCTGCAAGGATTTTGGTAAATTCTTTAAGTGTTTTTTTGGTGCGTTTTTCAAAATCGGTATCAAGGAATGGGATCTTAATTTTATTGCTAAGAGAATGGGCGCTATCCTTGGTAAAGATCTTAATTTTTGAAATGGAATCATTTACCGCGCTAATATCCCAGTCATAGATATGGATGGAATCATTAAAATGCAACCTTTGTGATAAATGCGCCAGATCCTCGTCCGATGTTAATTCTGAGTTTTCCAGACTGGTATTCCATAGTTTAATAGTTTGATTAATGGTACCGGTATTTGCTTTAACCTGCATGGTTACCAAATAATCATAAGGGTATACAAATAGATACCAAACTATTCCTCCCAAAACCAGAAACAATAGGAGTAAACTAACTTTCTTCATAAAATTACTGAGTTTGTGCCAAGCGTGATTTATTTTCCATAGTGAGTTTATCTACCACAAAAGAACCTAAATCTCTTCCTTGTTTAACGCCAATTTCTACTGCAGCCCTGTAATGGATCCCTCCGTACATTCTGCTGATGGCCGCTTCATCTGCAGCTTCTCTAAAAGAGGAGAAGGTTCTTACCGGCAGTCCATATGGCAATTCCGTATCATCCTTAAAGGAGAAATTTTCTCCAAAAACATCCGTAAGTATGGTAGAAGCAGCTCCTGAAACTACGCTGTGACCACTTGTATATTCCGGGAAGGGAGGCGTTTGAAGTACAGGCTTCCAATTTTCATCAATATGTTCATTGATAAGTGTTTCCGGCCTAATAAGGTTACTTCGGTATTTTTCATCCCAGCAACTTATAAAGGCATCTGCGATGGCCATGGAAGTCTTGGTATAGGCGTATACGGTCTTGTCAAAATCACTATTTGATTGCTTGCAGGCTATCTTTGTGATACCTATCCAATGAGCTCCCGGGGTTATCTTTTTGGTGGCAAACATCAAATGCCCTCTTGTTACAGAAACATACGGATTGCAATCCCAAAATTTGGCAATTTGCACTTCTTCAGAACTATCGCCTTCTTCTGTCATTTTCTGACTAATATCATATACCTCTATAACTTCCTTATAAAAATCAGTGCCTTCCTCCATAGAAAAAGGTGGGGGCGGAACCGGTTTAAACTGCTCTGCCGTTTCTATGACAAAGGGTCTAATTTTGCTCCAATGGGGTTCAATACCGGCCATATAAGAAGGAGGAGTGGGTTGCCATCTGGAAACTTCATCCGTATTCACTGTAAATTTAGGCATGGTCCTGGTTTGCTTATAATTGTCCTTATCCATCCATACTCCAATGTGATCTGCTACCTTCAGGCCAAACTTTTTTGATGCCTCAAATTCACTTTCATTCTGTTCAGACCAAATTGCATATAAACTATCGCGGAAAATTTCCATTTTATCCTCACTGAAAATTAAACGCCTGCTAAGATCCATATGAGCAATCAGGGCCGCCAATGCGTAATTCACTGGCTTGGTGGTATCGGGAGCTGGAATGGGGGTTAATTCATGGATCTGCCCAACCAAAGATGTAAACCTGTCATCATTAAGACTTATAATTTCATAAGCCGCAATGTTGGGATACGCATAAATGCGACTCGCCACAGGAGGAGAAAAGATATCGTGTATCATGATCTCAGTTACTTTGTCAATAGAGCTATGTAACTGCTGAGGGGTAACTATTATGGGCGTTTTTTCTTTTTGACAGCTGAGGATCACCAAAACCAGTAATAGGAGGTATTTCTTCATCATTCGTCTCTTTTATTTATTATTTGGTAGAGTTGCACTTTCTCGTTGTTAAAAGTTGCCAATAAATAAGGTTGGTTCTGTATGGTAAGGATATTGAGATGTCTAATGGACCTTTGTGCAAGATCTAATCCCAAATGGTCGCCCAAAATTACATTATTTTTCCCTTTTATCATAGCCCCTGCAAATGCACCAAGTCTTCCATGGTAGGGTTTCACTCCAAAATAGTTCCCTGCGGCCAACACTTCCTCTGTTCCGTCAGCATCAAAATCAAATTTTAGAAAAGCCATTATTGGGGCAACCTGTAACTGTCGGGAAAAAGGGACAAACCTAAATCGGCCCTGATTATTTTCCAGGTACCCCGAACGTAATTCGTCAATCTCAAAAATAATAGCTTCCTGCATTTGTTTTCTTTCCAGGATCTCTTCAATAGGTTTCCCGGCAAAGTCTTTATAGGTAGTGAACTTCTTTCGTAAACTTACCATTTGATCCGCAAGTCCTTTTAATCCTTCAATTGGATAATAGTGTCCATTTTTCTCTGTAGTTACTATGGTTTCAGTACTTCCATTCTGATCGAAATCTGAATAGTACATTCTCATAGGCGCTTTATCAGATGCCTTGAACTTCGTATTTAAACCCCAGTTTCCCAGCAAATAATCTGTATCCCCATCTTTATCTATATCAAAGGCGATAAGGCTTTCCCAAAGGCCGTTGTAGGTGTCCTCCAGGACGTTTTCTTTTGCCAGGTTTCCCTGTATATTTTTGAAGAAAACGGGCGACATCCATTCACCTACCACGATGAGGTCTGGTGTGCCATCACCGTTGTAATCATCCCATATGGCGTCGGTAATCATGCCCACATTAGCCAGGTCTTTATTTTCTACCCGCTCTAAAATTCCATTGGTATTTCGCAAAATGTAAGATGCCGGACTTTTTCCAAAGTCATTCGTAATGATCTGATTCCCTACAAAAAGATCCATATCACCGTCCATGTCATAATCAGCAGGAGCAAGCACTGAAGCATTTTGAAAGGCTGCGGGCAGATCTTGTTTAATAAAGGTAGAATCGGATCTCAGATAATAAGAATCCAATAAAGGAGCCATCTGGTTAAAGAAGTCGGCCCCACCAGTGCCCACAAACAGATCGTTCTGACCATCACCATTAAAATCCTCAATAACGGCAACTACATCTTCTGTAATAGAATCATTGGTAACTTCGGGATAGGAAGTTTCCTTAAAGCCATCTTCAGTTTGAATATAGATGGCAGATGGTAGAAACTTAGAACTTCCAAAGAAGAGATCATCTTCACCATCTCCGTTGATGTCTCCAATAGCCAGCGCGGGTCCCCGATCCGACACCTGGTATGGTATCAGCTTTTGACGGTTGAAATCTACATACGGATCTTCCTGATGGGTAAATTGAATGCCCAGGCTATCATCTACCATTTTAAAGAGCATAGTCTTTTGGAATTTCAACCAGGGATAGGAGAACCTTTGATTATCCTTAGGTTGTACTTTAAGGGTTTGATTTACAGCTACATTTTTTAATACCTGGGTGGTCTTGTCTGGCCATAGGATCCTTAGGGAATCTACTTGGGAATAAGATCCATAACCAAAATGGATGATCGGCTCTGAGGAGGCCTGGAAACCTCTTACAGTATATAGTTCCTTAAACTGAAGAATACCCTTGTGATAAGATAATATTTTAGTTCCTATTCCAAATGGATTCTTTCCGGGATAGTTGAGCTTAATTTTCAAATAATTAGCTCCGGTATTGGTCTGGTTTATATAGAGTGTAGCCGGACTATTGATATTATTGGTTACAAGATCCATATCGCCGTCATTATCCAAATCACCCATAGCAGTTGCACCAGATACAAGGGTGTCTTTTACAATCCATTCTTTAGACCGGTCTATAAAGTTCAAGCTATCCGTTCCCTGGAATACATAGTTATGGTAAGTTCCGGAAGGCATCATATTTAAGGCCTCCTGATCCACAAGTTTAGTATTGTCTATCTTCTTTTTAATTTGATCGTCAGATACAAAATTTATAAAGTCGAGGTCGTTAGGACGTTTTGGGATGCCGTTGGAAATAAAAACATCTTGTTCTCCATCGGCATTGTAATCTGCGAATAGGGCACTCCAACTCCAGTCGGTGGCAGCAATACTACTCATCAGGGCCGTTTCTTCAAATTTGTATCCCGGCCTGTTCAGCTGCAGCATATTCCTTGTAAACTGGTAGTGATACCCGTATTGATTTATCCTCATTTTTTGGATCTGAAGATCGTCATCGCCTTCGGACGATTTTAATACGGTCTCATCTTCGGGAAGCATATCTAGTGACAGTAGATCTGGCCATCCGTCATGATTTACATCGGCAACATCGCTCCCCATAGAAAATCTGGTGGTATGTCCAAAATAGGATTTTAAGTTCTCGGAGAATGTGCCATCCCCATTATTCAGGTAATAGTAATCATCTTCATGGAAATCGTTTCCCACATAAATATCCGGATACCCGTCCTGATTAAAATCACTGATGGCTACGCCAAGGCCATAGCCATTGATGCCACCGAAGATCCCCGCTTCTTCACTGACCTCCACAAAAGAATCCCCATCGTTTCGTAAAAGCTTGTCCCCAGTCTGGAAATCTCTTTTATAGCGGAGATCAGCTTTGCCAAAAGATTCTTGTGTGTGCACTGCATGGTTAAGGAGATACAGGTCTAGATCGCCATCCAGATCAAAGTCCAGGAAGGCAGCATTAGAACTAAAGGTGTCAAAATCTAGTCCGTATTTGGCGGCACTTTCTGTAAAGGTTTGGTCTCCATTATTAATAAAAAGTTCATTATACCCGTTAAAACCGTTGATACCCACAACGGCACAGACATAGATGTCTAACAGGCCATCCCCGTTTACATCGCCCATTACTGCCCCTGTATTCCAGGAACTATTTCCGGCCACTCCTGCTTTTTCGGTAATATCCTCGAAGGTGAGGTTTCCTTTATTCAGATACAATTTGTTCTTCACCTGATTCCCTGAGAAATAGATGTCTGGCAGGTCATCCCCGTTTATATCACCAATGGCCACTCCTCCTCCGTTATAGAAGTAGAGATAGTCCAAAATATTGAGGTCGTTTGTCTCGGTTAGGTTATTACTAAATGAAATGCCGGTTTCTGCCTCACTTGGATTTTTAAACAGATCACCACCTGTTTTACCGCACCCAAGTAAAAATACCAATACACCGGCAAATAGGATTTTTTTAATCATTAAGCTTGTAGATCTTGGGTTGTGAGTCATTCAAAGCTGCGACAACATAGGTATGCCCTTTGCTATCTTTGAACTGTTTTAAGTGTTTGATCTCTTCTCTGATAAAGAACCCACTTTTATTGTAATCTTCCCATTGGTAGTTCAACTCTTTATTTCCCAATAATACATTACCGTAATTGGCATCTAATCTGGAATACTGGGGCTTAAATTCAAAATTGTTCCCTCCCATGATAAGGTCCACGTACCCATCATTATTAACATCTGAACAGGATATGCCGCAGATACATGAGAGTTGTACCCTTGGGGGAAGAATCTTGATACTGAATTGGCCACCTCCTTCATTGATGGCTATGATAGATTCTGAAATGGCAGATTTTTTAATGATAGAATTCGCAAATACCTCGGCTGGCCATAATTCATCAATGGTCTTTTTTGCGTATTCCGAGGCCTTTAAATTTTGCTTCTTTAGAGAAACTATTTGATTAGTGAGTTCTTTCTTTTGGTGTAAGGGGTAGTCTTTTCCATTTTTATTGAGCGTTACGATCTGCTCAATGGTGCCATTTCCATCAAAATCATTGATCCACATTTTCATTGGATTTTTCAATGTAGGTTTATAATGCAGATTGGAGCCTTGATTGCCCAATACAAGATCAATATCACCATCATTATCGAGGTCTGCAGTTTCCACTACGTTCCATAGACCATCCAGGCTATCTAGCGAGGAAGACATTTTCGCCAGACGTCTGCCAGAATTCCTATAAATTTTTGGAGTGCCCCATTCGGAGACTGTTACCAGATCTTTTTTCTCATCACCATCCATGTCTGCCCAAACAGCACTGGTCACCATTCCTGCATCTTTCAGATCATAGGCCAGGCGCTCGGTGGCATCCTTAAAGTTACCTGTTCCATCATTCTCCAGGAATAAATGATCCGGATCTACCCCATAAGTACCCACCACACTTCTGGATCCAATAAAGACATCCATATCACCATCTGCATCAAAATCGTAAGGGGCAATGGTAGAAACATTTTTAAAGGTAGATGGGAGTATTTCCTTGGAACGCACAAAATTTCCTTTCCCTGTATTGAGATATAACCTGCTTCGGTAGGTCATTTCCTCACCTACCTGATTTCCACCAGAGCCTACTAACAGATCCATGTCTCCATCTCCATCTGCATCAAAAAATGCTGCTGCTGTATCTTCATAGGCCAGATCATCCTGAAAAACCCGCTGTGGCATTGGCCGTATATTTCCATTGCCAAGATGTCTGTATAGTACACCTGGCTGACCGTTGGCCCCACCTAAAAACAGATCCTCATTCCCATCACCATCTATATCGCCTACGGCAAGAGCAGGCCCTTCCTCAGACAATAATTTATAGATGAGTCCTTCATAATCAAAGTCATTGTAATTATTCTCTTTATGAGCTAACAAGGAGTTGTTTTTAACTTCTTCTAAAAGGGGAATTATATTTTTAGGTTTTAGTGGTTTGTATTTTGCAGTTGCTTCAGCATGTTTAAAGACCATGGTCTGATCTACACCTACGTTTTGTGAAAGCTGGGTAAGATCATCTGGCCATATAACCCTTAATGAATCAATGGTGGTAGCGCTTCCCAATCCTATGGTCATCTCATAGTCCATAGATGACTGGAATCCCCTGGAGGGGATCAATTCCTGATAGACCACGTTATTCTCGTAATAAAGATTCACGGAGGTCCCTATAGCAAATTTGTTACTTTCCGGACCTTCAAATTTCAATTTTATAAAGTGATTCTCAGTCATGGAATCCGTATGATTTTCATACACAAATGCCTCCATATTCACATTATTAATCACCAGGTCAAGATCTCCGTCATTATCAAGGTCACCATAGGCTGCGCCATTAGACATAGAGGGTAATTCAAAGCCCCAATCTTTATTGGCATTTGAAAAAGTTAAGTCTTTATTGTTTCTATAAGCGTAGTTAGGTTGCGGTCTTATGGGCATTTTACTAATAATAGAATCTATGGATTCTTTACGTCCTGTCAGGGCCATTTTCTGAATGATCTCATTTGCAAAGAAATCAACAAAATCCAAATCGGTTAGATCGTGGTTAATCCCGTTGGTAACAAAGATATCCCTGAATCCGTCATTGTCCATGTCGAATAGGAGTCCGGCCCAACTCCAGTCGGTTGCATCTACTCCGCTGTAATAAGCGATCTCCGAAAACGAACCGTTCCCATTGTTAAGTTGCAGGGTATTCTGGATATATTGCTGATAGAAATCCTTGTCTTGTTTGAGTCGAAAAACGTCGTATCCATCAAATTCCATTACAGATTTGACCCTTTCATCTGCTTCTGGCAGCATATCGGTAATAAAGATCTCTGCATGGCCATCATTATTGATATCTGCCATATCGATACCCATGGCTGACAGCGATAGGTGGGAGGTCCACCCCTTGATGTCTTCTGTAAATGTGCCATCTTGGTTATTGATATAGAGATAATCTCGCTCATAAAAATCGTTGGAAACGTAAATATCCGGGTAAAGATCTTTGTTGATATCGGTGATCATTATGCCAAGACCAAATCCAATAAGGCTTCCGTAGATCCCTGCTTTTTCGCTGACGTCCACAAACTTTCCATTGTCATTACGGAGAAGCATATCGCCAACCCCTTTAAATATATCCGGAACACCATCCCAATCCTGGGCCCGTACATCTCTTTGTTCAGCGTACCCCAAACTACTCACGGGAATATTGCTATTGTTTAGGATATATGCATCGAGGTCCCCGTCTTTATCGTAGTCAAAAAAGGAAGCGTGGGTAGAGAACCCCGTCTTGGCCAGATTGTATTCTGCGGCTTTTTCGGTAAAGGTTAGGTCTCCATTATTGATATAAAGATCATTATCATGGTTATTTCCCTCCATATTCCCAGCATTGCTGACATAGATATCGAGCAAACCGTCCTGGTTGATATCTACCATAACCACACCGGTAGACCAGGGCTTGTTGCCTTCTACTCCTGCCGTAGCTGAAATGTCCTCAAATTTCAGATCCCCTTTGTTGAGATACAGTTTATTGCTAACCATATTTCCGGTAAGGTAGATGTCTGAAAGGCCATCATTGTTCACATCTCCAATGGCAACACCACCGCCATTATAAAAGTTTCGGTATTTAAAAATGTTGAAGTTTTTTTGATTTTCAACCTTATTGATAAAGTTAATACCGGTCTTTTCTCCCGGAAGAAGTGAAAAGAGTGTAGGACTTTTTTCTGCTTCTTGGGTCGACTTTTCTTCCTCAGAGCCACAGCCTGTAAAGCACAAAATGATTGCTAGTATTGGCCATATTATTGCATTTCCTGTTTTCATAATCCTTTTTCCTTGTTTTTTATCAAAAATATGGGGCTGTGATTATTGATGCCTATGATAAAATAGTCAGTTTTGTTTAACCTTATCTTTTCGATAGTTCTGGCGGGTCCTGAGATATCTATGTCTGGAGATTGAACCCAATAAAAGTGTCCTTTTTTATCGTTCAACAAAATTATGCCATGGGAGGCATCCATCCTACCTAATTGTGTGCTAATTTCATATGAATTTCCTACCAGTAATAGGTCTTCAAACCCGTCATCATTTAAATCGCTAATTAGTATGTCCTGGGTAATTGTGGCCTGGGAGATCAGGGGTAAATCCTGTTTTGAAAAATGTCCCTTGCCATCATTTACTAAATAGATGCTTTTCAATTCGTAAAGTTGCTTTTTTTCTGCCTTGGAAAGTTTTTCTTTCGAAAAAAGCTCATCCAGTCCTGCTTGAGCAAAGGAAGCATAAGACAGGAATTCTTTATTCAGAAAAGGCATTTGCGTTGCTAATTCATCTTTGGAGGCAAAAGGGGTTTCTATAGCTCCTTCAAAGTAAGTAACCAAAGGGTCAATGGTTCCATTCTCATCGAAATCTGCTCTGTACAGCGTTATAGGGTGTTTCTTAGAAGCCTTCAATCTGCTGTTTAGTCCCCAATTCCCTGCAATGATATCCATGTCACCATCTTTGTCAAAATCATGTAACTTAACAACGTTCCACCAGCCGTTGGTAGATTCCAGGCCATTATTTTTTATGGGAGCGAGAATGCCAGGAGTATTTTTTATAATGGTAATTGGTTCCCAATACCCAACGGTGATTAAGTCTTCTTCACCGTCATTATCAATATCTGCCCAATGAAAGTCCTTTACACTTGGGATAGCTTTAAAAGCCTTTAAATGATCACTTGTATCTTCTGTAAAGATTCCATTGCCATCATTCAAGAAAATATATTGCTTTGCGGAGGAGCCAAATTGAAGGGGTATTTGATCTGAGGCAATAAGTACGTCAAGATCCCCATCTCTGTCTACATCATGAACACCCACTTTAGAAGCATTCATCTCTACATCACGAAACTGCAGCGTATCCCTGATAAAATGCCCTTCTGTGTTGATGTATAGGCGGGGACGAAGTCGGGAGCCTGATTGAAATTCATTTCCACCACTAACCACCAACAGATCGGGCCAATTATCTCCATTGGCATCAAAAAACACCTGGGAAACATCTTCACTAAGTGCGTCTGGAAAGAAAATATCTTCCTGGACCGACTCAAAAATTCCTTCTTCCCTTTGAAAGAAAAGCCGGGAGGCTTGCGCTTTTGCACCGCTTATAAATACATCCTCTTTTCCATCCTTATTTACATCGGCCACGGCAATAGAGGGTCCCTCGTTTGTATTAGCGAAGGGTATCAAAGGGTCACGGTTGAATTCTAGTGTTGGAGGTTCTTTATGTTTAAAGTCGATAGGCGATTCGGCATTATAAATGCCGAGCTTTTCACTTTTAGATGGGGTATAGGTATACAGGCCTTCAGCTTCTGTTTCTAGAAATAGAAGCTCTTTATTGGCGGTAATATTTCGAAGAATTTGACTTCTTCCGTTTGGCCAAACAACCTGAATTGAATCGATGGTTTTTTCATTTCCGAGACCAAATGTGACCCCATTCGCCACGGCAGAGAGAAATCCCCGGGTCACAAAATGCTCCTGAGTTTGAACTTTATTGCCGATGTAGGTATACACACGGGCACCAATACCAAATGAATTTTTCTCACTTCCTTTAAAGGTGACCTTCACAAAGTTTGTATTGTTTTCGGATCGTGTATTATTTTCTAAAATCAGCGCTTCTTCATCAACATTATTTACCACAATATCCAAATCACCGTCATTATCAAGATCAGCATAGATAGCGCCATTGCTGAAAGAAGGCGATTTTTTATACCAGCTATCTGTAACATCTTCAAAAGATAGTTTTCCATTGTTCTTTAAAAAGTAATTGGCGGCTTTTTTTTGTGGTATTTCATCAATAAATGCCATGTCTTCGGCAGAGATACCTTTTTCCAGTCTTTTCTGGATAGACTCATTGGCGATAAAACTAATAAAGTCCATATCATTGGTGGCCCTTTTAATACCATTTGTGATATATAGATCTTTATAAGTGTCATTGTCAAAATCTGCCAACAAGGCGCTCCAGGACCATTCGGTAGCAGATATCCCGGATAGTTGGCCAATTTCACTAAAGGTCTCATTCCCCAGATTTAGGTGCAGGGTATTTTGCATATATTGGGGTGCATAGCCATTTCTTAGGTAGTACTGATAGGTAGGGAATGGATATTCCAGACCAGATGTCTTATAGGTCTCCAGATCCTCTGGAAGCATATCCAGAGATACTATATCTGGTAGTCCGTCATTATTAATATCGGCAATATCATTCCCCATGGAAAAATGCGTGGTATGTCCCAGTGCGTTCTCGCTGGCTGTGATAAGCTCTTTAAAAGATCCGTTTTTGTTATTGATATAGAGGTAGTCATTCTCGAAAAAATCATTTCCTATGTATAAATCAGGATAACCGTCATTATTGAGGTCGCTTACTGTTAACCCAAGGCCATATCCGATTCGTCCCTGAAAAATTCCTGCTTCTTCGGAAACATCCGTAAAGTAGTCGTTCTCATTCTCGAATAATCGGTCTCCCGAGGCGGGATCTGGTCGCAGTCGTTGTGTTCCTTTACCGTACGTGAGATTGGGATGTACTGAATGGTTCAGGAGAAACATATCCAGGTCCCCGTCCAAATCATAATCAAAAAAAGCTGCCTGAGTTGAGAAGCCTCTAAAATCCAGCCCATAAGAAGCGGCATCTTCTTTAAATATGGGAATTCCCTCTTCGTTTACTCCCTGATTCACATAGAGTAGGTTCTTTCCCGTAATAGTCCGGTAGTTCCCTATTTTGCAAATATAGAGATCGAGAAGACCATCATGATTAATATCCACATGGGTTACCCCCGTGGTCCAATTGCCAACATTGCTGATATTTGCTTCTGCAGTAATATTTTGGAATTGAAAACCGCCCTTGTTAAGATAAAGCTGATCGGCTTCCTGGTTGGCGGTGAAGTATAGATCTACCAAGCCATCATTATTGAAATCGGCAGCAGCTACACCTGCTCCGTTATAGAAATACAAATAATTCAAAATATTGAGCTCCGGAGTCTCGGTAAGGGTATTTTTAAATTCGATCCCGGTTTTGGAAGAATTCAAAGAAGCGAAACGCTTGGGTTGGGTGTTTTTACATCCGCTAAAAAGTGTGGCAAGTACTACTAAATACCCAAAAATCCGTCTCATCATGCTTCTGAAAGAGGGCCACAAGATACTTAATCTGGGAGGAAGATGAAAATCTGCCACGTTATTGTTTTTGTTAAACCCGGGGAAAATTATGTGTTAATATTCGAATAATAAAGCATTGCTGGAGTAGTTTGCAAATAATCTAATATATTTAGCAAAACAAACGAACTAACTAACCCTTACCATGATAGGAATTTTATCCTTTGTTGGTTTTACCGCCATGGTAGCCATTATTTCATATTTTGCAACAAGGTCGACTGATGAAACCTCGTCTGATGGTTATTTCCTGGGGGGGAGGAGTCTTACTGCCGGAGTAATTGCAGGATCTCTTCTTTTAACAAATCTTTCTACCGAACAAATTGTTGGACTTAATGGCAGCGCTTATAAAGATGGGTTGTCTGTTATGGCCTGGGAAACTTTAGCGGCCATTGCCATTGTTATTACGGCAGTATTTCTTTTGCCACGGTATCTCAAGGGCGGACTTACGACGGTGCCGCAATTCCTTGCAAAAAGATTTGATATTACCACAAAGACCATTACCTCTGCCTTATTTCTTACCGGTTATGTTGTAGTGTTGCTTCCCGTAATTCTGTATTCCGGATCTGTAGCTATAAGCGGTATGTTCAATGTTCCGGAACTTTTAGATGTTTCAAAAGAAACCGCTTTGGTTCTATGCATCTGGGGGATAGGAATTATTGGTTCTATCTATGCTGTTTTTGGAGGTTTAAAAGCGGTAGCAGTTTCTGATAGTATTAATGCGATTGGACTTATAGTTGGGGGAATTCTAATCCCTGTCTTTGGCTTAATGGCGATAGGAGATGGTAGTATTTTGGGAGGTCTCGATACTCTTATGGCAACAAATCCCGAACGATTTGATTCCACGGGAGAGGCAGGGCAGGAAGTGCCCTTCTCTACCATTTTTACAGGGATGATGCTGGTACAACTTTTTTATTGGGGCACCAACCAACAGATCATACAACGTGCCCTGGCGGCAAAAAATTTGGCAGAAGGTCAGAAAGGACTTCTGCTGGCCTCATTTTTAAAAATATTAGGTCCGTTGATTTTGGTTTTGCCGGGGATGATCGCCTATCATTATTTTGATGGTGGCCTGGCTTCCAGTGACCTTGCATACCCGGAACTAGTGCGGGCTGTATTGCCTAAACCCTTAATTGGGTTTTTCGCGGCGGTACTCTTTGGTGCCATTTTGAGTTCCTTCAATAGTGTACTCAATAGCTCGGTGACCTTGTTCGGGATAGATATTTACAAACAGCATATCAATAAAGAAGCACCGGAAAAGACGGTGGTAAAGTATGGAAAAATATTTGGTGTATGTTTGGCCCTGGCGGCCATGTTCATTGCACCAATGATCGCTAATGCAGGTAGTTTGTTTAACTATTTGCAGGAAATAAATGGTATTTATAGTATCCCCATTTTAACGATCATTGTTATTGGGTATGCAACCAAAAGAGTGCCGGCTATTGCCGCTAAAATTGGGATCATCTCCGGTTCAGTGCTCTATATTATTAGCCAGTTCTGGTTGCAACCTAAGTTTGTGGATGCAGCTCTGGAAGAAGCAGCAGCAAACGGTGTAACTGATGCTGCGGAATTAACCCTGATACAAGCAGATGCCTATCCGCATTATTTGCACGTGATGGCTATTCTTTTTATTGCAAATATTGCCATAATGCTTCTCATCGGAAAACTAAGGCCAAGAGCAACCCCTTATGTGCAGGAATACACCAAACAGGTGGAAATAACACCGTTTAAATACGTAAAACAGTTTGGAATGATCATCGTGATCATCGTAGTAGGCATATATATCTACTTCGCAAAGTAGGAAGCTATATAAGACTATCCGGATGAGTATTGTAGGATGTGTTTTGTTGTGGTTAGCTAGAGATATTGATTGATAATATTTTCCAGCATTTCCTGTTTTCCACTTTTACGGGGTGATTCATCCGCATTCAGGGATAGGTTGTAAAGGTCTTCCAAAACCAGTTTCCCATGTTCAAAGTCTTTCCCTTTGCCGGTATCAAAGGAGGTATACCGATCCTTACGGATTTGTGAATACCCAGATTCGGAAAGAATCCTATCTGCTGCCAAAAGGGCTCTTGCAAACGTATCAGCTCCACCAATATGGGCATGAAAGAGATCATCTATGTCTGTTGAATTCCTGCGAATTTTAGCATCAAAGTTAATCCCGCCTCCCTGTAAACCGCCAGCTTTGAGAAATACAAGCATAGCCTCGGTCACCTCATAGAGATTGTTAGGAAACTGATCTGTATCCCAGCCATTCTGATAATCCCCTCTGTTGGCATCCAGGCTTCCCAACATATTATGGGATGCTGCAACGGCCATTTCGTGTTGCATAGTATGGTTAGCCAGCGTAGCGTGATTAAATTCGAGATTTAATTTAAAATCGTCCTGAAGGTCATATTGGTGTAAGAATCCTACCACTGTAGCCGCATCAAAGTCGTATTGATGTTTCATGGGTTCCATGGGTTTTGGTTCAATAAAGAAGTTGCCTTTAAATCCCCGGCCACGGGCGTAGTCTCGTGCCATACCTAAAAATCGACCCATATGATCCAATTCTCGCTTCATATCTGTGTTTAAGAGCGACATATAGCCTTCCCTGCCCCCCCAGAAGACGTAGTTTTCGCCTTGTAGTTCAATGGTAGCATCCAGAGCAAGTTTTATCTGCGCGCCTGCGCGTGCAACTACCTTAAAATCTGGATTTGTGGCTGCCCCATTCATATATCGCGGGTTGGAAAAACAATTGGCAGTGCCCCAAAGTAGTTTTACGCCGGAGTCTTTTTGTTTGTCCTTAATATACTTTACTATTTTGGCGAGTCTTTCCTCTGATTCGCGCAGCGAATTTCCCTCCTGAACAAGATCAAAATCATGAAAACAGAAATAATCAAAACCCATTTTGGTAATGAATTCAAAGGCGGCATCTGCTTTGGCCTTTGCGGCCTCAATAGGGTCTGAAGGAAGGTCCCATGGAAAAGCCTGGGTTCCTGCTCCAAATGGATCGGAGCCCTGTCCACAGAAGGAATGCCAGTAGGCCACGGCAAATTTAAAATGCTCCCGCATGGTTTTGCCGGCGACTAGCTGTTCTGGATTGTAGTATTTAAAAGCCAGAGGATTGTTAGATCCTTTTCCTTCAAATTGTATGTCGCCAATTCCTTTGTAGTATTCTTTAGTACCTAAAAGTGCCATAATGTTGAGTTATAATTCTTTTTCTAGTATTGCTTTCCAATGTTGATATGCCTTTTGAAACAGTTTTGAATTTTTCTGCGGATAAAAGGTATGCAAATGGTCATTATTTAGCACGGTTTCTCCAAAAACTTTAAAATTTCCATTTTGAAGCTCACATGCCCTGGCCGCCCCAACGGCTCCTGTGGTATTGTAGATCTCAATAGGGTGTCCTATAAGTGTGCAAATGGTGTTAGCGAAGACTTTTGATTGAAACAAATTATCATTGCCGGCTCTTATTACATTTGGCTGGAGACCTTCTGCGATCAGGATCTCCATGCCGTATACAAAGGCAAATGCGATCCCCTCCAGGGCTGCTCTGCAAATATGAGCTTTTGTGTGAATATTTAGATCGAGATGTAAGATCTGACTTCCGAGATTTTTATTGTTCAACATACGTTCTGCCCCATTACCAAAGGGCAATAGCACAACGCCATCAGATCCTACAGGAACTGTATCAGCAAAGGCATTCATTTCCTTATAAGAGTCTGTTTTCAGGTTTTCTCGTAACCAGCGATATTGGATTCCCGCTCCGTTGATACAAAGTAGTTTCCCTAGAATGGGATTATTTTGGGTGTAATTGACGTGTGCAAAATTATTGATCCTGGAGATCTCTTTGCTTTTAAGCAAATCGCTTACGGCATAAATAACCCCCGAAGTACCGCCTGTCATAGCAATTTCGCCGGGATTAAAGACGTTAAGGGATAAGGCGTTATTTGGTTGATCTCCTGCTCTATATAGTATTGGCGTATCTTCCGCTAAACCTGTTTCTAGGGATGCCTTGGCAGAGACATTCCCCTGAAGCCCAAACGTAGGGGTAAGTTCCGGAAGGAGGTCTTTTGAGAGGCCATAATAGGCAAGCAACCAATCCGCGATCTTCTGCTCCTTGAAGTCCCAAAAAATCCCTTCTGTTAAACCGGGTAGAGTAGTAGTAACCTTGTCACTTAATTTGTAGGCGATATAATCTCCGGGAAGCATAGCCTTGTGTATCTTGCTGTACAAATCAGGTTCATTTTCTTTGACCCATTTGAGTTTGGAGGCTGTAAAGTTACCTGGCGCATTTAAAAGATGTGTTGTGCATTTATTGTCACCTATATTTTCTAGGGCGTCATTGCCTATTTCAACGGCTCGGCTATCACACCAGATGATGGCGTTTCTCAAGATCTCACCTTCCTTATTTATCAATACCAGGCCATGCATTTGATAGGAGATCCCAATTCCAAGGATATCTTTCTTATGTACGGAATGTGTTGATAGAAGGATTTTGGTGGCCAAACAAACATAGTTCCACCAGTCTTCAGGATCTTGTTCAGCCCAGTTGGCATGTGGAACAAGAATAGACATTTCATCCTGTGGTTCTTTCTCAATGCCAATTACCTTACCGCTTGTAGATTCTACAAGGGCCACTTTAATGGAGGAGCTCCCAATATCATATCCTATATAGTACATCTATTAAGTATGAGTAATGATCCTCAAGGTAGGGTATTCCATGAATTTCAACAAAAGAAATTGGAACATGAATCACAGGTAAGATCTCATGGTTGAGGAAACATATAAGACAAAAAAAACCCCGGTCAGAGACCGGGGTTTTTCTATATATCAATCTTGGAATTAGTATCCAGGATTCTGAACCAAGTTAGGGTTCGCCAACAATTGTGTTGGAGGAATTGGGAACAAATGACGTGAAGTGTTTCCAATTTCTGCTGATTCCTTGAATAACCAATCGCGTGTAAATTGTCCGAAACGAATCAGATCATTTCTTCTCCAAACTTCCTGGTACAATTCACGACCTCTTTCATCCAATAGTTGCTGCTCACTTACAGATCCAAGTGGAGTGGCACCTCTAAGTACTCTAAGTTCATTTACCATAGCTGTAGGATCACCACCGCTGCGTAACATGGCTTCAGCTTTCATCAAATGAGCATCTGAATAACGGAAGATGATCTCATGACCAGCAAATCCACCACCGTATCTTGGGTTATATTTCATAACACGGATACCGGTAGTCTCATCGTTATTGATAAAACTAGAGGCACCTGTACCATCTACGAAATCTCTTTTAAAAGTTAAAGGTGCACCGGCTCTATCCGTTAAAGCCGTACCATCTAAGGCATACTGTTGGTTAACCAGATATCCAAATCCTACGTTAGAACCGTCTTCCAATCCTCCGTTGTCAGTAGTGCCTGGCCTACCTGTAAATGGCGTTCCTGCAGGAGGAACTCCTCCTCTACGCTCTTCCTGACCATCTAAAGGAGCTCCGGTTATATCTACTCGGTTGAAATTGGCATCACCTTCATAAAGATCATAATATTCAGCCAGAGTACTAAATCCGTTCCAGCCTCCACCACTAATTCCAGTTGAGTTGTAGTGTAATCCGTTGAATATTCTGTTACCGGTTGCCAAAGCAGACAAAGACCAGATAGTTTCGTTATCTGGCAAATCTCTAAACAGGTCAAAGAATCCAGCTTGTAAGCCAAATCCATCACCAGCAATCTGATCTACCAAGGATACAACCTGGGCCATATCGCCAGAATCAGGACTGCCACCTAAATAAATATGTTTGTTTAATAGCACTTTAGCTTTTAAATAACGTGCAGCTGCTTTACTAGCTCTACCAAGGCCAGAACCTTGTGCCAAAACGGTCGGTAGATTAGCAATAGCCTGATCTAGATCGGCCAGAATAAAATCAACCGCTGCTTGTCCTGTAATAACTACTGGCAATGCAGAAGATGGTAATTCAGTATCCCTAAAAGGAATTTGTCCATAATTATCTAAAATGACCCACATGCTATAAGCCCTAAGGAAACTTGCATCTCCAATATTCTGAGCGGAAGGACTACTCCTGGAATCCAATATCTGAGAAGCAACCAACTGATTTGAATTAAATTGATTCCAGACGGTCCCTATAAAGGCATGTTCTGAATTCCATGCATGGTTGTGAAGTACCCTCCATAAACCGTTATCACCCCAGTCAGTTCCCCTTGTGGGTACTAAAGCGGCATCGGTGGTTACTTCCTGTAAGGCAAAGAAATTTGCCTGATCTCCGTACTGTCCTGCTACGTTGCTGTAGAGTCCATCAATCGCGGATGACGGATCTGCCAATCCCTGGAAACCTTCACTAATAATTGAATCGGTTTCTTCAATTTCCAGATTTGTACAGGAGGTTAATCCTATGACAGACGCAAGTGTTAGAAAATAAATTTTGAAATGATTTCTTTTCATGATATTCAATTTTTTTAATTAAAAGGATGCATTTAATCCTAATGTTATTGTTCTTGGGTTCGGGAACGCTGCCCAGTCAATTCCTCTTGTTGGTACTCCAGATCCAAGGTCACCTGTTGGAACAGTTACTTCAGGATCAAGTCCACTGTAATCAGTGATCAGGAATAAATTCTGACCGGTTACAGATAGCCTTAAGGTTTTGAATAGCCCGTCACCTGTTAGAGGTACATTATAGCCAAGGGTTGCGTTCTGTAATCTTACAAAATCTCCTTTTTCAAGGAAACGAGTAGATACATCGGCAGAAGCCCCACCATTTTCACCACTTGCAATTACATTCTGTGTTACGTTTCGTGCATTGTTGATAGCACCACCGGTAAAGAATCCATTTGCTGTGTTGTTGTATACAGAGAAGCCAAACTGACCTGAGAAATAAGCTGAAGCATCCCAATTACCACTGCTGAAGTTCAATGACAGCCCAGAAGTAATATCTGGTAAAGCATCTTCTCCAACAAATGTTTGATCTGCAATAGGATCTCCTACACCATTTCCATCAACATCCTGATATATCGGGAATCCATTGGAATCGAATCCTTCAAAGATCGCCATATAGTATGAAAATAGAGATCTTCCAGCTTCAAATCGCTGAGCAAAGGCTCCTGAAAGCCCTTGACCGTTAATCTCTCCTGTATTGATCGCACTGGCAAAGTCGCGTACCTCATTCTCGTTATAAGCAATGTTAAATGCCGCTGAGAAAGTAGTATTATCTGACTGAATAAAGTCATATGCCAACGAAAATTCAATACCCTGGTTAAGGATAGACGCGTCCACATTACCAAACTGGAATGGATCTACAGCCGGAGCAGCAGGAGGCGTTCTTAATAAAAGATCGGTGGTTTCATTACGATACACATCAATGCTACCGGAAAGTCTGTCTGAGTTAAATCCAAAATCGAAACCAACGTTCAGGTTTAATGTCTCCTCCCATTTTAGTGTAGGAACATCTGTTGCAACGATAGCTAAACCACTAGGGTTAACATTAAAGTTTTGTTGAGTTCCAATACCTCCAAATCGTTGTCTGGCTACGAAATTACCATATCCCAAACCTTCCTGGTTTCCTACAAGACCACCGCTTAAACGCAGCTTTAAAGTAGATACATTATCACCTACAAAACCTTCTTCATTCAATTTCCATGCGAAAGCACCTGAAGGGAAATATCCGTATTGATTTTCCGGACCAAATCTGGAAGAACCATCAGCCCTTACAGTAGCTGTGAATAAGTACTTATTAGATAGCGAGTAATTAACACGGGCGAAGAACGATTGTAATTCATCAGTGTTATTAAAAGTATCTGCCGTCATGGCTCTCACCAATTTGTTAAATCCAAAACCTACATTTTCACCAGCTACTACAACCGGCTGAAGTCTGTTAACAATAAGGCCTGTAGTGTTTGCACCGTAGTAATACTGTTGGTAGGCACCATCAATAGTTCTACCTGCATTATTTACGGTCTCTCTAAGGTCTCCCCCCATTTGGTTTAGTTCAGTGGTTCCAAAACCTCGGCCTTGTGAATTTCTTCCACTTACATTAAAATCCTGAAAAGAATACCCGACAAGGGCATCGATATTCGAGTTACCAAAATCTTTCTTGAAGTTTAAAGTAGCTTCCAATAAGTGATTCTCCCTAAGCAAGGTATTATAAAATCCTAGTCCGATGCCTGTAATACCGTCAAAGCCTAGTAAATCACCAGATAGTACAGACGTATTTTCTCCTTCAGACTTGTCATACCCTACATTTATTTTTCCAGAAAGTTCGGGAGTGAACTTATAGTCAACAGATCCATTAATTAGGATCCTGTCTGTATTTGTTTCATTTTGAGCATAGGCTAAATAGTTAGCTGGTTTAATCTGCGTTCCTCCATCAGTAAAAGTTGGACTTGACGACCAAGTTGGGTTGGCAGAATAACTGGCTCCCAAAATGTCTCCACGGAAACCGGCACTTCCACTTAAGGGTGCAGTCTCATCATTCACGCGAGACAAGGTAGTTTGCAAACCAAGTCTTAACTTATCATCCAAAAAGCGATGTGTCCAGTTTAATCTACCTGTAATACGTTCCAGGCTAGATTTTTCAATTACACCAAATTGCTTTTGGTATCCAAAAGTTGCTCTGACGTTTCCTTTACCGTAATTATTAGAATAAGAAACGTTTTGGTTTTGAGAGGCTACTGTTCTGGTAATAAAATCTTGCCAGTCTGTATTGCCTCCAAAATCAACCGCAGCTGCATTACCTCCATAAAGAGCAACTCCATCAAGGAATTCATCTCTGCTTAAGAGATCATACCTGTTGGCAGGAGTAGCAATACTCAAGGAAGAAGCAAATTCTATTTTTCCTCCTGAACTACCTTTTCCACTTTTAGTAGTTATTATGACTACTCCATTTGCACCACGCGAACCATAAATGGCTGTTGCAGAAGCATCTTTCAGGATACTGATGCTTTCAATATCTGAAGGGTTTAAGAAGTTCAATGGGTTTCTTACGGCACTTCCACCTGAACCTGAATCACCTCCAGGCGATGTGTTTCCACCGGCAAGTGGCACTCCATCCACCACAAAAAGAGGATTGTTGTCACCCCTAACAGAGTTAGAACCCCGAATGTTCACGGAGATCCCGGCTCCCGGCTCACCACTGGTCTGCTGAATGTTTACCCCAGCTGTCTTACCCTGTATCAATTGTTCGGGAGAGGAAATAACCCCGCCGTTAAAGTCTTCAGAAGATACAGCTGTTACTGCTCCTGTGGCATCTTTTACTGTAGTAGAACCATACCCAATGATTACTACCTCGTCTAGTGCCTGAGCATCCTCTTCAAGTGTAATGTTTATGGTAGAACGACCATTAACAGATACTTCCTGCGTTTTGTAACCTATGTAACTAACTACCAGTACGGCATTGCTACCAACGTTACTTATAGTATAGTTACCATCAAAGTCTGTCTGTGTACCATTTGTAGTACCCTGTACTACAACACTAGCCCCGGGCAACGGACCAGTAGCATCAGAAACAGTACCTGATACATCTTGCGCCTTAACCAATCCGAAGCTTAAGATCGCTCCAACCAGCATAAGACTTTTTAGTAGTGTAATCTTCATAAAAAGTTAATTTTAAGTTTAGTTAATTTAATTCAAGCGTTAAACATATATAAAATAATTGTTAAATTCCTAAAACATTGACCTTGCGTGCTTACGCAAACGGTTTCGTGTTAATAACTTGTTAGAACATGGCAATATAATAAATTATATGACCACGGATCTGTTATTCTATAAATATGGGGTATTATTTTTGTTGAAATCGGAACAAATATAGTAATTTTTCTTTGCCAAGCATTAGTATTACAGAATTTCAGCCTAACAAGAATGTTAAAAAAGAGACTTATTTAACACCGCTTTATGTACCTTTAAATAACCGATTACACAAAAACAAGAACTCCTTTTGAAAAGAAAGATCACTCTAAAGCATATTGCAAGGGAATTAGATGTGTCTATTTCTACAGTTTCCAAAGCACTTAAAAACAGCGAGGAAATAGGGCGCGATACCAAAGATAAAATACAGGCCTTTGCCAAGCTATACAACTACAAGCCAAATAATATCGCTATCAGTCTTAAGAATAAGCGAACCCGGAACATAGGTGTAATTATTCCGGATATAGTGCATCACTTTTTTACCACCGTCTTTCGCGGGATTGAACAATACGCAAATGCCAAGGGCTATAATGTAATCGTTTGTGTTTCTGATGAATCCTTTAATAAGGAGGTAATCAATATGGAGATGCTTGCGAATGGGAGTATTGATGGTTTTATTATGGCGCTAGCCGGAGAGACTCAATTAAAAAATGATTTCAATCACTTAAAGGAGGTTACAGAACAGGGTATTCCACTGGTCTTATTTGATCGGGTGACAGATGAAATTCAGTGTGACAAGGTCATTATAAATGATGAAGCGGCTGCGTATCAGGTTGTCAAGAAACTAATCAAAGCAGGAAGAAAGAAGATTGCACTGATCACCACTGAAGGATATTTGAATGTAAGCGCAAAGAGAGCTGAAGGATATTATAGAGCCTTGAAGGAGCACAATCTGCCTATCGACAAAAATCTGGTATTACAACTCCCTTATCAACAGAAGGATGAAACAAAAAGTGAAAAATTCTTCGAAGACATTACTGTAGATGCTGTATTATGTGTTAATGAAATATTTGCCGTGAAATGTATGGGAATAGCCCAAAATCTTGGTTATCGTATTCCTGAGGATATCGCATTTGTAGGTTTTACAGATGGTATTTTATCCCATTATGTAACACCAACTTTGACATCGGTAGATCAGCATGGAGAAATTATGGGGGAGACCGCGGCCCAGATGTTAATCGATAAGATTGAACGCGATTATGAAAATGAAGATGACGAGGAGGTGTTCCAAACTAAGATCATTACCGCTACCTTAATAGAAAGAGCCTCTACTCCCAGACTTTAATTAGAATCCTTCTCTTTATTACTCTTCTTACGAAGGTAAAAAGGCTTAATAGATATGTAACTGAAAAACCGCGACCACAATCTTAGGACAACTTTGTATATTGGCAGCTGTTTTTGAAATTAAAAAGTAGAGACCAACCAAAAGATGCATAAAAAAGGATTTATATTTGACTTGGACGGTGTCATTGTAGACACTGCCAAATACCATTACCTGGCCTGGAAACACCTGGCTGATGAACTGGGAATTCCATTTACCAAAGAACAAAACGAACAATTTAAGGGCGTAAGCAGAAAACGGTGTCTGGAAATTCTTCTGGATTGGGGAAACCTCAAAGTATCCCAAACACAGTTTAATGACTGGCTTGTTGAGAAAAATGAGGATTATCTGCAGTATATAGAGACAATGACCGCTTCTGAGATATTGCCAGATGTTCCTAAAGTATTAAATTACCTGAAGGAACATGGCATACCTATGGCACTTGGCTCAGCAAGTAAAAATGCCCGACCAATATTAAAAAAAGTGGGACTAATTCCTTATTTTACAACCATTGTTGATGGTACACAGGTAACAAAAGCAAAACCAGATCCTGAAGTATTTATGATTGCTGCCAGGGAAATAAATGTAATGCCTGAAAACTGTATTGTATTTGAAGATGCCCTTGCAGGCATTGAAGCAGCCAATAATGCCGGAATGATCAGTATCGGTATTGGAAAAAAGAAGATCCTTGCCGAAGCTCGTTTTGTCTTCAAGGATTTTACGGAAATTGAACTCGATTTTATTAAAGAATTAGCAGAACTATAGGATATGAACAAAGAATATATAAAAGCAGACAATTGGTCTATCATTGAAGAAGGGTTTGAGAAAGAAAATGTAAAATCTTCAGAAAGCCTTTTTAGTCTCGGCAACGGGGCCATGGGCCAGAGAGCCAACTTTGAAGAACTGTATACGGGCCCTACTTTCCAGGGAAGCTATATAGGAGGGGTTTATTATCCTGATAAAACCAGAGTTGGATGGTGGAAAAATGGCTATCCGGAATACTTCGCTAAGGTTATTAATGCCCCCAACTGGATTGGCATAAACGTATTTGTAGATGGAGAGGCTTTGGACCTTAACACCTGTAGCAAGGTTGATAGTTTTCGCCGGGAATTGAATATGAAAGAAGGATGGTACAAACGTAGTTTTACGGCTACCCTCCCAAATAAAAAGACAGTTGAGGTATCAGTAACCCGATTTTTAAGTCTGGATCTGGACGAGGTAGGGGCTATAGAATACAATGTGACACCAGTGAAGGAAGATATGAATATTATCTTTTCTCCTTATCTGGATAGTGGTATTACCAATGAGGATACCAATTGGGATGACAAGTTTTGGAATACTACCAAGGTTTCTTCTGATGGCAATCAGGCATTTATTGAGGCCCATACTATGAAAACCAATTTTGAGACATGCACCTTTATGGAATGTCACCTCCATTATAAAGGAAAGACCAATAGGTCACCAAAAAATACTGAAGAAAAAGAGTTGTGGGTAGGACATACTTATGAGCAGAAAGTTACGAAAGGAACTACAGCCTCTTTCCACAAGTTTGGCGGGTATACCGTTGCCAGAAATCACAAAGGGGGCAATTTGGTTTCTGCTTCAAAAAAAGTGCTGGATAAAGCAAGTAAACTAGGATTTGATGCGCTGCTTGATATGCAAAAAAAGGCATGGGGCAAAATTTGGGAGATGAGCGATATCACCATTAAAGGAGATACCAAAGCACAACAAGGAATACGCTTTAATATCTTTCAGCTGAATCAAACTTATCTTGGAAAAGATTCACGCCTCAACATTGGCCCAAAAGGATTTACCGGTGAAAAATATGGCGGGAGTACGTATTGGGATACAGAAGCGTATTGTATCCCTTTCTACATGGCCACCAAGGACCATCATGTGGCAAGGAATCTCTTGAAATACAGATATAACCATTTGGAAAAGGCAATTGAAAATGCAAAGAAACTAGGATTTTCAAACGGAGCGGCTCTGTACCCCATGGTTACGATGAATGGGGAAGAGTGTCATAATGAATGGGAGATCACCTTTGAGGAGATCCATAGGAATGGGGCCATTGCATTTGCAATTTACAACTACTATCGCTTTACGGGCGATTATACCTATATCCCTGAAATGGGACTGGAAGTGCTGATTGGCATTGCTCGCTTCTGGCATCAGAGAGCTACTTTCTCGAAACAAAAAAATAAATATGTGATCCTCGGGGTTACAGGACCCAATGAGTACGAGAATAATGTAAATAATAACTGGTATACTAATTACATTGCACGTTGGTGTATTCAATATACATTAGAACAAATACAAAAAGTGAAAACCGGGTATAAAGATGATTATGATCGTATCACAGGGTACACCAAATTAAAGCCGGCCGAAACCGAGGAATGGAAAAAGGTAGCAGATGCTATGTATTTTCCTTTCTCAGAAGAGCTTGGGATTTATTTACAGCAAGACGGATTCCTGGATAAAGAACTGGTGACAGTTGCAGATTTAGCGAAATCGAACAGACCGATCAATCAGAAATGGAGCTGGGACAGAATTCTGCGTTCTCCTTATATTAAACAGGCTGATGTGCTCCAGGGTTTTTATCTTTTTGAAGATCAATTTTCGTTGGAAGATCTTGAAAAACATTTTGATTTTTACGAACCTTTTACCGTTCATGAGTCTTCGCTATCTCCCTGTGTTCACAGCATACAGGCTGCGAAGTTAGACAGAATGGACCAGGCTTATCAGTTTTATCTGAGGACCTCACGTTTGGATCTGGATGACTATAACAAGGAAGTAGAAGAAGGCTTGCATATAACATCCATGGCAGGAACCTGGATGAGTATAGTGGAAGGGTTTGGCGGTATGCGGATCCGAAATGATAAATTGTCTTTCACACCACGTATTCCAAAAGAATGGGAGTCCTATTCGTTTAAGGTCAATTTCAGAAATAGAATTCTAAAGATCGTGGTTGATAAAAAAGGCTGCCATTTTGAACTGGAAGGAGACCATGAAATATCGATCAGATTGAATGGCGAACGACTTGTTATACAACCAACTTCCAAAAAATAATGTGAAGTAACATGACCAATTACATACAAAGGGCTTTTGGAAAGACATTTATGGACCCAAAGCTTAGGTATGTTATGGGTATACTGATCTTTTATATGACCACAGCTTTAGCTCAAGCTCAAATTGAACGCTTGGAACCTCCTCACTGGTGGGTAGGTTTTGAAGACACCCGGCTGCAACTAATGATGAAGGGTCCTAATATCAGCAACTTTGAGGTTAGCATTCAAAATGAAAAGGTCCGACTTTTAAATGTCCATAAAGCAGATAGTCCTAATTATCTCTTTTTAGATCTAAAGATCCCTTCTGAAACACCACCCGGAAACATAGAAATTCAAATACAAGGAGTCAATGGTACTTCTTTCTCAGTTTCCTATATTTTGAAACATAGGCCTAAGGGATCGGAAGAATATATCGGATTTTCTAGTAAAGATGTGATCTATTTAATTACTCCGGATCGGTTTTCAAATGGAGATGTCAATAATGATGTTGATCTGGCATTACAGGAAAAGACGATCAATAGAAAGGATGATTATGCAAGACATGGAGGTGATATACGGGGTATAATCAATCATCTGGACTATATCGAAGAAATGGGATTTACGTCGGTATGGCCAAGTCCACTTTTAATAAATGATATGCCCAGAGAATCCTATCATGGATATGCCATCACGGATTTTTACAAGGTAGACCCTCGTTTTGGCACCCTTGAGGAATACATCGAATTATCTGAAAAGGCACAAAAAAGAGGTATTAAGTTGATCATGGATCAGGTGAATAACCACTGTGGCGCAGCACATTGGTGGATGCAAGATCTTCCTTTTGCGGATTGGATCAATTATCAGCAACCCTTCGAAGAAGACAAGAAAATAACGGTGACAAATCACAGGCGCACCGTTAACCAGGATATCTATGCTTCCGATTCGGACAGAGAACTTATGGACAATGGTTGGTTTGTTCCTTCAATGCCAGACCTGAATCAGGAGAATCCCTTTCTGGCCCAATATCTTATTCAAAACAGCCTCTGGTGGATAGAAACACTCTCTTTGGGGGGTATCCGTCAAGACACCTACCCGTATCCGGATAAGAACTTTATGGCTCAGTGGGCAAAAAGGATCATGACAGAGTACCCAAATTTCTCCATTGTAGGAGAAGAATGGAGCCTGAATCCGCTTGGTAGTAGGGTATTGGCAGCAAGGAGCTAACAATAGTGATGGGTACAAATCTTACCTTCGCTGTACCATGGATTTTCCCATGCAGCAAACGTTGATAGATGCCTTAAAAGAGGAAGAAGATTGGAACAAAGGTTTGATAAAATTATACGAAGGATTAGCAAACGATTTTTATTATGCCTACTCCAAAAGACATGATGCTTTTTGGTGACAATCATGATATGGACCGTGTCTATACCCAACTCCATAAAGATGAAACCTTAACAAGAATGGCACTAGCCTTTATCCTTATGGCCCCGCGTATTCCACAAGTGTATTACGGAACAGAGATCTTAATGGATAATAGTAACAAACCGGGAGACCATGGACTCATCAGAACAGATTTTCCCGGAGGATGGGCAGGGGATAAGATCAATGCCTTTACCGGAGAAGGATTGAGCGCTAAGGCAAAGAAAATGCAGGAATTTTTAAAAAATTTGTTGCTTTTTCGAAAGAGCGAACCGGCAATTCACGAGGGAGCTACTAAACATTTTGCACCTGAGAATGGGGTCTATGTGTTAGTTAGGCACAAAGGGAATAAGAAGATTTTGTTGATCTTAAACAAAAATGAGCAGCCCGTTTCCCTCTCCATGGACCGTTTCCGTGAAATGGAAATTCTTGGGTTCTGGTTTTCGTGAAATAATTTCAGGAGAGGAGATAGTCATAGGCAATGAACTCCTTCTAAAAAATAAGGGAGTGCTACTACTATCAAATTAAAATTATATGATAAGACGATATCTGATAGCTATAATTCTTGTGTCGGCAGTCATTGCCTGTAAAAATGATCAGGAATTTTCAAAGGATACCAAGGAAGATACAGTTATGAAAAAGGAAAGAAAAAAAGTAATATATCAGGTTTTTACCAGACTTTTCGGCAATACAAATACCACCAATAAACCATGGGGAACAGTTCAGGAAAACGGGGTAGGGAAATTCAATGATTTTACGCCCAAGGCATTAAAGGAAATAAAAGAGTTAGGTGTAACCCATATTTGGTATACCGGCGTACCACACCATGCACTGGTTACTGATTATACAGCTTATGGAATTACAAACGACGATCCTGATGTGATTAAAGGAAGGGCCGGTTCTCCATATGCGGTGAAGGACTATTACAATGTAAATCCGGATCTTGCTATAGATCCTGCAAGGCGATTAGAGGAATTTAAAGAGCTAATCAACAGGACACATAAGGCAGGCTTGCAATTGATCATAGATATTGTACCAAATCATGTGGCCAGACATTACGAAGGATCCTCAACGCCTCCCGGGCAAGAACCTTTTGGCGCTTCAGATGAGACCACATTAGAGTATAAAAAGGACAATAACTTTTATTATATACCGGGGACAGCATTTCAAGTTCCTGAATGGTCCAACGGGTATAAACCATTAGGGGGTGATCCTCATCCTTTGGTAGATCATTACTTTACTGAAGATCCTGCAAAATGGACCGGAAACGGTTCCAGAAAATCGCAACCAGATATGAATGACTGGTATGAAACGGTAAAGATAAATTATGGTGTTAGACCCGATGGCAATCTTGATTTTGAGAAATTACCCGATGAATATGGTTCCAGGACTCATAAGGAGCATCTCGATTTTTGGTCGGATAAAGCCGTACCAGATTCCTGGATCAAATTTAAGGATATTGCTTTGTATTGGTTAGACATGGGAGTGGATGGATTCCGGTTTGATATGGCCGAGATGGTTCCTGTTGAATTCTGGAGCTACTTAAATTCTCATATTAAAGAAAAGAATGACAAGGCTCTGATTTTGGCTGAGGTCTATAATCCTTCCTTGTACCGGGACTATATTTTTAAGGGAAAAATGGACTACCTATATGATAAGGTAGAGCTATATGATAGTTTAAAACATATAATGCAGGGGCATGGGTGGACAGACCATATTCCAATTGTACAAAAAGGCATGATGGATATTGAACACCATATGCTGCATTTTCTGGAAAATCATGATGAACAACGAATTGCCAGTCCGGAATTTGTTGGTAACGCCCAAATTGGCTAAACCGGCCATGGTAGTATCGGCCACCTTAAGCACCTCTCCCACCATGATTTATTTTGGTCAGGAAGTAGGAGAACCAGGAGCCGAAAACGCAGGTTTTGGAGCCCCTTCCAGAACATCGATATTCGACTATATAGGTGTGCCCCATCATCAGCGCTGGGTCAATGATAAGAAATATGACGGGGGGCAATTAACCGATGAGGAAACAGCACTGCGCGATTTTTACAAACGCCTTTTAAACGTTACCATAAGCAATGATGCCCTGATGGGTGCTTATGAAGATATTCATTATTACAATAGAGATCATACAGAGGGATACGACTATAGAGTGTTATCATTTGTGCGATGGCAAGATAAAGAGCAACTTCTGGTGTTATCAAATTTCGACACAGAAAAGTCGTATCAGTTACAAATGAAAATACCACCTTCAGTCGTAAAAGCCTGGGGCTTAAAAGAAGGTAAATCCTATGAAATGACGGATCTGCTTTATAATGAAGTCAAAGTTACCCTTAGTATTGAAGGAGGGCAGGGACTTTTCGATGTGGCGCTGGCCCCACTTCAATCCTTTATTTTTAAGCTAAAGGAATAAGGGTAAGCGTCCTTTTTTTTAAAAAAGTCGCCTACCCTTATTTGTATTTATGCATTCTCACCTTTAGGGTGGGTAGCCTTAAACATTAGACCTATCACCATACCAACAATACCGTAATAGACAATGTCTAATACAGCTGATACCAAATGGCCTTGCAGATCCATCATTTCTGTTGTGGCGTACCAGACCAGACCAGTGCCTAATCCCACAAGGATACCAACCCAGATTCCAAATTGAAAACCACCTCCCATGCTGTGATACCCTCGGGCCCATTTACCATAGATGACGCAAAGAGCAAATGAGGCAATAAGATTACCCGCAATGATCCACGGAAAAAGTGGAGGGTCCTTCATTACATTGTTGACTGTATGCCCCTCAAAATAGTCAACAGTTGCTACGCCCCAAATAAGGTAGCCCAAAATAAACATTGTAACTGTAGCCACTACAGTTGCCAAAAGATGTTGTTTGGAAAACATAGTTTTGAATTTTAATTGGTTGTTGTACTGCCAAAGATATTAAATAAAATATATCATATATTAAAAATATTATCATAAAAAGTATGAAATCAACAATAAAACTATTAAATAATTAGTAAAAACCTATATGATAAAAGTGTGAGCTACTTTTCATTTCAAGTTGTATTTTTGGGCTATAGAAAAACAATATGGGTCATGAAAAATTATGGAATTGTCTTATTGCTTGTACTAATGACAAGTTGTACAGGAATGAATCATGATATGCTGGTCATAGGCCACAGAGGTGCCATGGGTCATGAGACAGAAAATACTCTTGCTTCCATTCAAAAGGCAATGGATCTGGGCGTAGATATGATAGAGATCGATGTTTTTAAAATAAAAAGTGGAGAGATCGTTGTCTTTCACGATGAGCAGTTGGAAAGGTTGAGCAATGCCGGTGGACTCATAGAAGAGTACAACATCTTCGAATTGCGTAAAGTGATCCTGGAAGGGAATCATAAGATCCCTATGCTACAGGATGTACTTAAATTGATAGATCATAAGGTGCCTCTGAACATTGAACTTAAAGGTGCCAATACTTCAGACAGGGTTAATTTTATTATAGAATACTATATCAAGGAAAAAGGATGGAAATTAGAAGATTTTGTGATCTCCAGTTTTAATTGGGAGGAATTGGAAAGTATGCGATCTTATAATCCGGAGATTGCCATTGCCGTTCTTACGGAAGATGATCCTTTAAAAGCGATTCCTATGGCAAAACAATTAGGAGCTGTGGCGATCAACCCATTTTACAAGACCTTAAATGCTGAAACAGTAAAATCATTACATGATGAAGGTTTTAAGGTGTATACCTGGACAGTAAATGAGCCAGAGGATATTAAAGCGATGAGATCTTTCAAAGTAGACGGAATCTTTACCAATTTTCCCGAGAGGGCCCACTAATGTATGATGTTATTGTTATTGGAGGAGGAGCTGCCGGATTCTATGGAGCCATTAATTTGGCCGAATTTAGGCCAGATCTGAAGATAGCTATTCTAGAACAGGGAAAGCACGTACTTGGTAAGGTTAAAGTGTCTGGTGGCGGTCGTTGCAATGTAACCCATGCCCAGTTCAATCCCAGAATTCTGTCACAACATTATCCCAGAGGGGAAAAAGAATTACTTGGTCCGTTTTACACCCACCATACGGAACATACTGTAGATTTTTTTCAAAAACGCGGTATTGAATTAAAGATTGAAGATGATGGAAGGATGTTTCCTGTTTCTAACTCTTCCCAAACCATTATCGATTGCTTTATGGACGCCATAGCGAGCTCCAAGATAGATCTTATAAGGAATACCGTAGTTACTGATATTGTAGTTCCTTCTTCAGATTCGGAGAATGGGGAAGACTATGAAGTCAAAACCAAGACAATATCTTTTTTTGCGAAACAATTGCTCATTACTACAGGGAGTAGTCCAAAAATGTGGAACGTTTTAAAAAGGTTAGGACATACAATCATAGAACCTGTACCTTCTTTATTTACCTTTAATATAAGCGATCCGCGTATTGAAGGGATCCCCGGACTAAGCACTCACGCCAGAGTAAAATTGGTATCGAGAGATATACCTGGAAAAAAAATAACGGTATCCCTGAAAAGCACCGCTGAGCGCAGTGAAGAATTGGTTTCTGAAGGTCCATTGTTGATCACTCATTGGGGCATGAGCGGTCCGGCCATCCTTAAACTTTCTGCCTGGGGCGCCAGAATATTGCACGACTACCAATACCGTTTTAGGATACAGGTAAATTGGGTGCCGGAGTATCATCAGCAGGGGCTGTTTTCCTTTTTGATGGAAGTAAAAGAAATGGAACCAAAGAAAACGGTCTTTAGAACGCATCCCTTAGATATTCCTAAACGACTATGGGGCAAATTAGTGCAGGCAGCCGGGATCTTACCCGATCAGAAATGGGCAGATATCTCCAAGAAACAACTTCAGGAACTAGCCAGAGAACTTACTGCAGGCGAGTATTTAGTAGAAGGGAAAAGCACTTTTAAAGAAGAATTTGTTACCGCAGGAGGAATAGCCCTGAAGGAGATAAATTTCAAGACATTTGGAAGCAAGCTACATCCCGGACTGTATTTTGCCGGGGAGATTTTAAATATAGATGCTATTACGGGTGGGTATAATTTCCAAAATGCCTGGACAGGATCTTACCTGGCTGCACAGGCAATAGCCAGTTCCTAAGAAGGATCCTATGTTAAGCAAGGATCAAGAGAGATAGTCCGGCCGCTGCCATGCTTCCTAATATTGGCCCCAAAATAGGTACCCAGGAATACGCCCAATCACTACCACCTTTTTCCTTTATAGGCATAAGTGCGTGTATGAGTCTGGGACCCAGATCACGGGCAGGATTAATGGCATATCCAGTGGTCCCCCCTAATGACAGCCCTATTACCCAAACCAGAAGTGCTACGGGAAGTGCGCCCAATGATCCAAGGCCTATGATCTCTTCTGTAGTGGCCATTGAAGCATCTGTAAAATATAGAATGGTAAAGACCAGAACAAAGGTGCCAAAAGCTTCACTAAAAAAATTGGAACCATAATTACGTATGGCAGGAATAGTAGCAAACACTCCCAGTTTTGAGCTTTTATCCTTGGTAATATCAAAGTGATCTTTATATACCATCCATACAAAAAAAGCTCCGATCATAGCACCCAGAAGTTGTGCCAGGATGTAGGAGGGAACTTCAGACCATTCAAAACTACCCGCCACTGCCAATCCAATGGTAACTGCAGGATTTATATGTGCACCGCTATAAGGACCTGCCACGACTACACCTACAAATACGGCAAAGGCCCAGGCAGTGGTTATCACTATCCACCCGCCACCTTGTCCTTTGGTTTTCTCTAAAATAACATTGGCAACAACACCACACCCAAGGGTAATCAAAAGAGCTGTTCCTATTAATTCAGCAATAAAAGGTGTCATATATTTAAATTAAGATTCTTTGGTCCAATATTCCACGGCATTAATGGCTTTATACCAACCTTTGATACCTGCTTCTATTTCGGTCCTATCCTGATTTGGAAGAAATCTATGTTCACTTTCCCATATAGTTTGAATTTCTTCAAGATCGTTCCAATAGCCAACGGCCAATCCGGCAAGAAAGGCGGCGCCCATCACTGTAGTTTCCACGATTTTAGGCCGCACAGTAATGGTATTAAGAACATCTGCCTGGCATTGCATTAGTAAGTTGTTCACGGTGGCACCTCCATCTACACGTAATTCCTTTATAGTAATACCAGAATCGGCCTCCATCGCTTTTAAGACGTCCATGGTCTGATATGCAATAGACTCAAGCGCTGCTCTGGCAATATGGGCATAGGTACTTCCTCTGGTAAGTCCAAATACAGCTCCTTTTGCATGCTGATTCCAATGAGGGGCACCCAAACCTGCAAAAGCCGGTACAAAGTATACACCATCCGAACTATCAACAGAACAGGCTATTTCTTCCACTTCAGCAGAAGAGTTGATGATCATCAGACTATCGCGAAGCCATTGAACTACTGCTCCTGCTATAAAAATACTTCCTTCCAGGACATAGGTGGTCTTACCGTTGATCTGCCAACCCACTGAAGTGAGTAAATTGTTTTTAGAGACTATAGGTTTATCTCCAATGTTCATCAGCATAAAACAACCTGTACCATAGGTATTTTTTACCATTCCCGGTTTTGTACACATTTGGCCAAACAGGGCAGCCTGCTGATCTCCGGCAATCCCGGCGATCGGTATTTTTATTCCTAAAAGTGATTCTGATGTATGACCATACACCTCACTGCTTGACTTAACTTCAGGGAGTATGGATAAAGGAATGTTGAACATATTTAATAATTCGGTATCCCAGGCCAGGGTATTGATGTCAAAAAATAGCGTACGACAAGCATTGGTTACATCTGTGATATGTAAGTCACCCTCGGTCATTTTCCAAATTAGCCAGCTGTCTATGGTCCCCATTAGAAGATCGCCTGCTTCTGCTCGTTCGCGGGCACCTTCAACATGATCTAAAATCCATTTCACCTTGGTGCCGGAAAAATAGGCGTCTATGACCAAACCGGTTTTCTGCCGGATCAAGTCAGACAATCCTGCCTTTTTTAAAGTATCACAATAATCGGCGGTTCGTTTGTCTTGCCAAACGATGGCATTATATATAGGTAGTCCTGTATTCTTATCCCAAATAACAACGGTTTCACGCTGATTTGTTATACCAATGGCAGCAATAGACTTTGGAGATATCTTCTCTTGATCGAGAGCTATCTTCATCATCTCAGCCTGCGTATTCCAGATTTCAAGTGCGTCGTGCTCTACCCATCCAGGTTTTGGAAAGTGTTGTGTAAACTCTTTTTGGGCGGAGGAGATTATAGTACCCTTTTTGTCAAATACCAGTGCCCTGCAACTTGTGGTTCCCTGGTCCAGGGCCAGAATGTATGATTGCATATAGGTCCTTTGTTCTATGTTCTATTTTGATGTTCCAATTCTTTAAATGTAAAGGAATTATTTTATTTAGCATAATTAGGAAAAACACCTAAAAAGATAGACACTTAAATCCTTAGTTCAATTCCCATATCTTGTAATTCAACAAGGCAGCGAAGCATACCCATAGTAAGTAAGGGATAAGTAAATAGGCCGCAGGTTTGCTGACGATCTTAAACCACTTTATAGTAAATAGAATCAGGATCAACAAGACAAGAATGACCAACAAGGCCCAAAAAGGTTCTTGAAAACCAAAGAATACAATGCTCCATAGGGCGTTAAAAAGTAGTTGAAATCCAAAATAATAGAGGGCTGTTTTAACCCATACGTGATAAAAACCCTTCACCCAGACCAATCCGGCAGCAATGCCCATCAGGATATACAAAAGGGTCCAAACAGGAGCAAAAAGCCAATTTGGCGGATTAAAACTTGGTTTGTTAAGGGTAGCATACCAGGTGTCTACTGAACTTTGTGTAGCAAAACCTGCTAAAAAACCGATAAGCAGGCAAATGGTAACGGCAATGACTATATACAGCACTTTTTTCTTCATTGGAAACCATTCTATGTACCCTAAAATAGGAATTTATTTTAATTGAGGGCATGCCTAAAGTGTTGAAAAACTATCTTTGCATCAAATTTTTGTAGAATGAACGAACAGGAATTTATTCCTTCGAAATATTCAAGCCTGGTTACTTCCGGCACCACAACATGGAGGGCACCAAGTAATATAGCCCTGGTAAAATACTGGGGAAAATTTCCAGATCAGATTCCGGCAAATCCTTCAATAAGTTTTACCCTGTCTAATGCGGCCACTACCACCTCAATGGCATATCAAAGGAAGGATAAGGGGAATGGTGGACCGTCATTTGATCTACTTTTTGAAGGGAAATCCAAGGAAGAATTTCGACCTAAGATCAGCACTTTTTTTGAGCGTATTTCGAGGTATATGCCCTTTTTAAAGGAGTATCATTTAAAGATCGATACCAGCAATACCTTTCCCCATAGTAGTGGGATAGCCTCTTCTGCAAGTGGGATGGCTGCCTTAGCTTTATGTCTTATGGACATAGAAAAAAGAATGATGCCTTCCATGGATACTAATTTTATAATGAAAAAAGCGTCTTTTCTCGCTCGTTTGGGCTCTGGTAGTGCTTGTAGAAGTATTAGTGGACCCATTGTAGAATGGGGGAAGCATAAAGATCTTTCTGACAGTTCTGATCTAGTGGGATTAACTTATGGAGGTAAGGTCCACGAGGTCTTTCAGGGGTATCAGGATACCATTTTGCTGGTTCACAAAGGAGAGAAGACTGTGAGCAGTACCGCAGGGCACGATCTAATGAACAACCACCCGTATGCTAAACCGCGTTTTGCCCAGGCACATAAGAATTTATCCAGATTGCTGACTATTTTTGAGACAGGAGATCTACAGGAATTCATAGAAATAGTTGAAAGTGAAGCACTTACCCTTCATGCAATGATGATGACCAGCGTACCCTATTTCGTGCTAATGAAACCGCAAACCTTGTCGATTATTGAAAAAATATGGGCGTATAGGAAGCAGAGTGGCGTACCTCTCTGTTTTACCCTCGATGCCGGTGCCAATGTTCATCTCTTATATCCTCGAAAGGAGGCCGATAAAATTTTGCAATTTATTAAGAATGAGCTTGTTGTGTATTGTGAAAATGGGCAGTATATTTGCGACCAAATTGGCGGAGGTTCTGAGAAAGTCTGATCTTTAGTACCATCGTACGTAATTTAATGCTATTTTTATTTTGCGCAACAGCAAGCAGCTTATGAAAGGACCCCTCTTTTATTCAAAGATCCTACTCTTCGGAGAATACGGGATCATCAAAGATTCGAAAGGCCTCTCTATTCCCTATAATTTTTTTAAAGGTGCCTTAAAGACTGAGAAAACCTTGTCTGAATCAGGGAAGAGATCTAATGACAGTCTCAAGAGATTCGCAGAACATTTGGCAATAATACAGGAAGAGGACCCTTCTCTTGTAGTTTTTGATATTGAGGCCCTTAGAAACGACATTGAAAAAGGAATGTATTTTGACAGCTCCATTCCACAGGGATACGGTATTGGAAGTAGTGGCGCCTTAGTTGCGGCTATTTATGACAAATATGCCAAGAATAAGATCACAGTTTTAGAGAATCTTACCCGGGAAAAACTTTTGAGTTTAAAGACCATTTTTGGTAAAATGGAATCCTTTTTTCATGGTAAATCATCCGGATTAGATCCTTTGAACAGTTACCTGAGCTTACCCATCCTGATCAATTCTCAGGATAATATAGAATCTACCAGTATTCCTTCCCAGAACAAAGATGGGAAAGGAGCGGTATTCCTTATAGATAGTGGAATAACCGGCGAAACTGCTCCTATGGTTCAGATCTTTATGGAAAAGATGAAACATGAAGGATTTAGAACTGTACTTAAAGAAGAGTTTATAAAGCATACAGATGCCTGTGTAGAAGACTTTCTAACTGGGAATGTAAAATCCTTATTTGGAAATATAAAACAACTTTCTCATGTTGTTTTGGATCATTTTAAACCTATGATCCCACCACAATTTCACCAACTTTGGAAACAGGGGATAGAAACAAATGATTATTATTTGAAATTATGTGGTTCCGGAGGCGGAGGCTATATTCTGGGCTTCACTCAGGATATTGATAAGGCCAGGAATACGCTGAAGGAATATCGCCTGGAAGTGGTATACAACTTCTAATAAAACAACAATGCTTAGTAGAAAGAACAAACTCTTGCTTTTAAAGCTGCTGAGTTTGTTTTCCATTGTAAGAGGTTACAATGTATTGATGATCGTAATTGCTCAATACCTGGCATCCATATATATTCTGGCACCTAACCTTCCCCTATGGAAGGTAGTATTCGATCTTAGCTTGTTCGTCCTTGTTTTAGCCTCATCCCTGGTTATTGCTGGAGGCTATATCATCAATAGTTTTTACGATTCGGAAAAAGACCTGATCAATAAGCCACGAAAAACTATGCTAGACAGGCTGGTAAGTCAGCAAACAAAATTAACTACCTATTTTGTGCTGAATTTTTTGGCGGTGCTTTTTGCGAGTTATGTTTCCTTTAAAGCCGTTCTCTTTTTTTCAGGCTATATTTTTGGTATCTGGCTTTACTCACATAAATTAAAAAAAATTCCTTTTCTAGGAAACCTAGTTTCTGCCGTACTGGCCATTACCCCCTTTTTTGCAGTATTTGTATATTACAGGAATTTTGAAACTGTCATTTTTGTCCATGCTATGTTTCTTTTTCTGCTCATCCTATCCAGGGAAATGATCAAGGATATGGAAACCATGGCCGGTGATATAGCACAGAACTATAAAACCATCCCCATCCTATATGGCACCACTTTTTCGAAAGCATGTATTACTATTTTGGTGATACTTACCTTAATCCCGGCGTTATTACTGATCTATACCTTTGATGTGGGCTATATGTACCTCTACTTTATCGCGAGTATCTTTCTTTTGATTTTCTTCCTGGGGTTGTTGTGGAAATCCTCCACCAAAAAACACTATGTATGGCTGCATAATATCCTGAAATTAATAATTATCATTGGGCTATTCAGTATCTTATTGATCGATGTAGACCTGGTTTTAAATCGGATTTTATAATGAATTCAACGCTTAAAGTTGCCTTGGCACAAATCGCGCCTGTTTGGTTAGATAAAGATGCCACGCTGAGAAAATAAAGAACTATATAAAAGAAGCAGCAGCTAACAAGTCCGATTTGATCGTTTTTGGGGAGGCATCTTACCTGGTTATCCTTTTTGGCTGGCATATACAGATGGGGCCAAGTGGGATCTGAAGATAAACAAGGAACTACATGCACATTATGCCCAAAATGCGATTCAAATAGAGTCTGGGGATTTCAATGACCTTTGTACTTTGGCCAAGGAAAACCACATTGCCATTTATCTAGGTGTCATAGAAAGAGCCGGAGATAGGGGAGGACATAGCCTGTATTGTTCCCTGGTATATATAGATAATATGGGATTATTGGATCTGTTCATAGAAAATTACAACCTACCTATGATGAACGATTAACCTGGGCTTCCGGGGATGGTCATGGTTTAAAAGTGCACCCTTTAAAAGAATTTAAACTAGGGGGTCTTAATTGCTGGGAAAATTGGATGCCACTTCCCAGAGCAGCTTTGTATGGGCAGGGAGAAAATGTGCATATAGCAGTATGGCCGGGAAATGAAAACAACACAAAAGACATTACCCGATTTATTGCCCGAGAGTCTAGAAGTTATGTGCTTTCTGTTTCCTCCTTAATGCGGAAAGACGATTTCCCGAACGCCCCACATACCGGGAAACTAAAGGAAGTTCCTGAGGAACTGGCAAACGGAGGTAGTTGTATTGCAGGACCGGACGGCGAATGGATTTTAAAACCGGTGTTGCATACGGAAGGTCTTATTTAAAACACTTTATTGAATCGTGTTTTTGAAGAACGACAAAACTTTGATGCTGTGGGTCATTATTCCAGACCAGATGTGACGCAATTACATGTAAATCGGCAACGACAGTCCACAGTTTCCTTCGAAGATTAATTATTATAAGGAAGTTAGGCAGTTCCGCATTTTCCTACCTTTGCAAAAAATGTGTCATGGGTAAATCAGATTACAGAAAAGGTAGTAAATCTTCAGGCAAAGGTGAAGGTAGCTTTGGAAAGAGGAGTTATCCAAAAACCAATGCACCAATTAAAAAACACAGGGAAAACAACCGCTTCAAATCCGAGGCTTATTCGATTAAACAAATATGTAGCCAACGCAGGTGTATGCTCTCGTAGAGAAGCAGACGCCTACATTGCGGCAGGAAATGTCACCGTAAACGGAAAACCGATTACCGAAATGGGCCATAAGGTGAACCTTACAGATGAAGTCCGATTCGATGGCCGCCTCCTAAATCCCGAGAAAAAGGAGTATATCTTCTAAATAAACCAAAGAATTTTATAACTACGACACGGGATGAAAAAGGCCGAAGAACAGTAATGGAACTGATTTCGAATGCCACCAAATCCAGATTGGTACCCGTAGGCCGTTTAGACAGAAATACCACCGGACTCCTACTATTTACCAATGATGGTGACCTGGCCAAAAAACTGACCCATCCCAGATATGGTGTCCGAAAGATCTATCATGTAGAATTAGACAAGAACCTAAAGGTAGATGATCTTCACAAGATTCAGGAAGGATTATCGCTAGATGACGGGGAAGTGAAAGTAGATGAAATAAGTTATATTAACAATGCCCCAAAGCGAGAAGTAGGAGTAGAAATACACAGCGGGAAAAACAGGATAGTACGACGAATATTTGAACACCTTGGATATGAAGTAGTAAAATTAGACCGTGTGATCTTTGCCAGTCTTACAAAGAAAGATCTTCCCAGAGGACATTGGAGACCCCTAACGTCACAAGAGGTGATTAACTTGGGAATGATACAATAAGCAGACACCCGGTAAAACTGTGTTGATAGTTGAAGATCTTTTAGGAATAAACTTCATTTTATTCCGGATCTCCTGTAAACAAAGGTTGCCAATACTTCCCTGATGCGTATGCTTGGCGTCTTTCCCAAAAACAAATTTACCGTCTTCAACTTGTAAGGCAATCTGTTTATAAGCATCCCGGAAAGGAACCCCCTGGAGCACTAAGGCATTTAAGGCATCTACTGTAAATAGAAGATCATATTTGGGATCCTTAAGAATATCTTTCCTTACCACCGCCTTGGGAAGACTAAAGGTCATAATTTCCAAACATGCCTTTAACTCCTGCAGTGCCGGAAGCAAACTATTCTTGGTAACTTGAAGGTCCCTGTGGTATCCACTAGGCAAATTGGTGAGCAATATGGTCAGTTCATTTGGCAAAGCCTGAATTGCATTGCATTTACCACGGACCAGCTCAAAAACATCCGGATTTTTTTTGTGAGGCATTATACTACTCCCCGTAGTTAGATCGTCCGGGAATGAAATAAAATTGAAATTCTGACTCATATACAAACAAATGTCCATGGCTATTTTCGAAAGGGTGGAAGCTACACTGGCCATCCCCATAGCGGCTGCCTTTTCCACTTTTCCTCGTCCCATTTGTGCTGCCACTACATTGTATTTAAGTGTATTAAAATCTAGTTCCCGGGTAGTCATTTCTCTGTCTATTGGGAAAGAACTCCCATACCCTGCAGCACTACCCAAAGGATTCTGATCTGTTATCTTCAAGGCTGCCTCTACAAAATAAGATCATCAATAAGACTCTCTGCATAGGCAGAAAACCACAGACCAAAGGAAGAGGGCATGGCCACCTGAAGATGAGTATATCCCGGTAGGATCACTTCTTTATTCTTATCTGCCAACTCAAGCAAGACCTCAAAAAGTTCCTTTACTTGTTTCTTAATGTTTTGTAATTCATCTTTTATAAACAGTTGCATTGCTACCAGTACCTGATCATTTCTGGAACGCGCCGTATGGATCTTTTTCCCTGTATCACCAAGTTTTTGAATCAGAAGGAATTCAATTTTGGAATGCATATCCTCGAAGGAATCTTCTATCGTAAATTCACCTTTTTCAATGGAATCATGAATTTCATCAAGGGCCGATGTTAATGCAAGATTTTCTTCTTCTGTCAGTAATCCTATTGAACCTAACATATTGGCATGTGCCTTAGACGCTATTACATCATACCTGGCCAGGACAAGATCTAGTTCCCTGTCATCCCCCACAGTAAAACGATCTATCTTCTCATTCGTTTTCATTCCTTTTTCCCAAAGTTTCATGATGTGTGTTTTATGTGGTTAGTAAGCTTATTCCGTAATTAGAAATCCTTTTAATAAGTTGATATAAAGCTCTATACCTTCTTCAATTTCAGAAATAAAAATATATTCATCTGCACTATGTGAACGGGTACTGTCCCCAGGACCCAATTTTAAGGAGGGACAACTTAGTGCCGCCTGATCTGAAAGTGTGGGTGAACCATAGGTTGTTCTTCCCAGGGATAATCCAGACTGCACCAAGCGATGTTCTTTAGGTATAGATGAAGAGTTTAATCGCAAGGAGCGTGGGGTAACTTCACACGGAGCTTCTTTTTGAAGGATAGCAACAATTTCCTTGTTCGTATAACAATCATTCACTCGAACGTCAATTACCAGATCTACCTTAGCCGGTACCACATTATGTTGGCTTCCGCCATTTACCTGTGTAACCGTTACTTTTACCTCTCCCAAAACTTGTGAAACCTTTTGGAATCTATAGTTTTTAAACCAGTTCAGAACATTTATACAATTATAAATTGCATTATCCTCATTGGGATGTGCTGCATGGGAAGGGGTACCTTTTACTTCTGCATCAAAAACTACCAAGCCTTTTTCTGCGATCGCCAATTGCATCAAGGTTGGTTCGCCAACAATGGCTACAGAAATTTCAGGAAGAATTTTTAGCATGGAATTAAGGCCATTGGGGCCAGAACTTTCTTCCTCGGCCGAAGCTACGATGATCAGGTTATGCGATAGGGCCTTCTCCTCGTAGAAATATGTAAATGTGGCGATCAAGGATACCAACGCTCCGCCGGCATCATTGCTGCCAAGGCCATAGAGTTTACCGTCCTCTTCGTGTGGTAAAAACGGATCCTTGGTATAGGCAGTATTTGGTTGCACAGTATCATGGTGCGAATTTAAAAGCAATGTGGGCTTTGCTTTATCAAAGTATTTATTAAAAGCATACACATTATTTTGCTCTCTTTTATACGCTATCCCATGATCAGTGAACCACTTTTCAAGAATCAGTGCCGTATTATTTTCCTCAGAAGAAAAAGAAGGAGTTGCTATTAGTTCCTTCAATAATGAGATGGCATTCTTTGTTAATTGTGTTGCATCTTGCTTCATAGGGTAAGGGTTGTATAGGTAGAAGAATTCGGGAGCAGCATTTGTATATTACCAATACATACTTTATGTACAGAATGGTCTAACGCATAAAAACAATTTTCTAATTTTGGCAACATACCACCGGCAATCGTATGTTCCTTGAGGAGACTAAAATAGGTCTGTTTGTTAATATGCGAAATAACAGAATTCTCGCTGCTTATATCACTTAATACCCCTGGTTTTTCAAAACAGTAATACAAGCTGGTGGTATATTCTTTGGTCATTGCAATGGCCAATTCAGAGGCAATAGTGTCTGCATTCGTATTCAGCAATTGACCATTTCCATCATGAGATAGGGCACAAAATACCGGTACCAGGCCGGTTTGTAAAAAAGTTAAGAGGGATTGAGTATGTACAGATACAATATCACCAACAAATCCAAAATCTATTAATTCAACTGGTCGTTTAACTGATTTGATGATCCCTGCATCGGCACCACTAAGGCCTATGGCATTGCAATTTAAAGCCTGTAGAGAGGCTACTATAGATTTATTTATAAGTCCCCCATAGGTCATCACAGCAACTTCTAAATTTTTCTTATCTGTAATGCGTCTTCCTTGTACCATGGCAGTCTTTATTCCCAACTTATCAGCCATTGCTGTAGCCTTTTTTCCACCGCCATGTACCAGGATCTTATGTCCTTTAATTTGAGAGAAGAGTATCAAAAAACGAGCTAATTCTTTCTCATTTTCAATGACGTTACCTCCTATTTTTACAATAGACAATACAGGTTTCATAGTTCTTTTAATATTTTAAATAGAGCTACCTGAGCCGCATAGGTTCTATTATTGGCTTGCTCCATTACTAATGATTGATTTCCGTTAAGTACTGCATCTTCCACTACAACATTACGCCGAACAGGCAGGCAATGCATAAACTGACCTTTTCCTAACTTCTCTTTGGTGATCATCCATTGAGGGTCCTTACTCAGCACCTTCCCATAAGAACTATAACTGCTCCAATTCTTAACATAGACAAAGTCGGCCTCCTCCAGGGCTTTATCCTGGTCATAAATTATTGGCACATCCTTAGTGATCATGGGGTTAAGCTCATATCCTTTGGGATGCGTAATGCTAAAATTGATCTGGGAATTCTGTCTCATGATCTCCACAAAAGAATTAGCCACCGCATGCGGTAGTGCTTTTGGATGAGGAGCCCATGACAACACTACTTTAGGATTCTTTTTATTGGTATTTTCTGTTATGGTGATAAGATCGGACAGGGCCTGTAAAGGATGTCCGGTAGCACTTTCCATGTTCAATACAGGAATAGAGGCATACTTTTTAAATCCATTTAAGACTGTCTCTGCTTCATCCTTTTCCTTGTTCGCCAAGGAAGCGAAAGCCCTTACTCCCAAAACATCGCAATACTGTGAGACCACCTGGGCAGCCTCACGAATATGTTCTGCCTTGCCCTGATCCATAATGGTTCCATCTTCAAATTCGAGCGCCCATCCTTCATTGCTAAAATTCATGATCATACAATTCATACCCAAATGGAATGCTGCTTTTTGAGTGCTTAGGCGGGTACGTAAGCTGTTATTAAAGAACAATAAGCCAATGGTTTTACCTTTGCCTAATTCTTTAAATTTAAAAGGGTCTTTCTTTAATTCTCCTGCTAAGTCTATCCATTCCCCGGCAGAATCTATGTCTTGTACACTAAGGTAATGCTTCATGGCAATTCCTGTTTTAGAGCCTCGAAAAATTGAAATATATGAGCTTTGTTAATAGTAAGAGCGGGCAGAATACGCAAAACCTTTTTGTCTTTTGCACTCCCTGTGAATATATGCTGATTATGAATGAGCCTCTTTCTCAGAGGGGCCACTTCAAAATCGAATTCAAGTCCGAGCATGAGGCCTTTTCCTTTTACGCGTTTTACCTGAGAAATTTGCATTGCCATTTCCTTGAAATAGGACCCAATTTCCTCAGCATTTGAAATAAGGTCTTCTTTTTCCAGTACTTCCAATACTGCCAGGGTAGCTGCACATGCCAAATGATTACCCCCGAAGGTAGTTCCCAGCAATCCATAAGAAGCCTTGATCTTTGGATGGATCAAGATACCTCCTACAGGAAATCCGTTCCCCATCCCTTTTGCTATGGAGATTATGTCGGGCTCAATATTATGGTGTTGATAGGCGAAGAATTTACCGCTTCTTCCAAAACCGGATTGCACTTCATCTGCAATAAGGACAACCTTGTGTTCCTTACAAATTTGAGCTACTTCCTGGAAGAATTTGGTAGAAGGTTCATCTAAACCACCAACGCCTTGAATAGCCTCCAGGATGACGGCACAGACATCTCCTTTTTCTAGCTCCTGCTTTAAACCAAGTGTATCTTCGAAAGCCAGAAAGGATACTTTTTGCTGTTTATTGATCGGAGCATTAATAGCAGGATTATCTGTTGTTGCGACAGCAGCTGAGGTGCGACCATGAAAACTATTTTGAAAAGCAACGACCCTCGATTTGCCCGTGTGAAAGGAAGCTAGTTTAAGGGCATTCTCATTGGCCTCTGCCCCAGAATTACAAAGAAAGAGCTGATAATCATCGCAGCCCGAAAGGCTTCCTAGTTTTTGCGCCAACTCTTGTTGCAAAGGATTTTGAACGGCATTGCTATAAAACCCAATCTGATCTAATTGATCTTTAAGTCGTTTTACGTAATGCGGATGAGCATGACCTATGGATATTACAGCATGACCCCCATATAGATCGAGGTATTCCTCACCTTTATCATCCTTCAGGATCACTCCTTTGGCTGAAACAGGTGTTATATCGTATAAAGGGTATACATCAAAGAGCTTCATACTATCCTTTTTTTATCTGACTGATCTTATCAAATGAAGTAACAATGCCTCGTATCAACGAAGAGCTTAAGCCCTGATGCTCCATTTCATTTAAGCCTTCAATGGTGCATCCCATTGGTGTTGTAACTCTATCAATTTCTTCTTCCGGATGATTCCCAGACTCTATCAATAGGGAAGCTGCACCATTACAGGTATGCATGGCTAATTCTTGCGCCTCTTTAGCATCAAATCCCAACTGTATGGCTCCCTGAGTGGTAGCCCGGATAAGTCGCATCCAAAAAGCGATACCACTGGCACATATTACAGTAGCAGCCTGCATTTGGCTTTCCGGAATTTCCATGGAATGTCCCATTCTATTAAAAATGGCTTTTGCCAGATCTATGCGTTTAGCTCCCATTTTATTACTGCATATACAGGTCATGGACTTACCAACTGAAATAGCTGTATTCGGCATACTCCGAATGATAAAAGAATCCTTTCCTACAATAGATTCAATCTTATCAATACTAAAACCTGTGATGGTTGAGATAATGACGTGCTTCTCAGTGAGGTGCTCCTTTACCTCATTTAAAATCTCTTCAAAATGCCCGGGTTGTACAGAAAATATCAGAATATCCGATTGTTTTACTGCCAGAGAATTGTCTGATGAGACAGTAACATTACCGTATTTCTCAAATTCTTTGATATTTTCCGGATGCCTTTTGGTGAGGTACATGGTAGTTGCTCCATTGCTGTGTAAAATACCTTTTGCGATAGATATTCCCAGGTTTCCGGCTCCAATGATGGCTATTTTCATATGCTTATTCTACTGGTTATTTTTGACTTATATATTTTAAGTTGGGATTAGTATACACCCGACTTTAATTTCAGGCCTTCCATTTCAGGAAAACCAAACATTAGGTTCATATTTTGTACTGCTTGTCCACTGGCCCCCTTGAGCAAGTTGTCTATTGCAGAAGCAATAAGGATCATTCCATCATGCACAATTATGTGCAGATGGCAGAAATTGGTATTGACCACCTGTTTTAAGGCAATAGGTACATCAGAGAGTTGTGTAAAAGGCGCTTCTTTATAATAGTCCTTATACAGGTTGATCGCCTCGCTCTCACTCCCATTAAAATGTGTATATGCCGTGGCCCAAATTCCTCTGGTAAAATTCCCACGATTAGGAATGAATAATAGCTTTCCTTTATCTTTTTGTAAGTGTTTCAGACTTTCGTTAATCTCACCTAAATGTTGATGGGTAAAAGCTTTGTAGTGAGACATATTGTTTTCCCGCCAGCTAAAATGGGTGGTAGGGGATAGGCCAACCCCTGCACCGGTACTGCCGGTTGTAGCATTGATATGGACCTCTTTGTCTAATAATTGGGCCTCGGCAAGAGGCAGTAAAGCCAATTGAATAGCCGTGGCAAAACAACCCGGATTTGCGATATTCCCGGTCGCTTTTATGGCATTTCTATTGAGTTCAGGAAGGCCATACACAAAGTCCCTGCCTCCAAAAGAATTGTTTGCTTTTAATCTGAAATCATTACTGAGATCAATGATCTTAGTAGTCTCTGAAAAGGGATGCTGTTGCAGAAATTTTGTTGAGTTTCCGTGACCTAGGCATAAAAAGACCAGATCTATATTGGGATCAACCTCGTCACTAAACAACAATTGTGTTTGCCCAAGAAGATCTGTGTGTGTGGCTGAAACTTTTGTGCCTGCACGAGTGGTACTAAACACAAATTGGATCTCCACTTTTGGATGATGAATTAAGAGTCTGATCAGCTCACCGCCGGTATAACCAGAACCCCCTATAATGCCTACCTTAATCATGATGTTTATTTACCTGGGTTGCTATTTTTGCAGGATTCGATAGGATCTTGATGAATCCTTTTGCGTCGTTGGCCGTCCAGGCCTTGTTCATTTCCCCATAACTTCCAAATGAAACCGCCATTAGATCGTGTTGGGAATTAATGCCATTAAGTTCAAACCTGAAAGGGTGGAGGGTTACAAATACGTCCCCACTTACATTTTTCTGAGTGTCGGTCAGAAAGGCTTCAATGTTCCTCATTACCTCATCCAGATAATTGCCTTCATGTAATAGCATACCATAAAAATTCCCTAATTGTTCTTTTTGAAATTGTTGCCATTTGCTAAGGGTATGCTTTTCCAGAAGATGATGTGCTTTTAAGATAACCAGTGGTGCAGCTGCTTCGAATCCCACTCTTCCTTTAATTCCTATGATGGTATCGCCCACATGAATATCTCGCCCAATGGCATAGGAAGCCGTTAATTCCTGTAATTTTTCAATGTTATGAACCGGGCTACCGGGTTCGCCATCTATTGCTGTAAGTTCACCTTTTGTAAAGGAGAGTGTCACATTTTTAGGCATCAGAGCCTTTAACTGACTGGGATAAGCTTCAGAAGGGAGTCCTTTCCCGGAAGTAAGTGTTTCAACACCCCCAACTGAGGTTCCCCAAAGTCCCTTATTGATAGAATATTGTGCTTTTTCCCAGGAATAGGATATGCCGTGTTTTTGAAGGTAGCTGATCTCTGCTTCCCTGGAAAGTTGTTTGTCTCGGATTGGGGTAATGATCTCAATTTCGGGTGCAATGATCTGGAAGATCATATCAAAACGAACCTGATCATTTCCGGCACCTGTACTACCATGAGCAATTGCATTTGCACCTATTTTTTGAGCGTGCTTAGCAATTTCGATTGCCTGCACAATTCTCTCTGCACTGACACTTAGTGGATAGGTATTGTTCCGAAGTACGTTTCCAAAGATGAGGTATTTTACTACGGTGTCATAAAATGTTTGAATGGCATCAATAGAAGTGTATGAATGCGCTCCCAGTTGTAATGCCTTCTCCTTTATCTCCTGTATCTCATCATCGTCAAAACCTCCTGTGTTTACACTTACGGCATGTACTTCATACCCTTGGTCCTTTGAAAGATGCAAAGCACAGTAGGAAGTGTCTAGACCGCCGCTATACGCCAGTACTAATTTTTTATTGTTTTTGTTGGATGTGGTCATGCCTTTATTTTTTCTTTTTAAGGAAGAGTTGTTCTTTTATACTCTGCAATCGCTGAAAGGCTTTTCTATTTACCTTCTTTTTCTGTCCTTTTTCTTTAAGGGCAGGATCATATAGCATCCCCGTACAAAGACACATTTTCCGTTCTGTTCTTGTGAGGATATCAAAGTTCTTGCAGGTCTGGCAACCCTTCCAAAAATCAGGATCATCTGTAAGCTCTGAAAAGGTCACAGGTTTATACCCCAGTTCGTAATTCATTTTCATTACTGCTAAGCCTGTGGTAATACCGAAGATCTTTGCCTCTGGAAATTTTTTAAGTGATAGGTCGAAAATGGACTTTTTAATTTTTTTAGCCAGTCCCTGATTGCGATAATCGGGATGTACGATAAGTCCGGAATTAGCTACAAATTTCTGATGGCCCCATACTTCAATATAGCAAAAGCCTGCAAATTTATCCTGATCCAGGGCTATGACCGCATTTCCATTTACCAGCCTTTTGATAATATATTCTGGCGTTCTTTTGGCAATACCTGTGCCCCTTACCTTGGCGGAATCCGAGATCGTTTCACTAATGATGGTAGCGTATTTAATATGTGATTCGTTAGCAATTAAAATGTCCATTGCATCTAAAATTAAACGTAAACTGAAAATGTCTGAAGGATCGTTGCGGAAATGGACTCACCTATTTCCATGAGAGAAGAGCACCCTTACGGGCGGCGACGAGTGGGCACAAAAGAAGTAGCCCCGGAGGCTATTCTAACATACGTAAAAGTGTGTGCATTCGTTTTCATGAATTTCAAATGTACAAATTATATTGAACTAACCTCATGAAGCCTTTAATTTTTGGGAATTAATGATTTTATTCCATTTCGCTTAAATAATTCGTAGACCAAAAACCCAATTACCGTTAAATATTCAATGATCAACCACAACATAGTTTCCTTAAACTCCGGATTAGCATAGGCCGAGTAGCTGAGAATTATGGTGGCAGACCATACTAGTGGAAAACGGAATTCAGAGAAAAGACACAATAGCACAAGGGAAATGATATACCAGGGATGAACGGTTGTGGAAAGAAATAAATAGACCGTTAGGATCATGAGCATAGAAGTAAGTAGAACCTTAGGTTCTTGATTTTTTCGCAAAAAGGTGAGTAGTCCTACCCAGGTAATTACGATAAGAGGCATGATCTTTCCATAGGTCTTAATGAATTCCCATGGTTTTAGATCTAATTGTGTTCCAAGACTCTTTACCACATTGTAGACACTGGCATTGAATTCAAAATTAGAGAACCACAAGGAAAGGGTATTGGAATAATGGGTGACAAATAAGGGATCGTAAAAAGGAATCAATGTTACCAATACTCCGGTGATCACAAGGGTATTAAATACCAATCCTTTTTTAAGCCCTAAGGTTTTAAAAAATAAAGGGAGAAGCATTAGGGGTATTAGTTTTATTGAAATAGATAGCGCCATAGGAACAGCAGCTATCATCCATTTGTTTATAGTAAGTAAATAAATGGTCCAAAGAAGGAAAAAGAGCATGACCCCTTCAAAATGCAAATTTCCACTCAATTCAATAATAATCAATGGATTTAGGAAATACCAGAAAATAAGATGCGGAGACTTATTGAGGTGTTTTAAAAGCTTACGACCAAAATAAAAGATCCCAATATCTGCGCCTAGTAATAGCAATCGCATAGCTATTAGTCCACCTACTATTTTTTGTCCCCCGAGCCATACACAGACACCGAATAGAATTTGATTAAAAGGAGGGTAATTACTGTAATTAGAGGCACTTAGTGACTCCATTTTTTCAACTAATAACTGGGCTTGTGGAATGATCAGTTCACCTTTTGCAAGGATCTCTTTTGGGAGATACAGGTATGGATTCTCACCCATGATCACTAAATGTCCGTCCCAAATAAATCGGTAAAAGTCTTGTGACAGATTAGGAATTGCAAGCAAGAAGATAAGGCGGAATATGATGCCAAGCGCCAGTAAGAGCTTAAAGTTCCATTTTTCGAATTGAATAAGCTTATAACAAAGAAAAAAGAGGGCGGCATAAAGTACGGCCAGCCTTGTAAAGTCGGTTCTTTCTAAATGGTAGGCAAAGGTGTAATAGAATAACACACACAGCACCGAGAGAAGGATAGGTACCTTGTGAAGCTTCCAATAGGTAAGTACCGCGTTGGGCATAAGGTGGTATCCTGATTATTTTTACAAATAACCGAAAAAATGAGGAATATTAATAATAAAACAAAGCACCTCCTGAATATACAGAAGGCGCTGAGTTTATAAAAAATTCGGGGCTAAAAAAGTTTATTTGATGTTCTTACACTTTCGAGGTCAAAGATTTGAAAAAGACAAATCCGAAACCAAGGAACAACATAAAATGAAAGGGGAACAAACCAAAATCATTCAAAGGAATAGCGCTGTACATACCAAATAAGAAGTAGACCATAAGACCAAATTCCAGGATCATATTGGGGGATAATTTGGTAGTGAGGTATTTATTTCCTTTCCAACTATCAGAAAGATTATTGATATTAAACTTTGGTGTACGTACAAATTCACTGCGTTTCCCCATATGCCCTTCTATCACCGCTACTGTATTGTGCAATGAAAATCCAAGGGCAACAGAAAAGAATGTAAAAAACAATTTAATATAATTCACAAAGTGATCTATACCACTACCCTGAATGCTTTTGTAAGTAAACCAATAACATATAAATAGAATGATCGTAGACACAATGAAAAAGCTGGTAGCCTCAAAGATCCATCCAAGATGTCCGTAGCTATTTTTGATGTATAACATTGGAATACTTAAAACAGCCACCAGAAATACAAATAAGAACATAGAACTGTTCAGCAAATGCATAACTCCATGAAACTTTGTCTTAAATGGAATGTTCTTAGCCGATACAAGGTTTACTACGGTCTTTCTGAAATTTTCAGCTCCACCTTTGTTCCATCTGAATTGCTGAGAACGCGCTGCACTGATAACCACAGGTAATTCTGCAAGTGTTTCAACATCTTCCAGATATTTAAACTTCCAGTTCTTCAGTTGTGCACGGTAGCTTAAGTCGAGGTCTTCTGTTAAAGTATCACCTTCCCAGTTACCGGCGTCAAGGATGCATTCCTTTCTCCAGATCCCAGCGGTACCATTAAAATTGATAAAGTGACCTTTGGCATTTCTGCCCACCTGTTCCAGAGTAAAATGTGCGTCAAGGGCAAAAGCCTGGATCCTTGTTAAAATGGAATAATCGCGGTTGATATGTCCCCAACGGGTTTGGACCACTCCAATTTCCTCGTCTTTAAAATAGATAACGGTCTTCTTCAGCCAATTTGGATCGGGAAGAAAATCTGCATCGAAGATGGCAATAAAATCACCTTTAGCGATCTTTAAACCTTCTTTCAGAGCTCCGGCTTTAAAGCCTTGTCTGTTCTCTCTGCGGATATGTTGAATGTCGAGGCCGGTTTCCTGAAGATCGGCAATGCGTTTTGCAGTGTCATTAACAGAATCATCAGTTGAATCATCGAGCACTTGTATTTCAAGCTTGCTTTTAGGATAGGCAATTTTGGAAATATTATCTAATAAGCGTTCCACCACATATTCCTCATTATAGATAGGAAGCTGTATGGTAACCAAGGGAATTTCCTTTGGATCCAATAAATTAAATTTTGGTGCTACTGCCTGATTCTTTTTAAACCCTAGATAGTTGAGCAATAAATTTAATTGCGCAAGGCTGTAAAAGAAAATCAATAACAGCGCCAAGCTGTAAATTCCGATGATGATGTAAGCAATTGTTAGACCCATGTTATTTTAAACTGTATTTAAATATCCACCCCAGGATTTTTATGCCGGCAAAGATACTACCTTTTACCGTACCTGAGACCTTTGAAATGCCAATTCTTTTTTTGTAACGCACTGGTACTTCGGTATATGCTATTTTTTTCTTCAGTACTTTCAATTGCATCTCTACCGTCCAACCATAGGTCTTATCCTCCATTTCTAAGGCCATCAGCTGCTCATATCGTATGGCTCTAAACGGCCCCAGATCAGTGAATTTTGCCTTAAAAAACAACTTCATTAAGAAGGTGGCTAACCAATTTCCAAACACCTGCTGAGGTGTCATGGAGCCTTCTTCTCTCAATCCCTTATCCCTCGCACCGATCACAAAATCTACATCTCCAGCCAAAATAGGCGCTATCACTTTGTGAAGGTCATCCGGAAAGTCGGAGTAATCTCCGTCCATAAATACGATGATATGGGGTGTTTTGGATCGTTTGCCTGCATAATTAATTCCTTTTAGGCAAGCGTATCCATAGCCCATTTGCTCTTCAAACAAGACAGTGGCCCCGGCAGCAGTGGCAACAGCGGCTGTATTATCTGTTGAATTATTATTTACTACTATGATCTCTGAGATGAGGTCGGGGATTTCAGAAATGACCTGTCCTATTGATTGGGCTTCGTTGTAGGCAGGAATAATAACAAGGATCTCCTTCATGTAAGTATACTCATCGTTTGTCCAAAACGTCGGTGTGGTTAGGGCAAAAATAGGGTATGTCTTTTACTTATCATTGACAAGATGCATTAAATCCACATCGTTCCCAAGCAGGACCTGCGTGGGATTGATTCTCCCTTTTTCCGGTCCATTCTCCAGTTTCAGAACACCTCTGGGACAAACCGCGGAACAAATGCCACAGCCAACACAACTAGAACGGATGATGTTCTCTCCCTTTTGAGCATAGGCGCGAACATCTATCCCTTGTTCACAATAGGTGGAACAATTACCACATGAGATACATTGTCCTCCATTGGTTGTAATACGGAATCTGGATTTAAATCGTTGTACAAAACCTAAATAGGCGGCCAGGGGACAACCAAAGCGGCACCATACTCGGTTCCCGAAAATAGGATAAAACCCGGTGCCAATGACCCCGGCAAAAATTGAACCTATTAAAAGACTATAGGTATTTTGGACACTGGCAGTTTTGATCCCTAGAACGGTACCTGTATCAGAAAAGAAACTATAGAGCGTCATTAAGGTCATCCCCACGGCAAATACTAACACCCCATGTATTAGCCAACGTTCTACCTTCCAGGACAGGAGGGTCTTGCTTGAGTGCTGTCTGTAGGGATCTCCCAGGGTCTCTGCTAATCCTCCGCAACCACAAACCCAGGAACAATACCAGCGTTTTCCAAAGAAATACACCATAACAGGCACTATGACCAGGGTAAGAACTGTACCCCAAACCAAAATAAAGAGGCCAATACTGCCACTGTCGATCAGAGATCGCAAATTCCATTGGAAAAAGAAATCATAGTCGAGTGGAAAGGCATTTTTAAAGTCATAATATGGCATTTGCAGACGCACCATGATCTCAGGAATAAGAAAGGCAAAAACTATCTGGAAGAACAATACCGAAGTGGTGCGCACCATCTGGTATACATTATGCCTGTATTTTATATACATCCTCACTGCCATAACAGTCATAACAACACAATACATAAAACCATAGACAAACCAATGCCCTGCCATATTACCACTAATCTTCATGCTAATAGGATCTACAAGGTAGGTCCAGTTTACAGCAAATTGCGGCCTGAAATACAGGAGTAAATAAAAGGAGACAAGAAAAATAAACACCATCCAGGCAATCCACCCACGGTTGGTGGCATTCTCCAGATAGATCCCATCATTCTTGATACCTTTTTTTCCTAACAGAATTACGTTGGGTAAAATATATAGCAACGCCCCAAGGATCCCCAACCCAAATGTTAAGAGCCACATAAGTCCTTTGTTTTTTGCAATAAAGCCTGTGCCTGCTCTTTTACCCATCATAGCAGCCATATCATGCGACTTAATATAGATAACCTTTTTATATTCCTTGTTTTTACGATGTTGGGTATTTGCTTCATCCAGGGCATTTGCTACTATGGGCGAAAAGGACTGCATGCCTTCGAATTGTTTCCCAACGACATCTTCTTCAATGGAGGTGATAAAAAGCTCACTTTTAATTCTATTGTCTAATACCAGTTGATCAAAATCTAGCTGGGACAAGGAAAAGGTGCCGATAAGCGGAAGCGCTGTAAAGATCCCCAAACCTATCAGGAAAATAACAAGGCCAATGTTCTTTATAGTTTTCATTTATTTCTCCTGGTTAGGCTTTTACAAAAATTCGTTTCCAACTTTTCTTTTTGGGTAGAATAGTTGTTCCTAATTGTTGATTATAGCTTTTAACAATTGCACCTTCATAATGAGCATAGAATTCGGGATCAAAATTGGCGTCCTTCAGATATTCCATCACATGATCCACACTGCGTTCTTCGGAAAGCCATCGATCAAAGATCTCATGCCTCATCCTGATCCCAAAAGTGTTGATGCCAAGAAATTGATTGCTCTTCTTGTGATAGGAAATAGTGATACAGATCTTTTCTTTTGGATGGCGCCAATGAAAATGTTCTTCATAATCTTTCCGCCCCTTATCACTAAACACCCAACCATAGGTCTGGTATTCAATGTCCAGGAATTTGGCGGAATTAAACCAATGCCCCGGCTTGTAGGCTATCTTATTCCCACAAATGGTCTGGGCTACCGCTTCACCCATCATTCTGCCTGTATACCACACTGCCTCTATAGGTCTTCTGTTACCTATGGCTTCATGTTGTTCTGCACAATCGCCTATGCCGTAGATATGAGGGATATTGGTTTCTAAAAACCGATTTACCTTAACGCCTCTTCCAAGTTCTATCCCAGAATCCTTTAAGAAATCAACATTCGGGGTTACGCCGGCTGTTAGCCCTACCAGGTTACATTCTATGGTGTCTCCTTTGTCTGTCACTACGGCTCGCGCCCTTCCATTTTCGTCAGCAAGGATCTCCACAAGATTTGTACTTAGCCTTAGGTCTATATGGTGCTCGCGGATGTGTTCATTGATCATTTGAGATTCTCCTTCCGGAAGCACCCCATTCCAAAAACTACTTTCACGCACCAGGAAAGTAACGGGGATATCCCTGCTCCTTAGCATTTCAGCAAGTTCTATCCCTATAAGTCCGCCTCCTACGATCACTGCTCTATTGCAGGTTGCTTTATCAGGAGCATCTTTTTCTAATTGTTCCAATTCTTGTTTGGAGTACAATCCCTGAACTCCTTTCAAGTCTTGACCCGGCCATCCAAACCTATTGGGTTTTGAACCGGTAGCGATGATCAACTTGTCATATGCCACAGGCTCACCATCTTTTAAGAGCAATTGTTTTTTCTTATGATCTACAGCTTTTACAAAGCCATGTTTAAGTTCTATGCGATTCTTTTTCCAGAACCAATTCTCATAGGGTTGGGTATGTTCAAATTTCATATGCCCCATGTAGACGTACATCAAGGCAGTACGGGAAAAAAAGTATTCGCTCTCGGCTGAGATAATGATGATGCGTTTATCTGATAGTTTTCGAATGTGCCGTGCGGCCGTTACTCCGGAGATGCCATTACCAATAATTACGATGGTTTCCATTAAATTGGATAGTTTCTAAGGTTCAGTCGGTTTAAATATAAGAACTTAACAGCCTTTTATGATTTTGTCATCTTTAAAAAAGTGTAATTTTGGTAGAAATCCACAAACCATACATGAAGCAAGCTATTCTTATTCTTTTTTGTTTTCTTCAACTTTCCTGTAGCAGTCAATTCGTTGGGAAGATAAAGGGTGTTAGTTTTGTTGCCTCAAGGGACCAGGTTACAGAAAGCAATATAAAACCTATTAAGGATGTTAATGCAGACCACGCTGCGGTGATGCCTTTTGGATTTATTCGAGAATTGAATTCTTCGGAGATCATTCATAATACAGAACGTCAATGGTATGGAGAAACCAGGATGGGGGCCAAACAATACATAGAAGTACTGCATAAGAATAAGATAAAGGTGATGATAAAACCTCAGATCTGGATATGGCGCGGCGTTTTTACGGGTGGTTTGAAAATGGAATCTGAGGAGGCATGGCAGGAACTGGAAAGATCCTACGAGGATTTTATACTTACGTATGCTGTTTTGGCAGAAGAATCCAAGGTGGAGATCTTTTGTATTGGGACCGAACTAGAACAGTTTGTTACTCACAGGCCCGAGTTTTGGAATCAGCTTATCAGCAAGATTCGCAAAGAGTACAAAGGCAAACTTACGTATGCAGCTAACTGGGATGAATTTGATCGCACCCCTTTTTGGGCGTCTCTGGATTTCATAGGTATTGATGCTTACTTTCCTTTATCGGAAGCACAAACACCTACGGTAGAGGAATTAAAAGAAGGCTGGAAACCATGGAAAGGGAAGATTTCTGAACTGTCCAAAAAAGTGAATAAACCAATACTTTTTACTGAATACGGGTACAGAAGTATGGATTATACCGCAAAGAAACCATGGTTGGTAGATAGGAGTGAGGAAGGAGTGAACATGGATGGGCAGGTAAATGCCAAGAAAGCGATCTTTGAATCTTTCTGGGATGAAGAATGGTTTGCAGGTGGATTTGTCTGGAAATGGTTTATCAATCATGAAAAATCTGGCGGGCCTTCAGATAATCGTTTTACGCCTCAGAACAAACCCGCACAAGAGATCATCAAGGCATTTTATAAAATCTATTAAACTATTGGTATTGAATTTAATTTCCTTTGTATTAATCTTTGATTTTAAAATTCATTCGAGCTTATGAGTCGCATCCTTTGTATTTTTCTGATTGGACTATTCTTTACTTCTGCCACTTTTGGTCAGGATAGCCTGGAAGTTGTAGTTGCGGAAAAGGGCGACGGTATCTTTTCCCTGCTACGTAAACAGGGGATGGACCCAACTGATCATTATCAGGATTTTCTCGTGCTAAATAAAGAGAATCTTCGTGAAGGACAACACCTTTACGAGGGAACTACTTACCTGCTCCCAATGGTTGAAGATGCTGTTTTATCTACTGAGATAGAAACTGATCACACTGAGGTTGCCCCGTCAGAGGAAGAAGGAAAGCGCTATGCTATTTTTGGTGATGAAGAGGCATTAGTTGTGACTAAAAGTGATCAATTAACTGGGGCCATCTATTATTTGATCTCCGGCCATGGAGGTCCGGATCCGGGTGCGGTAGAGACATATGGTGATGTTGTCATTGCGGAAGACGAATATGCCTACGATGTAACCCTTCGCCTGGCCAAAGAATTGCTGGCGCATGGTGCTATAGTCTATATTATTGTAAGGGATGAAAACGATGGGATCCGCAATAAAAGCGCCCTGGAAATAGATAGGGATGAGGTGGTATATCCGGAGCAAAAGATCCCGCTGAAACAGTTAGACCGATTAAAACAGCGGGTAGAAGCTGTAAATGAATTATATCTAAAAAATAAAGGCAGCTACCAACGTTTGCTGGTCACCCACGTAGACAGCCGTAGTAAAGGGCAGAATATTGATGTATTTTTTTATCACCATAAAAAGAGTAAGAATGGGAAACGACTGGCAGAGAACATTCACAACACTTTTCTGGCAAAATACAAGAAATATCAGCCCAACAGAGAGTACACAGGCACCTTCTCTGACCGAAGTAATTTGTACCTGGTAAAAAACACCTTGCCTGCCATGGCGTACATTGAGATCGGGAATTTAAAGAATAAAAAGGACCAACGCAGAATCCTGGATCCGGACAATCGCCAGGCTCTTGCCAAATGGATCACCGAGGGAGTCCTGGCAGATTTTGAAAACCGATAATAAATTGAAATCAGTGTTACCGTATATGTTTGTGGTAATAGGCGTATAGTGATGCCGGTGTAGCCCCGGCAAATTTTTTAAGGTGTACCATAGCAAAATGGTATTGCAGGCGTACAGTTCCGTTATGCTTGTATTTTCGGGCAGAGGTGATCACCTCTTGTGGCAGCACCTTAAAGGTAGCCTTACGGTATATCCGTCCAATAAATTCATTGTCTTCGTAGATCTTATACTCCTCATCAAAACCACCCAAGGAGGTGAACAAGCTTTGGGATATAAAAAGGGACTGATCGCCTCCACGACAGAGGGTAAAATTAAAACGTGAGAACCATGCAAAAAAGGCCAGAAATCTATTTGGGATATTAAATTTCAATCGAAAACAGCCTGCAGGTATCCCCGAGTTTATTGCACTAATGATAGTTTGGTCAAAATGTTTTGGGGGAAGTGAATCTGCATGGAGAAAATACAGAATTTGACCCTTGGCTTTTGCAGCACCTGCATTCATCTGGCTTGCCCTTCCTCTTGCTGCACTTAAACAAGAGGCACCGTATTTCTTTGCCATTGAAATAGTATTATCACTGCTTCCACCATCAGACACAATAACTTCCAGCTGATTGTAATTAGCGGCCTTGGATTGTAGATAAGGCAATAATTTTTCTAGCGTTTCTTCTTCATTCAATACAGGAATGATGATGCTGATCTTAGGCAGTTTATTTTCTTTCATTGAGTTGCCAGTCATAGGATACATAAGTGATCTTGGCATCTTTCTTCAGAGAGATCTTAGTATACGGTTGAAGATAAGTGATCAGGCTTCTTTTTTCTGTAAAATCGCTCTTATACCATTTAAAAATAGCAGATAATTCCAGGCTATTCTCTGTTATTTTATTTTTACCTGGGTCATTTATAAAGTTGAAAGTGGCCGCTTGTAGTTGCTTTTCCATTTTGTCCGGGGTATACGCTTCATTTACAAGTTTAGGACAGGAGAAGGAAGCGCAATTGATAGCAAAATGAATACGCGGTTCATTCATTTTTCTAAGGATCTTATGTTCAATATCACCCAGGGAGATGGTTTTATCACCCACTTTTACCCGGTTCTGACCCCATGGCCGCCAAATGTCCTTGATGCTTTTTATTGGATAGTTCTCCAGGATCAGGGCTACGGTGGCCGCGTTATACATATTGATATAATAGGCCAGGGTCTCGTTATGTGTCCAGTTGGTGGCCGGAGCATTTTCTCCAAGGTAATCCAGATAGTCGTTTAACTCTTTTTCTTTGGTCTTAAACCGGGCATAGGCTACATCACCCTTTTTATTTACAAACTCTTTTAAAAGGATATTCCAGGCCGTATGTTTTGGTGCGGGTGCTGTTCCTTCAGGAATCACCGGGGGGGTACCCCACCAGATTAAAAGTGCTAAGATGTATTTCATACTATCGGTAACTTGCATATGGACTTGGTAGTGACAAACCGATCTTCCTTACAGCTCGTGATCCCAAATAAATTATAAAATACAGGAGTGGGCAACCACAGATCAACAACAACCACCGCCGTCATAATGCCATGTGCTCTCTGAGATATGGATCTCATCTGAGACTTTTGCCAGTGCTGCTGCTGTCTTATCACAGATCGCCAGGGGCTGATTTTGTATCAATACATGACCTTTTTTGTCGTCCAAATAGGGTTCTCCTCCATAGTAAATAGCCGTTTTACCGGTAAATATACAGGGGCCGTCTTCCGGCATTGGGTCTTTGATTGCTGCAATTTCTATTGATTCAATATGGATTAGTTCGTCTGTTGGATAGTGGTTAGGAGATAACACCCGATACGATTTCCTTGCCCGGACTTCAATGGTTCCAAACCCTGCATCGGTGAGTGCTTTTATATAATCTGCAATAGGGATACTTCCACTTAGACACAAGGCTCTTAGTCGGTCGTCATTTCTAAGTGCATCATTCATAGGTTGTTCACAAACCGGATCGCTCATAACCAATCGCCCATGAGGTTTTAAAACCCGGTACATTTCTTCCACCGCTTTTTTCAGGTCCTCTGCCTTAAAAATATTAAAGAGGCAGTTTTGTGCAGCTACATCTATACTTTCGCTCTCAATAGGTAATTCTAGCGCACTTCCTTTTTTGAGATGAACAAATTCACTTTTAAACCATGGGTTTTCTTCTTCAGCGATCTTAAAATTCTTTCTGGAAGCCTCCAGCATCTCATCAACCACATCTACCCCAATAACGCCACCTTTTTGACGGGAGAAATAAGCAAACTGAAGGAGTTCCATCCCTCCGCCCACACCTACGTACAATACTTTGGGATTGTTCACAAGGTCTGAAGCGGAAACGGTGCTGCCACAGCCGTAATTCATTTCCTGCATGATGGTAGGAATAGAAAGGCCCGGTAATTGCCATACCGGGTTTGTGGTACAACACAGGCCAACATCAGGAGTGATAGCTGCTTGCTTATATAGATCATTAGTTGCTTCTAAATAACTCATAGGGTTTTTATTAATTCTGTGAATAATGTAATCATTTTGGGTTCCGTTTTCTCGGCAACATCAATAATTTCTGAAATATTAATAGGTTTCAGGTTGTCTGGGTCGCATTCATCTGTTAAAACTGATACTGCTATTACAGGTAGTCGTAAATGATTGGCAATAATTACTTCTGGTACGGTACTCATTCCAACGGCATCGGCACCAAGAGTTTTTAACATCCGGTATTCGGCTTTGGTTTCGAGCTGTGGACCAACGACGGCGACGTATACCCCTTTTTTAAGCGATATGTTTTGTTGCCCGGCAATTTTCTCGATCGTCCTGCACATTTCCATATCATAGGGTTGGCTCATATCCACAAAACGATCGCCAAATTCGGCGACATTCTTAAATGCAAGGGGAGACCCTCCCTGCAAGTTGATATGATCTTCGATCAACATAATATCCCCTTTCTTAAAATTGAGGTTAATAGCACCAGCTGCATTGGAAACAAAAAGTTGAGTGATCCCCAATTGTTTCATAACCCGAATGGGGTATGTTACATCATAGAATTCATATCCTTCATATAAATGAAAACGCCCCTGCATCACTACTACTTTCTTTCCCTCCAGGTTGCCATAGATCAATTTTCCTGTGTGAAATTCTACGGTAGCCAGCGGAAAGAAAGGAATATTGTGATAATGGGCTACTATCGGGTCTTCAATTTTTTCCACCAGCTTCCCAAGACCGGTTCCGAGTACAATACCAATTTCGGGCGCCAGAAATCCTTTGCTTTCCAGAAACTCCGTAGATTCATCTAATTGTTTTTGGGTCATAGTATATTTTTTAAAAAGGGCTGAAAAGCTGAAACATCTGCAATGTCTTCCAGGACATCTACATCATTCTTTGTTTCCAGCAAATAAACATTCTTATTTTTTAGGTCGGCCAGGGTGTCCTCCAGCACTCTGGATGTGCCCCAGTCTTTATTTTTGAAAATGTCCGGGATAAAATGGGTCATCCCCAGAAGGTAATAACCTCCATCACTTGCGGGCCCCAGTACAAAATCGTTGGCTTGCAGCATCTTAAAAGCATTTTCCAGGTCTTCTGAACTCAGATCATAAAGGTCGCTCCCAATGATGATGATTTTTTTATAACCTTCCTTAAAACCGACTTTGAATGCATTGGCCATGCGTTCGCCAAGATCTGAACCCAACTGTATTTTTTTATGATAGATTGCAGGGTGCCACAGATCGTCTTCTGCTATGGCATCGGAATAGTAAACTTCCTTTGTAACGTTTAATTCACGCGTTACAGAAACCGTATGCTCCAGAAGGAAAATGTAAATGGCCAGAGCGGTTTTATCACCTACAGAAGCGGCCAATCTGGTCTTACATTTTCCGAGTTCCGGGTTGCGGGTAAAGATCAGCAACAAATTTCCATGGTCTTGCTTCATCTTTATTCCTGTTTTTCCGGTCCGTATACCTTCATGCCTTTGTCCAGGAGTAAGCCCCAGAATCTGTTATACGCATGTACCTTTTGAGTTGTCCTCCCGGCACTGTCCACAACATCATATCCCTCATTGATCCACTTGAACATACCTCCGGAAAGGTTTTTAACATCGGTGTACCCCAGATCCATCAATTTTTTACCAATTTTTTCGGAGCGCACACCAACCGAACAATACACCACATAGGTGGCATTTTTGTTAGGGAAGTTTTCTTTGAATTCTTTAGTCATTGAAATCTTTATACCCTATGAAATGGGCATCCGGAAGATGACTTACTTCAAATTCTTCGGGTTCACGTGTATCCAGACGCAGATATGACGGGTTAACCGCAATCTCTGTCACGCTGGCCAGAGGTACATCCTTATACGCAAGTTTTTCCATTATCTTTTCCAGTGTTCGCTGCCCAAAGACAGGTGTGATCATAAGCGACATCACAAAGAAAATACTTCCTTTAAACATGCGAGCAAAGATACTATATTACATAGGATTCAAAAATGAACGGCCTTCTTTTCCGATATGAAAATAAAGAGTATTTTTAAGAGAAATAGATCTACCATGATGCGTATTCCAGCCATTTTGTTTTCTCTTTTCCTATTACTTTCAGGAGCCTGTAAGGATGTCCGGAAAGTATCAAAAGAGCTCAGTGAAGAAACAGTGACGTATCAGGAATTATACAGGCCGCAGTATCATTTTACACCCCCGGAGAAATGGATGAATGACCCAAACGGACTTTTGTATAACCAGGGCATTTATCATTTGTTCTATCAATATTATCCGGAAGACATCGTTTGGGGGCCCATGCATTGGGGCCATGCCACCAGTAAGGACATGCTGCACTGGGAGCATAAGCCTATTGCTCTGTATCCGGACAAGAACGGACTCATATTTTCCGGGAGTGCGGTGTTAGATGAAAATAATACCTCCGGGCTGGGTAGCAGAGAGAATCCCCCTATGGTTGCCATTTTCACCTATCACGATATGGAAAAGGAAAAGGCAGGGAGTATTGACTTTCAAACACAGGGAGTAGCCTATAGTTTGGATAATGGAGAAAGCTTTACCATGTATGAAGGAAATCCTGTTTTACTAAATAATGAATTTAAAGATTTCAGGGATCCAAAAGTATTTTGGGATACGAAAACAGGTCAGTGGGTAATGGCATTGGTAGCCGGAGATCATCTTAGATTGTACCGCTCGGACAATTTACTGGAATGGACCTATATGAGCAGATTTGGAGCTACGCAAGGTGCTCATGGTGGTGTATGGGAATGTCCGGACCTTTTTGAATTGCAGGTGGAGGGTACAGAGGAGAGTAAATGGGTGTTATTGATCAGCATCAATCCAGGAGCCCCCAATGGGGGAAGTGGTACCCAGTATTTTATAGGCAATTATGACGGGACCACTTTTACATCCGATCAGAAAGAAGAAAAATGGCTCGATTGGGGTACTGATAATTACGCAGGGGTTACCTATAATAATACACCAAACAATGAGCGGTTATTTATAGGTTGGATGAGCAACTGGGCCTACGCCCGGGATACTCCAACCGAAGTATGGCGGAGTGCCATGACCTTGCCGCGAATCTTGAGCTTGTCTAAAATTAATGATTCCTACGAATTGTTCAACTATCCAATCCCGGAGGTAGCGGGTTTATTGGCAGAAGAAACCACCTTGAGTGTAACTATTCCTGCCGGTGGAATGGAATCCATAGGCCTGGAGAATGGCAATCAGAGCGAGATTTTGTTTGTCACCTCAAGTAGAGATATGATGATCACCTTAAAAAATGAACAAGGAGAACAACTGTTGCTGGAGATGGATAGTTCAGAAAAACTTTGTACGCTCGATCGCACCCAGAGTGGCCTTACAGATTTTGAGGAAACATTTGGAAATATTCAGCAGATGCCCCTGGACAATCTGCCTGAGGGGGAGATTGAGATCCGGATTTTTATGGATGCTTCTTCTGTAGAGGTATTCATAAACAAGGGGCAATATGTGATGACATCTCAAATATTTCCCACAAATTCCTATACCGATCTAGAAATTAAGAATATGGGAAAAGCTGCTTCAAAAATCCGGGATCTGAAGGTCCATAAGGTGACGGGAGTATGGGAGTAAAATATTTGGATAGGATTAAACCTACAAAAATACTATAATTGTGATAGCGTTAACCTCTTTCTATTTAGTATCTTAGAGCATAATCAAAATCCTATAACAATGAAAAGTTTTTTAACATATCTGTTGCTGATGTTGACCTTTACCATCAGTGCACAAGAATCGTATTGGACCCATTACGGTTTTATTGTAGAACCGCAAAATGAGGCGACTGTTTTTAAACTGATCGATGATTATTTTAAAGAACACAAATGGGAAGGTGTTTCGGTAAGCCTATATGCCAACCATTTTCATGATGATGATAATACGCAGACACATTTGCTGGTATTTTCCGGTTCTTTGGATGCCTTGGGGGCTGTCTATGCAGATGGCGGAGGTGATGCCTGGGCATTATTGGCTGCCCGTTTAGATCATTTTATTAAAGAAGGTGCTGCTGCACGTATGGGAACAACAAAGGCCTATTATGGAGATACGGCAGGCGACTACCCTATACAGCGATATTATTTATTGGATATAGAGAACTCCACTGCTTTCGAAACTTCTTATTCAAAATATCAGGCAAGCCATCCGCCGGTGGAGCGAGTGGTTATCATGGGGAACTTTACCTCCGGGATATCACCAGAAGGAGAGAATCATTGGGTACTTGCCGGATATAAGGATTTTAAGAGTGCCATTGGCGGTTCTGATGCTTTACTGACACCGGCAGAAATCAAAACCCGTGATGCCCGCTGGAAGATCTATCAGGAAAACAATGGAGGGGTACGCATGATACGTTCCGGACTTCGGGTTCGTTTGGGACAATGGTAAAAATTAATTTGATAATAATAAAAACCTCCATTTTGGAGGTTTTTTTATTCGTAAAGGTTTGTATGTGACTAATAAATAGCTCTATCCACCTTGTTGCTAATAGGGGGTATGGTTTGTAAGTATTCAAAAATGGCCCCGGCCTCTTCATCCGTGAGTTGGGTGTATGGGACCATTGGGTAGGTGAGACCCACTTCTCCTTCTTTTTGACCATATTTTACGGCTTTTATAAATTGCTCTTTGGTCCAATTACCGATACCGGTTTCTTTGTCTGGTGTAAGGTTTGCCGTGGGCTTTACCCTGCCTTTATAATCGAGTGTTTGGTTGCCTCCGGCAAAATAGCCTTCACTTAGCTCGGGCTGCAGGAAATTGTTGGTCTTAAAGTCGGCCGAATGACAGGAAAAACAATCCAGGTTATGTGCGAGGTATTTCCCTGTTGCGATCACATCGGTACTATCTGGCACAAGAATAACTTCGGTTGGCATTGGAAAGGGTTTCCAGGCCAGACGGGTGAGCATCTTGGTTAAAAAAGACGGTTCTGAGGGAGTGTCCGGAGTATTGTTGGCGGCTACCATGGCATCATCGGAGCGTAAAAATGAGATGATGGCATTAACATCATCATCTGCCATGACGGGTAGCTTTGCCATGTAAGGCGGACTGTATTGCCCGTTCCTTTTTATCCCGGTACGGATAAGGTAGAGCAGTTCTGCATCTGTCCAATCGCCTATACCATATTCCTTATCCTGTGTTATGTTCTGCGAATAGATGGTTCCAAATTCCTTTGGGGCATCCAGCATTTGAGTGCCGGTTAGTTTCCCGGTGGTTTTGTTCATGTGGCAATTGGCACATAGCATAGACGCCAGTTTCTTGCCACGAGCTACGGTTTCTGGCGTGGATACTGCTGTGTATTCTATTTTTTCTACTTCATAGGAAGGAATATCACTAGCACCTATATACAGGCCTACTACCAATAAAACGAGGATTAAAATTCCCATAATAATGCCGAAATATTTTAATGTTTTTTTCATATTAATTGGATTTAAGGGTTTATTAGACTTTTATTTCCAGCGTTACACTTTACTGGGTAACACTCCATATTTTTCTTTAAAACTTTTAGTGAAATATGACATATTGGAATAGCCGACCGAATAGGCAATTTCAGAGACCGATCCTGCTTTGTGCTCCAGCATTCGCCTAGCTTCATTTAAGCGTATTTCTACTATTAATTGATTAGCACTTTTATTTAAAAGTGCCTTTAATTTGCGATGTAATTGAGAACGACTAAAGCCAACAGCTCGCCCAAGATCTTCTACTGACAGGAGTTCGTTATCAATGTTTTCTTTAATCGTGGATACAACTTTTTGCAAGAATGTATCGTCTACTGAACTTACTTCCAGGTCCTGCAAAACAAGAAGATCGGAGGACTTGAGATGTTCCCAGATTTTTTTCCGGGCATCAATTAAGTTCTTCATCCGCAATAAGAGTTCCTGCTCATCGAATGGTTTGGTGAGATAGGCATCGGCACCCTGCGTAAGTCCTTCCATTTTATTGGTATGGCCCACTTTGGCTGTCAACATAATGATAGGGATATGGCTGGTTTTTATGTTGGTCTTTATGCTGTGACATACTTCGTACCCATCTTTTTTAGGCATCATAACGTCGCTTATAATAATATCCGGAATATGCTCAAAAGCCATCCGCTCTCCTTGTAAACCATCTTTAGCTGTTAACAGGGTATATTGATCCTTGAGAATGTCTGAAATATAATCGCGAAGATCTACATTGTCCTCAATAACCAGTGCCATGGGTTTATCTGTGGGAGGTAAAGTGCCTTGTACATTTTGTTCTTTATTATTGAACACAGAGGGCGAGCTTTGCTCAGATTCGTTCGGTTCCGGGATAATCATTTCTGCCGGAGTTTCTACGGATTTTGGTAAAAGATCTAAACTATACGGCAAACGTAATTTAAAAGAAGTACCCTGCCCTTTGTGGCTACTTACCCGAATTTGTCCATTGTACAGGTCCACGAGTTCCTTGGTTAGTGCCAGACCAATTCCAGAGCCCTTTTCCTCTGTTCCTTCCACACGATAAAATCGTTCAAAAATCTTATGTACCTCCCCTTTATCAATACCTGCGCCTGTGTCTATAACATCTATAGAAAGTTCGCCGCCATTGTCGAGTACAATTACAGATACCGAACCTCCGGAAGGAGTATATTTAAGTGCATTGGAGAGTAGGTTACTCAGGATCTTTTCCAGTTTATCTTTATCGTACCAGGCTCCCGGGATCTCTGAAGGAAAGCTGGTATTTAGACTTATATTCTTTCGTTCTGCCATACTTTCAAAGGAAAAGACCATGGTTCGGATAAATGCAATTAGGCCTTCCTGAGTTAGTTGCAGGTGTAATTTTCCACTTTCCAATTTTGATAGATCGAGCAGTTGATCTACCAGGTTTTGTAATCTCAATGCATTTTTTTTAATAAGAGTAACTGTCTTATTCTCGAGGACCACAGGTGAATTAGAATTCGCAGTATCTGTTTCCACTTTGTTTAAGGGACCTAAGATTAGAGTAAGAGGGGTGCGGAACTCATGACTTAAGTTGGTAAAAAATCGTGTTTTTACCTCATCTAAATCCTTGATACGGTTCATTTCATTTTCTGATTCTTTGGCCGCTAGTTTTTGTTTCTGAGCTTTTAAAGATAATTGCTGCTGTCTGTAAGCAATGCCGAAAGAGTAGGCAATGGTCTGTAAGAACATCCCCCAAATGTAGGGGTCAAAAGGAACGCGTATTATAAAGGAAGACCAAAGCCCACCCAACAAAGTAGAGCATGTTGCCAATATGGCTCCTATTCCAAAATAGCGGGCAAAATTGTCTTTTTTAAAGGCTAAAATCACGGCAATTATAAGACCCAAGGCAGAATAGAGAATAATAAAAATAAAATGATATGAACTTATAGCATTTAAAATGGGTTTACTTCCAGTAATCAGCAAGATGAGCCCCGAGATAATGGCAAAGATCATTACAACAGGTGGCACAAGCATTAACTTGTCTAGTTTTGGAAACTTGGTCCTGGAATTGATGAATTCCCGTCCAAAGAACCAAAATGTAAACAACATGGAATTTGGAATAAGAAGCCATAGGGCAAAACGGAATTGAGGATAATTACCCAATAAATATTCCGCATCAAGACCTATGGTCATTGCCTGCGTAGAAGTACACAGGAACATCCAGAGAGAGAACCAGAAAAAGATACGTTGACGCAGATAAAGGAATTGCAGAAAATGATATAGAAAGATGATAAAAGTTACGCCAAACATAAAAATATTGAAAGACGGACTAAAAGGAAATAAGGGATGATAGTCCGTAAATCCTGGTTTCCGTAAGGTGGGATTTATATAGGGAAACCATCCAAAGCTGTTATTTTCTACTTTTATATAAAGTGTTACGGGTAAGTTGGCAGGTATGTCTAAGCGAACGCGATTCAGAATCCAGTTATCGGCAAATTCACGCTCGGCCTTGGGGTAATCTACCCCGGTCTTTTTGTGAAACATTACCTGTCCTTCAGAAACGGCGTAAACATCTACTTTTCCATTGCTTCGAATCCAGGCGATATCGCGGCGGCGGGGATCCTCAAAATGTAATTCCCAGTTTTGAAGTTCGGTTTTGGACCGTAAGGAGATCTTTCCCCAAAAAGTGGTGGTTATGTCCAAATTCCTGGGAAATGTAGATCGCGATAAAAAGGTTAGAGAACTGTCCTTTATCAATTCTTGTACTTCATAACCCTGGTCTGGTAAGATCTGTAAGAACGGTTTAAGATCGTGTACCGGATAAAGCGAATCTAGTTCATAAATCGTCTTATTTTGAGCTTGCACTGAAAGGCTCAGAAAGCTGATAAATAAACATAAAGTTGTAATAGTTGCTCGCATTCTCTGAGTTTGGTTTCTTTTAGGTGGGGCCGCAGCTTGGGGATGAAAAGGCAACGGCCCTGGCTAAAAAAAGGTACTAAAATTTCATCAAATCTTTCATTATAATAGAATATATCTGAGTGCTGGCATCGTAATCCACAGTGTACCGCTGAGGGTAATAGCCACTCTTCTGCCATGCAGAGGGTTGTCTGATTTCCTTGTCGATAGCAACTTGAGCATCTAAGGTTTCCTTGGTTACCATGGGTTCCAGAAAATTAACTTCTCCATCATATTTACCATAAATAAAGGTGTGGGTAAAAATACCTGTTCCGGCGATCTCCGGGGACATCAGATCAATAATATGAGCTCCCATTCTCGGTACCCCACCCGGAGTCTCCAGATACATTGAGGGCAGGTAGTCTTCAGCCAATGGTTTGTTGAATTGCACACTATCTGTAGGACTGATCTGGTTGCGTTCCGCCATTGACATAAAATAGAAATGTATATCAAAATGGGGGCGGTCGTAAACATTCATTGGCTCATGGCCGTGTTCATTCCAGTCGAGTGTAATATGGTCATAGGGTGTTACCGTAATTTCGGTTGGGAGTTGAAGAACAAACTCGTCTGCGTGCATGCTACCAGTTGGTAGGTTAACAAGTGCATCGGCGGTAAATTGAATGCCTATGGCAATCGGGGTTTGGCCGGCATTTGTTTCAACATAGGTCCAGGCCTCCCCATCTCCCACGGGGACTTTGGCACCGGTAAATTCGGTCGCTTGTAAAGGTTCTTGTTCTGTGCTCTGGTCTTCTTCACATCCCAGGAGAAAAATGGTAGCAAAAATGAATAATAAATTTCGTGCTGTTTTCATTGTATTGGGTTTTAAGGTTTCCCCAAAATTGCCACTAAAAGAATAGAGCAGACGGCAATTATATCCCAATTAATAACAGTATTGTGCCATTTAAAAGCTGTTACAACAAATGTGTTATGCAATGCAACGTTTCTTTTATTTTACTTTTTATCAGATGCGGTTTCATCTGCTTTTAAGGTAGGGTAGGTGATCCCTAATTGTTCCAGATAGCTGTCGTATTTCTTTTCGTTGTAATAAAATGGTGTTAGCAATGGTTTATACGTCTGCATGATCTCTTTGTTGAGGTAGGTAGCCGGAGTATCTGTATCTGAGACCATAGGCACATATTTTATTTTAGAGGCCTGTTCCGTCTTAAAATAGTCCCGGGACTGTTGAACAAGCTCTGGTTTTAAGAGCAGGTCTAACAAAGTCATGGCCTCCACCTTGGCACCGGCAACTACTCCTTTGTGGGCAATTGGAGTGGCCATCGCAATGGCATTAGACCAGTGATGACCCTGAAGCCCCGGAATATTGCTGGGATAGCGCAGTGTAATGGTAGGTACCTTCCATGAGATGTCGCCTATATCATCCGAGCCGCCACTTACCGGTTCAATGACCGGCAAGCCAATGGTATCTAATTTAACTGCCAATCCTGTTGTATCCTTAGGGGAATTAACCTCCCTCTGTACGGCCAGGGCAAGCATCTGATCTGCCTCGCTCCACGTAGGGAGTCCCACCTGGGTGATATTCTGATACATGGCTTCTGCCATGGGTTTATTAAAATGTCGGGGCCATGCAGTGCCCAATATTTTGCTTGTCATGGTTGTGCGGGTCATCAAGGCCGCGCCTTTAGCCATGTCATTGGCGCGTTCATACACTTCCATAATTTTTGGATATGTAATTTCCCGGAAATAATACCAGATAGAGGCTTTAGAAGGCACCACATTGGGCTGGTCTCCCCCGTTATTGATCACTGAATGCGAACGACCCAGAGGATGCAGGTGTTCCCTGTTGTACTGCCATCCTATATTCATCAACTCTACGGCATCTGCGGAACTACGTCCTCGCCAGGGTGCTCCTGCGGAGTGGGCAGATTCCCCCTCGAAGGTGTATTCCACGGAGATCATTCCCGTGCCCCGTGCCGGACCATAGGAAACGGCCATGTTGTTGGAAACGTGCGTAAAAATACAGAGGTCCACATCATCGAAATAACCGTCCCGGGTATAGTAGGCTTTTGTGCCAAGTTGCTCTTCCGCTACCCCGGGCCAGATGATAAGGGTGCCGGGAATCTTTTCGCGTTTCATCAATTCCTTTACTGCGAGTACTGCTACCACATTGAGTGGGGTACCACTGTTATGTCCTTCCCCATGCCCCGGCGCTCCCTCTACTATAGGATCGTGGTAGGCCACACCCGGTTTTTGGGAGGCTTTGGGAATACAATCAATATCGCTCCCAATGGCGATCACAGGGCTGCCGGAACCCCATTTGGCCCACCAGGCGGTTGGCACCCCGGAGATACCGTATTCAATAGTAAAGCCTTCTTTTTTAAGAATGTCTGTAATGTATTTGGAAGTCTCTACTTCCTGGAAGCCCAGTTCTGAAAAGCTAAATATTTTATCGACCATCACCTGGGCCATCTTGGCTCGGGCATCTACCAATTGCTGTACTTCGGTCTTAAGTTGCAGTTAGCCGTTCTTCTTTCTCATCAACTTTAGTGGTATCGGTATCGGTTTGTGCTTGTAAGCAGAGTGTTCCAAGAAATAAAACCAGGAGGGTGTAAACATTTTTCATTTTGATAAGAGTTTTATTGAATGCCATTAAAAATAAGGAAAATTAAACAGGGGTCATTTGATTTCTTTTTCCAGTAAATCAAGTATCTCCAGGATACGGTTGCGTAGGCCTATAGATTGAATATTAGTAACATGATTTAGGGAAATAGCTGTTGCCAAAATACCTTCTGCTTCTTTGGAGAATAGAATTTCTGATACATCAATGGGTTCTTTTGTTTTGCCTATATGTGTCTCGGCATTTTGGACGTCGTCTAGCAACCATGTTATGTCTTTTGAATTACTCCATAAAGTGTTTACAACATCGCGATTAATTCCCATTTTAATGTAGAATGGGCGTACCAGTTCCATGCTGAGCTTTTGCCAGGATCTTTCTGTTTCCTGCACGGCAACAATATCAGATGTCCAGTTAGACAACAGCCTGTTTAATCGCCTATTGGTAATAAGCCGTAGATTTCCGGTGCTGATCAGGTCATTATTAATAGGATCGAAAGTGGGGTCCAATATTACCAAGCGTAAATGGTAAATGGTACTATCATAAGTGGCCAATTGTGGGTTGTCTATATATCTTAAAATTGTCTGCGAAGAATAAACCATTGAAGTACGCATCGCTATCTTTTGATCTAATTGCTCAAGATTAGCCATATATTCTTCTTGTAACTGTTGTAGAATAAGTTGCTCTTTAGCCTTGTCTTTGCGTCCTTCGTTCCAGGTATTGATCTGAAGTGCAATAAGAATACCAATAACCACCAGAAGAATTTCACCGATAGCGTATTTTAAGTATTTGGATGTATTGCCCTGAACAAGAAAGTTTTGGCGGAGGCGACGAAAAAATTGGGTCATATGTGGTTACTTGTTTTTATAATATTCCTGCATAGGTGTAAAGTAGTGCTCCTGCCAACCTTGTTTATAATTGGGTTGCCCTTCCGGGATTTTTGAGTGTGCTAGTGTGAGTTCGCAGCCATTACCGACTTCTTTAAAGGTGAGTGTAAGGATAGAATCTTTATCCATCTCTTTAAATTCAGTGGTGCGCCAGCATTGTACAATTTTTGAATGAGGCGTCAATTTTTTATTTATACCCCGGATATAGCCATCCCAGGCGGTGAATTTACTGCCTACGACGGCATTCCCTGTGGCGTCCCCGCCCGTCATTTTTGAATGTTGTTCCCCATCTAGCCAGGCATTGTAAAGTTCTTGCGGAGATAAAGGGAAGCTAGCTTTAAGTTCAAAGGATATTTTCATTTGTGCTAAATTATTTCTAATGAGCTCGCTTGCCCCCGGCCCCAGAAGGGGTGCTCGCGCGCAATTCGTTTTCAATTTACAACTTCTTTAGTAAGGTGTGGTATCCCTTCAGGGAATGAAGATTATAAAATTGCGGGTCTAAATTAATCATGACTTATTGGACTTATTTTCTATCTCCTTAAATTTAATAAATAAAGGGGATGATTGCCTTTGTTTTTTTACGGTAGGCAGTGTATGCCTCACCAAAATGGGAGAGCAACACCTTTTCTTCTATCCGGATTCGAATGGCGAAGGCGATAAAGGCCATGCCGCCCGCAAGAAGTACCGAGAACCAATGATTCAGAGAAACGCCAAAGCCAATAAAAGAAATAAGGGATGCCGTGTAGGAGGGGTGGCGTACGTATTTGTAATAACCATCAGTCTTTAATTGGTGATCCGACTTAATTGTGACCTGTACCGTAAAGAATTTTCCCAGGCTGCGGATGACGTCAATGCGCAGTAACACACCCAGGATAATCAGCCCAAGCCCCCCATATCCTACCGTTGGGTAGGGCCCAATAGGAGCACTTGTATAAAAAGTCATAAATACCGCCGAGACATTCCCGATGATGATCAGCACCCATATAAGAAGTAAGGAGCCTTTGTCGGATTTTTGCCGGTCTGTTTTTTGTACCCGCAGCAAGCGGATAAAGATCATTTCGGAAAAGAACCAACTGGCGTAAACGGCTATAAAAATGGGATTCATGTATTTTAACTTCGTTGAGATTCGAAGATAAATTAGGGTAATTTTTCAATATAATACAGCACAAAATCCTCATTTTCTTTTTTGTGATAGTAAAGTCCATTGTCATTTGCAGAAAAGGTAGGTCCTTCTACAAAACCCGTGATCTCCGTAATTTCCTGTGGCTCCGAAAATGGCAAGTTAGTTGCTGTCCTGGTGGCAATGTAGATATGGGCCTCAGAATTGACAGAAATGGCCCCTATTATTCGCGTAAAGCAGAGCTCCAGCTCATTTTTGGAAATGGCGGCAGCGTATTCCAGATCATCTGTATTAATATTGGCTAAAAGTGCCGCACTATTAGGATCTCTTTGAAACTCATTCCCATTTTTACGTGCAATGGAAAAATTAGCCTGGCGTGGTCCGCCATTCTCATCATAAAGGCCGTCTACAAAGTAGAGACTTTGGCCATCATTGGAAACTTCCACATCAAAATTTAACCAACCCGGTAAGTTAAGTGACAAGTTTTCTACAACGGAGATGTTAGACAAGCTTCCCTGATTGTAATTGCCTGTATAAATAGATTGTAGCGTTTGGAAATAGTCGCCTGTATACACATAAAACATGGTATTATTTTGGTCCATGGTAGGTACACCTTCCAGACTTTCGGTGGCCACTCCCTGTAATTCACCCTGATATTCAAATTCGGTATTGCTGACCCTTGTACTCCAATGCAGATTGGTATCTACGGAAGGATTGTTAAGGTTGTTAAAGAAAAGGGTATTGCCATCTCTGCTTAGAAATGGCTCCATGATCTGTCCGTCATATCCCTGTACAGTAACCCGTTGCGGATTCCCAAATTGAATAGTTGTAGCCACAATGGATTCTTCCTCATTGGAAGAACTACAACTAAAAATGAGCAACAGTATGCTTGACAGGAACAGGATGCGGAATTTCATTGGTTTGTTTTAGATAAGACAGCATTTTTGCAAAAAGGTTTCATAGGGGCGCTCTAAATATTGCAAAAAGGGAGGGCAATTGCCTACTATAAACGGAAATTGCGGTAGATTATTTTAGTCTATATCTCAAACAATGAAGGTTTGATCCAGGGTATGGATCTTGGAAATTTAATGGAATTTTAAAGGGTTAAATATAATTTGGATTATTCCAGCACTTCATAAACCGTCATCTTCTCCTTTTTATTCTTGAGTTGAATGTCTCCTATCTTTTTACATTGAAAGGCCTCTTTTACCTGTTCATAACAGGCCTCGGAGATCAGTATCTGGTTTTCCGCCGCCGCATTTTCTAGTCGGGCTGCTATGTTTACCGTATCGCCAATAACCGTAAAATCGAGGCGTTTTAAGCTGGAGGACCCAATATTTCCGGAAACCATTTCCCCGCTGTTGATCCCTATGGAGACTCTGGGTCTGTACCCTCCCATTTCCTTCAATTCCGGAAGCTTGCTTATTTGTTGCCGTACGGCCAGGGCGGTATCCAGGGCCCTGTCCAGGTGGTAATCCCCCCGGAAGACAGCCATGATGGCATCACCCATGAATTTATCTATATACCCTTCCTGGGCAATGATCTCCTTAACCATAGTATCAAAATAGGAGTTGAGCATACTTACCACAACATCGGGGCTGGTAGTTTCGCTTAAAGAAGTGAATCCGCAGACGTCTATAAACATTACAGTTGCGGTGACATTCTCATTGGCCATGACGGTAGATTCGTATTCCTTGCTTCCCATAAAATTGAGCACGTTCTCGTCCACATACATTTTAAGAATGTTGTTCTCTCTTACGGCTTTTAGGGTGTCTTGCAGTTCCCGTACGTGTTTAAGGGTTTTTTCCATAGTAATGGTAAGGTCCTCAAAATTGATAGGCTTGGTAATAAAATCGAATGCGCCACGATTCATAGCCGTACGAATATTATCCATATCCCCATAAGCAGAGACGATCACCGATTTTAACAGGGGGTTTAATTCATGAAGTTTGGTGAGCAGGGTAAGGCCATCCATTTCGGGCATGTTGATGTCGCTCAACACCAGATCCATATTGGGATCGGTATTCAGTTTATCAAGGGCATCTACACCATTGATGGCAAAGACAAACTCGTATTCGTTTTGCCGAATCTGTTTCCGGAATTTTTGTTTGATAAGGACCTCCAGATCTGTCTCATCATCTACCACCAGAATTCTTGCCATTAGAGTATTGATTTTAATTTTTCCTTTAAGATACCAAATTCAACCGGTTTAGTCAGAAAATCATCTGCACCAAGTTTCATGGCTGTGTCATAGTTTTCCTTATCCCCATAAGCAGTGATCATCATGACCACCGGTGGGGGTTTATGGAAATTATTTTTTATTTTTTCGAGTAACTCCAGGCCGCTCATCCCCGGCATGTTAATATCTGAAAGGATGAGGACAGCCTCCTGGTTGTGTTCATCCATATAGGTAAGTGCCTCTTCGCCGGAAAAGGCAAAGGCAAAATCTAGTTCGTTATTCCTGATCTCTCTTCGGAATCTCTGCTGGAACAGTACTTGTACGTCCCTCTCGTCGTCTACTACTAATATTTTCATGGGTCTGATGGATTATTGGTTAGTTATTTTTTTAGTTTTATTTTCTTTTACGCCGGGTAGGATAATAGTAAAGGTGGTTCCTTCCCCTTCTTTGGAAGCTACCTTTAATTCTCCTCTGTGTCCTTTAGTGACAATTTCATAGCTCATACTCAGGCCTAAGCCTGTGCCTCTACCCGAAGGTTTTGTGGTAAAGAACGGCTCAAAGATCCTCTGAATGATCTTTTGCGGGATTCCATTTCCATTATCCCTTACTTCGATCTCAATCATGTCCCCGACCTTTTTAGTAGTTACACCTACCGTAGGCTGATATCGAACATCCTCCGAAGCCTCCAATTTCGCCGAGGCTTCTTTGGATGAATTGGCGAAGGAGGCGCGTTCCTGTACTGCATGGAAGGCATTGGTGATGAGGTTCAGGATCACCCGGCCCATATCCTGTGGGATGATCATTATCTTGCCTATCTTCTTGTCAAAATCAGTATCGAGGGTGGCATTAAATGACTTATCCTTGGCCCGCAAGCCATGATAGGCCAGGCGCAGGTATTCGTCTGCCAGCACATTGATGTCTGTTGGTTCCTTTTCGCCACTACTGGCCCTGCTGTGTTGCAGCATCCCTTTTACAATAGAATCTGCCCGCTTCCCGTGGTGGGCAATCTTCTCCAGGTTTTGATCTATATCTGTAAGCAGCTCTTCTTCCAGGCTTTCATCGCGCTCTTTTTTATTCTTGGCTCTCTCTTCCTTTAATTCCTCCAGCAGTTCACGATTAACTTCCGCAAAATTATTGACAAAGTTGAGCGGGTTCTGTATCTCATGGGCAATGCCTGCGGTTAGCTCCCCAAGACTTGCCATTTTCTCCGATTGGATCAACTGGGCCTGTGTACTTTTTAGGCTCGTAATAGTTTTCTGCAATTCTGTGGTCCTAAAGGCTACTTTCTCTTCAAGCAACCTGTTTTTTCTTTTTAGTTGCCTTGAGCGATATTGCACAATGCTCCAAATGCCACCTATCGCTATAATTGCATACAACAGATATGCCCACCAGGTCTGCCACCAGGGGGGCAGAATGCTAAATGTGTATTGAACCGGACTGCCCCATTTCCCGTTTAACTCTCTGGTTTCTAGTTGGAAGGTATATTTCCCGGGAGGGAGGTTGAAATAATTTTTTGATTCCGACTTGCTGCCCGGATAGTTCCACTTGCTTTCATAACCCTCCAGCATATACCTGAAGGCTATTTTATCGCGGTTTAAAACACTGAGATTCGCATATTGGAACCTCAGGTAATTTTGGTCATAGGGCAGTTTTAATCCTAAGGGTAATTTAAATGGGAAGGGTAGGCTATCCCACTGAATGTTGTTCTCAAACACATAGCCCTTATCTGCCGACAGGGTACTCTTTAAATAGTAATTGACTTTTCCTGAATCCCAAAGGGTATCATTTTCCGATAATAGTTTTTCATACTTGGTAAAACTATCAAAAGATCGATCCTGGTCCATGATACTGATACCGGTTATTTGGGTCTTCATGGACGTAGTGTCTACGATCACATCCGGAGCTATAATGTTTATTTGTAGATCAGGAGTGGCCCCCGGAAACCAGAGCTCCCCATTTTTAAGGAGTGTGCTTGCATTGGCAGAATAATCATTGGCTCCAAAGCCCTGGGCTACACCATACTTATAAAATAGCCAGGGGTCCGATTTCTCCGCCGGAAGTTTTACCTCAATGAGGCCTTCAGCACTCCCAAGATAAACTATCCCATCGCGCTGATTAAGTTCGTATAAGACAGGCGGTATAATGCCTTCTTCCTTCCCGAGATTGGTGATGGTCTGCCCGGCTATATCTATCACGGAAAGACCAGCTGTAGTGGCCACCCAAAGCTCTGTTTTATTTCGCAACAGCATGGTTGCAACATCGTTATGAATTAAGCCTTCGCTTACCCCTATTCGCTGAAGCGTGTTCTCCTTTTTATTTATCATCATTATCCCATCATTGGCGATTGCCCAATAATTTCCATTGCCATCTTCAATGATGCTGTTGGAGTTAGCAGTGGGCACTAAGGCCCCATCTATCTTTACCTTTTTTATGGTGTTCCTTTCCGTATCATATACCAATATGCCTTCGGTATCGGTGGCCAGCCAGAAAAGATCATTTTCGTCCACTACAAAGTCTCGGATGTTGCTATTAAAAGATGCCTCCAGGCTGTAGTAGGTAACGCGATTCTGACCGCGATCAAAGACCGAAAAGCCCCCTGCGCCCGAAATAAAAATATTGTCTTTTTCAAATTCTTCTATTTTATAGATTGCACCGGGCCGTCTGTGTTTTAACTGTTGGTTATTCAATCTTTTGACAGTTTCTTTTTCTCGGTTCAGCACATCGATGTTACCGTTGGAGCCTAACCAGATATCCCTCCTGCTTGTTTCTTCCACTGACCATATATCAGGGTTGTTCAATCCGTTGTCCGCATCTAAGGATTCTACCAAAGGGCTGTTGGGATCTATGAGTTCCACGCCCCTGTTGTGTGTCCCAAGCCAAAGGACCCCTTGTTTGTCCTTGATAACATATCCCATTCGGTTATTGGAAGCAGGGATCCCCAAAGTGGCAAAGGATCGGAGCTGCTTTTGGTCCGCACTCAGGATATAGACACTGTCTCTTTGAAAGATCCATAAACGACCACGGTCATCCTCTTCAAAAAGTCGTCCAAAACCATGATACCCGTTCTCTTTATTTAATTTTTTTACGGTCTTTTCCTTCAAGTTAAATCCGAGAATTAGAGGTTCTTGCTGCAGGGCATCTATCCATATGGTTCCTTTACTGTCTTCAAAGAGTTTTGCAACAAATCCAATATTATATTCTGCCTTATTACGTAATTCCTTAAAGCTTTTGCGGTCTGGTGAAATCACACTTATATGTCGGTCGTTTCCTCCAATACCGATCCATAGATTCTTTGCGGAATCTTCCAGAATGCGTATGGGCCTATTAAACCCTTCGTTAGCGACTTTGTGTAATTCTGTCATGTCGCTATTCATGGTATAAAGGCCATTGAGCCAATGTATCCACCATATTTTATTGTTGTGATCACAATAAACATCTGAAATTAAATTCCCCCTGAAAAAGGAGGTCTCTATGTTCTTCTCAAAATCTAATACAACCATGCCATCAGCCGTTCCCAACCACAACCTGCCTTCCCGGTCCTTGGCAATATTAAAGATCTGATCGTAATCATAGGTGGTAATACTTTCGCCATTATATAGGCATAAACCCCCATCGAAGGTGGCGATCCAATAGGTACCGTCCTCATTCTCCAGGATCTCCTTTATTTCATCCGAAGGTAGCCCCTCACTTTTAGAAAGCTGCAATATTGCATGATGTAACTCGGGCACTCTCCTTGGCAGATCCATTTTTGTAACCACAGGTTTCGGAATAATGGCTTTTCTGAAAGCCATGGGGATGGAGTCTAATTGAAATACATTCTCCGGCAGGTCCTCAAAATTAAAAGCATACTGCTTCATGGGTGCCTTCATTGGTTTAAATACACTAGTGACCAATGGGGTAGAGGGCAATTTATCTACATCCAGTGCATAGGTTTGAGGCGGAGGAACACTGTCTGAAGGCACAAGCTCCCACTCAATTTTTTTGGCTTCCTTTAATTGCAATGGTTTTGTAACGGGTGCCTTGAAGGCTGAACGGTTGGCAGTGTTCTCCTGATCCTGGCCCTGGTTACAGGATATCATGCTTCCTGTGAATAGCAGGAGGGTTATCCCCCATAGAAAACAGTCTTTGTTATATGTGCATTTGGTCATTCACTTCTTACTTTAAGGGTAGTTCAATTATAAATTCAGTTCCTGTGTTAATGGTTGAGTTACATTGTAAAGTTCCACCATGTGCTTTTACAATATCGTAAGATAAGGATAATCCCAACCCGGTTCCCTGTCCCGTAGGTTTGGTGGTAAAGAAAGGTTCAAAGACCTTTTGGATGATCTTTTTAGGGATGCCGTTCCCATTATCTTTTACTCTTATTAGCACGTTATTTCCCTCTTTCCGGGTAGTAACCGTTACGGTAGGTTCATAGCCTTTCTCTTCTTGTTTTTTACGTTCCTGTACTGCATGGAACGCATTGGTGATAAGGTTTAGGATCACCCGACCCATATCTTGTGGAATGACATGTATCTTGCCAATCTTCTTGTCAAAATCGGTTTCCATGGTGGCATTAAAGGACTTGTCCTTGGCGCGCAGACCATGATAGGCAAGGCGCAGGTATTCGTCTGCCAGCACATTAATGTCTGTAGCTTCCTTTTCTCCGCTGCTGGCCCTGCTGTGTTGCAGCATCCCTTTTACAATAGAATCTGCCCGCTTCCCGTGGTGGGAGATCTTCTCAAGGTTTTGATCAATGTCGGTAAGCAGTTCTTCTTCCAGGCTTTCATCACGTTCTTTTTTATTCTTGGCTTTTTCTTCCTTTAACTCTTCAATGAGTTCGCGGTTTACTTCCGAAAAATTGTTGACAAAGTTGAGCGGGTTCTGTATCTCATGGGCAATGCCTGCGGTAAGCTCCCCAAGGCTCGCCATTTTTTCGGCCTGTATCAATTGGGTCTGAGTGGCCTTAAGGTCTGCATAGGCCTTTTTAATTTCCTTAGCCTGTACCAGCTCTTTTTTCTGAGCTGCCTCTTGTGCTTTTTTAAGCGTACGTGCCTTTTGAAAGAGATGTACCCTGTATCCTATGAATAGGAGAAGTAAAAAATAGATGCTATAGGCCCACCAGGTTTGCCACCAGGGCGGTGCTATGGTAATATGTATACTGGCTCCTTCTTCATTCCAGATCCCGTCGGCATTGGATCCTTTTACCCTAAAAGTATATTCCCCCGGCGAAAGGTTGGTATAGGAAGCTCTTCTTTCCTTGGATGGTGCCGACCAATCAGTATCGTAATTTTCCAGTTTCCAGGAATACAAATTGTCCCCGGAACGCAGGTAATGCAGGGCCACAAAGCTAAAGCTAAGATTCTTCTGCCAGTGTTTGAGTGCCAGGACTTCTGTATACGAAACCGACTTTGTAAAGACTTCCCCATCCGGGGCACTGTAAATACTGTCATTGATCCCCATGGAAGTGATCACCATTTTAGGGGGAACGG
>CAWJQE010000023.1:0-35600 GCA_963844995.1 uncultured Flavobacteriaceae bacterium | reverse complement strand
TCGCACATAACCTGGATTGTTTTTCCTGTCATTCGGCCGACTTTAAGACCAACAATTTCCTGCAGCCCGAGCTAAGTGAAGGCTATTTTGCCGGAGGCAACCAAACACTCGATTATAAAGGCAGGGTAAAGCCCACGGCAAACCTTACACCAGACAAAGAAACCGGTATCGGTAATTGGACCAAAGAGCAATTTATAAAAGCCGTAAAATATGGTCAAAAAGAAGGAGAAGTGGGTCTCACCTACCCAATGGTCCCATACACCCAACTCACGGATGAAGAGGCCGGGGCCATTTTTGAATACTTACAAACCATACCCCCTATTAGCAACAAGGTGGATAGAGCTATTTATTAGTCACATACAAACCTTTACGAATAAAAAAACCTCCAAAATGGAGGTTTTTATTATTATCAAATTAATTTTTACCATTGTCCCAAACGAACCCGAAGTCCGGAACGTATCATGCGTACCCCTCCATTGTTTTCCTGATAGATCTTCCAGCGGGCATCACGGGTTTTGATTTCTGCCGGTGTCAGTAAAGCATCAGAACCGCCAATGGCACTCTTAAAATCCTTATATCCGGCAAGTACCCAATGATTCTCTCCTTCTGGTGATATCCCGGAGGTAAAGTTCCCCATGATAACCACTCGCTCCACCGGCGGATGGCTTGCCTGATATTTTGAATAAGAAGTTTCGAAAGCAGTGGAGTTCTCTATATCCAATAAATAATATCGCTGTATAGGGTAGTCGCCTGCCGTATCTCCATAATAGGCCTTTGTTGTTCCCATACGTGCAGCAGCACCTTCTTTAATAAAATGATCTAAACGGGCAGCCAATAATGCCCAGGCATCACCTCCGCCATCTGCATAGACAGCCCCCAAGGCATCCAAAGAACCGGAAAATACCAGCAAATGTGTCTGCGTATTATCATCATCATGAAAATGGTTGGCATATAGGCTTACCGAAACACCTTCCCATTTGTGTTCTTTAAAATAATCATCGATCAGTTTAAAAACAGTCGCCTCATTTTGCGGTTCTACAATAAAACCGTAATGGGTCCAATACGATTCTTGTGCACTGATGGTAAAGGTCAACATCAGCAACAGATATGTTAAAAAACTTTTCATTGTTATAGGATTTTGATTATGCTCTAAGATACTAAATAGAAAGAGGTTAACGCTATCACAATTATAGTATTTTTGTAGGTTTAATCCTATCCAAATATTTTACTCCCATACTCCCGTCACCTTATGGACCTTCAGATCCCGGATTTTTGAAGCAGCTTTTCCCATATTCTTAATTTCTAGATCGGTATAGGAATTTGTGGGAAATATTTGAGATGTCATCACATATTGCCCCTTGTTTATGAATACCTCTACAGAAGAAGCATCCATAAAAATCCGGATCTCAATCTCCCCCTCAGGCAGATTGTCCAGGGGCATCTGCTGAATATTTCCAAATGTTTCCTCAAAATCTGTAAGGCCACTCTGGGTGCGATCGAGCGTACAAAGTTTTTCTGAACTATCCATCTCCAGCAACAGTTGTTCACCTTGTTCATTTTTTAAGGTGATCATCATATCTCTACTTGAGGTGACAAACAAAATCTCGCTCTGATTGCCATTCTCGAGGCCTATGGATTCCATTCCACCAGCAGGAATAGTTACACTCAAGGTGGTTTCTTCTGCCAATAAACCCGCTACCTCCGGGATTGGATAGTTGAACAATTCGTAGGAATCATTAATTTTAGACAAGCTCAAGATTCGCGGCAAGGTCATGGCACTCCGCCATACTTCGGTTGGAGTATCCCGGGCGTAGGCCCAGTTGCTCATCCAACCTATAAATAACCGCTCATTGTTTGGTGTATTATTATAGGTAACCCCTGCGTAATTATCAGTACCCCAATCGAGCCATTTTTCTTCTTTCTGATCGGATGTAAAAGTGGTCCCGTCATAATTGCCTATAAAATACTGGGTACCACTTCCCCCATTGGGGGCTCCTGGATTGATGCTGATCAATAACACCCATTTACTCTCCTCTGTACCCTCCACCTGCAATTCAAAAAGGTCCGGACATTCCCATACACCACCATGAGCACCTTGCGTAGCTCCAAATCTGCTCATATAGGTCCATTCCAGTAAATTGTCCGAGCGGTACAATCTAAGATGATCTCCGGCTACCAATGCCATTACCCACTGACCTGTTTTCGTATCCCAAAATACTTTTGGATCCCTGAAATCTTTAAATTCATTATTTAGTAAAACAGGATTTCCTTCATACATGGTAAAGCTTTCTCCATTATCCAAACTATAGGCTACTCCCTGTGTTTGAAAGTCAATACTCCCTGCCTTTTCCTTTTCCATATCGTGATAGGTGAAAATGGCAACCATAGGGGGATTCTCTCTGCTACCCAGCCCGGAGGTATTATTTTCATCTAACACCGCACTCCCGGAAAATATGAGTCCGTTCTTGTCCGGATACAGAGCAATAGGCTTATGCTCCCAGTGCAGCATGTCCTTACTGGTGGCATGGCCCCAATGCATGGGCCCCCAAACGATGTCTTCCGGATAATATTGATAGAACAAATGATAAATGCCCTGGTTATACAAAAGTCCGTTTGGGTCATTCATCCATTTCTCCGGGGGTGTAAAATGATACTGCGGCCTGTATAATTCCTGATACGTCACTGTTTCTTCACTGAGCTCTTTTGATACTTTCCGGACATCCTTACAGGCTCCTGAAAGTAATAGGAAAAGAGAAAACAAAATGGCTGGAATACGCATCATGGTAGATCTATTTCTCTTAAAAATACTCTTTATTTTCATATCGGAAAAGAAGGCCGTTCATTTTTGAATCCTATGTAATATAGTATCTTTGCTCGCATGTTTAAAGGAAGTATTTTCTTTGTGATGTCGCTTATGATCACACCTGTCTTTGGGCAGCGAACACTGGAAAAGATAATGGAAAAACTTGCGTATAAGGATGTACCTCTGGCCAGCGTGACAGAGATTGCGGTTAACCCGTCATATCTGCGTCTGGATACACGTGAACCCGAAGAATTTGAAGTAAGTCATCTTCCGGATGCCCATTTCATAGGGTATAAAGATTTCAATACTAAAGAATTCAAAGAAAACTTCCCTAACAAAAATGCCACCTATGTGGTGTATTGTTCGGTTGGTGTGCGCTCCGAAAAAATTGGTAAAAAATTGATGGATCTGGGGTACACCGATGTTAAAAACCTTTCCGGAGGTATGTTCAAGTGGATCAATGAGGGATATGATGTTGTGGACAGTGCCGGGAGGACAACTCAAAAGGTACATGCGTATAACAGATTCTGGGGCTTACTCCTGGACAAAGGCATGAAGGTATACGGACCGGAAAAACAGGAATAAAGATGAAGCAAGACCATGGAAATTTGTTGCTGATCTTTACCCGCAACCCGGAACTCGGAAAATGTAAGACCAGATTGGCCGCTTCTGTAGGTGATAAAACCGCTCTGGCCATTTACATTTTCCTTCTGGAGCATACGGTTTCTGTAACGCGTGAATTAAACGTTACAAAGGAAGTTTACTATTCCGATGCCATAGCAGAAGACGATCTGTGGCACCCTGCAATCTATCATAAAAAAATACAGTTGGGTTCAGATCTTGGCGAACGCATGGCCAATGCATTCAAAGTCGGTTTTAAGGAAGGTTATAAAAAAATCATCATCATTGGGAGCGACCTTTATGATCTGAGTTCAGAAGACCTGGAAAATGCTTTTAAGATGCTGCAAGCCAACGATTTTGTACTGGGGCCCGCAAGTGATGGAGGATATTACCTTCTGGGGATGACCCATTTTATCCCGGACATTTTCAAAAATAAAGACTGGGGCACATCCAGAGTGCTGGAGGACACCCTGGCCGACCTAAAAAATAAGAATGTTTATTTGCTGGAAACAAAGAATGATGTAGATGTCCTGGAAGACATTGCAGATGTTTCAGCTTTTCAGCCCTTTTTAAAAAATATACTATGACCCAAAAACAATTAGATGAATCTACGGAGTTCCTGGAAAGCAAAGGATTTCTGGCGCCCGAAATTGGTATTGTACTCGGAACCGGTCTTGGGAAGCTGGTAGAAAAAATTGAAGACCCGATAGTAGCCCATTATCATAATATCCCTTTCTTTCCGCTGGCTACCGTAGAATTTCACACAGGAAAATTGATCTATGGCAACCTGGAGGGAAAGAAAGTAGTAGTGATGCAGGGGCGTTTTCATTTATATGAAGGATATGAATTCTATGATGTAACATACCCCATTCGGGTTATGAAACAATTGGGGATCACTCAACTTTTTGTTTCCAATGCAGCTGGTGCTATTAACCTCAATTATAAGAAAGGGGATATTATGTTGATCGAAGATCATATCAACTTGCAGGGAGGGTCTCCCCTTGCATTTAAGAATGTCGCTGAATTTGGCGATCGTTTTGTGGATATGAGCCAACCCTATGATATGGAAATGTGCAGGACGATCGAGAAAATTGCCGGGCAACAAAACATATCGCTTAAAAAAGGGGTATACGTCGCCGTCGTTGGTCCACAGCTCGAAACCAAAGCCGAATACCGGATGTTAAAAACTCTTGGTGCAGATGCCGTTGGAATGAGTACCGTACCAGAAGTAATTATTGCCAATCATTTACGACTACCTGTAATAGCAGTATCAGTTTTAACAGATGAATGCGACCCAGACAACCTGAAACCTATAAATATTTCAGAAATTATTGATGTTGCCGAGAAAACGGAACCCAAAATGATTACATTATTCACAGAATTAATAAAAACCCTATGAGCTATTTAGAAGCAACTAATGATCTATATAAGCAAGCTGCTATCACTCCTGATGTTGGCCTGTGTTGTACCACAAACCCGGTATGGCAATTACCGGGCCTTTCTATTCCTACCATCATGCAGGAAATGAATTACGGCTGTGGCAGCACCGTTTCCGCTTCAGACCTTGTGAACAATCCAAAAGTATTGTACGTAGGTGTGGGCGGAGGAATGGAACTCCTTCAGTTTGCTTATTTCTCTCGTCAAAAAGGTGGCGTTATTGGGGTAGATGTGGTTGATGAGATGCTGGAGGCTTCCAGAAAGAATTTTAAGATCGCTGAAGAAGAAAACCCATGGTTTAAAAGTGAATTTGTTCATCTCAAAAAAGGAAGTGCGCTAGAATTACCTATTGAGAGCGAAAGTATAGATGTGGCTGCACAAAACTGCCTCTTTAATATTTTTAAGGCAGAGGACCTGAAAAAAGCTATGGCTGAAATGTATAGAGTTTTAAAACCCCATGGGCGATTGGTTATGAGCGATCCTGTTTGTGAACAACCCATGAATGATGCACTTAGAAATGACGACCGACTAAGAGCCTTGTGTCTAAGTGGTAGTATCCCTATTGCAGATTACATAAAAGCACTCACCGATGCAGGGTTTGGAACCATTGAAGTCCGGGCAAGGAAATCGTATCGGGTGTTATCTCCTAATCATTATCCAACAGACGAACTCATCCATATTGAATCAATAGAAATTGCAGCTATCAAAGACCCAATGCCGGAGGACGGCCCCTGTATATTCACCGGTAAAACGGCTATATATTATGGTGGAGAACCCTATTTGGACGATAAAAAAGGTCATGTGTTGATACAAAACCAGCCCCTTGCGATCTGTGATAAAACCGCAGCAGCCCTGGCAATAGTTTCGGATGAGATCCATATTTCAGAAAGCACATGGCATTATGACGGCGGGGGTTGTTGTTGATCTGTGACAGGCCACCCATGTGTTCTTAAAAATTATTTGGGGTCATAAGATGTAAGGAAGGTGGCATTTTCACTACCAATCCTCTATGCAAGTTACCAATAGTATGAAATACCTCTTAGCACTATTGATCTGGTGGAGTACCCCCCCGGTGCTTCCTGCGGGAACAGCACCCGCAGCAGAACATACGGCCTGGAATAACCTATTAAAAAAGTTTGTAAATGAGAAGGGCGATGTAGCCTATGCTCAGTTTAAGACCAAAGAAAAAGAGTTAAATGACTATCTGGTTTATCTGGGTAAGAATGCTCCGGCCACCAACTGGTCTCATAACGAGACCCTGGCCTATTATATCAATATGTACAACGCTGCAACAGTAGCACTGATCCTGGAGAATTATCCTATAAAAAGCATTAAAGACATTTGGCGGCCATGGGATCAGAACCGGGTAAAGGTAGGAGATAAAACCCTTTCCCTTGGCGATATTGAACATCGTATCCTGCGAAAGATGAATGAACCACGAATTCATTTTGCTATCAATTGCGCTTCCTACTCCTGTCCTAAACTTTTAAATGAAGCCTATACCCCGGACAAATTGGAAAAGCAACTGCAAGCGGCCACTTTCAACTTTATTAACGACCCAGGTAAAAATAAAATCACAACGAATAAGCTGGAATTATCTGCTATTTTTAAATGGTATAAGAGCGATTTTACTGAAAAAAGAAGTCTGATCACCTATCTTCAGCCTTATATCAAGATCTCTATAAAGGAAGATGCCAAGATCTCTTATGTATCCTATGACTGGGACCTCAATGAAAGAAAATAAACTGCCTAAGATAAGCGTCATCATTCCGGTCTTGAATGAAGAAGAAACGCTAGACAAATTATTGCCTTATCTACAAACCAAGGCTGCAAATTACGGTCAGCTGGAAGTTATTGTGTCTGATGGGGGAAGCAGTGATGATACCATTTCAATTGCAAAGAAACACGGAGTTACTTGGTTAAGTACAGCAAGGGGAAGGGCAAAGCAGATGAATGCAGGTGCTGCAAAAGCCAACGGTCAAATTCTGTATTTTCTGCACGCAGATTCAATTCCCCCAAAACACTTCGACCAAACTATTGATAGTGCAATAAACTCAGGAATACCTTCAGGCTGTTTTCGATTGAAATTTAATATCCCGAATAGATTCCTGGCCTTTTTTGCATGGTTCTCGCGGTTTAACTTTACACTGTGCCGTGGTGGCGATCAGTCTCTTTTTATAACTCAAAGCTTGTTCACCTCCTTAGGTGGTTTTGATGAGGAGTATAAGGTCTACGAAGACAATGAATTTATTGGACGGATCTATCGTTCGGCTACCTTTAAAGTGTTGCCACAAGAGGTGATCACTTCTGCCCGGAAATATCAACATAACGGAACAGTACGCCTGCAATACCATTTTGCCATGGTACATTTTAAGAAGTTTACGGGGGCCTCACCAGAATCGTTATACGCCTATTACAATAGACACATCAAGTAATTCACTTAAGCTTTTATCGGCTTTCATAATCTGCCAGGACACCCTGAGCGATCCACTTGGCAAGGGCCTGGCGGTTATCAGGATCTAAAATTCGGCTTTGGTCCTTTTTACTCCTTAAATTTCCGATCTCGATATAGGCCATCGCAGGCAAGGTGTTTTTTATGAGATATAGACTACTTCGGTCCGAGAAGGTGCCTGTATAATCCCTGTTAGGTTGATATTCCTTGTATTTTGCAAGAAAGGTATTGTGAATGTTCTCTGCTAAACGTTTCCCGTTCCTGCTTTTTTTATGATGATAAAAGAAGACATCAATATTCTGACCTTTGCTTCGGCTATCCACATGGGTAACCAGCAAACGTTGGTAACTGCCTTTGTTTTCCAGGTATAAATCATTGACGACATCTACACGTTGTTTTAACCGGGCTAGTTGTTTTAGCGGGATCTTTTGTGCCGGATACGCTACTTCATCATGATCTATTTCCAGCTTCTTACTATTGCGGATCCCATCGTTTTCATCCCTTATTATGATATGTACCTTGGCACCGTGAGCCAGTAATTCTTTGGCAAGCCGGAGGGTTACATCGTAGGCGTATTCGTCCTCCGCGATAATAACATCTTTATAGGTTTCTACAGCACCCGGATCCGGACCACCGTGACCTGAGATCAAATAATAAATGGCTCCTGAGAGTCGATCACTTTTATTTACCACCAGCGCTTCTTCTTCACCAAAAATGGGATAGCGTATTCCTTTTTCTTCTGAAAGGACCACTTTAGAAAGATCAGTTTCAATCTCTGATGATCTAATAGAATCCTCAGTGGTAGGGAGTACATAGGAAGTCCCTTCATAAAGGTGTTGTCCTTCTCTAAGATTCTCTTTATTTAACACGAGAAAATCCTGATAATGATTAATTGGGTCCATCCCTTGTTTGCGAAGCAGGGAAAAGATACCGTCGCCCTTTTCCGCTACTACCACTGCAAGGCTATCCTGACCAAAAACTATAGTGGTAAAGAAAAGTCCAATTAGAAAAGTACAAACTATGCGACTCATGACCTCGAAGGATTTTTTAAATCAATAATTAATAAAAAGGAAATCAAATTCAATATCAGTAGTTTAATAGACTTTATAAAATGCCTTGATGATCTCTTGTGCGGGTTTATTCTGAGGCGTAAAACGGTTGTCTGTTGGTCCGCCAGACCTTTCATGATTGATAAACCATTTCCAGACAAATCCCCCGGCAAACCATTCTTCATCCCAGAATGATTCAAAGATCGCTTTCTTGGCATTTACCTGCCCATCCATATTTACTCCTTCCTCAGTCCTATCTACCAACCAAGGTTTCTTTGCAGTATAATCCATACTTCTGTAACCGAATTCGGTAAAAAGCACCGGTTTATTCAATTTTTCAGACAGTTCAGAAATCTTACCTTTCCAGGGTTTCCAGCCTTCTTTTAATTCCTCTACCGAAGGTGTATGTGCTTCCGATAAAGGAAAGTAGGCATCAATACCTATGAAATCCAGAGACGCCCAAAAAGGTGTACGATCAAATTCATCCCAGTTAGCCGCATAGGTAAGTTTCCCTTTGTACTCTTTGCGAATCTTGCCGATAAGCTGATCCCAAAACTCGGGTCTGTTCACAACAAACTGTTCTAGTTCAGTGCCAATACAAAAGATCTCTACCTTAGATTCTTCAGCTAAAACAGCATACGTAAGGATAAAATCCTCGTACGATCTTTCCAGTTCCTTCCATGCCTCCTCAGATTCCATTTTTAAACCTCCCGTAAAGACTCCGCGCCAGATCCAGATCTGAGGTTTTACCATCACCTTTATCTTATTCTTATGCAGAACCTCTATATATTGTTTGGCACCCATCCTCGTTTCTCCAAACCACTGACGATCTGTATTATGAATGATCTCCGAAGAATTCAATTCTCGAATAAATCCGAAGGGCATCACCGCTGCATGGTCTGCAAAAACATCCTTGATCGGTTTAATATTGCTCTCAGTCACCTGGTCCCTGGAGGCAACAAAACTGACCCCCTTGATCTTCCCAACGAATTGACTACTGCAGGAAAGTTGAAGAAAACAAAAAAGAAATAGAATCCCTTGCTTCATGTATAATTTGTTGATTTCCACCAAAATTACAATTTTTTAAAGATGACAAAATCATAAAAGGCTGTTAAGTTCTTATATTTAAACCGACTGAACTTCAGAAACTATCCAATTTAATGGAAACCATCGTAATCATTGGTAATGGCATCTCCGGAATAACCGCCGCACGGCACATTCGAAAATTATCAGATAAACGCATCATCATCATCTCGGCTGAGAGCGAATACTTCTTTTCTCGCACCGCCTTGATGTATGTATACATGGGGCATATGAAATTTGAACATACCCAACCCTATGAGAATTGGTTCTGGAAAAAGAATCGTATAGAACTTATGCATGGTTTTGTAACTGCAGTAGATCACAAGAACAAACAACTAAAATTAAAGGATAGTGCGCCGGTAGCCTATGACAAGTTGATCATCGCCACCGGTTCTAAACCCAATAGGTTCGGATGGCCGGGACAAGACCTGAAAGGAGTTCAGGGATTGTACTCCAAACAGGAATTGGAGCAATTAGAAAAAGATGCTCCCAATAAAGAAACCTGCCATAGAGCAGTGATCGTAGGAGGCGGTCTTATTGGAATAGAACTTGCTGAAATGCTCAGGAGCAGGGATATACCCGTTACCTTCCTGGTGCGCGAAAGTAGTTTTTGGAATGGGGTGCTTCCGGAAGGAGAATCACAAATGATCAATGAACACATCCGCGAGCACCATATAGACCTAAGACTAGGTACCAATCTTGTGGAGATCCTGGCTGACGAAAATGGAAGGGCGAGAGCCGTAGTTACAGATAAAGGAGACACCATAGAATGTAACCTGGTAGGCCTAACGGCCGGTGTTACGCCAAATATTGATTTCTTAAAGGGATCCGGGATAGAACTGGGACGAGGGGTTAAGGTAAATCGGTTTTTAGAAACCAATATCCCTGATATCTACGGCATAGGCGATTGTGCAGAACAACATGAGGCTATAGGAAACAGACGACCTATAGAGGCAGTGTGGTATACAGGCAGAATGATGGGCGAAACCGTAGCACAGACTATTTGTGGGAATAAGATTCAATACAAGCCGGGGCATTGGTTCAATTCAGCTAAATTCCTGGACATTGAATACCAGACCTATGGTTGGGTCTTTAGTGAGAAAGGTAAAAAGGATTATGAAGAACATTTCCATTGGCGCCATTCAAAAGAAAAGATCTGCATCACTATTTCCTATCACAAGGAAAGTAAAAAATTTCTTGGTATAAACACCTTTGGGTTACGAATGCGGCATGAGATCTTCGACAGATGGCTTACCGAAGAACGCAGTGTGGATCATGTTATGGAATATTTAAAGGATGCCAATTTTGATCCCGAATTCTACACCCACTATGAAGGGGCAATCGCAGGCAGCTATAACCAACATTTCGGAACAACAATTCAACCCAGGAAGAAAAGCTGGAAACGAATTTTTATAAAAGCATAACCAAGGAGAAATCAATGAAAACTATTAAGAACATTGGACTTGTTATTTTCCTGCTAGGTTTAGGGATCTTTACCGCTCTTCCCCTTATTGGGACTTTTTCCTTATCCCAACTAGATTTTGATCAACTGGTATTAGACAATAGAATTAAGAGTGAGCTTTTTATTTCCTCCATTGAAGAAGATGTTGTTGGCAAACAACACCAAGGCATGCAGTCTCTTTCACCCGTAGTGGTAAATGCCCTTGAAGAAGCAAATACCCAGCATAGGAAAAACAAGGAATACAAAAAGGTGATCTATATCAAACCGCAAGATATGGCTGCTATGATGGGTAAAAGAGCAGGCACAGGGTTTATCGCACAAAACAAAGGACTAATGTGGTTCTTAACATTTGGATTGGGGATCCTTGGGGCATTGCTTTATATTTTACCCAACGTAGTGCTGTTAGGACAAAAAGGGATCAAAAACAATGGCATCTACCATGAAAATGCTACAAACCGTGGATGGATTGCCTGGATGGTGTTTATTTTCCTTGTCTCCTTTTACCTCATCTTGTATTTCAGGCCGCAATTTGCGGTGAACTGGACCTACCTTGTGGATCCTATTAGTATGCGCCTTAGTGGTAATATGGCAGGGCATTGGTTTGTCTATGGATTTATGTATTGTGTGGTCATGACCGTGATGGCAGTGAGGATGTATATAAAATACAGGCATAATGTGTACCAGATGGTGCGTACCACCTCTGTGTTATTCTTCCAAATTATTTTTGCCTTTCTTATTCCAGAGATCATGGTTCGCCTGCAGATGCCATACTATGACTTTAAAAATGCCTTTCCGCTCGACTATGATTTCTTTTTTCAATGGAATTTGCGAGCTCTGATCAATAGTGGGGGTATAGGCCTTTTCATTTTAGTTTGGGGTACGGTTCTTACACTGATCATTGTACCCGTTATGGTTTATTTCTTTGGGAAACGCTGGTATTGTTCCTGGGTTTGTGGTTGCGGAGGATTAGCAGAGACCCTGGGAGATCCTTACAGACAACACTCTAGCAAGACCCTCTTATCCTGGAAGGTAGAACGTTGGCTAGTACATGGAGTATTGGTATTTGCTGTGGGAATGACCTTAATGACCCTGTATAGTTTCTTTTCGGAGACGGGAACGGTTCTGGGTATTAAAACTGCCGGTGTGCAAAATACTTATAGCTTGCTGATAGGTTCAATTTTTGCCGGGGTAATTGGCACCGGGTTTTATCCTATTTTCGGGAACCGCGTATGGTGCCGCTTTGGTTGTCCTTTGGCTGCCTATTTAGGTTTTGTACAGCGGTTTAAATCAAGATTTCGCATTACCACCAATGGAGGACAGTGTATCTCCTGTGGGAATTGTTCAACGTATTGCGAACAAGGGATAGATGTTCGCGCTTATGCCCAAAAGGGGGAGAACATCATCCGCTCTAGTTGTGTTGGTTGTGGTATCTGTTCCGCGGTTTGTCCCAGAGGAGTGCTGAAACTGGAGAACGGACCGGAAAAAGGGAGAATCAATCCCACGCAGGTCCTACTTGGGAACGATGTGGATTTAATGCATCTTGTCAATGATAAGTAAAAGGCTTACCCTATTTTTGCGCTAACTACACCGACGTTTTTGGACAAACGATGAGTATAATTACATGAAGGAGATCCTCGTTATTATTCCCGCATTCAACGAAGCCCAATCTATAGGACAGGTCATTTCCGAGATCCCAGGCCTTGTCTCTGAGATCATTGTTGTTAATAATAATTCAACAGATAATACAGCCGCTGTAGCCACTGCTGCCGGGGCCACTGTATTGTTTGAAGAGCGAATGGGCTATGGATACGCATGCCTTCAAGGAATTAATTATGCGGGCAAACGATCCAAAACACCTCAAATCATCGTATTTATGGACGGAGATTACTCCGACTATCCGGAAGACCTTCACAAAGTGATAGAGCCTATTTTGGCTGGAGAAGTAGATTTTGTGATCGGTGCACGGGACAAGGCATTGAGAGAAGAAGGTTCCATGACACCTCAGCAGGTGTTTGGGAATTGGTTGGCCACCTTTTTAATGAAGTTGCTGTTTAAGGCGAAATTCACTGATCTGGGGCCGTTTAGAGCCATTCGATATGAGCAGCTGATAGCCTTGGAAATGGAGGATAAAACCTATGGTTGGACGGTAGAGATGCAATTGAAAGTACTGAAGAAAAAAATAGCATATACCGAAGTACCAGTGCGTTACAAAAAAAGAATTGGCATTTCAAAGGTCTCAGGCACGATAAAAGGTAGTATCTTTGCCGGCATAAAAATCCTAGGGTGGATATTTAAATACAGTATAAAATAACATGGGTCTAACAATTGCTTACATCATCATCGGAATTTACAGCTTGGCGCTGTTATTGATTTTCTTTTACAGCCTTGCGCAATTAAATTTATTGCTCAACTATCTTGGGTTTAAAAAAAATCAGGCGGTAGCACCAAAATTCAATTTATTGGATCCAAAGGAAATTCCAATGGTAACCATACAACTTCCTATCTACAATGAGGAATATGTGATGGAACGATTATTGGATAATATTGCCAAAATTGCCTACCCAAAAAGTAAGCTGGAAATACAAGTATTGGATGATTCCACAGATGATTCTGTTATTGATACAGCAAAACGCATAGCCGATCTTCAGGAAACCGGCCTCGATATTCAACATATCCGCAGAGAGAACAGACAAGGTTTTAAAGCAGGTGCTTTGAAAGAAGGCCTGAAGATCGCTAAAGGTGATTTTATTGCCATCTTCGATGCAGATTTCCTTCCAGATCCGGATTGGCTGAAGAAGACTGTTATCTATTTTAAAGACGAGGAGATTGGAGTGGTACAAACCCGTTGGGGACATATCAACCGCGATTATTCCATTTTAACAAGGATACAGGCTTTTGCCCTTGATGCACATTTTACCCTGGAACAGGTAGGTAGAAATGCCAAAGGTCACTTTATCAATTTTAATGGTACCGCAGGGATCTGGAGAAAGGAATGTATCCTTGACGCCGGGAACTGGGAAGGTGATACATTAACAGAAGACCTCGACCTTAGCTACCGTGCGCAATTAAAGAACTGGAAGTTTAAATATCTGGAAGACGTTGAAACTCCTGCAGAATTACCTGTGGTAATTAGTGCTGCTCGTTCGCAGCAATTTAGATGGAATAAAGGTGGTGCTGAAAATTTTAGAAAGACCGTTGCAAACCTTGTCTCCGCTAAGAACATTCCGTTTAAAACAAAGTTTCATGGAGTTATGCATTTGCTGAACAGTTCTATGTTCTTATTTGTATTTCTAGTGGCTGTTTTAAGTATTCCAATGTTATACATCAAAAATAGCTACGGACATCTTGGATGGATCTTCGAAGCAACCAGCTTTTTTATTGTCTCTACGATCATTCTATTTATATGTTATTGGTTTACCTATAAAAGCATTCAGGGTAGTGGTATAGATCACTTTGTAGATTATATAAAACTGTTCTTTACTTTCTTCTCTGTGGCTCTTGGATTTTCATTGCACAACACCGTAGCGGTATTAGAAGGGCATATGGGAAAACGCAGTGAATTTGTACGTACCCCCAAGTTTAATATCAATAATCTTACTGATAGCTGGAAAGGAAATAAATACCTAACAACCAAATTATCACCCAATATGATCCTTGAATTTGGTCTTATGGTCTACTTCTTGTTTGGCATGTACAGTGCCATTCCATTGAATGATTTTGGTTTGTTCCCCTTTCATTTTATGTTGTTCCTTGGTTTCGGGTTTGTCTTTTTCAAATCTCTGACCTCGAAAGTGTAGGCTCAACAAACAAACGTTTTTAGCCCCAAATTATTAAATACTAAGCGCCTTTTGTATATTCAAGAGGCGCTTTGTTTTATTATATTTATATTCCTCATTTTTTCGGTTATTTGTAGAAACACTCAGGATACGACCTTATGCCCAACGCGGTACTTACCTATTGGAAACTTCACAAGGTGGCTATCCTTCTCTCGGTGCTGTGTGTTGTATTCTATTACACCTTTGCCTACCATTTAGAAAGAACAGATTTTACCAGGCTGGCCGTGCTGTATGCCGCCCTCTTTTTTCTTTGTTATAAGCTTATTCAATTTGAAAAATGGAACTTTAAACTCTTACTTGGTCTTGGTATTCTTTTCCGCCTCATCTTCTTGCTTGCCATTCCTAATCTGTCACAAGATTTTTACCGATTTATTTGGGACGGACATTTATTGATCATTGGTGAGAATCCATACTTGTTTCTCCCCAAAGAGATCCTAGAAAAAGGTGAGATAATTATTCCACAAGCCCAGCTATTAGTTGAAAAAATGGAGTCACTGAGTGCCTCTAATTACAGCAATTATCCCCCTTTTAACCAAATGCTATTCGGTGTCTGCGTATGGCTCGGAGGACAAACATTAACAGGTGGCCTAATAGCGATGCGAGTACTCTTACTAAGCGCAGATATTGGGATCTTTTATTTGGGTCGTAAACTATTAAAACGCCTCAATAAGTCTCCCCATCTTATTTTCTGGTATTTCCTAAATCCCTTGATTATTATAGAATTGAGTGGGAATCTACATTTTGAAGGGGTCATGCTTTTTTTCCTTCTTTGGACCATTTATTTGCTTACCATAAACAAATGGTTGCTAGCTGCCTTTCCTATGGCATTGTCTATTTCCATTAAACTGATACCACTAATGCTTCTCCCTTTATTCTTCAAAACCTTAGGGCTTAAAAAAGGATTGGTATTTAATATTCTGGTGATTATCGGAGTTTTGGCAACATTGATTCCTTTTTACGATCCCCTATTTGCTGCACATTATTCTAAAACTCTTTCCTTATGGTTCTCTAATTTTGAATTCAATGCCAGCGTTTACAATGTCGTAAAGAGTCTTGGGACACAATTAGATCTTAAACCATGGGAACTCATTAAGACCTATGGAAAGATCATTCCTATTATCGTAATTAGCTGGGTAGGACTACTCACCTACTTTCGAAAAAACCAGGAACCTAAGGTTTTACTCACTTCTATGCTCCTGATCCTAACGGTCTATTTGTTTGTTTCCACTACCGTTCATCCCTGGTATATTATTTCACTTGTTCTATTGTGTCTTTTCTCTGAATTCCGCTTTCCACTAGTATGGTCTGCTACCATAATTCTAAGCTACTCGGCCTATGCCAATCCTGCGTTTAAGGAAACAATGTTGTGGTTGATCATTGAATATTTAGCGGTAATTGGGTTTTTGGTCTACGAATTATTTAAGCGACAAGGCATAAAATCATTAATTCCCAAAAATTAAAGGCTTCATGAGGTTAGTTCAATATAATTTGTACATTTGAAGTTCATGAAAACGAATGCACACAGTTATACGTATGTTAGAATAGCCTCCCGGGCTACTTCTTTTGTGCCCACTCGTCGTCGCCCGTAAGGGTGCTCTTCTCTCATGGAAATAGGTGAGTCCATTTCCGCAACGATCCTTCAGTCATTTTCAGTTTACGATTAATTTTTATAAGCAATGGACATTGTAATTGCTAACGAATCACATATTAAATACGCCGCCATTATTAGCGAAACCATCTCCGAATCTGCCAAGGTAAGGGGCACAGGTATTGCCAAAAGAACACCCGAATATATCATCAAAAGGCTTGTAAATGGTAATGCGGTCATAGCCCTGGATCAAGACACCTTTGCGGGCTTTTGCTATATTGAAGTATGGGGCCATCAGAAATTTGTGGCTAATTCCGGGCTTATTGTGCATCCCGATTATCGCAATCAGGGACTTGCAAAAAAAATTAAAAAGGCCATTTTCGATCTATCACTTAAAAAATTTCCGGAGGCAAAGATATTCGGCATCACCACAGGTTTGGCAGTAATGAAAATGAATTACGAACTGGGGTACAAACCCGTGACCTTTTCAGAGCTGACAGTCGACCCAGATTTTTGGAAGGGTTGTCAGACCTGCAAGAATTTTGATATCCTAACAAGAACGGAACAAAAAATGTGTCTTTGTACCGGGATGCTTTATGACCCGGCTCTTAAAGAAAATGGAAAGAAAAAGAAAGTAAATAAAAAGGCCTTTGAGCGATTGAAGAGTATAAAAGAACAACTCTTCTTCAAAAAGAAAAAATAACAACATGACCACATCAAACAAAAACAATAAGAAATTAGTGCTGGCGTATAGCGGCGGTCTGGACACTTCCTATTGTGCTTTGCACCTGTCAAAGGACCAGGGGTATGAAGTACACGCCGTAAGTGTAAACACCGGAGGTTTTGACAATGATGAGATACATAGCATTAAGGAAAAGGCCTTGCAACTGGGAGCACATTCATACACTTCCATTGACGCTGTTCAAACCTTTTACAACACAGTGGTTAAATACCTCATCTTTGGAAACGTTCTACGTAACAATACCTATCCACTAAGTGTAAGTGCAGAGCGAATTGTACAGGCGATCGAAATTGTAAAGTACGCACAAAAAATAGGGGCAAATGCAATTGCCCATGGTAGTACAGGTGCCGGAAATGATCAGGTGCGTTTTGATATGATTTTTCAGATCATTGCACCCGAGATTGAGATCATTACGCCTATCCGTGATCAACAACTATCCAGGGAAGCAGAGATCAGTTACCTTCAAGAACACGGCATATCTTATTCCTGGGAAAAAGCACAATACTCTATCAATAAGGGTCTGTGGGGAACCTCAGTGGGGGGTGTTGAAACCCTTACTTCCGAAAAAGGACTTCCTTCTGAAGCCTATCCCAGTCAGTTGAAGAACAAGGAACCTAAAGATGTAAAACTCTCCTTTACTAAAGGTGAACTTACAGCTATTGATGGTGAGCCCGGCAATCCGGTGCAAAACATTGAAAAATTACAGGAATTAACGGCATCATATGCCATTGGCCGTGATATTCATGTGGGCGATACTATCATAGGCATTAAAGGAAGAGTCGGATTTGAAGCTGCGGCACCGTTGGTCATCATAAAAGCTCATCACCTTCTGGAAAAGCATACCCTCAGCAAATGGCAACAATTTCAAAAAGAACAATTAGGAAATTTTTATGGTATGCTCTTGCATGAAGGCAATTATATGGATGAGGTAATGAGGAACATAGAAGCTTTTCTGACCGATACTCAGAAAAATGTAAGTGGCGATGTATTTATAACCCTTCACCCATACAGATTTGAACTTAACGGTATTAAGTCCCAACACGATTTAATGGCGGCTTCCTTTGGAAGTTATGGGGAAATGAACAAGGCATGGACGGCCAACGACGCAAAAGGATTTATCAAGATCTTGTCGAACCCGGCAAAAATAGCAACACAGGTAAATAAACATCATGATTAAGGTAGGCATTATAGGAGGGTCTGGTTATACCGGCGGGGAGCTCATCAGACTCTTAATTCATCATCCAAAAGTGGAGATCAAGTTTGTGTTCAGTACTACTCGTGCAGGCACAAAAGTTTCATCCACCCATACAGATCTTCTTGGGCAAACACAATTGTTGTTTAGTGAGCAGGTAGATGCCAATATAGACCTGGTCTTCTTGTGTTTAGGTCACGGAAACTCAACAAAATTCCTGCAGGAGCATCCCTTTTCAGAGGCTACTAAGATCATTGACCTCAGTAATGATTTCAGATTAAAAGGAGACAGTTCTTTTGAAGGTAAAAACTTTGTATACGGCCTTCCTGAACTCAATAGAGATAAGATACAGAAGACTAAGTATATTGCAAATCCGGGATGTTTTGCCACCGCCATTCAATTGGCTTTACTACCTCTTGCTCAGGCCCACCTATTAAACAAAGAGGTACATATCAATGCTACAACCGGCAGTACCGGTGCAGGTGTTGGCTTGTCTCCTACCACTCATTTTAGCTGGCGGGAAAACAATATGTCTCACTACAAAGCTTTTACTCATCAACATTTAGGTGAGATCAACGAAAGCCTGAAAAACTTGCAGGAAGATAAAGGGAAGCTTTTATTCATTCCTAATCGGGGAAATTTTACGCGTGGCATTTGGGCTACGGCATATACCCATTTTAAAGGTAGTGAGAACGAGGCGATCAACTTATATAAGGACTATTATAAGGAAGCGCCTTTTACACAGCTCTCTGATGAACCTATTGCATTAAAACAAGTGGTCAATACCAATTTCTGCCACCTGCATATAATGGTGCATGATGGAATGATCCTTATTGCTTCGGCAATAGACAACTTGCTTAAAGGAGCCAGTGGGCAAGCAGTGCAAAATATGAACCTAATGTTCGGCTTTCATGAAATGGAAGGCCTGAAATTAAAATCGGGGGTATATTAAAACCCAACTTATAATCAATAAGAGAAATAATAACCAGTAGAATAAGCATATGAAAATAGCCATCATTGGAGCCGGGAACCTGGGGTTATCCATTGCAAAAGGTGTACTACACAGCAATGGAGCAACTACCATGTATCTCACCAAAAGACATCCGGAAAATATCAAGGATTTTGAGAAATACGGGAATGTTACCGTCTCCTCAGACAATTCATTGGCAGTAAAACAATCGGATATTCTGATATTTTCTGTACAACCCGGGCATTTTGAAGAAATTCTAAATGAGATAAAAGAGCACCTCACTGAGAAGCATGTCATTATCTCAACTATCACAGGGTTCAGTATTGAAAAGATTGAATCTATAATAGGGAAGAATTCCTATATAATTCGAAGTATGCCAAATACTGCCATTTCTGTCGGCAAGTCCATGACGTGTATATGCAGTAATAAAGTAGGAGCAAAACGCATAGATTTAGCTAAGGCCATCTTCAACAGAATGGGGCATTCCATGGAGATCCCGGAAAGTCAGATGCAGGCTGCTACGGTAATATGCGCCAGTGGCATCGCTTTTTGGATGCGACTTATCCGGGCCACCACACAGGGAGCTATACAATTGGGGTTTGATGCGAAAGAAGCACAAGAATTGGCCATGCATACATGTAATGGTGCAGCGGCTTTATTGATAGAGTCCGGGAATCATCCGGAAGAAGAAATAGATAGAGTTACAACCCCAATGGGATGTACCATTGAAGGCTTAAATGAAATGGAGCATCAGGGCTTAAGCTCTTCGCTGATACGAGGCATTGTTACTTCATTTGAAAAGATCAGTCAGATAAGAAAAGGTTAATATGAAGCTCTTCGATGTATACCCTTTATACGATATAACACCGGTTTCTGCCAAAGGAGTGACCCTGAAGGATGATAAAGGTCAGGAATTTCTCGATCTATATGGGGGTCATGCCGTAATATCCATAGGTCATGGTCATCCGCATTACGTAAAACGGATCAAAGATCAATTAGATCAGATAGGGTTTTATAGCAATGCCGTACAGAATCCTTTGCAACAAGAGTTGGTTCAAAAACTTGGAAGCCTTTCGGGCTGCAATGATTATCAACTCTTTCTTTGTAATTCCGGGGCAGAGGCCAATGAAAATGCACTAAAGCTAGCCTCATTTCAAACGGGTAAATCGAGGGTGGTCGCTTTTCACAATAGCTTTCATGGCCGTACCTCAGCGGCAGTTGCCACTACGGATAATCCTGCCATAAATGCTCCAATCAACAAACAACAAAAGGTATCCTTTCTTGCTTTCGAAGATACACTCGGTTTAAAACAAGAGTTAGAAAAAGATGATGTCTGCGCCGTAATCCTGGAAGCCATTCAAGGGGTTGGTGGCTTAGATGAACCTTCTGCCAAATTTTACCAGGATGTGGCTAAACTTTGTAAGGAACACGAGGTTATCCTTATTGCAGATGAAGTTCAATCTGGTTTTGGAAGAAGTGGTAAATTCTTCGCCTTTCAGCACCATGATATTGAGCCCGATATAATCTCCATAGCCAAAGGGATGGGAAACGGATTTCCTGTAGGGGGTATATTGATACATCCAAAGATCAAAGCTTCGTACGGATTACTGGGAACTACCTTTGGGGGTAACCATTTGGCGTGTGCAGCTACGCTGGCAGTATTGGAGGTACTAGAACAAGAAGACCTTATTTCTAATGCCGGGGAACTTGGATTATATTTCAAGGAAATGGCACTGCAAATACCTCAGGTGAAACGCGTAAAAGGAAAAGGCCTGATGCTCGGGCTCGAATTTGATTTTGAAGTGGCACCTCTAAGAAAGAGACTCATTTATGACCAGCATATATTTACAGGTAGCGCAAAAGACAAAAAAGTTTTGCGGATTTTACCGGCTCTTAATATTAACAAAGCTCATATAAATCATTTTTTCGATGCTCTAAAACAGGAATTGCCATGAAGCATTACCTTAGTGTACAAGATATAGATTCTGCGGGGGAATGGATAGACTTAGCCGGCGAATTGAAGAAAGACCCTTTTAAATTTAAAGAAGTAGGTGAAGGTAAAACCATAGGCTTATTGTTCTTTAACAACAGTTTACGTACGCGCCTCAGCACACAAAAAGCAGCTTTCCATTTGGGTATGCATTGTATGATCATGAATTTTAGTAGTGAAGGTTGGGCGCTCGAATTTGAAGATGGAACTATCATGGATCAGGGCAAGGCAGAACATATTCGTGAAGCGGCCCAAGTGGTCTCTCAGTACTGCGATGTTTTGGGAGTACGGGCTTTCGCTTCCTTGACGAACAAGGAAAAAGATGAAGCAGAGATAGTGTTGAACGGTTTTAAAAAATATGCCGCTATTCCTATATTGAATATGGAAAGTGCAATAGAGCATCCATTGCAGGCCCTGGCCGATCTTATCACCATTACAGAAAATACAAATAAAAAGAATCCCAGGGTAGTGTTGTCCTGGGCGCCACACCCAAAAGCACTTCCACATGCGGTGGCTAATTCTTTTGTGGAGATTATGAGACAGAATCCTCAGATCAATTTTAGCATTACACATCCCAAAGGATACGAACTCAACCCCATGATCACTAAAGATGTGCCAATAGTACATGATCAGGCGGAAGCCCTGGAGGAGGCCGACTTTGTTTATGTGAAGAATTGGAGCAGTTATAGTTCTTATGGGAAGGTGCTGAGTACAGACCCGGAATGGATGATCACAAAGGAGAAGTTGGGAAAAGCTCAGTTTATGCATTGTCTTCCTGTTCGGCGTAATGTTGTAGTAGAAGACGCAGTGCTTAACGGAAAGCAATCATTAGTAATGGAGCAAGCGAATAATAGAACTTATGCGGCTCAGGTAGCTTTACTTAAAATATTAAAAGGATTATGAAACCTGAATTATCTATTGTAAAAATAGGAGGAAACATCATTGAAAATGAGAAAGATTTAGCTCGTTTTTTGATCCTCTTCTCTCAAATTAAAGGACCCAAGATCCTGGTGCATGGAGGTGGAAAAAAGGCTACAGCAATGGCTGAAAAGTTAGGGATAAAGACAGCCATGGTGCAAGGTAGACGAATTACAGATAAGAAAAGTTTAGAAGTGGCTGTGATGACTTATGGAGGACTGTTAAATAAATCTATAGTAGCATCCCTACAAGCTCTTAAATGCAACGCCATTGGCCTTAGCGGGGCCGATGCAGGGATCATCAAAGCAGTAAAACGACCGGTAGAAATAGTAGATTTTGGATTTGTTGGTGACATTGAATCTGTACAAACTGAAACCCTCTTAACTTTTTTACAAACCGGACTGGTACCCGTTTTCTGTGCCCTATCTCATGATGGAAAGGGTCAATTACTGAATACGAATGCTGATACCATTGCCTCTGAACTGGCCATTGCATTATCTGTGGAATATACTACAACCTTGTATTACTGTTTTGAGAAACCTGGCGTATTAAGTGATGTAAGCAATGACAATTCTGTTATTTCGCATATTAACAAGCAGACCTATTTTAGTCTGCTAAAAGAACATACGATTGCCGATGGAATGTTGCCGAAATTGGAAAATTGTTTTAATGCGCTAGACCATTCAGTACATAAAGTATGTATTGGCAACATACAAATGTTGCTCCCTAATTCTTCTACCTTTACAACCCTCACCCTATGAAGCAAGATGCAACACTATTGACAAAAAATGCTATTTCATTATTGAAGGAACTAATAGCAACTCCTTCTTTTTCTTCTGAGGAAAATAATACTGCTCTTCTCATTGAAAAATGGTTCACTACCTATGGTATAGCCTATAAGAGAGAGAAAAACAATGTGTATGCTTTTAATAAATACTTTGATAAAGCTAAGCCAACATTGCTTTTAAATTCGCACCACGATACTGTACAGCCAAATTCTGCCTATACCAAAGATCCGTTTTTGCCACAAGAGGAAGATGGTAAACTCTATGGCCTGGGCAGCAATGATGCCGGGGGAGCTCTGGTATCCTTGATCGCCACTTTTACCTATTTCTATAACGAGAAGGAACTGTCGCACAACCTCATCATTGTAGCTTCAGCCGAAGAAGAGAGTTCTGGCCCAAATGGCCTAAATTCCATGCTAAAAATTCTTCCCGAAATTTCGGTAGCCATTGTTGGCGAACCAACATTGATGCAACTTGCAATCGCAGAAAAAGGATTGGTAGTTTTTGATGCAGAAGTAAAAGGCACCCCCTCCCATGCAGCGCATCCCAATGAGAATAATGCTATTTATAATTGTATAGATGTACTGCACTGGTTTAAAAATTATCGATTCCAAAAAGTATCTGAAGTTTTAGGAGAGGTAAAAGTAACTGTTACGCAGATCAATGGTGGAAGCCAACATAACGTGGTCCCAGCTAAGGTAGACCTGGTCGTTGACGTTAGAGTAAATGATTGTTATACCAACAAAGAGATCGTTGCTATACTTCAAAAAGAAGCTCCATGTGAAGTAGCTCCTCGTTCATTGCGATTAAACTCTTCCTCCATACCTAAAGAGCATCTTTTAGTGCAGTCAGGATTAGCCCTGGGAAGAACAACCTATGGTTCACCAACACTATCAGATCAGGCAGCACTAAGTTGTCCTTCATTAAAATTAGGTCCCGGAGACAGTACCCGTTCGCATAGTGCAGACGAGTTTATTTTTACATCTGAAATTGAAGAAGGTATCCAATTGTATATCAACTTACTACGAGGATTTCTAATTACGGTATAAGTTTGCTAACCATATAAAACACTACATCATGAAACTTTGGGAAAAAGGAATGAAAACGAATGAGAAGATAGATCGATTTACCGTAGGAAATGACAGGGAATTAGATCTTGTCCTTGCCAGTTATGATGTAAGAGCATCTAAAGCACATGCCAATATGTTGGGTTCCATCGGTTTGCTGACAAAAGAGGAAAATCTTGCATTGGTATCGGCTCTGGACGAAATACATGATTCTATCGAAAGAGGTGAGTTTACCATAGAAGATTCCTTCGAGGATATGCATTCCAAAATTGAATTCCTTCTGATAGAAAAACTTGGTGATACAGGGAAAAAGATCCATACTGCTAGATCCAGAAATGATCAGGTATTGGTAGCCATGCAACTGTTCATAAAGGAAGAGTTACAAAACATTAAGAAACAAGTAAAGGAACTCTTTGAGGTCTTATTGCAGTTGGCAGATAAGAATAAAGAAGTGATCATGCCGGGATATACCCATCTTCAGGTGGCAATGCCATCTTCCTTTGGTTTGTGGTTTTCTGCCTACGCAGAGAGCCTTATTGATGACCTTATTTTTGTGGAGGCTGCCGTGAAGATAGCAGATCAAAATCCGTTGGGCAGTGCCGCCGGGTATGGGAGTTCTTTTCCTATAGATAGGGAAATGACTACCCGGGAACTAGATTTTGATACGCTTAAATACAATGTAGTAGCAGCTCAAATGGGGCGAGGTAAAGTGGAAAAGGCTGCAGCAATGGGTATGGCCAGTGTAGCTTCTACCCTTTCGAAATTGGCTATGGACATCTGTTTATATATGAGTCAGAATTTCAATTTTATTTCATTTCCGGACGATCTCACCACAGGCAGTAGCATTATGCCGCACAAAAAAAATCCGGATGTTTTTGAATTAGTACGTGGCAAATGCAATGTAATTCAAGCCCTGCCAAATGAACTGACCATTTTACTCACCAATTTGCCGAGTGGATACCACAGAGACCTTCAAGTTACCAAGAATAGTTTGCTTCCGGCACTGCAAGAGTTAAAGGCCTGTTTAGATATTATGACCTTTAGTCTACCCAAGGCAGTGGTTAGGAAAGATATCCTTGAGGATCCTAAATACGACCTTCTATTTACTGTAGATGCCTTAAATGAATTAGTACTCCAAGGGGTTCCTTTCAGGGATGCATATAAACAAATTGCCATACAAGTGGAAGAAGGAAAATTTATGTTTGGGAAAGACGCAAAGCATACACATCAGGGAAGTATTGGGAACCTTTGCTTACAGGAGATCCGGGATAAAATGAAGTTAATATCCTAAAAGATCTTTAACTACCAACAGAGAATTACCGGGAGTCTGCTTATTGTATCATCCCTAAATTAATGACCTCTTGTGAGGTTAAAGGACGCCAGTGACCTCTGGGAAGATCTTTTTTTGTTAGGTTGGCAAAGATCACACGGTCTAATTTCACGACATCATATCCCATATGTTCAAAAATTCGCCGAACGATCCTGTTCTTCCCGCTGTGTATTTCTACTCCTACCTCTTTCTTTGGAGCATTGTTCAAATAACTAATCTCATCTACCTTGATAAGGCCGTCCTCCAACATGATCCCTTCCTGAATTTTATGAAGGTCGTCTGCTTTTAGGTTTTTGTTGAGCTCTACATGATAGATCTTCCTCACACCATATCTGGGATGGGTAAGTTTCTTTGCCAGGTCACCATCATTGGTAAACAATAAAAGTCCGGTTGTATTCCTGTCTAAACGTCCTACGGGGACCAACCTGGATTTGGTGGCATTAGAAATTAATTCCATGACAGTTCTTCTGCCTTTCTCATCCCTGGTGGTAGTGATAAAGTTCTTAGGTTTATTTAGCAGTATATATTCTTTCTTCTCAGGATTGAGTAACCTGCCATCGAAACGTACTTCATCTGTCAGACTTACTTTATGGCCCATTTCCGTTACCGGTTTCCCGTTAACGGTAACATTCCCTGCGGCTATATAGGTATCTGCTTCCCTTCTGGAACAAACCCCTGCATTAGCAACATATTTGTTTAGGCGAATTAAGCCCGAACCTGAAGCAGGATTAATCTCCCTGTGCTTTTTAATTGGTGCATTTCCACGGGTATAGCTTTTCCTTCTGAAGTTACCTGCACCTCGGCCCGAAGATTTCCCTCCATCATTATAGTCGGATCTGCTCATGGATACTTTTTTTTTCAAAGGTAGCAAAATGCGGTATGGCTTAAACCACGTTCTTTATATTATTAGTCTTCAAAGGAAACAGTAGATTGGCGTTGTCTGTTTATATGTAACCGGGTTACATCGGGCCTTGAATAGTGTCCTACAGGATCAAAATTCTGTCGTTCCTCATAAATACGGTTGCAATCTAAGGTATGATAAATAAGTCCCTCTTTATTCAATACCGGGGACACAAGCCATTCACCATCGGGACCGGCAATACAAGAACCCCCATTGGCCAGAACATCGGGAACTATTCTCAATAAAGTTTCCAGGTATGGAGTGTCTTTCGGGAAATCTTCTTTCCGCATCAAGGAAGAAACGGAGAGAACGTAGCTCCTGGATTCTCTTGCAATAAATCTGGTGATGTCCTTGGTATTGTTCTCATTACCAGGCCAAACGGCAATATGAACATTTTCTCCCTGCCCATAGAGCGATGCTCTTGGAAGTGGCATCCAATTTTCCCAGCAGTTAAGTCCCCCTAGCCTAAACTGTTTTAAAGGGTGCACTTGTAAACCATGTCCATCCCCGGAAGCCCAGGTAAGTCGCTCATCATAGGTTGGTTGTAATTTTCGGTGAATAGATTGAATAATACCCATATTATCTATATAAACCAGCGAACAATACAGGCTATGGCCTCCACGATCTCCGGCTCTTTCAATGACACCAAGATAAACGGCAATAGAGCATTCCTTGGCCAGGGTACAAACTTTTTTTAAATCCCCAGACTCTATTTGTACAGCATTTTGCGCATAATGGGCATGAAGTGCTTTGTTGATCTTCAGATCCCATTTGGCCCCCTCTGTATAAGCAAGCCAAAAGGGATAACCAGGCAAGAGGCCTTCTCCAAAAACTATCAACTCTGCCTTGTTAGCAGCTGCTTCCTGAATACAGGTTTTTATTTTCTCAAGAGTGGCATCCTTGTCTAACCAGGAAGGCGCTATCTGAGCTAAAGCAACATTAAGTAAAGAATCCATTATAAAATCCGATTTAATACCAGGTTCACATCGATCAATAAGATACTGAATAGCCCAATGATAATTACTAATTTCAGAATATTATGCAACCATACATAGTGTTTTTTGGTTGATGACTTCCACAATAACCCCAAAAAGAAAATCAAAAGAAAAATACTTGCGATAAAGTAGAGGTACATATAGCCCACATCAAAGGTATAGATCAGCAATAGGGCCGGGATCAGTGTAAGTATCACCAAAATAGTAATACATGTTTTAGAAAAAGTTGCGCCATATAGGATGGGAATGGTTTTATAGTTTTGTGCTATATCTCCCGCTATATTTTCCATGTCCTTGATCAGCTCCCTTGCCAGGATTAGCAGGAAAAGGAACATTGCATGGACAAAGATCACAGTTTCAAAATTCCTGTAATACACAAATACTGCAAAAAAGGGGGTAATGGCCAGCAAGGCAGAAACTAAGTTTCCTACAAAAGCAATTTTTTTTAATTTATGTGAGTACAGCCAGATGCCAAAGATGTAGCCTGAAAAAAAGAGAACAGCTTTAAAGGAAACATAACTCGCAAAAAGCACCGCCAAAAAATTCAGTACAAAATAGGTAGTCAATTTGGTTTGCTGACTAACCAGCCTATCGAGCATAGATTTTCTAGGCTTGTTGATCAGGTCTTTTTCTGAATCGTAAAAACTATTGATGATATAGCCTCCCGCAATCACCAGGGAAGAGGCTAAAACCAGGGCGAACAAGCTAAGATCGAATACCACCTTCCAAAGGGGCAGGTTAGGTGCAAGAATATATATGGATGCCAGGTATTGAGCTATGACGATCATCAATACATTGTACCCTCTTACAATTGAAAACAAACTCAGCAGCTTTAAAAGCAAGAGTTTGTTCTTTCTACTAAGCATTGTTGTTAAATTAGAAGTTGTATACCACTTCCAGGCGATATTCCTTCAGCGTATTCCTGGCCTTTTCAATATCCTGAGTGAAACCCAGTATATAGCCACCGCCTCCTGAACCACATAATTTTAAATAATAATCATTTGTTTCTATCCCCTGTTTCCACAGTTGGTGAAATTGGGGTGGGATCATGGGCTTAAAATGATCCAAAACAACATGAGAAAGTTGTTTTATATTCCCAAATAAGGATTTTACATTGCCCGTAAGAAAGTCTTCAACACAGGCATCTGTATGTTTTATAAACTCTTCTTTTAGCACAGTCCTGAAGCCTTCATGTTTCATCTTTTCCATAAAGATCTGAACCATGGGAGCAGTTTCGCCGGTTATTCCGCTATCTATAAGAAATACCGCTCCTTTCCCATCTATGTTCTGGGAAGGAATGCTGGTCGACTCAATATTGTCCTGCGAGTTGATCAGGATAGGCAAGCTAAGGTAACTGTTCAAAGGATCTAATCCCGATGATTTTCCATGAAAAAAGGATTCCATTTTACCAAAAATAACCTTTAAACTCAGTAGTTTTTCACGAGTCAGATTCTCCAAAATGGTGATCTTGTTCTTGGCGTATTTATCATAAATAGCGGCTACCAAGGCGCCACTACTGCCAATTCCGTATCCCTGAGGAATGGAGCTGTCAAAATACATTCCCTTTTCAAGGTCGTTTCTAAGAGCCTCAATATCAAATACTACAAGAGAGGGGTCCTCCTCTTGTAAATTTGCCAAATGTTCTGCAAATCTCTTGAGACTTTCATTCGATCTTTTTCCGGCTTCAGACAAGGCAGCCCCTGTCTTTAAAGCACCTTTAAAGAAATTATATGGAATAGAAAGTCCTTTTGAATCTTTAATGATCCCGTATTCTCCGAAGAGAAGGATCTTAGAATAAAAGAGAGGTCCTTTCATAAGCAGATTGCTGTTAGGCAAAATAAAAATAGCATTAAATTACGTAAGATGGTCTTAAAGATCAGACTTTCTCAGATCCTCCGCCAACCTGGTCGCAAATATACTGCCCATTTTCACAATACACAACAAGCTCATTCTTAATAAATTGCAAAATTTTATCGGTGTCCTTTCGAGGATATAGGAGATGAACGTTGGCGCCAGCATCTAGCGTAAAACACAGCGGTGCACCACTCTGCTTCCTAAACGCCCATATTTTTTCAATGATAGACATGGTTTGCGGTTTCATAAGCAGGTAATAGGGCATACTTGTCATCATCATTGCATGCAGGGTAAGTGCCTCGCTCTCTACTATTTCCATGAACTCCTGCAGGTCTCCTGTTTCGAGAACAACGAGCAATCTGGATAAATTCTTATGTGCCTGGGCAAAACGCTGTTTGGCAAACGGATGATTATTCATCAGATCATGCCCTGCGGTGCTGCTAACAGTTTTTTCTCCTTTGTGAACCAGCAAAATAGTATCCTGATAATCCTGAAAGACCTCGTGGACCTTACCTTCATATGGTAGCCCAACCAGATCTGAACTGTCATAAAGATCTTTGTGCTTCCCCCATTCTACTATGGGCCCACTAATACTTCTACAAGCACTTCCAGAGCCTAAACGAGCTAGAAAAGAAGCTTTTTTCAATAAAAAATCGGTCTCCATAGAAGGTGTCTTATTTTTTTCTATGTCCATAAGACATAAAGCCAAGGCAGCCATCCCACTTGCTGAAGAGGCTATCCCACTACTATGGGGAAAGGAATTGCTGGTATCGATCTTTAAATGAAACTCATTTAAAAAGGGCATATACCTGGAAATTCGCTGTAAGAAAGTGCTGATCTTAGGTCGAAATTCTTTCTTGGGTTTCCCTTCAAAAAGAAGATCAAATGACGGACCCCCATCACCCTTTTTATTCCTTTCATAGGCTACCGAGGTGGTAGTGGCAGCATTAGATAGTGTAAAACTTATAGAAGGATTAGCCGGGATCTGATCTGGAAATTTTCCCCAATATTTTATCAGGGCTATATTACTTGGTGACCTCCATGTTGTTCTACCAGAAGTAACCAGGGTTGAATATTTCGAAGGAATAAATTCCTGTTCGTTCATTCTAAAGAAATTTGATGCAAAGATAGTTTTTCAACACTTTAGGCATGCCCTCAATTAAAATTAATTCCTATTTTAGGGTACTTAGAATGGTTCCCAATGAAGAAAAAAGTGCTGTACATAGTCATTGCCGTTACCATTTGCCTGCTAATTGGTTTTTTAGCAGGATTTGCCACCCAAAGTTCCGTAGACACCTGGTATGCTACGCTAAACAAACCAAGTTTTAATCCGCCAAATTGGCTTTTTGCCCCTGTTTGGACCCTTTTATATATCCTGATGGGAATTGCTGCCGGATTGGTATGGGCGAAGGGTTTTTATCATGTATGGGTTAAAACAGCGCTCTATTATTTTGGATTTCAACTCCTTTTTAACGCCCTATGGAGCATTGTATTCTTTGGTTTTCAAGAACCTTTTTGGGCCTTGTTGGTTATTCTTGTCCTGTTGATCCTTATTCTATTAACTATTAAGTGGTTTAAGATCGTAAGCAGACCTGCAGCCTATTTACTTCTACCCTACCTGCTTTGGGTAAGCTTTGCTATGATTCTGAATTATAAGATCTGGGAATTGAATTAAGTATTTGATTGTCTTGCCTTTTAGGTGTCTTTCTTAATTATGCTAAATAAAATAATTCCTTTACATTTAAAGAATTGGAACATCAAAATAGAACATAGAACAAAGGACCTATATGCAATCATACATTCTGGCCCTGGACCAGGGAACTACAAGTTGCAGGGCACTGGTATTTGACAAAAAGGGCACTATTGTCTCTTCCGCCCAAAAAGAGTTTACACAGCATTTTCCGAAACCCGGATGGGTAGAGCACGACGCACTTGAGATTTGGAATACACAGGCTGAGATGATGAAGATGGCCCTGGATCAAACGAAGATTTCTCCTAAGTCTATTGCTGCCATAGGTATTACCAATCAGCGTGAAACCGTTGTTATATGGGATAAGAAAACAGGACTGCCTATATATAATGCCATCGTTTGGCAAGATAAACGAACTGCCGATTACTGTGATACTTTAAAAAAGGAAGGTTTGTCGCCCATGATACGGCAAAAAACCGGTTTGGTCATAGATGCCTATTTTTCGGGCACTAAAGTAAAATGGATTCTAGATCATGTTGAAGGTGCCCGCGAACGAGCAGAAGCCGGCGAACTTCTTATGGGGACCATAGACAGCTGGCTAATTTGGAAAATGACCGGGGGTGACTTACATATCACAGACGTTACCAATGCTTGCCGTACGCTATTTTTTGACATCAATACCCTGGCCTGGGATGCCAAATTATTAAAAAAGTTCAACATCCCTTCTTCCATACTCCCTGAGGTTAAATCTTCAAGTGAGGTTTATGGTCATACATCAGAGTCACTTTTAGGGACAAAAATACCGATCGCCGGGATTGCCGGAGATCAGCAGGCAGCCCTGTTTGGCCAAATGTGTACAAAACCGGGAATGGTAAAAAATACCTATGGTACAGGTTGTTTTATGCTGATGAATATTGGTGATAAACCTATAGTCTCTAAAAACAATTTACTTACTTCAGTAGGTTGGCAGATCAACGGTAAGACCACCTATGTCCTGGAAGGAAGTATTTTTATAGCCGGGGCAGTAGTACAATGGCTTCGCGATAGTCTGAAGATAATAAACTCTTCTGCTGAGGTAGAACAAATAGCCTGTTCTGTTGATAGTTCGGATGGTGTGTACTTTGTGCCGGCTTTTGCCGGTCTGGGTGCCCCGCATTGGAATCAGCATGCAAAAGGAGCTGTATTCGGGCTTACCAGGGGAAGTACCTATGCCCATATTGCCAGAGCAGCTCTAGAGTCGATTGCATATCAGACCATGGACGTCTTAAAAGCGATGGAGGCCGATTCCGGTATTACAATTAAGGAACTTCGCGTAGATGGAGGTGCCACAGTGAACAACTTGCTGATGCAATGCCAGGCTGATGTTCTTAATACAATTACTGTACGGCCAAAAATTGTAGAAACTACAGTGATGGGTGCTGCCTTTCTTGCCGGATTGGCCGTTGGCTATTGGAACGATCTTAAAGAAATACAAACTATATGGGAAAGTGAACATAGATTTCTTCCAAATCAGGATAGGATCGAAATAGAAGCGGGCATCAAAGGTTGGTATAAAGCCATTAATGCCGTGGAATACTGGACCAAAGATTCTTAATTTATATATATGACACCTTTTATTGCTGAATTAATAGGAACCGCTCTTTTAATTACCCTTGGGTGTGGCGTTGTTGCCAATGTTATTTTAGAGAAAACCAAAGGACAAGGAGGCGGGTGGATAGTGATAACCACTGCCTGGGCCTTTGCCGTATTTGTAGGTGTAGTGGTGGCAGGTCCGTATAGCGGAGCACATATAAATCCTGCAGTTACTATTGGCTTGGCTGTCGCCGGAAGTTTTGAATGGTCTGAAGTTCCCTCCTACCTCCTGGCGCAACTTCTGGGAGCTATGATCGGAGCCTTTTTTGTATGGATGGTATATAAAGATCACTTTGATATTACCAAAGATAAAAGCCTAAAACTAGGGGTGTTTTCCACTATACCGGCTATACGAAATTACAGTTCCAATCTTTTTAGCGAAGTTTTTGGCACATTTGTTCTGGTCTTTACCATTCTATTTTTTACAGATGCTTCAATGGCCACTACAGAAGAGATCATAGGCCTTGGGTCTTTGGGTGCACTTCCTGTAGCGCTTCTGGTCTGGGTTATAGGATTGTCATTAGGGGGGACTACCGGCTATGCCATTAATCCTGCCCGAGACCTGGGCCCAAGACTCATTCATGCACTTATGCCCATTAAAGAGAAAGGAAGCAGTGATTGGGCCTATTCCTGGATACCCATTTTAGGGCCAATCCTTGGAGGCATAGCCGCGGCCGGTCTATCTCACCTGATCATTGGGTAAAATAGGATCTTTCTTAAGAACTTGCTATGGCCTGTGCTGCCATATAAGATCCTGTCCAGGCATTTTGGAAATTATACCCACCAGTAATAGCATCTATATTTAAGATCTCCCCTGCGAAATAAAGTCCGGGATGTAGCTTACTTTCAAAGGTTTTGAAATTGACCTCTTTCAGGTCTATTCCTCCTGCGGTTACAAATTCCTCTTTAAAAGTGCTTTTCCCCTCTACTAAAAATTCGCTTGCTGTTAATTCTCTGGCCAGTTCCTGTAATTGTTTCTTGGAGATATCGGCCCATTTCTGATCGGGTAAGATCCCGGCTGCCTGCACTAATTTCCCCCAAAGCCGTTTAGGTAGATCTAACGGATGCGTTCTAAAAACCGTTTTCTTTGGTTCCATTTCTTTTACTTCCATCAAAAAAGAAAACAGGCCTTGCTGATGATACTCCGGCACCCAATTTACCAGTATTCTAAAACGGTATTGGTAGTCGTGTAAAATTCTTGCGCCCCAGGCAGAAAGTTTAAGGATAGCCGGCCCGCTCATGCCCCAATGAGTGATCAACAACGGTCCTTCAGAGACCAATTCTTCACTGCGCTCAGCGCTGCTTTTCAGGGATACCGTTATTTTTTTTCCTGGTATGTCTCTGGATACCAATTTTACTCTGGCGTGAGTGCTAAGTCCGGGGATCCCTTCAATACGCGGATCGCTGATATTAAAGGTAAACAAAGAAGGTACGGGTTCTATAATTGTGTGTCCTAACCTTTTTAGCACATTCCACATTTTTGGACTACTCCCGGTAGTAATGAGCAATTGTTTCGCAAAAAAAGATGTTGTCTTGGTTTGGACCTCATACATTTCCCTTTTTTCCGAATCAGAAGAAGGAATTAAGATATCAGTTACGACGGTATTTCTTAACAGATCTATCTTGGAGCTCTCTATGGCTTCCATAAAGCAATCTATAATGGTTTGGGAAGAGTTGGAAACAGGAAACATCCTTCCATCTTCTTCGATCTTTAATTCAATACCACGTTTTTGAAAAAATTCTACTGTATGTTCTGTATGGTAGGTGTTGAACGGCCCAAGTAATTCCTTCTCCCCTCTGGGATAATGTTGTGACAGGATTTTAGGGTTGAACTGAGCATGGGTTACATTGCAACGACCTCCGCCAGACACTTTTACCTTTCCAAGTACTTGCTTTCCCTGTTCAAGAATGGCTATCTTGAGATCTGGCCTGAATTCGGCCAAATTAATGGCTCCATAGAAACCGGCAGCTCCTCCTCCAATAACAATAACATCATACATTAGTGTGCCCTCTCGGGAAAATTGGTAAAGATTCCGTCTACTTTGAAAGATCTCATCGCTTCTATGTCCTCTGGTTCATTGACCGTCCAAGTATACACCTTAAAACCTTCATCATGTAATGCTTTTACATTATCAGCATTTAAGTTCTTGTAATATGGGTTGATCGCCACAGCTCCTAATTTTTTTGCCATAGGAATGGCTTTTAAAGGATCATCTTCCGTAAGAACGGCAATGGCAATCTCCGGATTATAAGATCGCATACTTTCCAATTCCTGCCAATTAAAACTAGAGATCACAAAATCTTCTAATTTCCATCCTTTTTCCTTGATATAGTATTCTATAATAAAATTAACCCTGTCTGAGGTATCGGCGCCTTTAAGTTCAATGTTCAGTGGCACCTTATGATCTATCAATTTAAGTACATCCTGGAGCATAGGGATCTTATGATTCCCCTCCAGGATTACTTTACGCAATTCGAAGAGGTTGTAATCTTCTATGAGTCCACCGGCATTGCTCAACCTTTCCAACCGCTCATCGTGAAAGACAACGATCTCTCCACTTTTGATTTTAAAAACATCGATCTCTATCATATCAACCCCCAGATCCATAGCCTTCTGTATGGAAGCGAGTGTGTTTTCTGTCTCGTGCCCCATGGCACCCCTGTGACCTATAACCAAGATATCATGATTCATTCCTGTACAACTTGAAATTAGCACAATCAATAAGACAATTCCAATTTTTTTCATGGCCCATGTTATTTTTCTAATTTCCAAAAATACAACTTGCTATGAAAAAGTAGCCACCCTTAAAGAATATTGATTATTGTTAGTGTATTAATATTATAATTATTGATTATGAATTTTTTATCACAATTTTTTATATATATGATATTTAATATTTAATATCTTTGATAATACAACAACCAATTAAATTCAAAACTATGTTTTCAAAACAACATCTTTTGGCTACCATAGTGGCAACGGTCACTATGTTTATTTTGGGCTACCTGATCTGGGGAGTAGCAACCGTTGACTATTTTGAAGGACATTCTATCAACAATGTCATGAAGGACCCACCACTTTTTCCGTGGATCATTGCAGGTAATCTTATTGCCTCGTTTGCCCTTTGTGTTCTTTATGGCAAATGGGCCAGAGGGTATCACAGCATGGGAGGTGGTTTTCAATTCGGAATCTGGGTTGGCAT
>CAWJQE010000022.1:0-65226 GCA_963844995.1 uncultured Flavobacteriaceae bacterium | reverse complement strand
GAAAGCCAAAACAAGGCATCCATATCTCTTTTGTTGATGGCATCATCAATGATATTCCTTAAAATGTAGGGAGTGAGTACAGCGAAACAAGTTAAAAGAATTGCTGCCAGAGCAACCCCATAAAAGGTAAGACGATAGGGTCTTGTCTGAGCAATTAACCTCTTAAATAGTTTATAATCAAATGCTTTGCCTGTTTCTTTATCCATTAAGGTCAAAAAGGGTCTTAGGGTACGTAATCTTCGTCAAATATAATCCTTTTGCGGGCACCGAAACGCCGGCTTCCCCCCTGTCCTTACTTTTTATAATACTATTAACATTCTCTACAGAGGTCTTCCCAAGACCCACATCCAGAAGCGTGCCTACTACGGCTCTTACCATATTGCGCAGGAAACGATCGGCTGTAATGGTGAACACAAGTTTTCCGTTATCTTCAGTCCACTGTGCCTTCTTTAGATGACATATATAGGTCTTCACATCGGTGTTAGATTTTGAAAAACACTCAAAATTTGTATGATCCAGCAGTATAGATGCCGCTTTGTTCATGGCCTTAACATCTAATGGAAGATGAATATAGTGCGCCCAGTCCCGGTAAAAAGGGTCTTTGTATTGCAACACCCAATATTCGTAGGTGCGCTCCAGAGCATCGAAGCGTGCATGAGCCTTATCATTGACCTGAAAAATATTCTGGATAGCAATATCATCAGGAAGAAACGCATTCAAACGATGTAGCTGTTCTTCAGTCTCCAATGGTGAGTCCAAATCAAAATGCGCATATAATTGCCTGGCATGTACCCCGGTATCTGTACGGCCTGCACCTGCTAATTGAACGGGGGTTCTCAGTTGAGTGGTCATGGCATCCTCCAGAGTTTGCTGAACACTTACAGCGTTAGGCTGGCGTTGCCATCCGTGGTAGGCTTTACCATCATATGAAAATTCAACAAAATATCTCAAAGTGAAGTCCTATTTTTGTTTTTTTCAAAGATACCCCTAAATGACTAAAATCTTACTCCTTTCAGATACCCATGGCTATATGGACGAAGCCATTCTGAAATATGCTAAACAAGCAGATGAAATATGGCATGCCGGTGATATTGGAACCTTTGAAGTTGCCGATAAACTTGCTGCAATTAAACCTTTAAAGGCCGTGCATGGCAATATAGACAATGGACTGCTGCAACAAGAATTTCCCCTGCACCAAAGATTTCTATGCGAAGAGGTCGATGTATGGATCACGCATATAGGCGGGTATCCAAACAGATATAGCCCAAAGATAAAACGGCGCATACAAGAAGATTCACCCAACCTTTTTATCAGTGGACATTCTCATATTTTAAAGGTGATGTGGGATAAAAAATTGAATTTACTGCATATGAATCCGGGTGCCTGCGGAAAACAGGGCTTTCATCAGATCAGAACTATGTTGCGCTTTGAAATTGAAGGGAAAGACATTAAAAACCTGGAAGTGGTAGAATTGGGCAAACGTGCGTCTCTTTAAGCCAAAGAATCTACTTCTTAGGGGAATGGATCATATTACAGAGCAAAAAACCCCGGTATGGCTACCGGGGTTTCACGCACTAATACTACTAAGATGTTAGGTTTAACGTAAGCGATCAACAGATTTTACGAGATCTTCATCCTTCTTGATAGCCCTGTTGGCCAGGACCAAAAAAACGATAGAAAATACAGGAATCAGCATCCCAATACCCTTCTCCGAGACCAGGGCCTCTCCGGATAAGTTTAGCGATCGGTAAACGAAAAATCCTAGTAAAAAAAGATTAAGTATCATATTTAACCGGTTCAGCACAAATTGGCTCTTTCGGTCCTTAAACCGGAAAATAGCCAAGATTGCCAATACAGCCGACCCATAAAAGGCCAGTGAAACCGCTAATTCATTTTTTGCAAAAACAACATCCCCAGAATTATCTACCCAAAGCGCTAACCAAAATGGTAGCAGTGCCCCCAGAAGGACAACTAACATCAGATAAATGGATTGAATACGTTGAATCATTGCACAATTGCTTGTTCACGCTGCAAAAATAAAGGTCTTTTTAAGATTTTACCATGAAATATTGAAAATAATTTGTAATTTTGTAATGTTATCTAAGATAGCACTTACCGACTGGGATCTCATTCCCTTTTAATACCCAAGTAATAAATACTTCGAATTTTAACTACGTATAACTTATTCAATACTCAATGTTTGAGATTTCTGATTTAAAGGCAATGAAGCTTCCTGAGCTTCAGAAGATCGCCGAAAATTTAAAAGTACCTAAGTACAAAACCCAAAAGAAATTAGATCTGGTATATCAAATACTAGATCTGCAAGCCAGCAATCCTGCCATCGTAAAGGAGACTACAGCGGTCGTTGAAAACACTGCAACTGCAGAACGCCCTAAAAAGCACGTTCCCAAGCCACGGCCCAGACCTAAGAAAGATGCTGTCTCAGAATCAAAAGACACCACGGCTACTCAACAAAGAAGACAGCCTAAAGGAGAAGCTGCCAATGCGGATGCTACCAAAGAACATCCTAAAAAGGAGCATCCCAAAAAAGAACACATTAAAAAGGAACATCCCAAGAAAGAACATAGCGGGAACCAAATTAAAGGACAACGCTCCAATAAGCCCTCCCATCAGAATAATGGGCAGGAGAAAAAGTCGAGCAACTACGACAAAGACCTCAAGAACAAATACAAACAACCGGAATACGAATTCGATAGTATCATTGAGAGTGAAGGAGTCCTGGATATCATGCAGGATGGTTATGGATTCTTAAGGTCTTCGGACTATAATTATCTTTCTTCCCCGGATGATATATATGTTTCTCAATCTCAGATCCGCTTATTTGGATTAAAGACAGGAGATACGGTTCTTGGAAATGTACGCCCACCAAAAGAAGGTGAAAAGTATTTTCCACTGATCAAAGTGAATAAGATCAACGGACAAGACCCTCAGGTGGTAAGAGACCGGGTTGCTTTTGAACACCTTACACCACTATTTCCAACGGAAAAATTTAATTTGGCCGAACGTCAAAGCAATATCTCAACCCGTATTATAGATCTGTTCTCTCCTATCGGGAAAGGACAACGAGGCATGATCGTTTCCCAACCAAAAACGGGAAAGACCATGTTATTGAAGGATGTTGCTAATGCTATAGCGGCCAACCATCCGGAAGTTTATCAAATCGTATTGTTAATAGATGAACGTCCGGAAGAGGTTACAGATATGCAGCGTAATGTGCAAGGTGAGGTAGTAGCCTCTACCTTTGATAAGGAAGCTACAGAACACGTACGAGTAGCCAATATCGTCCTTGAAAAAGCCAAACGCCTTGTAGAATGTGGTCATGATGTAGTGATCTTATTAGATTCTATAACCAGACTTGCCAGAGCTTATAATACGGTACAACCTCCCTCAGGAAAAGTATTAAGTGGTGGTGTTGATGCCAACGCCTTACATAAACCAAAAAGATTCTTTGGTGCAGCACGAAATATTGAAAATGGAGGTTCTTTAACAATTATCGCTACCGCCCTTACGGAAACAGGATCCAAAATGGATGAAGTTATCTTTGAGGAATTTAAAGGAACCGGTAATATGGAACTACAGCTAGATAGAAGGATCAGTAACAGAAGGATCTTCCCTGCGATCGACCTTATTTCATCCTCTACCAGACGAGATGATTTGTTATTGGATGAAAACACTATTCAAAGGATGTGGGTCATGCGTAAATACCTCGCAGATATGAACCCAATTGAAGCTATGGAATTCATGGAGCAACGAATTAAGCAGACCAAGAATAATGAAGAGTTCTTAATGACCATGAGTCAATAGGAAAAAAGTTATCATATAAGAATCCCGTGGTACAATAGTATCACGGGATTTTTTTTGTTCCATCATGGAGAACACCAAATAAAAAACCCGGCCTATTGGCCGGGTTCCTTTTAAATATTTGAAGGATATTATTATATCGCTGCAACCATTTTCATAAGCTTGCTTTTGAGGTTCGCAGCTTTGTTGTCATGGATAATATTGCGTTTTGCCAACTTATCTATCATACTTACCACAGATGGCAATAAAGCAGTTGCTTTCTTTTTGTTAGTTTCACTGCGCAATTTCTTGATTACATTACGAGTGGTTTTGTGCTGATACCTGTTACGTAAACGCACTTGTTCGTTCCTTCTTATTCTCTTTAATGCCGACTTGTGATTTGCCATCTTTCTTTAAATTATGTTTTAATAACTGCTTTAATCTACAGCTTAGCTGTAGCCCGTAGGGGAATCGAACCCCTGTTACCAGGATGAAAACCTGGCGTCCTAACCCCTAGACGAACGGGCCAAATATTTACATTCAACTATACTTCTTACAAGCTACACCGAATGTTCAGTAGCCCGTAGGGGAATCGAACCCCTGTTACCAGGATGAAAACCTGGCGTCCTAACCCCTAGACGAACGGGCCAAAGGTTTGTACAATTGCGGATGCAAAAATACAATTATTTTTTACTACCACAACACCCACCCATTATTTTTTGAAATGCGTATTAATAGGCCTTGGCAAACAGCACTCTTTGTTGCGAAGGTTTGCCTGTTACCATACATGCACCTTCTTCCTTTGGTCCGTCTATTGGGATACAACGAATTGTTGCTTTGGTCTCTTCTTTTATTTTATCTTCCGTAGCCGAGCTTCCATCCCAATGCGCAGAGAAAAAGCCCCCTTCGGTATCTAATAGTTGTTTAAATTCTTCATAGGAATCTACCTCGGTAATGTGTTCTTCCCGGTAGTTGTGAGCCCTGTTAAAAATATTTTCCTGTATATCCTGAAGTAAATACTCAATACGGCTCACCACATCCCCAGCAGGTATCGTTTCTTTCTCCAATGTATCCCGGCGGGCTATTTCAAAGGTGTCATTCTGCAGGTCGCGTTGCCCAATAGCTATACGCACAGGAACCCCTTTCAATTCATACTCATTAAACTTAAAACCAGGTTTATGAGTGTCACGGTCATCGTATTTCACTGTTATTCCCTTTGCTCTTAATTCCTTTACCAGGGGGTTTACTTTTTCAGAAATGGCTTCTAACTGTTCTATTCCTTTATAAATAGGAACAATTACTACCTGAATTGGAGCTAATTTTGGAGGTAACACCAGGCCATTGTCGTCACTATGGGTCATTATCAAAGCGCCCATTAAACGGGTAGATACACCCCATGAAGTTGCCCATACATATTCTTGTTTGCCCTCCTTTGTGGCAAATTTCACATCAAAGGCCTTGGCAAAGTTCTGCCCCAGGAAGTGAGACGTACCTGCCTGTAATGCTTTTCCATCCTGCATAAGTGCCTCAATACAATACGTTTCTAATGCCCCTGCAAAGCGTTCACTTTCTGTCTTGGTCCCTTTGATCACCGGAACGGCCATATGATTTTCTGCAAAATCGGCATAAATATTCAAGATCAGTTCTGCTTCATCAATGGCTTCCTGTTCAGTAGCATGTGCCGTATGACCTTCCTGCCATAGAAATTCTGAGGTTCGTAAGAAGAGTCGGGTGCGCATCTCCCAGCGCACAACATTGGCCCATTGGTTTATAAGTAGCGGAAGATCTCTATAAGACTGTATCCATCTGCGGTAGGTATCCCAGATGATTGTTTCTGAAGTAGGCCTAACAATAAGCTCTTCTTCCAGCTTGGCCTCAGGATCTACAATAATACCACTCCCATCCTCTGCATTCTTTAATCGGTAATGGGTTACCACTGCACATTCCTTGGCGAAACCTTCTACATGGCTGGCTTCCTTACTGAAATAAGATTTCGGGATAAATATGGGAAAATAGGCGTTTTCATGGCCAGTTTCCTTAAACATCTTGTCTAGCCCGGCTTGTATCTTTTCCCAGATAGCATAGCCATAAGGTTTGATGACCATACAGCCCCTAACACCTGAGTTTTCGGCCAAGTCTGCTTTTACAACCAGCTCGTTATACCATTTAGAATAATCCTCAGTTCGTGTCGTTAAATTTTTTCCCATCTAGTGTACTTTGGCACAAAACTTGCAACTTATGTCAAGAATAGTTGAGCAAAACTAACTATTTTTAATATGTTCAACAATATAAATTTATTCTCATGATACAATCCTTCCCCCGCCCAAAAGCCATGAAAATGATAACCTTGGGAGTACTAGCCACCATAGTGGTCTCCTGCGGTTCGTATCAACAAGCTTCTTACTACGATAATGATGGAGTGTATTCCACAGGCGTTGAACAACCTACGGTCTACAGGAACCAAAGAGCTGTTCAGCAAAACAACCAAAGAACTGTTCAGCAAACTCAAAAAATTAACGATGACGGGGTGTATGGGGAATACTTTGGTCAGAAAGCTCAGGAAATAGACCAGATCATGGATAATGAGATCTTTACAGACGTTGATGATTACTACAGCGGGGTAGAGAATGATAGCCTTGACTTTGAAGGAGATACCAATTATTTTGATCAAAACAACTCTTATGCCGGGAATGCCGGATGGGGTGAAAATCCAACCAGTGTAATTATAAATATTAATGACAACTGGGGTTATAACAACTGGGGCTGGGCCGATCCTTATTGGGGTTACAGCGGCTGGTTGTACGGAGGAGTATACAACCCATGGAGATGGAACCGATGGAACAACTGGGGCTGGGGTGGCTTTGGCTGGAACAATTGGGGCTGGGGTGGCTTTGGCTGGAATAACTGGGGCTGGGGCGGAGCCTATGCCTGGAATTACGGATGGGGCTGGAACAACTTTGGTTGGGGAGGCTATTATGGAAATCCTTATTACGGATACAATAGATATGGACGTGGTTATCCTTACTACGGCTACAACAATTCCAGAAGGGGTTATTACAACAGAAATTCTTTAGCATCTAATTCGCTAAGAGGAAGATCTAATGTGGCAACTCCCAGAAGCAGCAGTACTCGTTTACGCAACAATAGTGGAAGATCTAATATTTCTTCCAGGAGCAGTGCTCGCAGTTCTTCTGCCTACAGAGGTGGTACTACTGCCAGGCGCAGCGTAAGTGCAGATGCCATTAACAGAAACAGGAGTTATCGTTCTAGCAGAAGTACACGCACCACTCCAAGTTATAACAGAAGTGCCATACAGAACAGATCATACGGCAATTCATCGCCAGCGGCCCGTTCTAATACCTATAGAAGAAATACCGGTAATGCGGTGCGTTCATCTGCCGCTAGCCGAAGTTACCGATCTAGTACCCCGAGATCATCAGGGTATTCCAGATCTTCATCGGCAGCAAGAAGTTACAGAAGCTCTGGTAACGTAAGAAGTACCAGAAGCTCAGGTAGCGTAAGAAGTTCGGGAAGTTCAAGAAGTTCCAGAAGCTCAGGTAGCGTACGAAGTTCTTCAGGCAGTTCCAGGAGTTCTGGAAGCGTACGAAGTTCTGGTAGCAGCAGGTCATCTAGCGGAAGGTCGTCCGGAGGAAGATCCTCAGGAGGCAGCCGGGGCGGAAGAAATAATTAATAATCCCTCTACATTCAACAAAAAAATCGTAGGAAAATGAAAAGAATTCTAACTTTCATAGTAGGACTGTCTTGTCTGGCCGTATCTGCCCAGAACATAGACGACGTTTTAAGATACAGTCGAGAAAACCTTCAGGGAACAGCCAGATTCCAAGGAATGGGCGGTGCTTTTGGAGCTCTGGGAGGCGATATGTCTGCCTTAAATATCAATCCGGCAGGATCAGCAGTCTTTGCCAATAGCCTGTTTACAATTACAGGGGCTAATTTTCATCAGAACAATGAATCCTCGTATTTCGGAACCCTGTCTACAGAAGAGCGCAATTCATTCGATCTCAATCAGGTTGGAGGCGTTTTTGTATTTAAAAGCAGGAATGCCAGTTCACCATGGCAAAAACTAGCCCTTGCCGTGAACTATGATATGGTTCAGAACTATGACAATGAGGTATTTACCAGAGGCAATAGCACTCAGGGCATAGATAATTACTTTCTAAATTTTGCCCAGGGTGTACCTTTTGGTCCATTGTTGATCCAGGACGGAGAATTTATAGAGGAAGCATACCTTGACATTGGAAGCAATCTTGGTTTTAGGGAACAACAGGCCTTTTTAGGCTATTATGGCGGCGTTATTGACCCGGTAGATGAAAATGATGATAATAACACTGCATACGTCTCTAATGCGCTCTACAATACCGTAAATCAGGAGTATTTCCAAAGAACCAATGGATACAACAGCAAACTTACGCTTAATTTTGCGGGGCAATACCAACAGAATTTATTCGTAGGGGCTTCCCTGAATTTCCATAACGTTTTATTCGATCAGTATACGGAATTCACCGAAACAGGTTATGATGTAAATTCCGAAATACAATTTGTGAATTTTGATAATTACCTGCGTACCGAAGGTTCCGGATTTTCCTTTAACCTGGGAGCCATAGCAGTATTAAATGAGAATGTACGAGTGGGTGGAAGTTATCAATCTCCTACCTGGTACCGATTATTAGATGACACTTCTCAACGTATCGATTCGGATCTGGCTGATTCTGAGATCGGATTTATAGATTTTAATGTAGTGAATTTGTTTGATGTATATCGAATTAAAACACCCGGGAAGGTGAATGCGAGTTTGGCTATCATCTTCGGACCTCAAGGCCTCTTGAGCTTTGATTACGGCTATCAGGATATGTCTGAGGCTGAATTACGTCCTACTTTAGATCCGAGTTTTAGTGATGAGAACAGCTTTATAGCCTCTCAGCTGGGTGGGGTAGATACTTTTAGAATTGGAGGAGAATACAGAATAGACAATGTGAGCCTCAGAGGTGGATATCGCTTCGAGGGAAGTCCTTATCAGGATGGGGTAACTATCGGGGACCTGGAAGCCATTTCTTTTGGAGTAGGATTTAATTTTGGAGGAAGCAGACTCGATCTGGCCTACAGCCGTTCAGAACAAAGTGCTCGTCAGCAATTGTTTTCCACTGGTTTTCCCAGCACCGCGCTGGTGAATAATACCAATACGAATATCATTTTAGGGTATACACTTAACTTATAAGTGATAGCCAGATCAAATAAAAAAGCCGGTATTAACCGGCTTTTTTTTATCGTTTTAGTGAGAAATGGGTACGTACCGTATTGGCCACCAGGATGCCTTGTTCGTCCCTGGCATATTCTAATCGGAACCAATAATCTGAGGAAGGCAATGGCCTCCCATTAAAGGTGCCATCCCAACCAACGGTAGTTTCATCTAATTGCTTTATCAATTTACCGTAGCGATCAAAAATAAAGACCACAGGATCTGTTAAGGTCTCAATCCCAAGAATATTCCATGCGTCGTGTATCCCATCTCCATTTGGGGTGAAAAATTTTGGATAACCTACCACCAAAAATGGGATAGGATCTGTAAAACCACAACCGTTCTTATCGTTAATGATCACCGTATTTTCTCCCGGAGGGATATCATAAAAGATCGGTGAATCCTGAAAATCGCCTCCATTGATAGCGTATTCGTAACTGCCATCGCCAAGAACCACAATTTCTACATTGTTACTATCCGAAAGGTCGTCCAGAATTATGACCTCATCTAAGACCGGGATCCCATAGAAGGTGATAAGAATATCATCGGTAATGGTGGTGGCCAGGGTTGTTAATATCTCTACAAAATAGCGGCCAGAATTTGGGCTTGTTACTGTTAACTCCGTTTCTGCAGGACCGGAAGCTAACACAGCATCAATGGTACCATCATCATCGTAATCCACACTCCATGTTACATTGGCAATATCTGGTCCGGCTGGCGAATTCAGCGCACTAAGGACAATATCGGGGTCGCCTTCACAGGCTACTATATCTAAACCAAGAAACTCATCTCTAAGGGTACAATCCAGGGCAGTATTTTGGTCCTGATCCACAGAATAACCGGTAAAGGTCAGTGAAAATGGTTCCGGATCACCGTCAAAATTAGTATTGAAATTATTGATCAGGAGATAGTAGATCTCTCCTTCTTCCACAATAAGCCAGTCATCGTATGTATTCTGACTCCCTGTTAAATTAGGAGCTCCTATCTGGCCATTTTCGGGATTCACCCCTATTCCGGTAAAATTTGTATCGTTTACCTCATAATTACATCGAATGGGTTGCGCCGAGCCATTGCTGATACTCCCACAGTCCACATCGGGACCGTACAAGGCAAAATCCCATTCAGCAGTAACGCTGCCACTAGTACCGGGTAAAGCTTCAATATCGAATCCTATTTGCCCACGGGTACCGGCTCTAAATACGTACCATGAAGTATTATTTTCTATATTGGCCGAACTCACGCTACCTTTTTCAAGACAACCAGATTCCCGGATCACATCCGGATCAAAATCATCAATATCTCCCCCACCATCGGCAAACGACAAAATAGGAGCATCCGCACAAACTGGGATGGCACTTCTACAATCCGGAGAGTTCTGGGCGTGTATGCCTATTATCCAAAAGAACAATATAGCTGTAAGGCTCAGGTATTTCTGCATAGGGTTTGGGGCCATCAATAGACTGTTAAACAGTATGTATAACTGGTTGGTATTGGATTTAGTATAATTATACCCTTTTTTTTGACCGTTAATCGATGAACGGATCCACGACAGCATAAGGAGATATCTATCTTATCAGAGAAAAGTGATTGTTGATGTATTTAGCCTCTACCCGCTGATCGTTGGTATCCAGATAAGACACTTTAAACCAGTAGTCGGAAGCAGGCACCGGCGTGCCATTGTAGGTTCCATCCCATCCCAGATAATCTTCCTCCATAGCGATCAGTAATTTTCCAAACCGATCATAAATTTGTACTACCGGTTCTTGCAGGGTTTCAACACCTAAGACGTGCCAAAAATCGTTTGTTCCGTCGCCATTGGGTGTGAAAAAGGTTGAAAAGCCCACGACAATGATAGTTTCAGATACACTTCCGCAACCATTTAGGTCATTGATGGTTACCGTATGCATCCCCGGACTCACCTCTGTAAATACAGAAGATGGTTGAAAAGGACCCACGTCTAACTGATATTCAAAATTGCCGACTACATTGTTTACGATCTCTATGGTATTAATAGTCTGTAAATCGTCTATTAGCACCTCCGAAATTACCGGAACTTCTGATACTACTACATTCACGGTCCTACTTGCGGTACAATTCAGTCCGGAGGTAGTATTGGTAACTGTTAATGTATATTGGCCTGACTGTGTTACCAATATGCTTGGCGTTGTTTCCCCTGTATCCCAGGCATACGTGTATTGCGCATTGGGGAAGAATTCACCAATAGGTTCTCCGGTGGTATTTTCACAAATAAAGATCGCGTCGTCAAAAATTAGATCTGGCGTAATGACACCTTCCAGAGAGAACTGTTCTGAAGCATCAAAACATCTGGGATTCTCAAGACTGGAGACACGTACATAAATGACTTCGGTACCCGAGGATACTGAATATTGTTTGGGCAGGGCATTGATGCCATTAGTAGCATCGGCAAGGCTGGAGTGATAGCTTACTACATGAGTAGCCGGATCCTGCAGACCCAGGGCCTCCGAATCTTTTTGAGTGAGATCATAAATTCCACTTTCAACACATACGGCCTCATCCATTACAGGATCTGTGGTAGGTGCTATTGAAAAGGCTACTTGCACTTCACTGATTATATTAGGTGGTGCAGGCATGGCCACTTGTACTCTGTACATAGCAGAGGTAGTCAAAGATAAAGTTGCCGCGGTTTCTCCCATTAACACCTGGAATCCGCTGCCGGTATCACTATACCAGGTGTATCCTAAAGCACCGGTAGTAGTTGCATCTAAAATTATGGTTTCATTATCGCAAGCAGCAATGGGTGCACCCAGTAAATTATTTACAATGGAACAGTCGAGCGCATCATTAGGATTCGTTTCAAAGATCTGTCCCGAAAACTGTATTGAAAAACCAGAATTGCTATTGCTGAAATTATTGATCAGGAGATAATAATCTTCTCCGGGGGCCACCTGTATCCAATCTTCGTATTGTACATTAGTAGTGTTGCCTGTAGGATCTTCCCCTACACCCATATACGTATCCTCATCACTGTTGTCAAAGAAGTTACAACGGATAGGATCACCTAATGTAGCACAATCTGAAGCTCTGTATAAAGCAAAATCCCAATCCTCTGTAGTATCAAAGCCAATATTGAACCCGAGTTCTCCTGTAGCCCCTGTCCTAAATCGGTACCAGGCCGAATTAGATTCTATAAAACCGGTGATGGTAGGTTCGAGACATCCGCTACTGGGCGCATTGTTAAAGTCGTCTATACCATATCCGGATGTGCCTCCGTTCACAGGGGTATTACTGCAAATAGGAATGGCATTTAGGCAATCATCTGCCACCTGAGCTGAAACCCCGGAAAGGGCCAACAACATAAAAAAGCATAGAAAACCAGTAGGTATTCTCATTAGATCGTACACCTTAACATGTAAAAAGTTAAAAATACACGACCAGCTTCCTTAACACTAATTTATGTTGTGTATGGCCCCAAACGGCACGTAAAGTGCCATTTTATGTATATCTTTGCCCTTTGTTTAAGTGAATAGGAAATGAAAATAAAGAGTACTTTAAATGAACATTTTGAGGCGTTAGGGGACGATCATGTTTCTTCTGCCGAGGATACCCCCATGAGGCCGGATGCCTTTGTATTGACCAATGAGGAGAAAGTTGAGCGAATTGAAGAGAGCGTTCGCAACATTCTGCTTACCCTTGGTCTTGATCTGGATGATGACAGCCTTAATGGTACCCCAAAGCGGGTAGCGAAGATGTATGTTAATGAGATCTTTAGCGGCTTGCATCCTGATAAAAAACCCAAATCCTCCACTTTTAAAAATAAGTACAAGTATGGTGAAATGCTGGTTGAAAAGAATATCACCTTGTATTCTACCTGTGAACACCATATGCTGCCCATCGTAGGTAAAGCTCATATTGCTTATATTTCCAAAGGAACCGTCGTTGGACTTTCCAAAATGAACCGAATTGTAGATTATTTTGCAAAAAGGCCTCAGGTACAGGAAAGAATGAATATTCAGATCGTACGTGAGCTTCAAAAGGTCCTGGGAACTGAGGACGTGGCCTGCGTGATAGATGCCAAACACCTATGTGTAAATTCCAGAGGAATTCGCGATGTGGATAGCAGCACTGTTACCGCAGAATACGGCGGGCGTTTTAAAGAAGAAGGCGTACGAAAAGAATTTTTAGAATACATTAATCTGGAAACTAGTTTTTAAGCGATCTTAAACCCTAATGGCGCTCTACAAGAATCAAATTCTCAAAGTTTACAATTCACTCTCCGGTAAGAAAGAGGTCTTTAAACCCATCAATGAAGGACATGTGGGAATGTATGTATGTGGCCCCACTGTATATAGCAATGTGCATTTGGGGAACTGCCGCACCTTTATGTCTTTCGATATGATCTTTCGCTATCTGAGACATCTGGAATACAAGGTACGCTACGTTAGGAATATTACCGATGCAGGACACTTAGTGGATGATGCTGATGATGGAGAAGATAAGATAGCTAAAAAAGCACGATTAGAGCAAATAGAACCTATGGAAGTAGTGCAGCGCTATACGGTCGACTTTCATAACATCTTGCAAAAATTCAATTTTCTTTCTCCTAGTATTGAACCTACGGCCACCGGCCATATTATTGAACAGATAGAGATCATTAAGGACATTCTTGAAAAAGGCTATGCCTATGAGATAAACGGTTCTGTCTACTTCGATGTGAAGAAATTTAACGAGAAGTATGAATATGGTAAACTAAGCGGGCGTAAACTGGAGGACATGATCTCCAATACACGTGAATTGACCGCTCAGGACGAAAAACGAAATCCTCAGGATTTTGCCCTATGGAAAAAGGCTGAACCTCAGCACATCATGAGGTGGCCATCCCCCTGGGGCGATGGATTTCCCGGCTGGCATCTGGAGTGTACAGCCATGAGCACAAAATACCTGGGAGAAACCTTTGATATTCATGGAGGTGGAATGGACCTTAAATTCCCACATCACGAATGTGAGATCGCCCAGTCTGAAGCTTCACATGGCCATAGTCCGGTGAACTATTGGCTACATGCCAATATGCTCACAATGAATGGAAAAAAAATGGCCAAGTCTACCGGAAATAATATCCTGCCCAATGAGATCTTCTCTGGGGAGAACACTATACTCAGTAAACCATTTCTTCCTTCTGTAGTGCGCTTCTTTATGTTGCAGGCCCATTACACTAGTATTCTGGACCTTAGTGATGAAGCCTTACTGGCATCAGAAAAAGGGTATTTCAGGCTTATGGAAGCTATGAAAGTACTGGATAGTATCGAAAAAAGTACCTCCTCTACCATTGATATCAAGGCCTGGCAACAGCGTTGCTATGATGCCATGAATGATGATTTCAATACGCCAATTTTAATTGCCACACTTTTTGAAGGGGTGAAATACATTAACCTGGTAAAAGAAGGAAAAGAACGAATTTCAGGTGAAGATCTTGAGTTGCTTACTAAAAGTATGCACGATTTTGTATTTGAGGTACTGGGATTGGAATCACAGGATCGGGCAAATACCATATCGGACAAGCTTACCGGAGTTGTATCCCTATTGATACAGATGCGGAATGAGGCCCGGGCCGGGAAAGATTTTGCTACTTCTGATAAAATAAGGGATGAATTGGCTGCCATGGGCATCCAATTAAAAGATGGAAAAGAAGGAACTACCTTTAGCATCTTATGAAAAAAATTCTGATAGCCCCTTTTGTTTTTCTGGTAAGAGCCTATCAGCTGCTCATCTCTCCTTATACCCCTTCAAGCTGCAGATACTCTCCAACCTGTTCTCAATACACCCTGGAAGCCCTAAAAAAACATGGGCTGTTTAAAGGAGGATGGCTTGCCCTAAAACGTATTTTTAGTTGTCATCCCTGGGGAGGCAGCGGCTATGATCCTGTTCCCTAGTTTAAAAAAACTTACTGTTTGTGGTCTGTTTTTTATCAGAATAGACTTTCTGAGAGGCGTTTCCTCTCTATCTATTTATGTATCTTAGTCGCGCAAAAAACACCTCTATGTATTTATTAGGAATTACCTGGAATCCTGCAGATACCTTGTTTAAAATAGGATTTCTTCAGATCAAATATTACAATTTACTCTGGATCATTGCCTTTGCATTGGGTTGGTATATAATGAAACGAATATTCCTCAATGAAAAGAAGACCGTCGAGGAACTCGATTCCCTCTTTATTTATACCGTGGTGGCCACCATGTTGGGGGCACGACTGGGGCATGTATTCTTTTATGACTGGACCTACTATTCTAATCATCTTCTGGAAATATTACTACCAATACGAGAACGAGCTGGTAGTACCTTGTTTGGATTTATCAACGGCTATGAATTTACCGGTTTTACAGGTCTTGCTAGTCATGGCGCAGCCATTGGGATCATAATAGGTATGTATCTCTATACCAGAAAACATAAGGGTTTTAAAATGTTATGGATCCTGGACCGGGTGGTGATCCCAGTTGCCATTGGTGCATTTTGTGTACGCCTCGGGAATTTTTTTAATTCAGAGATCAATGGGAAGATCGTAGACAAAGCATTTCTTTTTGCGACTCGATTTGTCCGGGATACGGATGATATGCCTGCATCTTCTGCAATGCGTATTACCAAGGAAAGCACAGTGAATGCTGCCTATAAAGCACTGGAAAACAAACCCGCATTTGCAGAGTATCTGGAAGCCATTCCTTACCGGCATCCTGCCCAATTATATGAAGGTGTATGCTATATTTTTGTGTTTCTGATCTTGTATTTTCTGTATTGGAAAACCGACAAAAAGAACCAGGCCGGCTATCTGTTTGGCCTTTTCCTGGTCCTGCTATGGACCATCAGATTCTTTGTAGAATATGTGAAAAAGAGTCAGGGTGGCTTCGAAGAATCATTGGGTCTGCTTTCCACCGGCCAGTGGTTAAGTATCCCCTTTATACTGGTAGGCTTCTATTTTATGTTTAAACCTCAAAAGGCCTAAGGCAATTTTTAAATCGTATTTTATGAAAAGATATATCCTGCAAATTGCACTTTGTTTGGCCATTGTACTATTTGTATTCTCCTGTAAAGAAGAGTCCAAAAAGATCGTCACCACTGCTCCCATTACCTTTGCAAAGGAAGGAACTCTTGATATATACAGGGACCAAACAGACTCACTTTTAATTCAATTAGATATTGAGATCGCAGAGACAGCATACGAAACACAAACAGGGTTGATGTACCGTAATTCCATGGAAGACGGACAGGGAATGCTGTTTATTTTTCCCGATGTAGCCTACCACTCTTTCTATATGAAGAATACCAAATTTCCTTTAGATATTATTTATATAGACGAGCAATTAAAGGTGGCCAGTATTATCAAAAACGCCCAACCTTTAAATGAATCTAGTTTACCGTCACAGGTACCGGTTAAATACGTCCTGGAGGTGAAAGCAGGGCTAAGTGATGTTTGGGGAATTAAAGCAGGAGACAAGATCGCTTTTCAAAGGATAAAATAACAACTGCCCCAAACATGGGGCAGTTTTTTACAAACATCGTTCTTTTGTTGAGGGGCAATCGAATTAGATGCCTGTAATCATTCTAATCCATAGCATTATTTAACTCTTCTCAAAAGTCAAGGTATCCGTACTGCCGTCTCCCCCGCTGATATCGATAAGCTCGATACGTGTGGAGGACCGTGATACGATATCCCAGTCGTCTGACAATTCCTCGAAATTCGGTGGGGCCGAAAAAAAGATGTTAAAATCGATATCATCATTGCTGTCATAATCATCATCGTCAGAGCTATCATCACTGGTAACTGACCAGGTACCGGTGACCACAGTGGTGCCATTTACCGCCTCAAGGCTGCCATCGGCGCTGAAATTAAAGGTGTAGCCGTTATAATCGCTGGTCTCATCTGTGCCTGAATCCACATAACTGCTGACGATCCAGGAACCCGAAACCGCCAGGTCCGTTACCACTTGTATTGAAACTGAAGGATCTTGTATAGTGTCATCATTGTTATCTGATGTACAGGAGGTTACAATTATTCCAACCAGAAGTAATGTCAAAGTAATGAATGTGTTTTTCATCTTAGTTATTTATTAATTATTTGTGTTCACTTTTGAAAAGAATCCAGATTCCCGGTTAAAGGATCTGGGATTCCCTTCTATTTATTTTTCATATTATGGATTGCAGTTGCTTAGGAATTCTAACTCATCATCATTCTCGAGCTCCAATTCCACACTTACTTCTCCTTCTTCCTGCTCTACTTCATGCAGCATCCAATCCCCATTAAAATCGGGAAGATCAGGGATGGCAATAGTAACTATTATATTATTTCCGGAACCGCTACTCTCCCAGGTTCCTGATAAACTTTCACTTCCCGCATCCACAGAAATTGTTCCATCGCTATCAAAAGTAAAGGTGTATCCTTCATATTGATCTTCCAGGTTCATTCCATTACGTCTAATGTCATCTACCATCCATCCATCGCAATTTGTTAAGAAATCAGTTAATTGTTCCGTAGAGCAATTATCACAGTCATCGTCGTTGTAATCATAGTCATCATCTTCATCACAATCGTCTTCGGCATCATCAATTACCTCTTCCAGCTGGTCCAGATTAGAGACTGAAACCTCCGTACCATCAGATAGTACTACAGTAACCGGAAATTCTACCTCAACAATATCATCCTCATCCAGATCTTCCAGGAACTCATATAATTCCTTATCATTTGTAATGGTAATGGTATCTAATAATTCGTTGTTGGCATTAAAAACAGACGCAGAAACAGGATATTGAATGTCGATACATTCTATATCATCATCGTATTCGTTCTCACCCTCGCAGTCATCCACATAACTTTCAAATTCGTCTATGGAATTGATTTCCTGCTCACTGAAATCACTTAAAACAATTGTTACGGGAAAATCGATTTCCAAGGTATCATCATCATCTTCGAACTCATCAAAAATGTCTTCTACAGTGTCGAGATCTTCCTCCGAAGTAACTGTGATTTCCATCCCATTCACAAAGACAGTAAACGGAAAATCAAGGGAAAAACAATTGGCATTGTCCACAATATTGTCATCGGAACCATCTTTCATAGCGGTTCTTCGCAACAAATTGGCAACAGCTGAATTGGCCTTCAAGGTCTCATTCTGGGGTCCTTCAATCAATACAGATTCTTCTTTTCTACATGATGTGGCTACAAGAAGAAAAAGCATTAAAACGGTAATTAATTTAATTGTGTTTTGCATAGCATACTAAATTTTTGATTATACTGTTTACTAAGAAAACAACTGACTTCTATTTTCTCCTGAAAAAATTTAAAGAAATTTATTTTTTACATTTAACGAACCCATAATTATAATATTTTGACCAAAGACTTACATGAAAATGTTTGCGAAGAGCATATTTACAAAAGCCTCTACAACAAATACGCCAAGGAGCTACACGATTATTTATACTACAAATACGGGGAACAAAGTAATCCAGGAGATAAAGCACAGGATGCATTTATAAAACTTTGGGAAAATTGCAGGAAGATAGTGTTCTCCAAAGCACGGGGTTTCCTTTATAAAGTAGCTAATAATATGGTGTTGAATGATATAAAACACAAGAAAGTAGTGCTGCGCTACCAACAGGAAAAACCGAAAGGACATACCAATGAAAATCCTGAATTTTTAATGGAAAAAGAACAGTATCTATTAAGATACCAAAAAGCTTTGTCCAAACTTACTGAGGAACAGCGCGTGGCGTTTATGCTGAATAAGGTAGAAGGCAAAAAACACCAGGAAATTGCAGAGATGCTGGGCGTAAGCAGGAAGGTAGTGGAGTATCGCATATACTCAGCATTTACCCTGTTAAAAACAGAATTAGAAAATTTTAAAATTTAAATTTCAGGAAAAACAAAGTCTTAGTTGTTATATAGGTAGATAGTCTTCTAATGGAAAAAGAGTACTTGGTAAAAAAATGGCTGAATGACACCTTATCTGAGGAAGAAACTACCGTGTTTCAAGAATTGGATGACTATGATTTGTTTAAAACTATAGTAGAGGATGCTTCCCATTTTAAAGCCAGCTCCTTCTCTGCTGCGGCCGATTATAACCTACTTCAGCAGAAACTTCCCAAAAAGAAAACGAACCGCTCTATTGTTCGGAACATTCCATGGTATGCAAAGATTGCAAGTGTATTGGTTATTGGTATTTCAGTGTATTTCATGTTCTTTTTAAATGGTACTACGACCATTGAAACAGCGGTAGGTGAAAAAATAACCATTGTGTTACCAGATGCCTCCACCGTTAATTTGAACGCGGCTTCTGAGATGAGCTATGTTAAAAAGGAATGGGATAACAAACGTCAAATAAAACTCTTTGGCGAAGCCTTTTTTGATGTGGCCAAAGGATCAACTTTTAAGGTGCTAACCTCAGAAGGCACCATTACTGTTCTCGGTACCGAGTTTAATGTAAAACAGAGAGAAACCACCCTGGAGGTTGTATGCTTTGAAGGACAGGTAAAAGTAACTGTAGGAAAAGTATCGAAAATCCTTGAAGTAGGTGACCAACTATTATGGCAAAAGGGCAAAATAAGGCTGCTTAAGACCCAGGAAGTTCTGCCATCCTGGACCAGGAACGTGAGTTCTTTTGAACGGGCACCTTTTGAAGAGGTACTAAAAGAACTTGAACGGCATTACAAGATACAGGTCAAATATGAAGCTAAAGGTCAAGAGGAAGTTCTTTTTACTGGAGGATTCGAGCATGGCAATTTGGAAAATGCTATTCGATCTATCGCAGAGCCAATGGACCTCAGTTTCACCATATTTAATAATACTGTCACCCTGAGCCATCGTGAAAAGTAATCTCCGGAAATTCCTGGTTCTCCTGTTCGTTATAAGCTCTTATTCAGCTTTTACACAGGAAACTAAGGAACCCCGGCCACTAATCAATATACTTGAGGAGGTTAGTGAGGACTACGGATATCGCTTTAACTATGCTATTTCCACCATCCAAAATATTGAATTGACCTCCCCGGAAAAACAATGGTCGATTGAAGAAGTGCTCCGCTATTTAACAGAAAGAACAGGCCTTGTATTTTCCATCCTTCCCAATAAATTTATTACGATTAAAAAAGCAGATATCCTCCTTTGTGGTTATCTGAAAGATAAGGATACCCAAAAACTTCTTCCTTTTGCTACCATTACGAGTAACCTAAATTCAACTATATCAGACGAAAATGGTTATTTTGAAATCACTGTTCAGGGAAAATCTGATATACTTACTATTCGCTATTTGGGATATAAGGACCTTCAACGGCAGGCCAGGTTTTTTACAGCCGGAAATTGTACCGATATCTACCTAGTGGCCCATCAACAGCAACTCCCTGAAATTGTATTATTCGATTACCTTATCAGGGGAATCGATCAGCTGAATGATGGCTCTTACCAAATAGATTTCGGCAGATTCAGTATTCTTCCAGGTCTTACGGAAACAGATGTCTTGCAATCTGTACAGGCCCTTCCAGGCATACAAAGTATTAATGAAACGGTTTCCGACATCAATATCAGAGGTGGCACCAATGATCAGAATCTCCTGCTATGGGATGATATAAAAATGTACCAGTCGGGTCATTTTTTTGGTCTTATCTCCATGTTTAACCCAATGATCACGAAAAATGTATCGCTGCGCAAGAATGGCACCCCAGCTTCTTATACGGACGGAGTGTCGGGTACCATAGCCATGGAAACAGACGAGACTCTTACTGAACAAACAATGGGTTCCCTGGGAATTAACTTTATCGACTTCAGTGGTTTCGTGGATACACCCTTGGGTAAACGCTCATCTCTTCAGCTAGCTGCACGTAAGGCGATTAGTGATTTTATTGAAACACCTACCTATACTGAGTATTTTTCAAGGATCTCACAAGACACAGAAGTAGAAAACAATGCCGCTAATATTGTAAATTCGGACCAAACGTTTGATTTTTACGATGCCTCCATGAGGTGGTTATGGCATCCTACAGATAAAGACCAGCTCAGGGTTAATTTTATCCATGCAAGTAACACTTTACAGTTTAATGAAAACAGTACGGTAAATAGTACCGATGTAAGAAGGGAAAGCAGCCTGACACAAAATACCGTGGGAGCAGGATTGCAATACCGAAGAAACTGGAACCAATCTCTTAGCACTACCCTTCACCTTTATAATACGGATTATGAGCTCAGAGCAATCAATGCCAATATTCAGAATGATCAAAGATTTTTACAGGAAAACAAAGTATCGGAGACCGGGGCAAGGTTCACAGTAGGGTATTCCATTAATGAATGGCTACACTGGGCCAATGGCTATCAGTTTATAGAGACCAAAGTAACTAACCTCGATGATGTTGACAATCCTATTTTTATCAGACTCAATGGGGATGTGTTACGCATTCATAGTGGATTTACGGAATTGGGTTACTCCTCCAGAAACCGCTCTACAAAAGCTAATTTAGGGCTCAGATCTACCTACCTTGGGAAATTCGGGCGGTGGTTATGGGAACCGCGTCTAAGTTTAAACCACCGCTTTCTTAAGTGGATGACACTTCAAATTTTAGGAGAATTTAAACATCAGAATACATCACAGATCATCAATTTTCAAAATGATTTCCTCGGGATAGAGAAACGGAGGTGGCAATTATCGAACGATTCAGATATTCCCGTGATTCAGGGAAAACAGGCTTCGGCCGGACTTAGTTTCAATAAGGCTGGCTGGCTGCTGAATGCCGTAGGTTATATAAAGGAAGTGGAAGGGATCACAGCACAAAGTCAGGGATTTCAGAACCAATATGAATTTCAAAAGGCTGTTGGTAGTTATAAGGCCATTGGTATCGATCTTTTGGTAAGAAAACAGTTCAAAGGAACCAGTACCTGGCTGAGCTATTCCTATCTAAATTCAGATTACACTTTTGATTCATTTTCTGAGGAATCCTTTCCAAGTAATTTTGATATTACTCATGCTATTACCCTGGGAGCCTCCTATGAGTTGGGGCAATTAAAAATTGCGGCGGGATGGAACTGGCATAGTGGACGACCAACTACTGCTATAGATGCAACCAACCCCGTTGTAAGTAATCAGGTGAATTACGGTCTTAGCAATTCAGATAATTTACCCGATTATGCGAGGGTTGATCTATCTGCCATTTATCAGTTCTCATTAAAACAGCAGTCAAAAGTACAACTAGGGGTTTCCATATGGAACCTGCTTGATCGTGAAAATTATATCAATAATTATTACAGACCTGAAGTTACAGGCGGAGCGAGAGAATTTCTGCAGCCTTCCCTGGGATTTACCCCAAATATGGTCCTTAGGGCATTTTTTTAGTCCAGTTTCCAGTATTTAATAATTCCACATGGTTACATCTAGTGTTCCAGGACTAGAAAATCATGTGATACAAGAAGATTATATTTGTTTTCACATTCATTTTAGACTGAAATTTATTTTATGCCACACTGGGCCATTTTTACAGAAACCTCCACACCGGTAAGAGAACTCCTAGATCTCTTACTAAACGGTCCCTATCCTGATGGGTTTGAAACCTTGCATTCAATGAAAGGGGTGCTTTTTTCCACTACTGAGATCGCCTGGTTTATAGAAGAGGAATTGCGTCATGATCGCAAGATCCTGAGTAAAAATACTCAGCAAAGTCTTCAGAGCATGTCTAGTGGTGAACGAAAAAAAGCCTTGTTCGCCTATCTTCTATCCCAAAAACCAGATTATATGATCCTGGATAATGCCTTCGACAATCTGGATGTGGCAACCAGGGAGCATTTTATCGAAACTATTCATAGGCTGAAAAAGTCAATGAGCATTATTCAGGTGCTCAGTCGCAAGTCGGATCTGCTTCCATTTGTAGATCAGTATGCCACCTGGCATAACGATCATCTAAGCTGGCATAAGAAGATTCCCGCTGCAGCGGATCTATCTGTACAAGAAAGCAAACATTTTAATGAGCCATTGCCTTCCCCTTTAAAACAAGCGGTTTATAAACACAAATACCTAATTGAATTGAGAAATGTTTCCGTGTCTTATGGAGACAGACCCATTTTAGATAAGGTAAACTGGAAGATAGCTCCCGGCGACTTTTGGGAGTTAAAAGGAGCCAATGGCAGTGGAAAGACAACCCTGCTTTCACTTATCACCGGAGATAATCCCAAGGGATACGGGCAAGAATTATTTCTTTTTGGAAATAAAAAAGGAAGCGGAGAAAGTGTCTGGGACATTAAAAAACAAATTGGCTATGTTACCCCGGCACTCACCGACAGGTTTAGTGGCTACCATACCATAGAAAACATGTTGATCTCTGGCTTAGTAGATTCTATAGGGCTGTATATTCAACCAACGGATGAGCAAAAGAAACTTGCTGCTTCCTGGTTGTCTTTACTGAGGATGAAAGAGCAACGAGACACCTACTTCCATAACCTTGGAAAGGGGCAGCAACGCCTAATTATGTGTGCACGGGCCATGATAAAACAACCTTTATTATTGATCCTGGACGAACCCACTTCGGATCTGGACGATAATTCAGCAAAGCTGGTGGTACAACTAGTGAACAAACTAGGCAAAGAAAGCACTGCCGCCATCGTATTTGTATCGCACAGGACCGAGCCTGGATTGAAGCCAAAAAGCATCCTGGAATTAAGACCATCCCTACAGGGATCTGTAGGAAATGTTTTGAAGTGACAGTTGGATTTATTATTTTAAATGAAAATCGCTTCTTAATGCCATATAAAATTGAACATAAGGTGCTCCCGGAGTATTTAGAGGTACATGTCAAAGCCACTATTGTTCCCAAAAAAGAAGCTCAGGAAGCCATAGATCGTTGGTTCAAAATAGCAGAATTATGTAAAATTGAAGGCAGAAATTTAATTCTTGCCTTTATGGACCTGCAGGGCGAGCATACTACTAATTCGAAGTTTAAATTGGTAGATGCAGCCTCCTCTTTAGGTTGGCTGCCTAATTATAAATTATCGATGGTAGTCAAAAACGAACAGCAGCTAGATCATCTTTCGTTCACTGAAATCGCTATGAATAGCCTTGGATTTGAAATGAAGATTTTTAAAAATAAGCGGGAAGCCAAAAAATGGCTTTTGTCCTAGGAGACAAAAATAAAAAAACCGCCCTTCCCGGGGCGGTTTTTTAATTCTATATTACTACTTAGCTATTTGGCTTCGTCTTCTTTTCCTTTAAGGTATCGTACATCACCGGAGTGGCAATAAATAAGGAAGAGTACGTACCTACAATGATCCCTATGATCATGGCAAACATAAATCCTCTCAGAGTTTCTCCACCGAAAACAAATATGGCGAGAAGCACTACCAGGGTAGTTAAAGAGGTATTTAAGGTTCTGCTCAAGGTACTGTTCAATGCCTCGTTTGTATTGATCCCATAATTAAACCCTTTCTCGTTAACAATTTCACGTATCCTATCGAATACTACCACCGTATCATTCAGGGAGTACCCTATTACGGTAAGTATTGCTGCAATAAAGGCCTGGTCTATCTCCATGCTGAAGGGCATGTAAGGGCTGAAAAATGAGAAAACACCAAGTACTATGATAATATCATGGAATACAGCTGCTACGGCTCCCAATGAAAATTGCCATTTTCTAAATCGAAGGAGGATGTATAAAAACACTACTGCCAGTGAACCAAAAATAGCCCAAACCGCGTTCTTTTTGATATCATCTGCTATTGTAGGACCAACCTTCCTATACTTCATGACCCCTATATCCTCATTGGTCCCTCCTGGGATAAAATCTTCATAGGTAGTGCCGTCTGGCAGATATTTTAACAAGGAGGTATGCAAGATCCCGAGGATCTCATCATCTACTTCTGTACCCTGCACATCCACTTTGTATTTTGTGGTTACCATGATCTGATTGGCATCCCCAAAGGTTTTTGCACTGGCACTCCCTAAGGTTGCCGTTAGATCGTTGGTGATCTCTGTAGGGCTTACCGGGTCAACAAAGCGGATCTGGTAATTCCTGCCTCCAACAAAATCTACACCCTGGTCTAGTCCACGGGTAGTAAGTGAGAATACACTGGCGATAATTATGATCCCGGAAATAACATAAGATATCTTTCTTTTATTAAGAAAGTCGATATTGACATTTTTGAAAAGGTTCTTAGTAATGAATGTAGAAAATGTAAGCGATCTTCCTTTGCCTGAAATATACCAGTCTACCAGCAATCTTGTAATGAAAATAGCGGTAAACAAGGAAGTAAGTATCCCGATGATCAGGGTAGTAGCAAATCCTTTGATAGGTCCGGATCCAAAAACAAGAAGGATCAATGCCGTTAAGCCTGTAGTGATATTTGCATCAAGAATAGAAGACAAAGCATTGTTAAAACCATCATTGATGGCCTGACCTTTTCCTTTACCTTTCTGCACCTCTTCTTTGATCCTTTCAAAAATAAGTACGTTGGCATCTACAGACATCCCTATGGTTAACACGATACCTGCAATACCGGGTAAGGTAAGTACAGCTCCCAAACTCGCCAAAACACCAAAGATCAAAATGATATTGAAACTCAGTGCCATATCAGCAAAAATACCTGCTTTTCCATAGTAGAAGATCATCCAGATCAATACGAAGACCATAGCGATCATAAAGGAGGTAAATCCACTGTCTATTGCCTCCTGCCCAAGGGAAGGTCCTACAACAAAAGAATCGATAATATCTGCAGAAGCCGGTAATTTACCTGCTCTTAGTACATTCGCGATATCTTTAGTTTCGTTTACCGTAAAAGTTCCTGTGATCTCTGAACTACCTCCAGATATACCTCCTACCTGAGAAACCCCGGGTGCAGTATACACTTTATTGTCTAGTACAATAGCGATCCCTGTGTTGTTAAGGTTGGCTTCACTCGTAAGTTTTTCCCATTCCTTGGCTCCACGTACGTTCATATCCATTCCGACAGCAGGCCTGTTGAACTGGTCGAACTGATCCCTGGCATCGCTTACTACATCACCACTGATCCGTGGCAAGGCATCTCTATTAGATTTTAAAGCGAACAAGCCGGCTACTTCTGAATCTTGAGAGGGCCGTTCCCACAGGAATTTAGTAAATTGAACTTCTGCCGGTAATAATCTTCGGATTTCAGGCATCCTTAACCATGATCCTATCTCGGCAGTATCTTTTATTGCAGCGATCCCAATAGCATAACCGGGACCATTTAATTGTAATTTTTCAAACAGAGGATTTCTCTCAGCAGTAAGATCGAGCGAATCCTGAGCAACATCAGACAATAAGGAATCTATCTCTGAAGCTTCTTTCACTTCCTCCTGTGATGTGACCTCCACCATGGTCTTTAAGCGATCATTGGCCTGAATAAAGAAGTTGATAAGGCTTTGATTGCCTGGTTCGTAGGTCTCCCAAAATTCGAGTTGTGCAGTACTGGAAAGCAGATCTTGCGCTCTGGCAATATCTCTTGCTCCAGGTAATTCAACAAGAATACGTCCTGAAGTTCCTTCCCGCTGAATATTGGGTTGTGTTACACCAAAACCATCTATACGTTCACGAAGTACTTCAAACGCTGAAACAATAGATTCGTCAATCTTCCTTCGGATGATAGGTTTTACCTGATCATCTGTCATTTGGAAATTGATCTCATCGCTCAACCCTTTGTTGGCAAAAATATCGGGAGCAGCCAGTTTTGAATCCCCTTTTATATTTTCGAAAGCATCAAAGAACAAATTGATGTAGGTATCATCACTTTCTTTAGAAGCGGCATCTGCGTCTGCAAGTGCCTTGTTAAAAACAGGATTTTTAGTATTATCTGCCAGACCTTTTAAGATATCCTTTACGGAGATCTGTAGGGTTACATTGATCCCTCCTTTAAGGTCGAGTCCCTTGTTAAGCTCTTTCTTTTTGGCTTCTTTGTAGGTAGTAAAACCTAAGACCGTATTGTCTCCAATAGAATCCAGATAGCTGGCTTCCATAGCCTCGCGTTCAGCGACGTAATTTTCATCGGTAGACGGGATCTTTGCGGAAGCATATGTCTCAGCTTCGTCTTCAACTTTACTGGTAATGAAGGTGTAAGAGAGTTGATAAATACTTACAATCCCGAACAAGAAAGCAAAAAGCTTAATCAGTCCTTTATTCTGCATCTGTGTTTTGAATTAATTGATGGTATCCGTAAATAGCGTGCAAATATATCATTTCCAACAGGAACTGACAATTTATTTGCGGGATTTATGGCGCTGTATATACTGCTGTCCAACAGCTCTATACATGGCGGTACAGGTCCAAAAAATAAGGCGCTCCCAAAGGAACGCCTTGTTATTTGTTAAGAATTCAACACTTATACATCTAATAAGTCGTTGGTCTTTCGTACCCCTTCGGCGCTCTCCTGCATTTTGGTCTTCTCTGCTTTATCGAGCTCCATTTTTACAATTTTTTCGATCCCGTTCTTTCCTAAAATAACAGGTACGCCAATACAAATGTCTTTTAAATCATATTCGCCGTCCAACAAAACAGAACAGGGAAATAATTTTTTCTGATCACAGGCAATGGCCTGAACCAGAGCAGAAACAGCGGCTCCCGGAGCATACCATGCGCTTGTTCCCAACAATTTTGTAAGTGTAGCTCCGCCTACTTTAGTATCTTCTACTACCTGGGCCAGACGGTCGGTCGATAGAAATTCTGACACTTTTACGCTATTTCTTGATGCATGTCTGGCTAGCGGTACCATTCCTGTATCACTGTGCCCGCCAATAACCATTCCATCTACATCGGAGATAGGAGCACCCAGGGCTTCAGCCAGGCGATATTTGAATCGTGCACTGTCTAGAGCACCTCCCATCCCAATGATCCGGTTCTTGGGAAGGCCCGTAACCTTGTGGACCAAATAGGTCATTGTATCCATAGGATTACTAACTACTATTAAAATTACATTAGGTGAATGTTTAATAAGGCTGCTTGCTACTGTCTTTACTATTCCTGCATTGATACCGATTAGTTCTTCTCGCGTCATTCCAGGTTTCCTAGGTATTCCTGAGGTGATCACGGCAACATGACTATTGGCTGTTTTGGAATAATCGCCTGTGGTTCCTGTGATCTTGGTATCAAAACCATTTAATGAGGCCGTCTGCATAAGGTCCATCGCCTTCCCTTCTGCATATCCCTCTTTAATATCTAACAAGACCACTTCCGAAGCAAAATCCTTAATGGCAATGTATTCTGCACAACTTGCCCCTACGGCACCAGCTCCCACTACTGTAATTTTCATAATTCTATTATTTTATATTGTATTAATACGCCCGAAACAGTGCTTTCAGAAGACAACTATTTTCAGGCAATTTTCTAGTTTTTCCCTTTAATTTAGGGCGTATCAAAAATAGGGAAATTTAACATAATTCTTTGGTAGAGTCCACAGAATATTTAATCATGACCACAGTACGCAAGTGTAATTCTACGGGCTTTCTTATAACGAATAGATGACGTTCGTCGAATAAAATGCCTTTCACAGTGCAGTTTATCGATAATTGGCAATAGATAGGAAGTTGGGCTCGTTAGGAATTTAACATAGATCCCAAATCTAAAAAACCTACATTTTGAAAAAGCTAGCATCCCTCATGGCTATCATTGCCATTATCCTGGCGAGTAACTGTTCTAGAGTACCAGAGAATAATGACCCCATCATTGGCATCTGGGCCAAAACAGCTATCACCAAAACATCAGAAACAGAACGTCAAAATCATAGACAGGAATGGATTTTTAATGATGTGTTCCTGGGAAGGTACCATTCGTATAATGGAAACACCCTTGATATAAAGACCGATTTTAGCTGGACAATAGATAATGGTGTGTACACCATCTCATATCCCGGTACGGATATGCCCAGCGATCAGGTAAGTTTGAAACAATCTGAGGAAGGTAAGATCCTGGAAGACACCCAGGGTAATATACTGGCTCACAGAGAATAATATTTCCCCTGCTTTTTTCCTAATAATTGCAAAACAGCCTTCCATTGGAAGGCTGTTTTTAGTATAATGGTTGATTGGTTGTTTTCTTATCTGAACCCTACGCTAAGACCTACAGAAAGGTTATTAAATTCTGCTATGGTATAATCTGCATGAAGGCGGAAGAATCCTAACTTAAGTTTGGTACCTATATTAGCGGTAACGCCACTGGCATCTTTAGTAAGTGTAAATGGATCTACATAGGTGTTTTGAAATGGGCCCGACTGAACCGTATACGTTCCAAGAATAGCAGTTTCTGATTTACCGGACATATATCCTAAACTCCCATAAAAGTTAATAACAGGCAGCTTGGTAGATACTACGGCCTGAAAAACCCAGGTATTGATCTTGGCATCGATCTTTTGATCGGAACCTGCAATGATATTCGTATCTGTAAAATCATAGGTACCATTTATATGGGTGTATCCAATAACTCCGGAGATAGCAACAGGCAATATCTTATCTGCCGGCAGGTGTTTGGTAAATTCGTGTTGTATCCCAATACCATATAAGCCGATAGAAACATCGTCTGTATTGATCTTTGGAAGGAAACGCGCTTTTAATTCGGTCCCTTTAATCAACCCAACACTACCTTGTAAATAGCCAGAAGGAATAAAATTAATACCCTCAGAAGCCAGTCCGGTAGGCAGGTCAAATTCTTCTCTGGAAGTTACTCCCGGAGCAATTTCTGCTTCTACAAACACGCGGATCCCTTCAATATCACCTAATGCTGAGGAAACGGTTTTGGAAGTACTCCCATCCACAAACTGCAGGTTTTCATAGTCGGCCGTGTCCATAACAAAGGTTTTTTTACCCTCTTTGTTCTTAAATCCGGTAATATTCCCAATTATTGAGACTTCAAAGCCTCCCAGGGGTTTTGCATCCCCGGTGTTGAACCAGGATCCTGATATACTGTAAATGGCACCTTCGGATACCGGAGCCAGATAGTCGTTCATAAAGGTTTCTGCATCGTCTATCCCGGCTGCAAATATATCATTAGCATTACCTTGTGCTTGTGTGGCTAAGACACAAAACATCATCATAGCAAAAAGTAGATTTTTCATATCGTTATAATTTTGCCTAAAACTAAAAAACTCGCACCGGGGGTGCGAGTTTTTGTTGTGTAATGGCATTTTTTATGCATCAATGTTCGCATAAACCGCATTTTTCTCGATAAACTCCCTTCTTGGAGGAACCTCATCACCCATCAGCATGGAGAAGATTCTATCAGTTTCTGAAGCATTATCTATAGTTACTTGCCTCAGCGTTCTGAATCCGGGATTCATGGTAGTGTCCCACAATTGTTCGGCATTCATTTCTCCCAAACCTTTGTAACGCTGAATACTTACACCGCCTTTGAAGGTCTCGGCAATTTCATCGCGTTCCTTGTCATTCCAGGCATAATTCTTTTTGCTTCCCTTTTTTACCAAATACAATGGTGGGGTGGCAATATACACATGGCCCGCCTCTATCAATTCTCGCATATAACGGAAGAAAAAGGTAAGGATCAAAGTTTCAATATGACTACCATCCACATCCGCATCACACATAATGATCACTTTGTGATAGCGCAATTTTTCTAAATTAAGGGCTTTACTGTCATCCTCTGTTCCTATGGTAACCCCCAGGGCCGTGTAAATATTCTTGATCTCCTCATTTTCGAAGACCTTGTGTTGCATGGCCTTCTCAACATTAAGGATCTTTCCCCGTAAGGGTAAAATAGCCTGAAAATTCCTGTCTCTTCCCTGTTTGGCCGTACCTCCCGCAGAATCTCCCTCCACAAGGAATACTTCACATAGTGCAGGATCTTGTTCTGAACAATCAGATAGTTTTCCGGGGAGTCCACCGCCACTCATAACGCTCTTTCGCTGTACCATTTCACGTGCTTTGCTAGCTGCGTGTCTTGCCTGTGCTGCCAGGATCACCTTTTGTACAATGATTTTCGCATCGTCCGGATTTTCTTCAAGATAGTTGGTAAGCATTTCAGAAACAGCCTGACTAACCGCTGAGGAAACTTCCCTGTTCCCCAGTTTTGTTTTGGTCTGCCCTTCGAACTGAGGTTCCTGCACCTTTACAGATATAATAGCCGTAAGTCCTTCCCTGAAATCATCTCCCTGAATCTCGAATTTCAATTTGTCGAGCATTCCGGATGCATCCGCATACTTTTTCAAAGTAGTGGTTAATCCTCTTCTAAACCCGGATAGGTGGGTTCCTCCTTCATGTGTATTAATGTTGTTAACATAAGAATGGAGGTTTTCTGTATAGCCGGTATTATAGACCATGGCTACCTCAACCGGAATATCATTCTTTTCTCCCTCCATGGCAATAATATTCCTGATAAGTGATTCTCTGTTGCCATCCAGGAATTTTATAAACTCCTTCAGACCTTCGTCTGAATGGAACACTTCGGAAATAAATTCGCCATCTTTATCCTTTTCCCTCCTGTCCGTAATGGTGATAGTGATCCCCTTGTTAAGGAAAGACAATTCCCGCATCCTGTTGGAAAGGGTTTCGTAGCTAAATTCTATGGTTTGAGTAAAGACCTTCTCGTCTGGATGAAATGTGATCAGGGTACCTCTCTCTGAGGTAGTACCTATACTTTTAACAGGATACATGGCTTTACCGCGCTCGTATTCCTGTTCCCATATTTTTCCATCTCTATAAACCGTTGCCTTTAAGGTATTTGAAAGGGCGTTAACCACAGAAACACCTACCCCGTGAAGACCCCCGGAAACTTTGTAAGAATCCTTATCAAACTTTCCTCCGGCACCAATCTTGGTCATCACAACCTGAAGGGCAGAAACTCCTTCTTTTTTATGCAGATCTACAGGAATACCACGTCCGTTATCTTTTACAGATACAGAATTATCCTCATTAATGATCACACTGATGGTATCACAATGACCTCCCATTGCCTCATCAATGGAGTTGTCTACTACCTCGTATACGAGGTGGTGTAAACCCCTTACCCCCACATCACCAATGTACATGGAGGGACGCATCCTTACATGTTCAATTCCTTCCAGGGCCTGAATACTATCAGCCGAATATTCGTTTTTCTTCTTGTCGTCGCTCATATAACCTATTAAGTTGTTCTCGTTGATACTTTGATCGGAATACCCTCTACTCTGGCTATGCAAAAAAACCACCTAAAAGGTTAAAAATCAGATAAGTTTATCATCCTAAAAACCCTGAGGATAGCCCCGTAAAAAGTAATCTCACAAATATAAGCAATAGCCCATGAAATATAGGGGTTGCAGCAAATGTAAGCACTTAAGTTATCAACAATTTAACAACAATTTTTGATGGTTTTCCAGGATTAAGGGTTTTTTGGAAATTCCATGACATTTGTTAGCTTTTTTGGAGGTAAAGATGGCTAATTTTACACCTAAATTTTAATTGTCCGATCATCATGGCTGATTCCAGAGCAGTATCCTTAAAATTTATGTCTCATATCCAAAAGGTGGTTGACATTCAAAGCAGAATAATCTACTTTCTACTAAGTCTTATTTTCGCTTTTGCAGTTACCTATTTTATCAATGAACCCGGGTTAGACCAGGCACAGATCTATGTTTTATTTCTATTATTTTTGGCAATTAGTCTGTGGGTAACAGAGGCCATTCCGCCATTTGCGGTTGGCTTAATGATCTTCGGCTTTCTCATTTTCTCAATGAACAGCTACTATTCAATAATAGACCCGGACAATGTTAGGCAACATTATATTGGCTATATCAATTCCTGGTCCAGTAGTGTTATTTGGCTGATGTTGGGTGGCTTTTTTATTGCTGAGGCCATGAGTAAAACCAATCTTGACCAAACTATTTTTAGGCTTTCAATTACCAAATTTGGTACGGCACCAAAAAAAATACTTTTAGGTCTTATGCTCACTACCGCCCTTTTTTCCATGGTGATGTCTAATACTGCAACCACGGCCATGATGATAGCTTCCGTGCTTCCATTTATAAATACCATGGATAAAAATGCACCTATGTCTAAAGCTATCCTGATCGGGATTGCAGGTGCTGCTGCTATTGGTGGTATGGGAACAATCATAGGATCGCCTCCAAATGCCATTGCTGTGGAAGCATTAAACAGCCATGGTATTAAAATAGGATTCCTGGAGTGGATGATGATCGGTTTTCCCATGGCCATACTTCTAACTGTTTTGTTTTGGTTTCTATTGACCAAAAAATACATTCCTAGAACAAAAAGTTTAAAAATCTCCTTTGAGGAAGAAGTGCCTAATGTGGATGTGGAAAGCTTTAAATTTGAAATTATTAAAAAGCGAATAGTGCTCGCAGTACTTGGATTAACCTTATTGCTGTGGCTTACAGAAAAATTGCACGGTATTCCGGCTTCTGTGGTCTCATTGGTACCTATAATCCTGTTAACAATGTCGGGGATAGTAAATGGGGATGATGTTCGAAAGCTTCCCTGGGATACTCTTATGCTTGTAGCCGGTGGCCTTGCATTGGGACTTGCCATCAAAGAAACCGGATTGGCAGATTTCTATGTAGAAAAGATCAAAGATTTTGATCTTAACTTTTATGTATTGGTATTTTTATTTGCTTTTCTTACCGTCATCTTGTCTAATATAATGAGTAATACGGCTACAGCTACTGTGCTGATACCTATAGGGATAGTCCTAACCTTCAAAAACCCGGTGGTTCTGCCTTTGGTGATAGGTTTCTGTGCCTCCATGGCCCTGTTTTTACCCATTTCCACACCTCCTAATGCCATCGCTTACAGCACGGGAAAATTGGAACAAAAAGATTTTAGGTTTGGCGGACTGGTTTTAGGTGGCCTGGGACCCATTTTAATTTCAGTAATAGTCTTACTTACCTATATGTCTTTTATTTAAATATAGTTTGCAAATTAAAGAAGCACCCATCTGGGTGCTTCCTGCTGACAAATTCAAAAACCCAATTAAATTGGTGTTATTTTACATAGGCATCTGCATGAACCATTGCTACAGCTCTTCCTGAAGGATCGTTCATGTTCTTAAAGGCTTCGTCCCATTCTAAAGCTATCTGCGTACTACAGGCCACTGAGGCCTCCTGAGGCACACATAAGGCAGCAGCATCTGAAGGAAAATGTGATTCAAAAATGGATCGGTAATAAAATTCCTCCTTAGACCCGGGTGTTTGTATCGGAAAACGAAATTTTGCATTGGCTAACTGCTCATCCGTCACTTCCTGGTCTACCATTTCCTTAAGCGTATCTATCCAACTATAACCTACCCCATCTGAAAACTGTTCTTTTTGTCTCCAGACTACACTTTCCGGGAGATACGATTCGAAGGCCTTGCGCACTACCCATTTTTCCATACGCTCTCCATTGATCATTTTATCCTGAGGGTTGATCCGCATGGCTACATCCATGAATTCTTTATCCAGGAATGGCACTCTTCCTTCTATTCCCCAAGCAGCTAAAGACTTATTGGCTCTCAGGCAATCATACATATGAAGTTTTTTCAGTTTGCGCACCGTTTCTTCGTGAAACTCCTTCGCATTGGGTGCCTTATGGAAATACAGATATCCCCCAAACAATTCATCTGCTCCTTCACCAGATAGAACCATTTTTATTCCCATTGATTTAATAACCCTCGCCATCAAATACATGGGAGTAGAGGCCCTTATAGTAGTTATATCATAAGTTTCAAGGTTGTAGATCACATCTTTGATAGCATCCAGACCTTCCTGTATGGTGAATTTTATCTCATGGTGAACGGTTCCAATATGAGAGGCCACTTTTTTTGCCGCCGCGAGGTCCGGAGACCCCTCAAGGCCAACAGAGAACGAGTGAAGCTGCGGCCACCAGGCCTCTGAAGTATCGTCAGATTCGATGCGTTTCTGGGAATATTTTTTGGCGATTGCCGAGGTTACTGATGAATCTAAGCCACCGGAAAGTAAGACCCCATAAGGCACATCGGACATTAATTGACGGTGTACCGCGGCTTCCAGCGCATCACGGATCGCCTCAATGCTGGTCTCGTTGTCTTTTACCGCATCATACTCCATCCAGTCGCGGCTATACCACTGCTTCAGTTTACCATCAGTGCTTTCCAGGTAATGCCCCGGAGGAAAAAGTTCAATTTTTGTACAGATCCCTTCTAATGCTTTTAATTCTGAAGCCACATAGAAAGTACCATTCTTATCCCATCCCATATACAATGGAATGATCCCCATATGATCTCTGGCTACAAAATAACTGTCCTTTTCTGTATCATAGATTGCAAATCCGAAAATGCCATTCATCTCATCCAGAAATGCCGGTCCCTTTTTCTGATATAAAGCAAGGATCACCTCACAATCAGATTCGGTTTTAAAATGGTAACTGTCGCTAAATTGCTTTCTAAGTTCCCTATGGTTGTAGATCTCACCATTAGCTGCCAGGATAAGTTTGCCATCTTCACTGACCAGAGGTTGCTTTCCCGAGGCCGGATCTACAATGGCCAGCCTTTCATGGGCCAAAATAGCTTTATCATTAGAGTATATCCCACTCCAGTCCGGGCCCCTATGCCGTACTTTCTTGGCCATTTCCAATAACTGAGGCCGTAACACTTCCGTACTTTCCTTTACATCAAAGGCACACACAATTCCACACATCCTAAATATCTATTATAATTTATGTTGACAAAGATGATACTTTAGTTTTAAATAGAAAACACATATGTCTTTTAGACTCCTAATTGATATTTTTAATTTACTAATTATAACAAATTGTAATTAAAATAAAACAATTTATTAATCCTATGTACAATTTGTAAGAAGTATAAATTTTAACGACTCTTTATAAATATCTGAAGCCTTAAGGTCTTAGATTTGAAAAACTAAAAATCGATCTTTATGAAAAATGTACTTACCCTTACACTCATGGTATGCACCATGATATTCGCAAGCACCGCTTCTGCTCAAGAATTTAGCGGTATGGATAAAAGTCCAATGGACATGGCATCCTATCCAACTGATTACAAAAATTCTGACAAAGCTGTCCGTGTAATCTATAGCCGACCTCAACTCAAAGGACGTTCTATGGAAGAATTAGCACCAGCCGGCAAGGTTTGGAGAACCGGAGCCAACGAGGCCGCCGAGATCACCTTTTTTAAAGGTGCCACTATTGGCGGACAAAAAATTGATGCCGGGACATACGCCCTTTTTACTATTCCAGGAGAAAATGGCTGGACCGTCATTCTAAATAAGAACCTGAACCAATGGGGATCATATTTCTATGATGAATCTGGCGATGTTGCGAGAATAACTGCAAACGCATCTACCGCTGCCGAATCTTTAGAAGCCTTTTCTATTACTTTTCAGGATGTAGATAATGGAGTTCACATGGTTATGGGATGGGGTACCACCAGAGTAGCCGTACCTATTGAATTTGTAATGTAAACTTTTGATTATAAAGCATAAAAGCCGAAGGTATCCCTTCGGCTTTTTTCTTTTATAGATATCTCTTTATTTTTTCATTTCCCCATTCAGAAAAACATGTTCGGCCTGCAATCCCGGTATAGCCTCCATAGGCATGGTCATGATATCATCACTAAGGATCACAAAATCTGCCATCTTTCCGGTTTCTATACTTCCCTTTTCGTCTTCTTCAAAATTGGAATACGCTGCCCAAATTGTCATGCCTTTCAGGGTTTCCTCTCTGGTCAATGCATCTTTCATTTGATAGCCACCTTCAGGATATCCGCTCACATCCATTCGAGCTACGGCAGCATAAAAAGTAAGAAACGGACTTACCTGTTCTACCGGAAAATCGGTTCCTAAGGCAACAGTACCGGCTTTATCCAATAAGGTTTTAAAAGCATATGCACCCTTTACCCTGGTTTCTCCAAGTCTGTCTTCTGCCCAATACATATCGCTTGTTGCATGCGTTGGTTGAATTGAAGGGATAATACCCTCTTCAAAATAATTGAAGTCTTCTTCCGAGATCACCTGAGCGTGCTCTATCTTCCAGCGTCTGTCCATTTTATCTTTAAGTGCACTTTTATACGCGCGCATCACTACAATATTGGCAGAATCGCCAATAGCATGTGTGTTCATTTGATAGTCTGAAGATGCAATACGGTTTGCCAATGCCTCAATATCTGCCACAGGAGTGATCATGGCTCCAAAATGGCCCGGTTGATCCGAATATGGAGCTCTTAATGCCGCTCCGCGTGAACCCAGGGCTCCATCACCATAGACCTTCACAGATCTCACATTGAGTTGATCTGTTTTTACTATCCCTTTGTTTAAATAATGATCGAGGTTTTCTGGTGTATTACTTACCATTGCATATACCCTAATTGAGAGCTCCTTTGCTTGTTGAAGGCTGTCTATGAGTTCAATAGTGCTTCGCATAAGTCCGGCGTCATTCACAGTGGTAAGGCCATAATCAAGACAGATGGCTTCCGCATCTTTGAGAGCCTTGATCTGCATGGCTTTGTTTGGGGAGGGTGTTACATTTCCAATCATTCTCATAGGATTATCTACAAGCACCCCTGTAAGTTTGCCACCTTTTTTCAGTATGGCGCCTCCCTCTGCCTTGGTATCTACTGTAATTCCGGCAAGGTCAAGGGCTTTTTGATTAACAAGCAGCGCATGACCATCCACGCGTCTCAAGGAAACAGGAATATCAGGAAAGAGTACGTCTAATTCATCCTTTGTTGGGAATTCCTTTACTTCCCAATCATTTTGGTCCCATCCCCTGCCCTCAATAAAATTGGAAGGATTCGCCTTATGAAAATCTTGTACACGCTGTAAGACTTCTTCAAAACTCCTGGTCCCTACGAGGTCTACTTTCAGTTGGTTAAGACCTAGTCCGTAGAAATGACAATGTGCATCAATAAGGCCCGGGATCAGTGTTTTGCCCTCAGCGTCGATCACCTCGGTTGCCTCATAGCGTTCCTTTAATTCTGCGGTACTACCAACGGCCACAAATCTCCCGTTTTTTACTGCTAAGGCCTCTGCCATTTCAAAAGCATCGTTTACCGTATATATATTGGCATTAAGGACAAGTAAGTCTACCTTTTCTTTGGCAGGCTCACAAGAAAATACAGCTATCAGGCTAACAAGCAGGAGTACTTTTTTCATATATAAATTGTTTAGTTTTTCTTTGACCTGGCCAAATGTAAGTGCCGACCAAAAATAGTAAAATCTGTTCGTTTGAAAAGCGAAAATATGAAGGTGTTTTATTTTTTAGGTCCGCCAGTCTTCTGATCTCTGATCTTAACATAGATCAGTTTTTTTCTTCCTTTGGCATCCTCACGACGTTCAATATCGAATTCTCCAAGAGCACTAATAAGAGGAGTGAGTTTTTGATAGCCGTAGTTTCGGGAATCGAAATTAGGCTGTTTTTTCTGTAGCAAACTACCTACGTCACCCAGAAAAGCCCAGCCATCATCATCTGCCACATCTTCTACCGTTGTGGTGATCAGTTGTATATCTTTCTTGGTAACCTTGTCTACCCCGCTCTTCTTATCTGTTTTGATACCTCCCGGATCTGTACTGCTTTCCTCAGATTGTTTTTTCAGGATCTCTATATAGATGAACTTGTCACAAGCCACAATAAATGGATTGGGGGTCTTCTTCTCTCCAATACCGAACACTTGCATCCCTGCTTCCCTAAGTCGTGTTGCAAGGCGGGTAAAATCACTATCACTACTCACCAGGCAAAAGCCATTGACCTTTCCGGAATAGAGCACATCCATGGCATCAATGATCATTGCAGAATCTGTGGCATTCTTTCCTGCGGTATACCCGTATTGTTGAATAGGTGTGATGGCATTTTCGAGCAGAACATTCTTCCACTTTCCAAGCCTTGGGTTTGTCCAATCCCCATAGATCCTTTTAATGGTAGGATTGCCATATTTCGCAATCTCTTCCATCATCTCCTTTACATAGGCTGAGGGAATATTATCCCCATCGATCAATACGGCTAAATTAATATCCATTGTTTTCTTTTTTACAAAGTACGGTCTTTATTGATAAAAGCACAGAAAATTTAAGATCGAAATCAGAACATTAACTTGTAATTTTTTGATCAATATAAGCAGAACATACATGTTTTGTCTTTGCAGTCATCATAGGATATTACTCCAATTACCCTTATGTTTGAGTAAAATACAGACAGTATTATGAAGACTATCCGAAGGTTCCAATTCTATTTTGTGCTCCTGATCTTTTTTTCACTTTATACAAAAGGGAAAGCACAGGATTCAAATAGTGAATATTATATCCTGCAAGTCTATACTATGGCCAATGTAGAACAGGAAGCCCTTACGGATGCTTATTTGCAGCATGGTCTCCTCCCAGCCCTCAAACGTCAACAAATTTCATCTGTTGGGGTATTTCAATGGAGAAGGGAAGTACAAGACAGCATATTACAACGTTTTGTTCTATACCCTGTCAGCAGTCCCAACTCCCTCAATTTATTAAAAGAAAGATTGGATACCGATGATGACCTCTGGAAGAATAATAAATCATTTCTAGAGGCTCCTCATGATGCACCTCCTTACGAACGTATAGAGACCATTTTTCTTAAGGCCTTTAAAGAAATGCCAATAATGAAGGTTTCCGGTGCAGAAGGAATTAGAGAGGATAGAGTGTATGAACTGCGCAGCTATGAATCTCCCACCCAGGCTTTGTTCATCAATAAGGTACATATGTTTAACGAAGGAGGCGAAGTGGCCCTTTTTGACCGACTAGGATTTAACGCGGTGTTTTATGGAGAGGTTCTTGCCGGACCGCGGATGCCCAATCTTATGTATATGACCACTTTTAAAGATATGGAAACAAGGGATCTACTCTGGAAAGCTTTTGTTGATTCACCGGAATGGCAGAAACTGATCAACAATCCTTTTTACGATAACAATGTAAGCAAAGCAGATATTCTGTTATTGTTCCCTACTGAATATTCAGATTATTAGGAAGAAATTACTCTATTTTGGTGAGAATGAATTCAACCCGTCTGTTTTGACGTCTTCCTTCCGGCGTAGTATTGACAGCAATTGGCAGGCTACCGCCATGACCCTGCCAGGACACACGTTCTTTTGGTAGCCCCAGATCTATGAAATAGCTGGCCACTGCTTCGCAACGGTCATTGGATAATCGCAAATTATATGGTTTGGTGCCAACTCCATCCGTATGGCCATGTATAACGATATGCAAGCTGGGATCGGCTGCTAATAAATCATACGTTTCTTTTAAATAGACCTTGGCACCTTCAAGCAATTTATATTCGTCAAAATCAAAAAGTACATGTTGAAAAAGGTGGGTAGTGTTCAAACTAAAGGTCTCCTTTTTCAATGATGTGTCTGCTACATCACTTGTGGTATCTGTTTCGGGACCTGAAAGTGTGACCATATCAACATAGTAATAGGCACCTTGTTTTGCTCCTTTCTTAAAAAGAAATTTACGCGTACGGGCATTATTCTTGAAATTCCCCAGGGTCATATATTGCTCATTGCCTTCAGCAACATAAGGTGTTGAGACCAGCATCCAATCCTTGGTATCATTCGCAAAATGAGAATAGCCAATCTCCAGATATGTGAAGGAGTTATCAGTATCCTTGTAGAGATGCATTTTTGACAATTCCTTGTGTATCTCAAAATCGAGGGGTTTTTCAGAAAAGACCACCCCGAATTCATTGATCGCAAAATCTGACCGCTCTGCCAGACTTACAAAAAAGGACAATTCATAAGTTACTCCTTTTTTTAAGGGAGTAATAAGTTTGGCTTGCATGTATTCCCGGTAGTCATTGGGTGCATATAAATAAAAGCCAGCATACCCTTCCCCAAAATCCGCGATCTGGGTTCCATTAAAGTTTTTTGGTGTTCCCATAGCCACGCTACAACCATGGAAGTAATCTGTTGATCCCTTTGTTGGGGTACTCCAACCTATTACGTCTGTACTAAAGTTTCCAAGTTTAACCGGGCAGGCTCTATGATCTTCAAAACTAGGATTCGTCACCAGGTTTTGTGAAAATCCAGCACATATTCCCCAAAGGAAAAATACCCTGATGCAATACATGCTGAACTTTTTCATCGCATTAAATCTGTAGAACTCTTAAAGATAAAATTAACGAAAGTCTGGGTCTTAGGCAGATTTAGTCTCATTTGGTTCGATAAAGCGCAGGCAATTTAGGGCATAGTGCTTTTTTAGCTATACCTTTTACCACTCATGTACCTCATTTTCAACCAACTGAACTTAAAAATCGAATTTATAGGTGGCCCCTGCAAGGATCTGGAAACTTTGAACCCTAAAATTTGCCCATTGCTGATAGTCATTATTGGCAAGATTACTCGCTTTCGCAAAAATTGAAAGCTGGTCGCTCAATCGGTACCCTATATGCGCATTTGCATCGAAAAAACTATCTAAGGTCAGGATACTGGCCGGATAGTCCGAGGGCTGAGTATCTGGAATGACAGCCGCACTTAGATCCTCACGTTCCCCTACAAAGAATATATTGGCACCCATAAACCATTGCTCGTTTATCTGATAATCCATAAAAAGAGAACCTTTTAAATTAGGTAAGTTCCAGGCAGGATTATCTGTTTCTGTGTCATATTGATATATGGAAGCATTGATCCCTAAGGTAAAATTTCGGTTAACATCTACATTAAGTTCTCCAAAGATCCCAAGCGTTTTTACATCGTCATAGAAGACTTCAAACGAGTTACCATAATAATAGCCCTTTTCATCATTCCTAAAACTGTTTTGTGGGTTAAGTTTAAACAATGGTTTTCTGTTCTCAGCCATGTATGACCCTCTAATATTATAGCTGAGATTAGGAAAAAGTTGTCCCTTAAACCCAATATTCGCCTCGTATTGCTGATTTGTAGGAATAATGGTCAAGGTGGGGGAGACATACGGATTCTCATCAACATAGTCCGCATAAGAATTTTGAGATAATTCCCCGACTACCCCTCCGTAAATAATAACCATATCTTCGAGCAAACGATACGATGCGGTTACCTGCGGATATATGTAAAAATTATTTTCATTGGTCTCTCCATCCATCCCATAGACCAGATTTGCCCCCAGGTTTAGACTCAGTTCATCCCTAACGATCAGAATACTGGGACTGATCCCTACTTGTAATTGGGAATATGCAATGGCCTGGGTATTTTCGGTATTGTTTACATCTGCATTGATGAAATCACCTCCAACGTAATCTCCTTTTGCTGTAACTGTAAGAACTTCATCACTCAATGGAAATTCTAAGGTCGTTTTGATAAGAGCCCTGTTCTCAGCAGATTCTACCTTGTCCCAAAACCTCTTTACAAACACTTCACCTTTAGACAGGAACGACTCTTCCTGATTTAGGTGAGCCCCAAGTTCCACATTAAAGTATTGCTGATTTTCATCTATTCCCGCTATAAAGGCCTCATCGTAATCTCCCTCTGGCAGACCATACCAATTGTAAAGCTGATGTTTGGCCGCAGAACTGATCCCCCAGTCAAAATCGCGCCCTCTATTGATATAGGCAGCCTCCAATTTTGTATTGTAAAAATCTGTATCAAGTGGGGTAAAATCCAGATCCCCCCTTGAAGAGAAATGAGTAAGCCCTATATCTACACGTTTATTTCCACGATCTATATCTCTGCTGGTATAAAAGTCGAGCAACGCATTATTAAAATTACCTAACCCCAGAGAGACATATGAATTATAGAGCTTCTCCGGGCTTGCTTTCTGTACCGTTGCAGCCTTGCCTTTAGCAGGTGTAAATGTGGATGCAACCGGGACCGAAAAGATGCTGTATCTGACCTCCTTCTTCGCAAGGACGATTGAATCGTTTAAAATAGGTGCAGACTTAATTTTAAAGGCATCTGAGACTGTTGGTGAATACGGCTTAACCACCGTTACAGTTTCGGTACCTAAATCTTTTTCATCCTGTCCAAAAGCCCCCAAAATAAGGCTTAACCCTGCTATGATCGATAATTGAATCTTTTTTTGCATAAATACCGCTTAAATTAGTTCCCCTCAGGATTAACTGAGGCGTTGCGTTCAGCTTCTTTGGCTTTTATTCTTGCTAACTCACGCTTAGCTTCATCCACGATCGCCGGAAATTGAACAAAATTGGCGATCACACTATCCAGAATGTACGTAGCCTGAAAGGCATCACCCAGGGCATAGAAATTTTGAGCCATGAGAAGCAATCCTTTTCCACCCCATTCTTTATAGGTAGCGTACTCCTTAGCTAATTTTTGAACAACTGCATTACTCGCTTCGTACTCTTTTCTGTCTCTCTTAAAATAAGCATCATAATAAAGTGCTTCGGCCGCTATAGAACCGGTTGCTATCTTTGACACTTCCATGTAAGCCTTTTCTGCTGTTGCCTCATCAGCTGTTTTCATCGCAGATCTTGCGATCATCACATGAGCGTCGCTCCTTATTCTATCATCAACATTAGAACTACCCAAAACTTTATCAGCATAGACCAAGGTGCGGGCATAGTCGTTTTGTTCAAAATAAACCTTCATTAAATTCTGCTGCGCATACATGCGATTCTGAGGTATGTCTGCCGTATTTTCCAATTGGGTTAAATAAGGCATTGCAGCTTTGGTATTCCCTTTGGCCAGTATCAATTCGCATACTCTTGTAAGTGCCTGTTCAGAAAATTCACTACCTCCTCTGTCAGCTACATATTGGTAGGATCTGAGGGCCTTGTCATTTTCTCCTTTTGAGAAATACAACTGTGCCAAAGCAAAGTTGGCCGGCATAGTATGCATGCCTGAGGGAAACTCCCTGAGGTAATTCTCATATCCCTTAATGGCGGCGGCATCTTTCCCCTCCAAATTTTGCTTATTGGCCGATTCATAGGTGGCATTATCTAATTCTATATCTGTAACCTCAACAAAATCGAGGTTCCTGACCCAGGCGGCGTATTCATCAACTCTACCCATGTCCATATAGACCAATTTTCCTGTATTTACTGCTTGTACGGCTTCCTGGGTCTTCGGAAAATCACTTACTACCGTCTTGAATTTTAACAGCGCCTCATTATTCCTGTTGGCGTTATAATGCACTAATCCTTGTCTTAGAAGTGCCTGAGGAACCAAACTACTCCCCCTGTACTCTCTTACCAATTGATCGTAAGCTTGTAATCCTTCTCTTTCTCGGTTATCGCGGATAAATGAATTCCCCAGTTCAAATAGCACATCATCTTTTAAGGTAGATCCGGGATATTGAGAAACGAATTTATTGAGCTCCGATATTTTAGTGTCATTTTTACCGACAAATCCATAACTAACCGCTTTTTGAAATGCCGCATAATCCTTTTCTGCTCCATTACCTCTTCCATATTCAGAATAAGCATCTATGGCAGCCTGATATTTACTGGTAACAAAATAACAGTCGCCTAAGCGTACCAGTGCATCTGAAGCCTTCGCATCCGCAGAGGATCTTTTGGTATACTCTTTGAAATAGTTGCTTGCAGTATTGTAATCCTTTAGTTTAAAATAGGTATACCCAAGGTTGTAATCTAAGTCCTTAAATTCCAGGGTCCTGTTCGCTGCACCATTTTGTTGAAACTGAATAAAGTCGAGTAACGCTTCATCATATCGATTTAACAAATAACTTGCCTCGGCCTTCCAGTATCTGGCTCTTGAAGTAAAAATTGCATCGGCGTCACTTTTTATGGCCAAACTCATCACCTTAACGGTCTCAGCATAGTCACCATCCAAAAACAATTCTACACCCCGGTAAAAGGCTACCTTTTGAAAGGTGGCCTTGTTGGCGTAATTATTATTCTTCTCAAGAAGTTCTAAGGCGCCTTTAAAATTTTTGGAAGTAAGGTAAGAGTCAACCAATAACTCCTGTAATTCAGCGGTATTAGCATCTTTGGGATAGCGATCCAAATAAGATGCTAACACCTCTGTAACCGGTTCATAGGCATTGCCTATATCATAGCTTAAACGCGCATAATTTAAATACGCGTCTTTTTGTATCTCAGGACTAAAGTCCATTTGTGAAGCGTTCCTGAAGGCATTCAGGGCCTCTTGTTTCTTATCGAGTTTCAAATAGCATTCTGCTAAGTGGTAATAGGCATTTTGAGCCACGCTATTATTCCCGTCAATGATCTTATTAAATTGAAGAATTGCATTGGCAAAATCTTCTTGTTTGTAATAACAATAGCCTAATTGATAATAATCTGTATTGTTCCATCTGCCTCGTTTCCCACGATATTTCTCGAGGTATGGAATGGCATTGGCGTATTGTTTCAGGTTGAAATAGCTTTCGCCAATGATCTTATTAAGTTCTGAGATCTCCTGTCTGTCCGACTTTGGCAATTGTTTTTTGCCGAGCGCAATAGCCTCTTCAAAATTTCCAAGTTTAAAATTGAGATCGGCCTGAAAATAAGAAAGCTTTTCATCTAATACTTCCTGGTCTGTGATCTGGTCAAAACGGGCACTTGCTTCCTCGTAATCATCTTCCTGATAGGCAATAAATCCGAGATAATATTTGGCTTGCGCACCATAAACAGAAGAATTAGAGACCTTATTAAAATAAGATTCGGCTTCCTGGGTTTTCTTGGAGGCATACAAAGAATATCCCATATTAAAATTGAATCGCTCTCTGTCTTTCTTTGGGATGGTATTTTCCCCTGCCTTTTTATACCACTTTAGGGCATAGGGATATTTGCCATTCTCAAAATAATAGTCGGCTACATCAAGAAAAGCGGCATCTCGCTTTGTGGATGTGGGATACTTCTCTACAAAGTCCTCCATGAGGCGGTCTGCCCCTAACTGATTTAGTCGTACGGCTGCATTTGCAACATAATAGGCGCTATTCGCTTCGGTTTCCTCATTCCTGGTATTTGCATTAACTTTTTGAAAAAGGGTCTGTGCTGCCTGATATTGCTTATTGTTGTATAAGTTGAGTGCCTCCTGATATTGCCTTTCTTCATGAGTGTAGATCCTGGATTCCTGAGCTGTGGCTGTAAAAAACAGCCCAAGACAGACAAGGGATAAGGCGGTGATTTTCTTTCGCATAGTGTTCTAGGGCTATTAAGAATTACCGTATTTGACTTAGTAACGCTAAATATTGTTTTGCAGTATAAACCTTTCAAAGAAAAAGATTTTTAAGAGTACCGCCTTTTTTATCCTTTAGAACTTATTACTTTTATATCAACAAATACACCCATGGAAGAACCCATTCTCAGCTTGAAAGAAGTATCTGTTTTCCAAAAGGAGAATTTAGTCCTTAATGACGTTAATCTGGAAATACGGAAAGGTGAATTTGTTTATCTCATTGGAAAAACCGGGAGCGGAAAAAGTAGTTTTATGAAAACCCTGTACGCCGATCTCCCTTTAAAACAAGGACATGGCAGAGTTGTAGGATTTAACCTAAAAACTCTTGAGGAGAAAAAAATCCCCTATTTACGAAGAAAATTGGGGATCGTCTTTCAAGATTTTAAACTTCTCCCAGATAGAAATATAAACAGGAACCTGCTGTTTGTGCTGAAGGCCACCGGATGGACAGACAATGTCCTGATGAATGCCAAAATTGAAGAGGTGTTGGAAAAAGTAGGCATGAAGACCAAAGGATTCAAATTTCCACATGAACTTTCTGGCGGGGAACAACAGCGTATCGCTATTGCAAGAGCCCTTTTGAATGACCCCGAACTGATCCTTGCGGATGAACCTACAGGAAATCTGGATCCACAAACCAGTGTGGAGGTTATGAAGGTATTACAAGATATTAATAAGACAGGCCGCACCATACTTATGGCCACACATGATTATGCCCTTATCCTGAAATATCCTTCTAAAACACTAAAGTGCGATGGAAATAAGGTCTTTGAAGTTGTTCAGAAAGCAGTCTGACAACGCCACTTCTCCGGGAGTGAACACTTAAAAAGATATTAAAAAAAAGTGTATCTTTCTTTCACCAACCAACCAATCAATTTAAACAATGAAACTAAAAAAACTAATTCTTTCCGTATTAGTAATTACCCTTTTTTCATGTAAATCTGACGTTCCTGCCAAGGATACTTCTTCTCTGGCGGTAGTGCGTGAATGGAGCCCGGAAGACACCCGAAGCCTTTCAGGAGTATTGGCCGATAGAGGTCTTATCTATAATTCTGAGATGGACACTGATGGCTATGTTCTCTATGAACCATCTAACGGTACCTTCACTTTTTTACTGAACAAACAAGGTGAGGTGGTCCATACCTGGACCTCCGATCTGAATTCCATGAATTCGTATTTACAACCAAATGGTCACCTAATCCGGATGGAACGGGATGAGAACTTTCCCACTTTTGCTGCCGGTGGTCAATCGGGCCGGATCCGGGAATATGATTGGGATGGAAACATCGTATGGGATTTTAAATATTACAATGAAAAAGAGTTGACCCATCACGATATTGAGATCATGCCCAATGGCAATATCCTGGCTATTTCCTATGACGCCTTAACACCCGAGGAGGCTGAAATGGCCGGTAAAGACCCTGCGCATACACCTAAAGCAGGTATTTGGCTAGACAAAATAATTGAGATTCAGCCTATTAAACCCACAGATGGTAAGATTGTATGGGAATGGCGAATGCGAGATCATTTAATACAAGATCTTGACGAAACAAAAAATAATTATGGCGTCGTTTCTGAAAACCCCAGGAAGATCAATATCAATATCCCCAGTGCAGAAGCAGGTCCGCCTATGACCGAAGAGCAAGTTAACCACATGAAAAAAATGGGGTTTTTAACTTCCAATGCAACGGTAGATAATCAAGGCTCTGATTTAACACATACCAATGCCGTTTCATATAATCCAGACTTAGATCAAATTGTTATCAGCGTTCCCGGATATGGCGAAATTTTTGTCATAGATCATAGCACTACCACTCAAGAAGCCAAGGGAAGCACCGGTGGCAAATATGGGCATGGAGGCGATCTCCTATACCGGTGGGGCAATCCCGTGAATTATGGCAAAGGAAACAAAGAAGACCAGAAATTACACGGACAACATGATGTAAAATGGATCCCAAAAGGATATCCGGGAGAAGGAAAGCTGATGGTCTTTAACAATGACATTCCTCATCCGGACAGTAAATTTCCCTCTATGTGGGCGGCTTTGGCCGGAGCAAATACTCCTGAGATGAATGTAAAAATAGGAGATGTTGGGAATTACTCAGCTGTATATGAATGGGCGGTTCCAAAAGACGAAAAAGGAAACTATGCGATTAATGAGAATGGCGCTTTTGGTCCGGCAGAACCAGACTGGTCATTTGTTGCTCCGGATAAATATTCCTTTTATTCCGCTTTTATTTCAGGAGCTCAACGACTAAAAAATGGTCATACCTTAATTACACAGGGAATGCAGGGCCGCTTTATTGAAATAGACGAGAATGAGGAAATAGTTTGGGAATATTGGAATCCTTATAAATATGACTATGCGTTGCCCGATGGCTCAGTATCACAGCCCGTTGGACCCTTTATATATGGGGTATTCAGAAGTACTTTGTATCCAAAAGACTATCCGGGACTTACCGGCAAAGAGCTGAAACCTATTCAACCACAACCAGAGCCTTTCGTTTTTAAATTGCCCCCTCCACCACCGACAGAACCTGCTCAATAAATGATAAAACCAACTAAAAAAAATAATTATGTCAATAAAAATAATAGGAGCCGGATTCCCAAGAACAGGAACTACCACTTTAAAACAATCCTTAGAAACACTGGGTTTTAAGCATGTATATCATATGAAAGAACTCCTGGTGAACCCACATAATTTGCATTACTGGAAAACCTTGTCCGAAACCGGTGATACAGACTGGGATGGACTTTATAAGGGCTACGACGCCACGGTAGATTTTCCCGGTTATCCCTGGTATAAAGAGCATATGAAACGATACCCGGATGCAAAAGTAATATTAACGGTACGCGATTTTGAAGCCTGGTATAAAAGTGTGGATAGTACCGTTTTCCGAGCTGGTCCGCAAACACCCGGAGAAAAGATCAAAATGATGGGGAAACTGCTCTTTAGCAGCAGAGCAAGAAATGTAGTAAAATGCATCAAATTCTTTAAGAAAACCTTCTTCGCGGGCGAATTAGATGGAAAGTTCGAGGACAAGGCCCATGCTAAAAAGGTTTGGGAAGAACATCTGGCTTCGGTAAAGCGCCACGTTCCAAAAGAAAAATTACTGGTCTACGATGTTCGGGATGGCTGGGGCCCGCTATGTAAATTCATGGGGGTTAAGGAACCTGCAGAACCATTGCCACATTTGAACAAGAAAGAGAACTTTAAGGAAATGCTTCCAAAACTTATGAAAGGCGAGATGGCTTAAAACTTTGTTCGCTTTCATTTTAACAAATACCTCGTAAGCGAATATCTACGAGGTATTATTTACCATACCGATCTATGAATTCTGAAACCTGGCAAGTAAAGGCTACCATTTTGTTGGTTAGCAGCCTCACTATTATGTCTATGATCACTATTTCGGCTTCGCTTCCGGATATGACAAAAACCTTTGAACTGCAACCCAACGGCGCGGCGCTTGTTAAACTTAGCTTGTCATTCCCGGGGCTTTTTATAGCCCTGAGCGCAATTATCGCAGGTATTATTATTGATAAAATAGGTCGGCTAAAACTACTCGGTGCGGCACTTATCTTTTATGCAATTGGAGGCACTTCAGGTTATTATTTAGATGATATATACCTTATTCTGGCAGGCAGGGCCCTTCTTGGAATCTGCGTTGGAATAACCATGACCATTGTCACAACACTGGTCGCAGATTATTATCAGGGACAGGCACGACAAAAATTTGCCGGTTTACAGATTGCCGTAATGTCTATCGGAGGTATTATTTTTATTACTCTGGGCGGACGTTCTGGCCGATATTGGATGGCGTGTTCCTTTTCTGCTCTATCTTTTTTCCCTCCTTATCCTGCCGGCCACTTATCTGTTCTTAAAAGAGCCTGCAGCATCTATCAATGTTCAAAAGATCTCAGGGCCTAAGAAGTCACCTGCTATTATTTGGCTGGTTTTTGGCAATGTAATGCTCATATGGATCATCTTCTTTATTATCCCTGTTCAGATCCCATTTTACTTAAAATCTATTGGAATAGAAAAAAATTCCCTGATAGGCATTGCCGTTGCTTCTGCTACCTTTTTTTCTGCCATTTCTTCCTTTTCCTTCAGTCGGATAAAAGACATGTTCGGGTTTAGGCAGATCTTCGGGATTGGCTATATTTTCCTGGCTCTGGCATTCCTTTCTTTTGCTTTTGGCAATTCATATGCCATGGTGCTTCTGGGAATGTTATTTGGGGGTCTGGGAATGGGTCTGATGATCCCCAACGCCAATGTCTGGGTAATGCAATTAGCCCCATTAGAAATTCGCGGGAGGGAAATTGGAAGACTTACTACCTTTTGGTTTATGGGGCAATTTTTGTCACCTCTTGTACTTCTACCCTTTTTGGATTATTTTACACAAGCCCAATTATTCTATGGGCTAGGGATCATCTTATTTGTGGTGGGCTTTTTGTTCTTCCTGTGGTACTGGTCTCAACCAAGTTTGAAATCTGCAAACTAATCTTTGTAAAGTCATATTGAAACAAGGTGATACGTAAAAAAAAGCTATTACAGCCCGATAAAAAAATGCATCCCTTAATTGGGGTTTTGCTATTTTTTATTTCGGTGCTACTCTTAATTATTACCGGACCTCTTGGCCTTATTTATGGATTCTTTTACACCTTGTTCAAAGGAGGACTAAAAGGACTTGGCGAGTACCTCTTAAAAATTGCCGTTTCAATAGATCAATTGGGAAATGTTCTTATGCAGCATTTATTGAATCTTCTTTGGATTCGTAAAGGGGGATATCCCTTTGGAAACAGAGACGAAACAATTTCGAGTGTGCTGGGAAGGAATAAAAAGCTGGGGATGCTTACCCTTTTCGGAAAAGGCATTGATGGTTTCCTGGACACCATTGATCCTAACCATTCTTTAAATTCCATAGACTATTATGTGGAGCCTTCTGAGCATACCATTGATAAGCTCGCCTGGATACTGCTCCGCGATAAGCGAATTTTATGTGTACGCAGCAAAGGCAAATCCCTGTTTTATCTTCCCGGGGGTAAAAGAGATAAGGGAGAATCCGACCTTAAGGCGCTAACCAGGGAAATTAAAGAAGAGTTACAGGTTAGCCTGGAGGCTCACAGTTTTCAATTTATAAGAGTTTTTGAAGCACAGGCAGATAGCAAACCTCCGGGAGTTTTGGTTCGTATGACTTGTTATGAAGCTACTTACCTGGGGGTATTACAGGTAGATTCGGAGATAGAGGAAATGGCATGGCTAGGTTATTACGACAGGGAAAAAGTGTCTGAGGTATGCCGGGTCATCTTCGACCATCTGAAATCTGAAGACCGGATGTGAAAAGAAATACATAGTCTCTTCTTCCAGTTTTTTGTTACTTTTACGCCCGACTAACCAGGCACAAAACGCCGACATTTACAAGACAATATGATAGTACTGGGAATTGACATTGGAGGTTCGGGCATGAAAGGTGCCCTGGTTAATTCGGTTACCGGAGAAATGCTTTCAGAACGCTTCCGTATTCCAACGCCACCTTCCCGTAAAGCCAAAACCTATGGCAAAGGTGGTAAAAGAGATCGTTGACCATTTTGACTATAATGGTCCGGTAGGCTGTGGTTTTCCGACAACCGTAAGACATGGCATATGTAAATCCAGAGGTAACCTTCATAAGAAATGGTTGAATGTCAATGTCAAAGAACTATTCAGTGAGGCAACGGGATTACCGGTAACGATAATAAATGACGCTGATGCTGCCGGATATGCTACCATGAATTATGGCATTGGAAAAGGAAGAAGCGGTTTTGTGGTCATGATCACTATAGGCACTGGTTTGGGTAGTGGCGCATTTTGGAACGGGGAACTAATTCCTAATTTTGAATTGGGTCATATCCCTTATAAAGAATATACCAAGATCGAGGATTGGGCAGCAGCCTCTGCCAAGGAACGGGAAGGTATTTCATACGAAGAATGGGGGAAACGATTTAACACATTTTTGGAGTTTGTGGATCTCATCATTGCTCCAGACCTCATTATTTTAGGCGGTGGCACTTCCAAAGATTTCGATGAATACAAGGATTATATTACTATTGAGACCCCGGTGATACCGGCCGGACTTCAAAATCATGCCGGGATCATTGGTGCGGCTGCAGCTGCCATGCATCCGGCTCCCATGGATTAAAACAGAAATAAAAAAGCGCCATAAAGGCGCTTTTTTTTATGCTAATTTGTTGCGTTTCCTGTCTACCTCAGTAAGATAGATCTTGCGCAAGCGTATATGTTTTGGAGTAACTTCCACATACTCATCCTTTTGAATGTATTCCAGCGCTTCTTCGAGAGAAAATTTCATTGCTGGAACAATCTTGGCCTTATCATCGGCCCCTGATGAACGTACATTGGAAAGTTTTTTGGTCTTGGTGACATTAATGGTCATATCATCTCCTCTTGAGTTCTCTCCAATAACCTGTCCTTCATAAATATCCTCTCCCGGATCAATAAAGAACCGTCCTCTTTCCTGTAACTTATCAATAGAATAGGGAATGGCTTTTCCTAGTTCCATAGAAACCAATGATCCATTCTGACGTTGAGGAATATCCCCCTTCATGGGTTGGTATTCCAGAAACCTATGCGTCATGATCGCTTCACCGGCAGTTGCGGTTAACAATTGATTTCGCAGACCGATAATTCCTCTGGAAGGAATCATGAATTCGCATACCATACGTTCTCCTTTAGAAACCATGCTGATCATCTCTCCTTTACGAATAGATACCATTTCTACGGCCTTTCCGGAAACACTTTCGGGCAGGTCAATGGTCAATTGCTCTATAGGTTCGCATTTAACGCCATCGAATTCACGAATAATTACCTGCGGCTGGCCTATTTGTACTTCATAACCTTCTCTCCTCATGGTTTCTATCAGGACAGACAAATGAAGTACTCCCCTGCCAAAGACCATAAATTTATCTGCACTATCTGTCTCTTCTAATCGAAGTGCCAGATTCTTTTCCAGTTCTTTTTCTAAACGTTCCTTGATATGTCTGGAGGTAACGAATTTTCCATCTTTTCCAAAGAATGGACTGTCATTGATGGTAAATAACATACTCATGGTAGGTTCATCAATGGCAATGGTCTTTAGTCCTTGTGGATCTTCACTATCGGCAACAGTATCGCCAATGTCAAATCCTTCGAGCCCTACCAGGGCACAGATATCCCCTGTGATCACTTCACTTACTTTTATTCTTCCGAGTCCTTCAAAAGTGTACAGTTCTTTGATCTTGGATTTTACTTTACTACCATCCCTTTTTACCAAAACAATTTGCTGGCCTTCTTTTAAGGTTCCCCTTTGTAAGCGTCCAATAGCGATCCTTCCGGTAAAAGAAGAGTAATCGAGCGAGGTGATCAGCATTTGGGTATTTCCCTGTTCTGGTTTAAAAGTGGGAATATGTTCGAGCACCATTTCCAACAAAGGTTCTATAGAGGTAGTTTCTTTCTTCCAGTCATCACTCATCCAGTTGTGTTTTGCAGAACCATAGACAACGGGAAAATCGAGCTGCCATTCTTCAGCGCCCAACTCATACATCAGGTCGAATACTTTTTCGTGTACTTCTTCAGGAGTACAATTCTCTTTATCAACCTTATTGATCACTACACATGGTTTTAAACCAAGATCTAAGGCTTTTTGCAATACAAAACGAGTTTGAGGCATAGGGCCTTCAAAGGCATCTACCAGTAACAATACTCCGTCTGCCATGTTTAAAACACGTTCTACTTCACCTCCAAAATCGGCGTGACCGGGGGTATCAATGATATTGATCTTGGTCCCTTTGTAGGTCACGGATACATTCTTAGAAACAATGGTGATCCCTCGTTCTCGTTCAAGATCGTTGTTATCCAGAATGAGATCGCCGGTTTTTTCGTTCTCACGAAACAACTGACAATAGTGAAGTATCTTATCAACCAGGGTCGTTTTACCGTGGTCAACGTGGGCAATAATGGCAATGTTCTTAGTAGTAGACATCTCTTTGTTTTGAGCCGGCAAAGATACTGCTATTTTTGGCACGTATATACAAAGTTGTATTTTTTTTATGACACTGGTTTAGAGGCAGTTCCACAAAAAATTGTGATCTGGATTTAGTAGGCAGAAGATTATTGGAGGTTATAAAGAAATTGACGCTTTGGAGGCCTAGCTGTGCTGATCAAACTTTAATCAAATGTGGGTTTTCTAGATTTGCGTTTTGTAGCGACCCATCCAAAATTAATACCGATCAACGGGCCATATCCTGATGGTGCGCCATCACCACGATAATAGCCTCCTCCAATTTCCACATTGAAGTTAAATCCTTTGTCATACGTTCTCTGAATTCCATAAACAAGCCCATAAAATCCAAGATTGTAGTCATCTGGTTCAATATCTGTAGACAGCCTTAGTTGAGAGAAAAAAATTGCCTGGGCCGCCGCTACGTAATTCCCTGAATTCCCTGATACATTCTTTCCAAGGTTCTCACGCCTGACAAAATTATGGTAATACCGATATCTGTTGTTCATGGCCAAGCCGAAAGCATAGCCTTCCTGATACGTTGCCGCAGCCAACCCAAGGCTGGAGGAAACCGTCTGATTTCTAAAAAGCCCGATTTCATAACTTATGCCCGGACTTAATAGATCGAACTTAAATTGATGTTTTTCCAAATGGATTAGGCCACTACCGCTTTCTGAGATTTGGTAGGTTTGGCCCATTGAAAAAATGGTAGTAAACAATGCTAAGATGAAGAATCCTTTTTTTGACATTACATATGGCTTCTAGCTCTAAAACTAAAAAGGATACCACGGTTTAATACTATCTTTGTGTAAAATTTAAGAAATGAAACTCAGTGCTATTCCGCAGATCAAATACTCCGATGGTAATAATTTCTTCCTTCTTTCCGGCCCATGCGCCATAGAAGGGGAAGATATGGCCCTCCGGATTGCAGAGCACATTGTGAAAGTTACGGATCGTCTTAAGATACCTTATGTGTTTAAGGGAAGCTTTAAGAAGGCCAACAGAAGCAGGGTAGATTCCTTTACCGGGATTGGTGATGAAAAAGCCTTAAAGATCTTACGCAAAGTGTCTGAAACTTTTAAAGTGCCCACGGTCACAGATATTCATGAGATATCCGATGCCAGCATGGCTGCGGAATACGTAGATATATTGCAGATTCCGGCTTTCCTGGTACGCCAGACAGATCTGGTGATCGCTGCCGCTGAAACAGGGAAGACCGTAAATCTTAAAAAAGGGCAATTCATGAGTCCGGAAAGTATGAAACATGCGGTAGCCAAGGTAACCGATTCCGGTAATGATCAGGTCATTATTACTGATCGGGGCACTATGTTCGGATATCAGGATATGATCGTTGATTTCAGAGGGGTGCCTACTATGAAACAATACGCTCCTGTTGTCCTGGATGTGACTCATTCCCTGCAGCAACCTAACCAGGCTTCCGGGGTAACCGGGGGAAGACCCGCCTTAATAAGTACTATGGCAAGGGCAGGTATTGCAGCCGGGGTAGACGGACTCTTCATGGAAACCCATTTTGATCCGGCCAATGCAAAAAGTGATGGGGCCAATATGCTGCCTCTGGACAAATTAGATACCCTTCTAACTCAATTGGCAAGGCTAAGGGAGACCATTAATCAATTGAACAATTAGCAGGTATGAATTGAGAACGTCCAAACCATTGCATGCAAGAATGTGCTTTATGGATAATTGGGCTCAATAGTTAATCGGAAAGGATTATAAACAAACCGAAATCTGTTACATTTAAAAAAAAACCAATGAGAAATTTCCTATTTTTTATAATGTTCTTTCTAGGTGTTGCGACGGGCATTTGGTCCCAGGACCATCAACATGCCTCCGGTCATGCCTTGAATTATCCCGATATACCGGGCTTTCTTACCCTGAAAACAGACCTTCATCAGCATACAGTATTTTCAGATGGAGAGGTATGGCCTTCCATTCGCGTCATGGAAGCTTTGCGCGAAAACCTGGATGCCATTTCACTGACAGAACATTTGGAATACCAGCCTCATGAGGCGGACATTCCTCATCCTGATCGAAACCGATCATATCAATTGGCCCGATTAGAAGCCAAGGATCACGGATTGTTGATCATTCCCGGTTCTGAAATTACACGCGATGAGCCTATTGGGCATAGTAATGCCTTGTTTACTTCAGATGCCAATATACTGTTAGCGGAAGATCCTGAGACGCCTTTTTCTGAAGCTAAAAAGCAGAATGCCTTCGTTTTCTGGAACCACCCGGCCTGGTACAGACAAAGTCCGTCCGGCAATCCCATCCTAAGTGAATTTCAATTAGAACGTATCAAGAATGGAGAACTTCATGGCATAGAGGTCATCAATGAGCATGACTATGCCGAGGAATCGTTTGCTCTTGCCTTAGAGCACAACCTCACCATTATGGGCACCAGTGATATTCATGGATTGATCGACTGGCAATACCTGGAAAAAGGATTTCACCGGCCTATTACTTTGGTGTTCGCCAAAGAAAAAAGTCTGGAAAGTATACGGGAAGCCCTTTTTGCAGGGAATACAGTGGCAGTCTATAACAGTCTTTTAGTTGGCAGACCACAATTTATAATCCCTTTGATCAAAGCAAGTCTGAAAGTTAACAGGGTTGCTTATATACCAGATACAGATATCCTGGAAGTGGAATTAGAAAATATATCAAGCAGCGATCTGCTCTTTGAAAACCGGATGGACTATACATTTTACAGTAGCTCTCCCGTTTTTGAGATCTCTGCAAATAAAGTGTTTACACTAAAAATAAAAACCCTAGAAAAGGTATCGTCTATTGTTTTAAAACTAAAAGCATTGGGCGCCTATGCGGCTCCAAAGATACATCCTGTAATTAGCTGGGATATTACTGTAGAATAAGTTATTACTCCTTCCCGTCTACATAGTCTTGTAAATAGGCGTAGCGCTTTGTGAGCCTTCCTTCCTGGGTCATTCGTGCCCTTTCCAAAATACCTTCCTTATCATTGTCAAAAAAGGCAGGGATCACACTATCAACAAAAGTGTCTCCAAAGCCTTCACTGGCATCCCTGGGGAGCTCTGCAGGAAGATTATCTACGGCCATCACAGCAATGGCGTCGTTATCCATAAAAGGAACTTCCTCCTCAGTAGTTGGGTTATACCCATAAATAGGATCAGCAATGGTAGAGGCGCGAAGTGTGGTGGCAACCGGCCCGTCTATATCGCAGCTAACATCTGCAACTACCTGTATTTTAAATTCAGGGTGTTTCACATCTTCCCGGGTGTACAAGAAAGGTGCCCCATCCCCGTAAAAATGACCTGCAATATAAAGGTCGCTTACTTTCGCAAAACGCATAAAGCTTGATTCATAGGCCTCAGGATGGTCAAAGAAGTCCTGCATTGGGAGTACTTGTCCATCCTTACGTTTGTTGTATTCCAGAACATCTATCTGACAGTAGACAGGGACATCGAAGGATTTATCTAAGTAGTCATCTACATTTACTTCACGTAGTTTCATTCCATCCAGGATCTCTTTGGCGCCATTCCCTACCCTGCCTTTACCGGTCAAGAGTATTTTTATGGGTGGTAAAGAAACGGTACGCAATTCGCGGATCAGGTCTTTTTTATCCTTCAGATCTTCTGCCTTTTGAATGTTGAATTGCCCCGACTTTAAACCATAGGTCCTTAGTCCATTATACGCACCAACGATCCCTGCATAGCGACCAAAAGCTACCAATCTAATTCCTTTGGCATTGGTAATAACCTCATGGTCATACATTTCAATATTCTTCGACAATATTGCTCTTAATAAATCTCTGTTATAAGGCTGTTTTTTGATAGTATGAGAGAAAAAAAAGTATTTCTTGTTAGGTATCAAGGATTCTATGGGGACCTCTTTAACGCCTATGAGCACATCGCATGTTTCCATGGAAGAAGCAACGGAAAGTCCGGCTTCCCGGTATTCCTTATCACTAAACACACGGAGAGGGGAAGGCTCAACAGTAATTCTGGCCTCAGGAAATGTATTCAGGACTTTTTGACAGGCCTGGGGAGATAATACTACCCGCTTATCCGGGGGATTCTTGCGCTCTCTGATGATTCCGAAGTGGGTCATTTTCTTTGGTATGGATTTTGCTCAAAATTACATGGATTTCATGCGGTGCGCAAACTTTTTGCTAACTTCGCAATCTTTTTAGAAAACAACGTTCTTTAACATATTGGGGCCGACTGGTTTTTGACAGCGAGACCAATGGCATTGTAAGCATGTCGAGCGCTGGGATACAGCTCGTAAATCTCATATTTCACACTTTTTAAATGGCGAATCTAATTACGCTCTTGCCGCTTAATCCGAATTACAGTAGGATTTAGCCTCGTCTCTGCAAGGCAGAGAAGCGAGATGTCCCGGGATAGCCCTTGTTGATGGCGATCTGTTATGGGGCACCATAAAAATCAACATAAAGCCCTTTTAGCTTCATTAAGGGTTAAAATATAAGGAAGCTAAGTGTGTACTAGGCGGTTTTTGGTCAGGTACACAACGAAAATCAAACAAGAACTAAGCATGTAGAAGGCAGTGGTATTGCTTGTTTGGACGGGAGTTCGAATCTCCCCGGCTCCACTTTGAAGCACAGCAAAACTGTGACTAAAATCAATTAAAAATCTGCCAAGTTCACTTGAGCAGATTTTTTTGGTTTTAGGCATCTGGGCTGAAAGCACAGTTTGCTGTATTTCCTAAAAGGGAGCTCAGGAGCTCACCGCAGGTATTCTCCTCCATTATATCTGCACTCACTATATAAACGATGACAAAGAATGAGATAAACCCATTGTAACAACAATGGGTATTTTTATTTGCAACATTGGGAGCTCAGGAGATCACCGAAGGTATTCTCCTCCATTATATCTGCACTCACTATATAAACGATGACAAAGAATGAGATAAACCCATTGTAACAACAATGGGTATTTTTATTTGCAACATTGGGATCAATATGCGATTGTCTTTATATTTGGCCACTTTGAAAGGATATAACTGTGATATTAATATCAAGCACAAGTCCGAGAAACCAATCGTTTGCACATATATTTAATAAAATAGAATTATATCATAAATTAATTGCAAACTGAATTTAGCATTATCACCGTTTTATATATTGCATTCAGTATGGAGAGATAATATCAAAGCAAAAAAATAAATTTACCATTAAACATAAGTTGACTTTTGATCAAAACAAAAACGGCAGGAATTACGTGGTTATCTATTCTTTTGCTGAGTTGGAATCAAAAAGTTTATCCGAAGAAACTATAGAGGATATTATTGAGGACGCTATGAGGTCTGCCGAAAAAATAGCTAAAGAAGAATTTAACTCACTAAAGAGAATTGTTAAGGACAAAGGCTCCATGATCTCTGATAATTAACAGATTAATACAATCCTTCCTAATTGCTGTTATTTTTGCTTTGCTTGCCTATTTTAAATTATTCTTCCTAAGCAAGGATGTTAACCCTATAACAACACTTCCAAACAAGATTAAAACAACGAGATAACCTATCACTTTTCTTATCATCTTTGCCTTCCCGGAATTAATGCCCCCTATAATTGAGTTGTTGTTGCTATCCAATATATCAATGAACAGATTATTTATCTGATTTTCAGGTATTTCAAGTTTCAGTTTATCGTATTTTTTTAAGGCAACAATAGGTATTTTTATTTGCAACATTGGGAGCTCAGGAGATCACCGAAGGTATTCTCCTCTATTAAATCTGCACTTCACTATATAAACGATGACAAATCTGAATGAAACTAATCCACTCTTATTAATATTGTAATTATGGTATGCCCATTGTAACAACAATGGGTATTTTTATTTACAACATTGCGAACTCAGGAGCTCACCGCAGGTAATCCTCCCCTCTCCCTTTAACTTACCAGGCAAATAATCCATTATTATATTTATTCCTCCACTTAATGAACTTACCAGGCAAATAGATCACATTATATATTTCTTAATTTTAGAAACAAAATTGATCAGGTATCCAGCATATTTATTTATTGATGTTTGGTCTTAGGTTAAATAACCTCTTAAAATCCCTATATTTCACAACTATCTGAAATATGGACTAGTATATAACAACTTCCTTGAACCGCAGCTTCATTCTTTGTATTATCATAACCTTCTTTTTTGGCTGTTACCTGCCTCTTCATGGTCAGATGGAATCCAGGGCCTTAAGCGATACTGTTGTACACCATCAAATTCGGCTGCAACACGACAACGACTTTTTTACTCTTACGGATCGGTATTACAGTTCTGGCTTATATCTCTCCTACACCCGCAGGCTACAAAATGGGATTCTCAGTGACAATGAACAACTTTCTTTTTCAATCGGACAAGAGGTATATACTCCTTCCGATATCATTACCACCAATATTGCAGAACAAGACCGGCCTTATGTTGGTTTTTTGGGCCTGAAAACAGGATGGTCTTCTGCAAAAAACAAACATGGCTGGGATGCCGGCGTGCTTCTGGGGATCGCCGGGAACAACTCCGGGGCCGGTGGTTTTCAAAGATGGTATCACAAGATCTTTGTGGTATCCGATCCTCCTGTATGGGTTGATGAAATGGATAATAGTTTTCACTTTAACGCCTACCTGAGTTACAAGAAAGAATGGACCTTAGTACCAAATCCGTTTAGTGTTATCCTGGCCGTGGAGCCCGAAATTGCTTTCGGGACCCGTGATCAATATGCCCAGGCCAACTTTATAGCCTATTTCGGAAGGCGAGATCCTTTGGCCACTACCATGGCCCATCAACGTATTGGAACCACGAGCAGGGAGATCTTTTTTTCCCTCCGGGCAGGATACCGCTATGTAGGGTATAACGCCCTTCTGCAAGGCAATGCCCTGGGGGACAATTCTATCTTCCTAATTTCACCTAATGAGGAAGTAGTTTTTGCGGGGTTCGATGTTCAACACCGTTTTCAAAAAAATGAATATCGCTTTGGTTACCGCATACAGTCTTCGGAAGCCCCCGGAACTCGTTCTCATAGATATGTAATTCTCTCCTATGCCAGAAATTTTTGAATCCTTTTACGAACTTTAAAGGCAGGAACAACTTAACTTAGAAGTAAAAATATTTAGTATTTTTAGCTGATAAAAATTGTATATGAAAACGACTAAGATTTTATTTAGCCTTGTCCTCATAGTACTGATGCATGTTCAATGCTCCAATGATGATGGTAATAACACTATGATGCAGGCTACAAGTCCTCCAATCGCAGATTTTAATGCTCTGGCCACTACCATTCGCATTGGCACCCGGGTTCAATTTGTAAATGGATCAACCAATGCTACTTCTTTTCAATGGACTTTCACCGGAGGAACTCCCGCTACCAGCACGGAAGTGGAACCTCTTATACGATATGATGCAGTGGGTACCTATGATGTAACCCTTACAGCCATCAACAGTGACGGGGAAAACACTTTAACCCGTGAGAATTTTGTTACAGTGGTAGATCCGCCACCTTCAAATTGACTTACTTTCTCAAAATACTGAAGGGAATTATGGCCTAAACTTTTGATTTTATTATGTTCAATCTATTGAAACTGATAAATAATTGAAAGCTCAAAATATTTTGTTTTCTTAAGTATAGTGGGCCTTAGAGAGATAATTTTGGCGTCCTTCACATTTGTTTAAGTAAATTATAGGAAAATATTATGTGTTGATCAGTATTGCCAATCTGAAATCTTTCCTATCTTAAGCGCTTCATTGTATATTTAAACAAAAATGGACATATTTAAACGAGCAGATGCTTTTATAAACCTTAAAATGAGTCACATGTCAACCAGTGACCGTGTTCAGGCGTCGAGAGATGCTAAGGAAATCATTTTAGGGATCAACGAAATATATAAAAAATCTAAGGATGAGAAGCTCATGGATCTTATGAAGCAACTCACGGAAAAAAAACAAAAGATTGAAAAGCGACTCAAAGGTTCGCCAACAAGGTAAGAGGGATCTAAAGAAGGTTTCTTAGACTGGAAATTGAAGTTTTTTATTAATCCACAGTAAAATGTGGATTTTTTTTTACAACATTCCCAAAAATTCTGGTTTTATATGTTAAATTTGAGGAAATAAAAATCCTTCAAAATGGGCAAATTCGAAATTAAAAAAGACAAATCTGGTCAATTCAGATTTAATTTAAAAGCCGGCAACGGACAGGTGATCTTAAGTAGTGAAGCATACAAGACCAAATCGGCTTGTGAAAATGGAATAGAATCCGTTCGGAAAAATTCCAAGAACGACGCAATGTTCGATCGCAAAGTTGCAAAAAATGGAAAACCTTATTTCGGTCTAAAAGCTTCTAACGGACAAGAGATCGGTGCCAGTCAGATGTATGCATCTGCATCCTCTATGGCAAATGGAATTGCCTCTGTTAAAAAGAACGCTGCAAGTGCTAAAGTGGTAGACAATTCATAAAGAATAGTTCGTTTTACACCTGAAGAAAAATCTTGAAGAAGAGGACAGCGCTTGTTGTCCTTTTTTTTGGCTCAAAAAACAAGAAAAGAATAAGTCTTGTTCTTGTTATAATCGCAGCAGCAAGAGGACCAAAACTATTAATTTGTATTGTATAGTAGACATAGAGACCACGGGGAACGGGATCAAAGGAAACAAGATCACCGAAATCTCTATATTTAAATATGATGGTGCTAAGATCACAGAAGAATATACTTCGCTGGTTAATCCCGAATGTGAGATACCCTCATTTATAACCGGACTTACCGGCATAGATAATAACCTTGTCCGCGATGCTCCCACCATAGCCGAAATTGCGCCAAAGATCCTTTCATTCACCGAAGGAACCATTTTTGTAGCCCATAGCGTGAACTTTGATTACAATGTCATCAAGAATGAATTTAAGGAGTTGGGTTTGACCTTTGTTCGTAAAAAACTATGCACGGTTCGTTTGTCCAGAGAAGTATTTCCCGGATACAGATCGTATAGTTTAGGCAAACTTTGCACTACGCTAAGTATCCCACTCCAGAACAGACATAGGGCCAGAGGCGACGCCCATGCTACAGTCTTATTATTTCAAAAGATACTTAATACCCCAAACATAGAGGAAACTGTAGTAAAATTCCTTAATGCACGCTCACAAGAGGCTACACTTCCCCCTTCCCTTCCTAAATCACAATATGAAAAACTACCGGATAAAACCGGAATCTACTTTTTCAAAAATGTGAAGGGTGAAGTGATCTATGCAGGTAAGGCCAAGAATATCAAGAAAAGGGTTCTCGGACATTTTTACGATAAAAGCGAAAAGGAGATACAGATGTGCAGGGTTACCGAGCAGATCGATTACGAACTTGCCGGCAATGAATTGGTGGCCTTTTTAATGGAATCTTCTGCCATTAAGCATTATTTTCCGCTTTATAACAGGGCACAAAAAAGAAAGATCCCGGCCTATGCCATTTTCCACTATGAGGACCGGGATGGCATCTTACATTTGGCCTTTAATAAGGTAAGGAATGTGCCACAACCTCTTACCACCTTGTATTCGATCACAGAATGCAGGGAATTCCTGGAAATTATTTGCTCTGAATATGGTTTATGCGCAAAATATTGCCATCTGCAGGAAGGGGTGATCCACTGTGCTCATTTCAGGGTAAAACAATGCGATGGGATCTGCAGAGGAAAAGAATCCGTAAACACGTATAACGAGAAGGTGAAAGCTGCCATGAAATATATTGCAAACAATAAGGACAATTTTATTATCAGGGAAAAGGGGCGTGATTCTAAGGAAGATGCCCTGGTGGTTGTCACAAGATGGACAGTATTTCGGTTATGGATTTGTCCCAAAAGAAACTGAAGTACGATCTCTTGAGGATATTATGGCTTTTGTTATTCCACAAAAAGAGACCCTCGAAACCAAAAGATTGGTAACTTCCTATGCTCTCAAAAATCAGGAAAAACTAATTTCTTTTACTAAATAGAATTCCTCAGAGAAAACAGACCCTTAAAATAAGCAGACCTGCTTATTGTTTTTTGTTCAATTCCTTGTACATCCTAACGACAAAGATCATCCAGATAAGGAAGATAAGTCCGACAAAAATTGAATATGTAAGAATAAAGTCCGTCATTTCCTGTCTTTAAAATAGATCATAAATCCAAGAATAGTCGGTGCCCAGAAGGCTATGAAGATAGCATCCAGTTTATTACCGGATAGAAATATATACTCCGAAACAACAATGATGGAGAGAACTACGAGGAGTAAAACGATGTTAATGATCCCTACACTTTGAATAAAATTCTTTAACATTCCTATCTTCTAATTCAATTTTAAAAATACACAAAATAGATAGGCAGCAAAGAAGAATCTGAAAATTATTTTAAAATTTGGCAATAGAATTATTCTATACTCCTAAGACTTTCGTTCATAAAAAGGAACTCGTCTCAATGTATAATTCATGCGGCAGAATACTATGATTCATAGCCTAAAAAGCCTGGCCAGAGAAATTCTAGTCCTTTTTCTTTACAGCGCAGGTATTTACACCAAAAATACTGTAAAGTGGACAAAAGCCCACAAGACTGGTCAAAATAAAGATGGCAACAATGGCAAGCAAGATATAAGAATAAACGCCTTGTACTACTTCAAAATACACCAGAAGTCCGGCTGCAATGGCCACAATGACCCTGATGATCTTGTCCAGGGTACCCATATTTGTTTTCATACTAGAAAGAATTAAATTATTGCGTGAACCACTAGCACAATCAGGGATATTATTGCCAGACAGGTTACACACACCAATAGCAATTTTATTCCTTGTTGCCTGTTCATCTGTTAAAAGTAACCATTACTGTCCCCCCTTTACATGACATTTATCATAAGGTGGATGGGCAGACATAATTTGTAGTCTCTATTCCTGCCTTTTTTATGGCGTCAAAGCCACCGCCAACATCAACCAGATTATGTATGCCTCTGCTTTTTAATATTGATGCTGCGATCACTGAGCGATACCCCCCTGCACAACTCAGATAAAAGGTCTTATTATCCGGGAAGGCAGACAAATGCTCATTAATGGCCCCTAAAGGTGTATTAACAGACTGTGGCAGATGTTCTGCATTATGTTCACTTTCTTTCCTCACGTCAAAAACT
>CAWJQE010000021.1:0-253863 GCA_963844995.1 uncultured Flavobacteriaceae bacterium | reverse complement strand
TTGTGGGGTATTGATTCCAATTAAGGTAGTAGACAGGTTAGACAGATTTACAAAGAAATCTTCAGTATTCTCGATCAATGAATCATCAATGATCGGCACAGTGATCTCATAGGACTCACCATCGGTACCTGCAAAGGTTAGCGTACCAGAGGTCGACGAATAATCACCAGGCTGCACCGGCACTACCATCGGCAGTGGCATAGTCCAGGGTAAATCCACCTTGTACGTCCCCGGTAAGGATCACGGTAAAGGTAGCCGTCCCGTGCTCCTTCATCCACAGTTACAGAGGTAGCATCAAAATCGATCCCGGTTCCAACAACCGCATCGTTATCGGTAATGTTCCCAGCAGCTTGTGGGGTATTGATTCCAATTAAGGTAGTAGACAGGTTAGACAGATCTACCACAAGAAATCTTCAGTATTCTCTATCAATGATAACATCATCAATGATCGGCACAGTGATCTCATAGGACTCACCATCGGTACCTGCAAAGGTTAGCGTACCAGAGGTCGACGTATAATCACCAGGCTGCCCGGCAGACCCATCGGCAGTCGCATAGTCCAGGGTAAATCCACCTTGCACATCCCCGGTAAGTATCACGGTAAAGGTGGCAGTCCCGGCTCCTTCATCCACCGTTACAGAGGTAGCATCAAAATCGATCCCGGTTCCAACAACCGCATCGTTATCGGTAATGTTCCCGGTCGCCTGTGGGGTATTTATTCCAATTAAGGTAGTAGACAGGTTAGACAGATCTACCACAAAATCTTCGGTGTTCTCGATCAATGAATCATCAATGATCGGCACAGTGATCTCATAGGACTCTCCATCGGTACCTGCGAAAGTAAGGGTACCAGAGGTCGACTGTATAATCACCAGGAGCACCTGCACTACCATCGGCAGTGGCATAGTCCAGGGTAAATCCACCTTGCACATCCCCGGTAAGGCGTACGGTAAAGGTAGCCGTACCGGCTCCTTCATCCACCGTTACAGAGGTAGCATCAAAATCGATCCCGGTTCCAACAACCGCATCGTTATCGGTAATGTTCCCGGTCGCCTGAGGCGTATTGATTCCAATTAAGGTAGTAGACAGGTTAGACAGATCTACCACAAAATCTTCGGTGTTCTCGATCAATGAATCATCAATGATCGGCACAGTGATCTCATAGGACTCACCATCGGTACCTGCAAAGGTTAGCGTACCAGAGGTCGACGTATAATCACCAGGATGCACCGGCACTACCATCGGCAGTGGCATAGTCCAGGGTAAATCCACCTTGCACATCCCCGGTAAGTCTTACGGTAAAGGTGGCCGTACCGGCTCCTTCATCCACCGTTACAGAGGTAGCATCAAAATCGATCCCGGTTCCAACAACCGCATCGTTATCGGTAATGTTCCCGGTCGCCTGTGGGGTATTGATTCCAATTAAGGTAGTAGACAAGTTAGAAAGATCTACAAAGAAATCTTCGGTGTTCTCGATCAATGAATCATCAATGATCGGCACAGTGATCTCATAGGACTCACCATCGGTACCTGCAAAAGTAAGGGTACCAGAGGTCGACGTATAATCACCAGGCTGCCCGGCAGACCCATCGGCAGTGGCATAGTCCAGGGTAAATCCACCTTGCACATCCCCGGTAAGTCTTACGGTAAAGGTAGCCGTACCGGCTCCTTCATCCACGGTTACAGAGGTAGCATCAAAATCGATCCCGGTTCCAACAACCGCATCGTTATCGGTAATGTTCCCGGTCGCCTGTGGCGTATTTATTCCAATTAAGGTAGTAGACAGGTTAGACAGATCTACCACAAAATCTTCGGTGTTCTCGATCAATGAATCATCAATGATCGGCACAGTGATCTCATAGGACTCACCATCGGTACCTGCAAAAGTCAGCGTACCAGAAGTCGACTGGTATAATCACCAGGCTGCACCGGCACTACCATCGGCAGTGGCATAGTCCAGGGTAAATCCACCTTGCACATCCCCGGTAAGTCTTACGGTAAAGGTAGCCGTACCGGCTCCTTCATCCACCGTTACAGAGGTAGCATCAAAATCGATCCCGGTTCCAACAACCGCATCGTTATCGGTAATGTTCCCGGTCGCCTGTGGCGTATTTATTCCAATTAAGGTAGTAGACAGGTTAGACAGATCTACCACAAAATCTTCGGTGTTCTCTATCAATGAATCATCAATGATCGGCACAGTGATCTCATAGGACTCACCATCGGTACCTGCAAAGGTTAGCGTACCAGAAGCACTGGTATAATCACCAGGCTGCCCGGCAGAACCATCGGCAGTGGCATAGTCCAGGGTAAATCCACCTTGCACATCCCCGGTAAGTCTTACGGTAAAGGTAGCCGTACCGGCTCCTTCATCCACCGTTACAGAGGTAGCATCAAAATCGATCCCGGTTCCAACAACCGCATCGTTATCGGTAATGTTACCAATAGCCTGTGGGGTATTGATTCCAATTAAGGTAGTAGACAGGTTAGACAGATCTACAAAGAAATCTTCGGTGTTCTCGATCAATGAATCATCAATGATCGGCACAGTGATCTCATAGGACTCACCATCGGTACCTGCGAACGTAAGGGTACCAGAGGTCGACGTATAATCACCAGGCTGCCCGGCAGACCCATCGGCAGTGGCATAGTCCAGGGTAAATCCACCTTGTACATCCCCGGTAAGTATTACGGTAAAGGTAGCCGTACCGGCTCCTTCATCCACCGTTACAGAGGTAGCATCAAAATCGATCCCGGTTCCAACAACCGCATCGTTATCGGTAATGTTCCCGGTCGCCTGTGGGGTATTTATTCCAATTAAGGTAGTAGACAGGTTAGACAGATCTACCACAAAATCTTCGGTGTTCTCGATCAATGAATCATCAATGATCGGCACAGTGATCTCATAGGACTCACCATCGGTACCTGCAAAGGTTAGCGTACCAGAGGTCGACGTATAATCACCAGGAGCACCTGCACTACCATCGGCAGTGGCATAGTCCAGGGTAAATCCACCTTGCACATCCCCGGTAAGTCTTACGGTAAAGGTAGCCGTACCGGCTCCTTCATCCACCGTTACAGAGGTAGCATCAAAATCGATCCCGGTTCCAACAACCGCATCGTTATCGGTAATGTTCCCGGTCGCCTGTGGCGTATTGATTCCAATTAAGGTAGTAGACAGGTTAGACAGATCTACCACAGAAATCTTCGGTGTTCTCGATCAATGAATCATCAATGATCGGCACAGTGATCTCATAGGACTCACCATCGGTACCTGCAAAGGTTAGCGTACCAGAGGTCGACGTATAATCACCAGGCTGCACCGGCAGATACCATCGGCAGTGGCATAGTCCAGGGTAAATCCACCTTGCACATCCCCGGTAAGTCTTACGGTAAAGGTAGCCGTACCGGCTCCTTCATCCACCGTTACAGAGGTAGCATCAAAATCGATCCCGGTTCCAACAACCGCATCGTTATCGGTAATGTTCCCGGTCGCCTGAGGCGTATTGATTCCAATTAAGGTAGTAGACAGGTTAGACAGATCTACCACAAAATCTTCGGTGTTCTCTATCAATGAATCATCAATGATCGGCACAGTGATATCATAGGACTCTCCATCGGTACCTACGAAGGTAAGAGTACCTGAAGTTGTTGTATAGTCACCAGGCTGAGCAGCACTACCATCAGCAGTGGCATAGTCCAGGGTAAATCCACCTTGCACGTCACCTGTAAGGCGTACGGTAAAGGTGGCCGTACCGGCTCCTTCATCTACGGTTACAGAGGTAGCATCAAAATCGATCCCGGTTCCAACAACCGCATCGTTATCGGTAATGTTCCCGGTCGCTTGTGGGGTATTGATTCCAATTAAGGTAGTAGACAGGTTAGACAGATCTACAAAGAAATCTTCAGTGTTCTCTATCAATGAATCATCAATGATCGGCACAGTGATCTCATAGGACTCACCATCGGTACCTACGAACGTAAGGGTACCAGAAGTCGACGTATAATCACCAGGCTGCACCGGCAGACCCATCGGCAGTGGCATAGTCCAGGGTAAATCCACCTTGCACATCCCCGGTAAGTCTTACGGTAAAGGTAGCCGTACCGGCTCCTTCATCCACCGTTACAGAGGTAGCATCAAAATCGATCCCGGTTCCAACAACCGCATCGTTATCGGTAATGTTCCCGGTCGCCTGTGGGGTATTTATTCCAATTAAGGTAGTAGACAGGTTAGACAGATCTACCACAAAATCTTCGGTGTTCTCGATCAATGAATCATCAATGATCGGCACAGTGATCTCATAGGACTCACCATCGGTACCTGCAAAAGTAAGGGTACCAGAAGCACTGGTATAATCACCAGGAGCACCGGCAGACTACCATCGGCAGTGGCATAGTCCAGGGTAAATCCACCTTGCACATCCCCGGTAAGTCTTACGGTAAAGGTAGCCGTACCGGCTCCTTCATCCACCGTTACAGAGGTAGCATCAAAATCGATCCCGGTTCCAACAACCGCATCGTTATCGGTAATGTTCCCAAGAGCTTGTGGGGTATTGATTCCAATTAAGGTAGTAGACAGGTTAGACAGATCTACAAAGAAATCTTCGGTGTTCTCGATCAATGAATCATCAATGATCGGCACAGTGATCTCATAGGACTCACCATCGGTACCTGCAAAGGTTAGCGTACCAGAGGTCGACGTATAATCACCAGGAGCACCTGCACTACCATCGGCAGTGGCATAGTCCAGGGTAAATCCACCTTGCACATCCCCGGTAAGTCTTACGGTAAAGGTAGCCGTACCGGCTCCTTCATCCACCGTTACAGAGGTAGCATCAAAATCGATCCCGGTTCCAACAACCGCATCGTTATCGGTAATGTTCCCGGTCGCCTGTGGGGTATTTATTCCAATTAAGGTAGTAGACAAGTTAGACAGATCTACCACAGAAATCTTCGGTGTTCTCGATCAATGAATCATCAATGATCGGCACAGTGATCTCATAGGACTCACCATCGGTACCTGCAAAGGTTAGCGTACCAGAAGTCGACTGGTATAATCACCAGGAGCACCTGCACTACCATCGGCAGTGGCATAGTCCAGGGTAAATCCACCTTGCACATCCCCGGTAAGTCTTACGGTAAAGGTAGCCGTACCGGCTCCTTCATCCACGGTTACTGAGGTAGCATCAAAATCGATCCCGGTTCCAACAACCGCATCGTTATCGGTAATGTTCCCGGTCGCCTGTGGCGTATTTATTCCAATTAAGGTAGTAGACAGGTTAGACAGATCTACCACAAAATCTTCGGTGTTCTCGATCAATGAATCATCAATGATCGGCACAGTGATCTCATAGGACTCACCATCGGTACCTGCGAACGTAAGGGTACCAGAAGTCGACGTATAATCACCAGGCTGCCCGGCAGACCCATCGGCAGTGGCATAGTCCAGGGTAAATCCACCTTGCACATCCCCGGTAAGGGATACGGTAAAGGTTGCCGTACCGGCCCTTCATCCACCGTTACAGAGGTAGCATCAAAATCGATCCCGGTTCCAACAACCGCATCGTTATCGGTAATGTTCCCGGTCAGCTTGTGGGGTATTGATCCCAATTAAGGTCGTAGAGAGGTTCGAAAGATCTACAAAGAAATCTTCGGTGTTCTCGATCAGATGAATCATCAATGATCGGAACGGTAATATCATACGACTCACCATCGGTACCTGCAAAGGTTAGCGTACCAGAAGCACTGGTATAATCACCAGGCTGCCCGGCACGACCATCGGCAGTGGCATAGTCCAGGGTGAATCCACCTTGCACATCCCCGGTAAGTCTTACGGTAAAGGTAGCCGTACCGGCTCCTTCATCCACCGTTACTGAGGTAGCATCAAAATCGATCCCGGTTCCAACAACCGCATCGTTATCGGTAATGTTCCCAATCGCCTGTGGTGTATTGATTCCAATTAAGGTAGTAGACAGGTTAGACAGATCTACCACAAAATCTTCGGTGTTCTCGATCAATGAATCATCAATGATCGGCACAGTGATCTCATAGGACTCACCATCGGTACCTGCAAAAGTCAGCGTACCAGAGGTCGACGTATAATCACCAGGCTGAGCGGCAGACCATCGGCAGTGGCATAGTCCAGGGTAAATCCACCTTGCACATCCCCGGTAAGTCTTACGGTAAAGGTAGCCGTACCGGCTCCTTCATCCACAGTTACAGAGGTAGCATCAAAATCGATCCCGGTTCCAACAACCGCATCGTTATCGGTAATGTTACCGGTCGCCTGAGGTGTATTGTTAAGAACTAAAATATTAGTAATGTTAGAAAGGTCTACCAAAGAAATCTTCGGTGTTCTCGATCAGTGAATCATCAATGATCGGCACAGTGATCTCATAGGACTCACCATCGGTACCTGCAAAGTTTAATGTACCAGCGGTAGAAGTATAGTCACCTGGTGCAGCAGCATTGTTGTTAGCGGTAGCATAGTCAACACTAAACCCTCCTTGAACGTTTCCTGAAAGTCTGACCGTAAAAGTAGCATTACCAGCTGCCTCACTCACAGTTACAGAAGTAGCATCAAAGCTAAGTCCGGTTCCCACGCCGCTATCATTGTCCAGGATATTTACATTCGCCTGATCATCAGCAATAGAAATATCTGCACTGGCCAGGATGTTTGTAAGATTTATAAGAAAATTCTCGGTGAATTCCAGGACATTGTCATCCGTGATCGGTACAAGAATATTTTGAGTAGAACCACTTGTAGCATTAGCCGGCCAGTTGATCTGCGATACTACGGTTGTATAATCGGTTCCTGCTACTGCAGTTCCATCTGCAGTTGAATACTCCACCACAAAGGCTTCTTCTACGGCACCATTTAAGGTAACTACTACAGTGGCATTTCCAATAGCTTCATTTACGTTAATGTCGGCAATACTAAGGGTGGAGGCATCATTATCTACTACAGTACCCAGCCCAACGGATTTGTTAATCACGGGTGTATTTGTCCCGGCAGTAATTGTAATTGTATAGTCTTCAAGATCTTCGGTAATTACATCATCATTGATATCAATTTCAATGGTTTCGGCAGTGCCGTGGTCTCCGTCAAAAGAAAGCTCATCAGAATTGGAGATATAATCATTAGGTGCCGTGGCCGTTCCATCTGCAGATGTAAAGTTTACGGTAAAACCACCTGAAACTTCACCTGTATTGGTTACAGTAAAAATGGCAGTACCGGCATCTTCGTCAACTGAGATATCATTAATTGCTAACCCAATTGGATCACCATTTTCGGTCACAAAAATCTTTTGTGTATGTTCTGATGTATTTCCGGCACAGTCTTCAGCTGTCCATGTTCTTAAAATAGTATAAGTAGTGCTTGTCTCATCGCCATCATAATCTTCTTCAAAAGTTACCTGAGGATTAGAATCACAAGTATCTGAGGCAGTTAAGATCTCCGGACTTGGAATATTATTGTATGCTGCAACAGTATCAACAGGTAAGGCTTCATTAAAGGTAGGGTTAGTTGTATCTACCAATGTAATTACCTGAGTAAACGTTTCACTAACTCTTCCACAGGCATCTGTAAATGTCCAGGTGTTGGTATAGGTTCCTTCTGCTTCACAATCTGGATCGGCAACGAAAGCACCAGAAATCTTGTCTAAGGTAAAATCACAAAACTCGGTTGCTGGTTCCAAGGCCTGGGCATTGGTCAGGGCCGTTGCATCATCACAAGCAATAGTTACATTTAAGTCGTTGTTTCCGGTCTCCCAGTCTACAGCGTCGGGCTGATTGATCTCTACAATACTAGGATCGTGATTCCCAAATCCACATTCATCTACTGTACCGGAACTATTAGTGGTTTGTGGAGTGGTATTTATTTCACCATTAAATGTTGCAGTCGCCTGAATTGAAAAATTAGCAGAACATGCTGTTTCTAAAAAGTAACACTGTTCCAAAACATCTACGTCGAAATCAATATTAAAAGAATCTCCTGTATCAATAAAACCATCTGCTACAAAGAACTTAAGTTCTCTGGATGGTGCATCAAAAGTATACGTTACACCGGGAGGCAGTGGTTGTGTAGCATTAAACGTTACTTCAATGGGAAGAATGGTTGAAATTTCAAGATTTCGGATATTATCATTTCCTGAGTTTTCAATACTCATGGTTAAAGTAGCAGTTTCACCCGGATCATAACTTGTATCTGCAGGGGAGGTTGTAAACTCCAAAGCCCCAATACTGGGTTCATAGACTTCTATCGAAAAACCAACCAAATACAAACCATAGGATTCCTGCCCTGAGGTAGCCCTTAAAGTGGTACTGGTCTGATTGTTGGCGATAAGCGAATTCGAAGGATTTGATAATTCAAATATGGAAGCATCATATCCTAATGTATTTGTACTTGCCGGAACCCTGCTTGTAAAATGAGCTCCGTCTATAGAGATCGTACTGGAGAAGAAATTGTCCTGCCCTCTTAAAGGGGTATTTATTTTTTGCCAGTTGCCATCAGGCTTTCTGATCTGAAAACTATCACCGCTTAATACACGGTCACCTTCAATGGCTCCAAGGATGATATCTGCTTTAACCGGACCGGTAGGAATAGAGAGAAATCCGTTTACATTAAAGTCGGTTGTAGCTCCGTTATCTACGTGTGCATATCCATCAAAAAGTGTAATGTTCCTTGTAAGGAGTTCGGTCGATTGATATACAAATACGATTTGCCATCCTCCTGCTACTCCATAATTTCCACCACCATGTGGTTCTAGTCCTCCATAGGTAGCCTGCACATTACCCACCTGATATTTCCCATAAGGATTAGAAAGGCCTACTACTTCAGAGGTGATATCCTTTATACTTATATAAGGGTCGTTATGAAAATGTTCACTCCGCCCACGATATAAAACTTCGTCAGCGGTTATGGTTGTATATGTTGAAGAACCAGGAAGCATTAATTTGACCTGATTATGATTCCATGAATCGGCATTTTGAGATACTCCTCCGGCCTCTTTGTCAGAAGCCGCCCAGTATAAATATGCCCTAACAAACTCTTTACATGCAAGACCGGGATTGGGATCAATTAATGTAGCACTACTCGAATTGAAAGTGGTAGGGTCACTGTCAATGTCAACATATACTCTGTTGTTGTTGTCCTGGTTGTCTCCTGTTCCATTGAAATTATTTGTAGGATGTGCAGACAACATATTGTTTGCTATAATGGTAACATCTCCCTTTATAGTTTCATTGTAGCGTGGAGTGAATGCTTTCTTTACCTGTCCGAGGGCACCCAAGGTTCCAAGGAACAACATTGCAGTTAGCAAGCTGAATGAGATAAATTTGTTGAGAGTAGAATTGTGCATAAGGTCAATTTTTTAAACTGCCTTATTAAAATTTGAAGGGTTACCCGAAGAATGAAAAAAATAGAAATTGTTTGTTCATGTAAATTTTGGGATCTCTGGGATGACCACTAAATTTTAAAAGGTTAAGCTTTAACAAAATAAGCGCAATAACACTAGTTGGGCAGCAAGCAGGGGATTAACAAAGAATTTTAATCGATGTAAAACAAAAGCTTCGATAAATGGATTATTTTTTCGGATGAGTATTTCGACCTGTATATGGGCGATATCCGATGAATGACACTGTTTTTACCATTAATGAAATATGCTCATTAAGCACACTATGCGTAAATAACTGATTTTTAACGATTTGATTTAGTGATTTTTGAGCAAAAGTCGCTTGGCGAAATGAAGGGTAAATGCTTACCTTTGATGTTATATAAATGATACTATGAGTGCTAAAAAAGGAAAAGTACAAGAGGCTATAAATGAGAAGCTGTTGCAGGAAAGAAAAGTGTTCTTGTGGGGCATGGTAGATGATGATTCTGCTAAGCATGTCATTGATAGATTGCTGTATCTGGACTTGCAAAATAACAAGGAAATTCAATTGTATATAAATAGCCCGGGAGGCTATGTTACTTCCGGATTTGCTATTTACGATACCATTAAATCATTGAAGAGTCCGGTGTCTACCATCTGTACAGGATTGGCTGCCTCAATGGGATCCATTTTGCTTTCTGTAGGTAAAAAAGGACGAAGATTTATACAACCACATGCACGGGTTATGATCCATCAACCTAGTGGTGGAGCCAGAGGGCAGGCATCTAATATTGAGATCCAGGCCAAGGAGATCATTAAGACCAAGGAATTGGGTGCAAAGATCCTTGCTGAGAATTGCGGACAAACCTTTGACAAGATCATGAAGGACTTTAACCGCGATTATTGGATGGGCGCAGAGGAGTCTGTTGAATACGGTATTGTAGACGGAATACTTAAATAAACACCTTATTTTAAAGAGAAAGTCCGGTGATTTTTGTCACCGGACTTTTAGTATATATAGACGCCAAAAGGCGGATGGAGTTGTATATACGTTTAAAACCTCTTTTAGGATCAGGAGCAGCAATAAAAAGCCACTAAAATTGATCGGGATTTTCGATAATTTGCCTCGCTCTTTTCTTAATCTCCTCCATTTCCTTAGGATCTTTTTTAGCCAATAAACTAAGCATCATACCCATTCTGGGGTTATTGCTAAAATGATCTTTTTTTGCATCCAGGAAGTTCCAGTATAATGAATTAAAGGGGCAGGCGGTTTCACCTGTTTTCATGCTGTGATCATAGGTGCACCCTTCACAATAATTACTCATTTTATTGATGTAATTGGCACTGCTTACATAGGGTTTTGTGGCTACAATTCCGCCATCTGCGAATTGACTCATCCCACGGGTATTGGTGATCTCTACCCATTCTATGGCATCTATATAAATGCCCAGGTACCATCTGTCTACTTCATCAGGATCTGTTTGCGTAAGCAGTGCATAGTTCCCTGTGATCATCAACCGTTGAATATGATGGGCATAAGCTTCTTCCAGGCTTTGTTTAACAGCGTGGCTAAGGCAATTCATTTTAGTATCGCCGGTCCAATAGAATTCTGGGAGCGGGTTTTTATTTTCTAAAACATTTTTAGTTTTATAAGAAGGCATTTCCTTCCAATAAATACCTCGCATATACTCCCTCCATCCAAGTATCTGACGTACAAACCCTTCTACCTGTGAGATGTCTATTGCTTCTTTATGTGCATTGTAGTGTTTAATTACCTGCTTAATCACTTCCCCCGGGGAAAGCATCTTGCTGTTCATGGCAAATGAAAGGCGTGAGTGAAACAAGAATTTTTGATCCGTATGCAGGGCATCCTGGAAATCACCAAAGTGGGGTAGCAGGTTTTTGTTGAAATACCTTAACACTTTTAAACTTTCCTCCCTGCTAGTGGGCCAATTGAAAGAAAACGGGTCCAGGGTGCCTATAGTCTTAATTCCGGCTTGTTGTATTTCTTGGTAAAGACTGCTTACGTCTTTTTTTAGATCGAAAATAGGAGGGATGGAGGGGTTGCCTTTCCATTTCTTGCGATTGCTTTGATCATAGTTCCATTTACCACCCTCTGGTTCACCATTATTCATCATGATGTTGTGTTCTTTACGCATCATTCTATAGAATGGCTCCATTATGAGTTGCTTCTTGCCTTTAAAGAATTCTTCCAATGTATCCCTGTTGGTAAAGAAATGCTGAGTGTCAAAGCTTTCAGAAGGAATTGATAGCGAAGAAGTAATGTCTTTCAGTTGCTGGTCTAGCCTGTATTCATCCGGGAGCAGGTATTCGAATTTCTCTGCTGCTGTGATTTCTACATGTTGGAGTATAAGCTCTTTTAGATCATGAGGGTTGTTGGCATCATTGATTTTTAAATAAGTTACACTGTGTCCCTGATCCGTTAAAGATTCAGAGAATGATCGCATTGAGCTAAAGAAAGCAACTACTTTTTGAATATGATGAGTGACGTAATTGGTCTCCTGTTTCAACTCGGCCATTAGATATGTGCAATCTGGATCAACTTGCGTAAACCAGCTGTGTTCTGCGTTGAGTTGGTCTCCCAATAATAGTCGGAGTTTTGTCATTGTATTATAGGTTTCTAGAACAAGGTATCCTGAAGCCAGAGGTTTTGAAACTTCCCGGCAGGATCGTATAGCTCTGCTTGTCTTTTAATATTAAATTTTCTGTCCCTTGGATCATTTCCTACACCGCTGTTGTACATCCAATTTCCCCAATTACTGTGAACATCGTAATCTATGAGGAGTGATTCAAAGTAAGCAGCTCCAATTCGCCAGTCTTGCTTGAGTTCTTTAGCCCAGTAACTAGCTACGTTTTGCCTACCTCTATTGCTCATCCAGCCTGTTTTGGCTAATTCAATCATATTTGCATTAACAAATGGTTCTTTTGTGGTTCCGTGTATCCATGAAAGCTTAATAGACTCGGAGTTCTCCCAATTGTACGATCTGTCGAGGATACCGTTTAAATAAAATATCTTGTTGCCATGTTTCATAGAAACGTACTTAAAATAGTCGCGCCATATAAGTTCAAATACCAGCCAATAGGTATCCTGGTTCTTTGTGACCTCATTCTCAAACTTTTTTATGGCCCAATAGACACAGCGGGCAGATATGCTACCATTAGCTAACCAGGGAGAAAGCTTGGAGCTGTAATCTGTTCCCAGCAGCCCATTTCGGGTGCGCTTGTAGAAGGCTAGTTTACCGGTATCCCAAAAATATTCCTGAATCCTTTTCAGGGCTGTATTTTCGCCACCTTTAAAAGGAAAAGCAGAATGGGGATGTAGATCAAAAGGTATAAAGCCCAAATCAGATAAATTGGGTACCGGAGTTTTATCTGAAAGAAGGTTCTCTGATGGTTTTGCAACAGGTCTTGAAATAGCAGGTCTAACCTTGGAATACTTCTCAGATTTCTTGCGAAAAGTGGTGAAAACTTCCGGAATGTTTGAAACTTCAGCATAGGGAAGATCGGATGGGTGAAATAAGAACTGATCATAACTTTCGATAAAAGATATCCCTGATGGGCATTGTTGTTTTAGCTGCTCTAGTTCGTTTACCTCATTTTTTGTCCATTCCTTTTGCAAATAGACCTGTTGAATTTGGTATTTTTCTATTAGGGAAGGCAGTACCTCTTTCGGTTTTTTTAAGTAGAATAAAAGAGAGATATTGAGAGTAGCAAGGTTATCCTGAAGTGCTTTTAGTGATTCTAATAAGAATTTCACCCGGTACTTTTCCATTCTTCGAAAACCATAAGGGCCTTCTGCCAGCAATTCTGGGTCCAGGCAATATACGGCTATTACTTTTTCCTCTTTGCAAGCCAAGGATAAGGATTGATTGTCCGATACTCTGAGATCATTGCGTAACCATACCAGTGTATTCATATCCCTATTAATAATTCAATTTATTTTTAATTTATCTGAACTTTGTTTCTGCGGCATCGTTCGCTGCAATAAAGCACTTGCTCCCAGTTTTTCTCCCACTTTTTACGCCAAGTGAATGGCTTGCCACAAATTACACATAGCTTGCTGGGGAGTAGTTGCTTTTTATGTGTCATCAGATAGTATGCTAGATTCGCTGTCAGGTCGGGCATAAGACATCCTGTCCAGAAAGGCCGGTAAGGCATAGCCATCCATCCCCATGGCGGCGATGGTTTCTGTTTTATCGAGTCTGAGAAAGCCATCTGCTTCCTGTATCTCTTCGGGGAAATAAAGCCTTTCAATAGATCCTATCACCAGCAGGCAGCCATTCTCTTCCAGGAGGTAATGATTTTTATATTGGCAACCAATTTTGATAGTACTTTCTGCCACATAAGGTGCTGCAAATCCATCGAGGTACTCCTCTTTGAAACCAGTAGCTGTAAATTCTGATGTATCCTTTTCATATTTAGCCGCTGTTTGATGTGCCTTTTGATGCATTTCAGCCGAAACCTGATTTACGGTAAAATATCCGAGTTCCTTCAAATTGGTAAAAGTATCCCTACGCACTGTCAAAGGGCGCAAGATAAAGCCCAATAGAGGAGGGGAGCTGCCTATATGGATGATCGAACTGAATATGGCCAGATTTGAGCGGCCCGCTGTAGACTTGGTGCCAATGAGATTGCACGACTTATACCCGGTTACACTATTGATCAAATTAGCCCTGAAACGGGAGGAGAGTTGAGCTATGTCATCTGAAAGGTAGTGTCTCATTGCGCATTTATGTTTAACGAATATATATAAAAGATAAACAAAATACCGTTAATTGAATGATAAATTGAACGCCACAGCTCTGATGATAATTTCTTACTTTTACGTATTGTAAAAACCCCGCAGCGAGAACCATGACGCAAAGCCCAAAGAACATTGCCATTGTAGGATCGGGGCTTGTTGGCTCTTTGTTGGCGATCTACCTCCAACGTTATGGACATCATATTACTGTTTTTGACAGGCGCCCGGATATTCGTACCATAGATTTCTCTGGCAGGTCTATTAATTTAGCTATGAGCGATCGCGGCTGGAAGGCCTTACGGGAAGTGGCGATAGAGGATCAGATCAAAAAGATCGCCATTCCTTTGGATAAACGTGCCATGCACGTATTAGATCAGCCCGAGTATTATCAGAAGTATGGGAAGGAAGGAGAGGCTATCTGGTCTATTTCAAGAGGCGTACTCAATCGTAAAATGATCGATCTGGCTGAAGAAGCAGGGGTTATATTTAGATTTAATGAAAAAGTTTGGGACGTAGACCTCCCAACGGCTACGTTGTATACAGGAGATTCGGAGAAAAGCGAATGGAAGGCCTATCATCATGATATTGTATTTGGCTGCGACGGGGCTTTTTCCAGGGTGCGTCATAAAATGCAACGACGAAGTCGATTTAATTATTCTCAGGATTTTTTGGATGTTGGATATAAAGAACTAACTATCCCCGCCAATGCTGATGGATCCCATAAATTAGATAAACACTCTTTTCATATCTGGCCCAGAGGAAAGTTTATGTTCATCGCTATGCCCAACTTGGACGGGAGTTTCACCTGTACCCTTTTCCTCCCTTTCGAAGGTGAGGTGTCTTTTGAAAAGATCACCAATAAAAAGGAGGCCACTACATTTTTTTCCACCTATTTTCCAAACGTAATGCAGGATATTGAAAATCTGACCGAAGATTTTTTTAAGAATCCTACGAGTGCCATGGTCACCATGAAATGTTATCCATGGACCTATTGGGATAAAGTAGCCCTGGTTGGCGATTCTGCCCATGCCATAGTGCCTTTTTATGGACAAGGGATGAATGCAGGGTTCGAAGACATTTACTCCCTATCTAAAATCATAGAGCGGTTTGGTGATGATTGGGAAAAGATCTTTCAAACATTTCAAAAGGAGCGAAAGCCCAATGCAGATGCTATTGCAGAATTAAGCTATCGCAATTTTATTGAAATGAGCAGCAAAACAGCCAATCCGTCTTTCTTATTGCAAAAGAGAATAGAGAAGTGGTTTGCGGAGAAACACCCTGCACTTTGGGAGCCAACCTATTCCAGAGTTACTTTCTCTCACAGGGCCTATTCAGAAGCACTGGCCATTGGAGATTTTCAGGAAAGTATTATGAAAGAGATTATGAAGTTTCCCGATATTGAAGATCAATGGAACAGCAAAAAGGTGGAGGAACGTATGTTGCAGCTACTCCAGAACACGCCGGCTCCAAAGGTTTAAGGTGAATTTTTTCGCCTTATCTCGCTTTGTCTCATAGGCATACTATCTATAAGGTTAAAAATTCGGATGGGCGTTACATAAAAGGGCTGTTTTAGTTTTATTCCTCCATCCTTCCCAAACAGCAAGACTCCCTGAAAATCTTTGTGCGGAATTTTACTTACATCGATGGTTGTTGCTTTTAACTCCTTATCGAGTATCACCTCCCCATCGAATACCAAAATAATTAATTCCCTGTCCTCAATGTCCTGCTCAAAAGGAGCAAAGAGTGCCAACTGTTCTCTGGTGTTTACATGATCTCCCTGGGGTTCCATTAGGAGTAAGAGCCGATTTTTCCATTGGAAGTCAGTCAGGTCCTGACCTAATAGATTAGCACTCATAAGAAGTGAAATTAGTAAATATAGTAGTCTGCGGTGCATCCTTTGAAGGCCTTTTCACTTTTCTAAAGGTATAAAAAAAGCCATCTTATTTTAAGATGGCTTTAAATATTTTAAAAAGATGAATCCTAGATCTTGTCGAACATTTTATGCATTTTCTGTTGTTCTTCTTCAGCAAGTGCCGGATCTACAAGAATACGGCCACTGTGCTCATCTGTAATGATCTTTTTCCTTGATGCTATCTCTACCTGTACCTGAGGCGGGATCGTAAAGAAAGATCCACCGGAGGCTCCTCTTTCAATAGCAACAACGGCAAGACCGTTTTTTACATTGACACGAATTCTTTTATAGGCCTTAACTAAACGCTCTTCTATTTGCTTTTCGTAAATCTCAGACTGTTGTAAAAGTGCCTTTTCTTCTTTTTCGGTTTCGGCAAGAATTGCATTTAGTTCACTTTTCTTGTGCTTTAAATGAGATTCCCGTTCAGATAACCTTTCCTTGGTTTCTGCGATAACCTCTTTTTTCTGCTCTATCTGAACCTTGAATTCCTTTATATTTTTTTCAGCCAGTTGAATTTCTAATTCCTGAAATTCCACTTCTTTGGCAAGAGAATTAAATTCGCGACTATTTCGCACATTCTTCTGTTGCTCAGCATATTTTTTGATAAGGACCTTTGCCTCATCTATAAGATTTTTCTTGGCGGTGATCTCGTAGTTGATGGTCTCTAAATCCGTTTTTAGCTTGTCCATCCTTGTTTTGAGTCCTAACACATCATCTTCAAGGTCTTCTACCTCCAAAGGCAATTCTCCACGAACATTACGGATCTCATCTACCCTAGAATCAATAAGTTGGAGATCGTACAGGGCTCTTAATTTATTCTCAACTGTAGCTTCTTTCTTTGCTGCCATATGTTAATAATACTTAATAGGATTGGTTATGCTTTCTGATAAAGCGACTGCAAAATTAGGGATTTTTTTTGTAAGATAATCTACCAATAAGTTTTTTGTGTATTGTTCTGATTCATAATGACCTATATCAGCAATTATCATCTTATTTTCAGCCTCAAAGAACTGATGGTATTTTACATCGGCAGTTATAAAAACATCTGCTCCCTGAGCCTTGGCCGCAGAGATGGCAAAAGCACCACTACCGCCCAATACGGCTACCTTTTGAATTGGTTTATTGAGCAAAGCAGAATGCCGAATACAAGGTACTTGCATACATTTTTTAAGATGTTCAAAGAAAGTATGCTCTTCCATGGGAGCTGCCAAGCTGCCTATCATCCCCATTCCCAGATGTTGATACTCATTATCCAGCGTCGTTATTTCGTAGGCTACCTCTTCGTACGGATGATTCTCGAACAAGGCCATTAAAAGTTGATTCTTTACAGCACTTGGAAAGGTCATATGTATTTGTATTTCCTTTTCAAAATGAGTTTCACCTCGTTTCCCAAGTGTAGGTTGAGCCCCACTTTCCGGTCTGAAACTACCAGTTCCTTCCAGTGTAAAACTACAATGACTATAATTCCCTATACTGCCTCCTCCGGCGGCAAAGAGTGCTTCTTTTACTTGCTCCAAAGCCGCTTTCGGAACATAGGTGGTCAATTTTTGTAAACTATCTGTTTTAGGTAGTAAAATATGTGGATCTAAAATACCCAACACCTCACATATTCTGCCATTTACACCTTGGGCAACATTGTCTAAAGCAGTGTGCATGCTATAAATGTTGATCCCGTGCCGGATTGCTTTTATAACGACGCGTTCTACATAGTTCTTTCCGGTGATCTTTTTGAGGCCTTTAAAAAGAATGGGATGGAAACTAACTATAAGGTTGTATTTCTTAGCTATGGCTTCCTCCACTACATTTTCTAAAGTATCTAGGGTTACCAATATTCCGGTGACCTTTGCTTTGCGGTCGCCAACCAGGAGTCCGACATTGTCGAATTCCTCGGCGTTAGCCAAAGGAGCCAGTTCTTCTAATATATCCGCAACTTCCTGTACAATCATTCTAAAAATACCAAGGTTCAAAGATAAAATATTATATTTTCGTTCCGATGCAACTCTTGAGAAAAATAGCGTTTCCTTTTTCCCTGCTCTACGCCTTGGTCGTGTATCTGAGGAATGTTTGTTATGATCTTGGGATATTTTCATCCAAATCGTACAAAACCCCTACTATTTGTATAGGGAATCTTAGCACAGGGGGTACGGGAAAAACACCCATGATAGAGTGGTTGTTAGAACATATTTCCACACCTGGGAAAATGGCAGTATTGAGTAGGGGGTACAGACGAAAATCGAGTGGATTTTTACAGGTCATACCCGGGCTAAGCCCTGAAGATGTAGGCGATGAACCTTTACAGATCTTCAATAAATTTCCTGGCAATATTATAGCAGTTGACAGCAATAGACAGCGGGGGATTGAGCAACTGGAAGAGCAGTTTTCACCTAGCCTTATACTGTTAGACGACGCCTTTCAACATAGAAAGGTAAAGGCCGGCATGTATGTTTTACTTACTGCTTTTAACGACATGTACATAGATGATTGGTATCTGCCTACCGGGAATTTACGAGATCACAAAAAAGAAGCACAGCGGGCAGATATGATCATTGTCACAAAATGTCCACTCAATTTGAGTAAAGAGGCGCAGGAGGCGATCAGAAAGCGTTTAAAGCCATTACCACGGCAAAAACTCTTGTTCTGTGGGTTCGAATATGGAAACGAGGTAAATGGGCTACAGGGTTCTAAAAACCTCAAAGATCTGAGGGATGAGATCTTATTGGTAACCGGAATCGCAAACCCGGATCCATTGCTTCAATTTTTAAAGGCACAAGGAATTCTTTTTACCCACCGCAGATTTCCTGATCATCATTTTTTTACCGAGAAGGAGTACGAAGAACTTAGATCATTTTCTATGATCCTAACTACTGAAAAAGACTTTACAAGAATGGATGGGAATGTGCCTAATGCTTACTATCTGTCTGTAAAACATGTATTCTTAGGTAATGGAAAGGAACTGCTTAGACAGGCAATTAAAAATTTATGAGGCTGATTTTTTCTCTTTGTGTTCCAGGAAATTCTCTCCTATTTTTTGATAGAAAACCTCAGGTTTAAAAGGCTTGGTCACCACGTCATTGCAGCCAGCGGCATAGAAAGCTTCCAAACTGTCATCCAGGGAGATAGCCGTCAATGCAATGATAGGTGTTTCTCTATCGAACTTACGGATCTCAACGGTAGCTTCCACCCCGCTGATACCGGGCATATGAATATCCATTAAAATTCCGTCGAACTGATTTCTGTTTGCCTGATCTATAGCTTCCAGACCGTTCTCGGCAATATCGCAACTTATGCCGCGTTTAAGGAGCATTTTCTTGGTGATCACCTGGTTTATTTTATTGTCTTCTACTACTAGTACATGCATTCCATTCAGGTCGTATTCCTTCTGCTCTATTTCAAACGGAATGTCATCCACTATACTGTCTTTGGATTTTAGTACCAATTCAAAGAAAAATGAACTTCCTTTCCCTTCCTGACTTTTCAACTGAATTTGACTATCGAACAGACCAAGTAAACTTTTAACAATAGTGAGTCCTAATCCGGTTCCCCCGTATTCCCGGTTTATTTGGATAGAGCCCTGTTCAAAGCTGTCAAAGATGTGCTGTTGCTGTTCCTCAGAGATCCCAATGCCGTTGTCCTTTACCTCAAAATAGATGGTCACATTTTCCTCTTCCTTTTTCACTAGTTTGGCGATGAGGGTAACTTGTCCATTCTTGGTGAACTTTATAGAGTTGCCGATAAGATTGATAAAGATCTGAGATAATTTTAACGGGTCACTCATCAAATGCGGAGGAATCTCATCATCATATTCGAGTAAAATTTTTGTTTTATTCTCCTTGGCGCTTTGTCGTAAGGAATCGATCACTTCACTGAGAATCTTCTTCAGGTGAAATTCAATGCTCGAAGGTTCTAATTTATCAGCATCAATTTTATTGATCTGTAAGATATCATTGATGAAATTTAAAAGGTAATCTCCGGAAAACTTGAGGGATTTTAGATGTTCTTTCTGATTTTCACTTGGATTTTCTTCGAGTAGGAGATGGGTGAGTCCGGTCACTGCATAGAGCGGTGTTCTCAGTTCATGACTAACAGTAGACAAGAAATTGGTCTTTGCTTCCATTGCCTGAACCGCTGCATCCCTTGCGGCCTGTAATTCCTTATTTTTTGTTTGCAGCAGGTCGTTGGTTTTTAATTTGATCTGGTTGTTCCTGTACAGCGAGACTGCTAACAAGGAAATAATGGTAAGGAATGCCGAGGTAAGGATGGCGGTAATTTCGGATCGGTTGGCAGATTCGCTTAAGGCTTCAATTCGTTCATCCTGCCTGTTTATCTCGGTCTTGGCCTCGTCCATTGCCAGTTTATCTGCCTTGTTGGTTTCAGCTTTTATCTTTTCCAGAGTAAAGATGGAATCTTTTATTTGTACAATATCCGCTTTGTATTCGAGTGCCAGTTTGTAATTTGCCCGTAGTTCATTGGCTTTGGCCAGAAATTCAGTGGCCTGAAGTAATTCAATACCGAAGTTGTTCGCCCTGGCAAGTGCCATGGCACTTAAGCCATTTTTGATACTCTCCTCGTAATTTTCGGTACGAATATTAAGGTCTGCCAGACCCAAATGGGCTCTGGTTGATAAATATTCCTTTTCTATATCATCTGTGTTAACAACAAGCGAATTAAAACTAACAGCCGCCTTTTCGTAATCTTCAATGCTCATAAAAATTAGACCCTCTAACAGCAACATGTTGTTTAGAAGGTTCCGATCATTACTCAGGGTCTTGGCATCCGCTAGTCTTCTCATAGCGGCAAAATTCAGATCAGAACTATAAAGAAGTTTTGCTTCAACATATTTGTAGTACCCCTCTCCACGCGGATATGAATTATAACTTTCTAACAATTTGTCAGCGCGCGCTAAGAAAAACTCCGCATTATTCCTATCTCCCCTCTGCAGGTTCAATAAGGCAAAGCGATGATAGGTATCTATGATTCCTTTTTCATCCAGGCTGCTTTCTGCTAATTTGCGTGCTTCATCGAGGACATCTAATGCCTGTTCTAACTTATTCTCGTTCTTGTAAGTAGTATATTCCTTGAAGAATTGTGATAGCTTTTCGTCTATCGTATCGGAATTTTGTGACCACAGGGGGCTTACACACCAAAAAAGCCCTAAAAGGACTAGTAATCTAATACGTTTTTTATGTGGTTTTAAAAATATCAAAGGTACTTTTTATGTTCCAACAATTGTATTACATCAATAATTCTGCTGCTATACCCGGTTTCATTGTCATACCAACCTATAACCTTGACCATTTTACCAAGTACAGAAGTCATCTGAGAATCAAACGTACAGGAATAGTAACTATTGTTTATATCTATAGAAACTATAGGGTCTTTCGTGTAAAAAAGTACGTTTTTTAGCTCATTTTCCGCTGCCTTTTCAAAAGTATCATTAATTTCCTGAATGGAAGTATCTTTTTTTAAGTTGAGCGTAATGTCTGTCAATGAGCCATTTGGGACAGGAACACGTATCCCGCAACCTCCAATAACATTAGCCAGATCGGGAAATATTCGGGTCAGGGCTTTAGCTGCTCCTGTTGTTGTTGGAATAATAGATTGGCTTGCTGCCCTGGCTCTTCTTAGATCTCTATGTGGTCTGTCATGCAGGCTTTGATCGGAGGTAAAAGAATGTACAGTAGTAATGTAGGCCTGTTCCACCTCCCAGTGATCATGCAAAACTTTGATCATTGGTGCTGCATTATTGGTAGTACAGGAGGCGTTGGAGATGATATGGTCAGTAGCATTTATAATATCATCATTAACGCCAAAAACTATCATTTTGATGTCCTCATCGCTAGGTGGAGCTGTTAGGATCACCTTTTTTGCGCCATTTTTTAAATGTAATTTCAAGGTAGATTTTGATTTAAATTTTCCACTAGCCTCTACAACAATGTCCACCTTACCAGCCTTCCAGTCTATATCTTTTGGATGTTCTTGTTGTTGCAGGCCAATGACCTCTCCATTGACCAGAAGGGTATTCTCCTCAAAACTCACTTCTTGTTGAAAGCGACCATGAATGCTGTCGTATTTGAGTAAATGCGCCAGGGTTCTGCTGTCAGCAAGATCATTTATGACGGTGACTTTAATGTAAGGATGCCCATGCAACAGACGAAATAGTGTCCTGCCTATGCGACCAAAACCATTAATGCCAATATGTATAGTTCTCATAGGTTATTAAATCACACTGACCAGGATAAATCTAACACAAGTCGCAGTAGATAATACGTTCGTATGTTAGAGTATATGTTTGTGTGCTTTATAAGAAGAGCGCACCAGAGCACCACTTTCCACATGCCTGAAGCCCATTTCCAATCCCAGGGTTTCGTATTTTTTAAATTGTTCTGGTGTTATAAACTCCTTTACAGGCAAATGTTTCTTTGAAGGTTGAAGGTATTGCCCTATAGTAACTACATCTACCCTGACTTTCCTTAGATCTTTCATGGTGTCTATCACCTCTTCTTCCAATTCTCCCAAGCCCAACATTATTCCGGATTTTGTCCTGTTTACGCCTGCTTCTTTTAGATATCTCAAAACCTCTAAACTGCGCTCATATTTAGCCTGTATCCTCACTTCTCTTGTTAATCTCTTAACTGTTTCCATATTATGAGATACTACTTCCGGAGCTACATCCACAATTCTGTCCAGATGCCGTTCTATTCCTTGAAAATCAGGGATGAGTGTTTCCAATGTGGTCTCAGGATTCATTCTTCGGATAGCCTTTACCGTTTCTGCCCAAATAATAGACCCCATATCCTTAAGGTCGTCACGATCAACAGAAGTGACCACGGCATGCTTTATCCCCATGATCTTGATAGATCTGGCTACTTTTTCCGGCTCTTCCCAGTCTACCTGTTCCGGTCTGCCTGTTTTAACACCACAAAAGCCACAGGAGCGGGTACAAATATTTCCCAGGATCATAAACGTAGCGGTTCCTTCGCCCCAGCATTCACCCATATTTGGGCAACTACCTGAAGTACAGATCGTATGAAGATCGTATTTATCAACCAAACTTCTTAATTGGGTGTATTTCTTACCGGTTGGAAGCTTTACCCTTAACCACTTCGGTTTTCCTTTCGGGGCCGTTGTACTAGCTACGGTTTCTAGGCTCATAGAAAATTTTTATGCAAATATACGAACAAAGATAATCGAAATCTTCGACCTGCCGTACGGTCCGTTACTGCGATTTTATGATCTCTGCCAGGAGTTTTTTGGCTCTGAGAATTTTTACCTTAATATTATTGATAGGCTCGCCTAGTTCTTCTGCAATGGCTGCATAGGAGAGTTCTCTGAAATATCGGAGATTGATGACCTCCTGGTAATGCGGTTTTAATTTTTTAATATGCGATAATAGATTTGCCAGGTTTTGCTCGGTAATTAACTGGTCTTCTGCAGTTGGAGCATCATCCAGTACTTCTTTGATCACATCCTGATTTCTGGGTGAATTATGTTGAAGTACATTTTTCTTCCTTTTTCTTATAAGATCTACATGCAGGTTCTTGGAAATCGTAAATAACCAGGTCTTAAACTCATAGGCACTGTCATAGCTGTGAATTTTATCAAATGCCTTGGAAAATGTCTGTATGGTTATATCTTCCGCATCATTCTCATTTTTGGTGCGGACAAGCTGAAACCCATAAACTTCATTCCAATAGGTATCCAGCAGATTACTAAATGCAATTTGACTACCGGCTTTGGCTTTTTCTATGGTTTCCTTCATTTGGTGGGATGAGGTTTCCAAAATGTGTTGTTAATTAAGGTAAGCGAATCTGTATAAAGATGGTAAAAACTACCCGATGGTTTCTTTCTTACAATCCTGTTCTTCGGGAAGTTTTCCACACATGCCGCAGGCTTCTCCACTTTTGTTTAAAAATGGACTTTGGCTGGCGCAGGTGCCAGCAAATTTACCGTCCTTTTGGGCCCAGATCTTGATGGCGATCCCCGCAAATGCGAGCGCTAAAAGACCTATGGTTAGTAATACTAGCTTCATGTTTTAACTTTGTGCAAAGATATAAAAAATAAGCCCCAACAAAGGGGCTTACAAAGATTATCTAGGTGTCGTGTATACGATCAGTATTTTATATTGGCAACTATGTTTTGTACGGTAGGGCTATTATTACCTCCGTTAGGTTCAATGGTGATATAACTGATGGCATTCTTACCATAAGGAAGTGGCAATAAGCGGTCCCTATCTTCAATTTTCTTGATGATCCCCAGATTTACCATTTCTCCATTTACCTCTGCCCACATCTGATAGACCTTATCTTTTGGGAGGTTGGGAAGATTGCGCACATTGATGTATGATAACTTCTTAACAGGATTTACATAGGCCACTGCTTTTAGGTCTTTCGCCTTTGCATTGCCATTTACATAGAATTTCTTGGTTTGCGGATTGTTTAAAACAATGAACTGATTTCTCACATCTTCCAACTGCTCCTTCATGTCAGCCTCTAAATTCAGGATCCTGTTGTTCACAATGGTATTTTCATTCTTTAAACTCATGTTCTGGTTCCAGAAGAAATAGGAAGAGCCTGCAAAGATAAAAGCAGCAATACTGGCTGCGATAGCAAATCTCCTGAACTTTCTCCTGCCAAGATCCTGTGATCTAATTCGGTGTAAGATCTTTGCTTTAAGTCCCTCAGGTGATCTCATAGAATGCAAACGGGCAAAAATCTCCAGATTTTCCTGGAGCTCTTCAAAGTTTTTCCTAACCTCGGGATACATCACAATATATCGTTCAACTTGTGAGGTTTCTTCGCCGTTGGTGGTACCTAAAAGGTATTTCTCCAAGAGGTCCGTTTCTAAAAATATTTTTATTTTGTCTTTCATGATATTAATGTTAACAGGGCTAACACTACATGCGAACTGCCATATATTTTCTTTAGTTCCCGCAATCCAATTTTTAACCTGGATTTAATGGTTCCCAAAGGAATGTCTAATTCATCGCTGGCCTCTTGTTGGGTCATTCCCTGGAAGAAAAGTGCATCGAGAACTATTTGATACTTACTTTCAATCTTCCCAAGGTTTTCCTGAATGTCCATGAACTCGGGCCTTATACTGTCAACTCCTATTTTATATACGTTCGAAACGTCTATTTGGATTTCTTTGTCGGATTTGGTTTTTACACTGCGTAATTTATCAATTGCAGTGTTTCTTGTTATTCGAAACAACCAGGTAAAGAGTTTGGCCTTCGTAGGATCGTAAGAATCAGATTTCTTCCAAATTTTCACAAAGCTCTCTTGAACTACGTCCTGGGCTAACTCTTCATCCTTTAAAACCTTATAGGCAACCCCAAATAGTGTGTCTCCATAATGATCATACAAGAGCGAAATTGCCTTGTCATTGCGTTCCTGCAATAATTCAACAATATGTTTTTCAAGGAGTATGCTCATGATTGGATCGAGATATCAAAAAATACCCCCAGGGCATCCAAAAATATCATTTGTTGCGTATATAGTGGAAACGCTAATTTATAAAATTGATTCTTAAATTAACGTTATCTCCTATTTAATTAGATAAATGTACAACTGGTTATTGTGCATTTAGTTTTTGGTTAGTTTGGTTTGAAATTACCCTCGGATAGACATTATTCGGGGGTTATTTTTTACTCCTGGAGCTAAGTCTTTAGGTAAGAATAATGATAGCTTACTCTTAAAAAAGTATCTTTAAGTAGTCTGAAGATCAGGTAACTTCAAAGAACATTTACCTCGGGAATAATGCCTATTCCAAAGGTATTCTTTACGGTCTTCTGAATTTGTTGAGCGAGACTCAGTATTTCTGCTCCTGTGGCTTTCCCGTAATTTACAAGTACCAGAGCCTGGTGTTCGTGAACTCCTGCATCGCCTTTTCTGATGCCTTTGAATCCGCAGGAATCAATTAGCCATGCAGCCGGGATCTTTATTTCATCCTCCGCGACTTTATAGAAGGGAATATTGGGATAGTTTTGCTGAAGTTTTTCGAAAGATTTTTTGCTGACCACCGGATTCTTAAAAAAGCTGCCACTATTGCCCAGGATTGCCGGATCAGGAAGTTTTTGTTGCCTGATGTTTATTACCGCCCTGGAAATATCCTGTATGGTCGGATGTAGCACTTTAGCATTTTCTAATTCTGTCGTAATGGTCCCATAGCCCGTGCGCAAGCTATGATTTTTGGAAGTTAGCCTGAAGGTTACCGAAGTAATGACATACTTTCCTTTACCCTCATGTTTGAAGTATGAATCCCTGTACCCAAATTTGCAATCTTCGAGAGAAAAAGTGTGAAGGGTTTGCGTGGCTATATCCATAAGCTCACAACAAACAAAATGATCTTTTAGTTCAACGCCATATGCGCCTATGTTTTGAATGGGTGCGCTGCCAACACTTCCCGGGATCAGGGAAAGATTTTCCAGTCCACCCAAGTCGCGTTCTAACGTCCAGATCACCAGATCGTGCCAATTTTCCCCGGCCATTACACGAATTTCGGTATGAGTATCATCACTGCTTACCACCTCTTTTCCTTTAAGGCTTATTAGGATGACCAGTGAATCCAGATCTCCGGTGAGCAGCATGTTGCTTCCACCGCCTAAGATCAATAATTTTGGATAAGAATCTTGCTGCAGTACCCAGCTTAGTTCCTCTATAGACGTAACTTCTGCGAAATAGCGGGCTTTGACGTCTATGCCAAAAGTATTGTAGGGTCGTAAGGAGACATGTTCTTGAATATTCACGCCTTAGAATATGTATTAAGTGCTTCCTTTAAAATAGCAACAGCTGTAATAAGCTGCTCTTTCTCAAGAACATAGGCTATTCTAATCTGATTTTTCCCCAAACCTTCTGTGGCGTAAAATCCTGCCGCTGGCGCAACCATAACGGTTTTTCCACTCACCTCAAATTCTTCTAGCAACCATTGGGCAAAATCATCGGCATCTTCTATAGGAAGTTCTACCATGCAGTAAAAAGCACCGTGCGGTCTGGCGATCTTTATTCCCGGGATCTTTGCGAGCTCCTGTATAAGAATATTCCTTCGTTCTACATATTCTTCAATAACGGCATCGAAATACGATTGTGGGGTCTCCAGGGCGGCTTCACTGGCTATTTGTGCGTAGGTTGGTGGAGATAGTCGGGCCTGTGCAAATTTTAAGGCTGCCTGGATCACAGATTTGTTCCTGGTTACTAAAAATCCAATACGGGCACCGCACATGCTATATCTTTTAGATACGGAGTCTACTACGATGGCGTTATTGTCCAAACCTTTTTCCTGCAATATGGAATAATGTTGAGCTCCATCGTACGCAAATTCGCGATATACCTCGTCTGCCACAAGATATAGATCGTACTTTTTCACCAGGGCAGCTAATTTTTGGATCTCTTCCTTTGTGTATAAATAGCCGGTAGGATTCCCGGGATTACATATAAGGATAGCTTTTGTTCTAGGGGTGATACAAGCTTCAAAGGATTCAATAGGAGGAAGGGCAAAATTGTCTTCAATTTTGGAAACTACAGGTACTACATTAATGCCTGCAGCAATGGCAAATCCATTATAATTTGCATAAAATGGTTCCGGAATGATGATTTCATCCTCAGAATCAGCTATGCATCCCATTGCAAAAGCAAGTGCTTCAGAACCTCCTGTAGTAACAATGATATCCTTATGCGTTACCTGTATATCATGCTTTGCATAGTATTTGGCCACCTTTTTTCTGTACTGGTCTGTCCCTTCGGTTCTGCTATAGGAAAGCACTTCAATAGTATTATTCTTAACTGCATCCAAGGCTACCTGAGGAGTTTTAATATCTGGTTGCCCAATATTCAGGTGGATGACCTCAACACCTCTTTCTCTGGCATCTTCTGCGAAAGGAACTAACTTTCTTATGGGGGATTCGGGCATGGAAAGCCCTTTCTTTGAAATAGAAGGCATTGTGGTTAAATTTTTAGCAAAAATGGGAAATACTGGTGGACAAAACAACAGCGAATGACTTTATTATTTCCAATAAAAAGGAATGTTAAAAGCAGAGCAACCCTTTAAATTAATTTGTATCTTATGGAAGTAATCCCTTAAACTACAATATTTTGCGACCTCAGTGTTGGTATTTCATGTTGCTGTTTTGCTGCCTTTCTTTTTTTGGAATGGCACAGAAATTTCAATTGCCGGAAGGGGTAAAATCTCAAAAAGTCCATTTTCAACTTATTAACAACCTTATTGTCATCCCTCTTGAGATCAATGATGCAAAACTTAATTTTATTTTAGATTCCGGCGTAAGCAAACCTATCCTCTTTAACCTGTCTGATCACGATTCCATTCAATTAAAGAATGTTACAGAAATAACAATCAATGGGCTGGGAGCCGGCGAACCTATCAAAGCGCTGAATTCAATCGGAAATAGTTTTAAACTGAAGAAAATAAGCAATAATAACCAGCAACTCTTTGTGGTTTTGGATAAGGATATAAATTTCTCCCCAACTCTGGGAATACCTATCCACGGGATCATTGGGTTCGATCTGTTTCGCGACTTTGTTGTAGACGTGAATTACAGTAATAAATCTATAAAATTCATTGATCCGAAAACCTATAAATTTAAGTCTTCCAGAAGTAAGGAGACCTTACCGATTGCCATTATAGACAGAAAGGCCTACTTAGATGGGGAAGTAAGCTTTGATGACGAGGAAAATGTACCGGTTAAATTACTAGTAGATACCGGGAGTAGTGATGCCGTTTGGTTGTTTCAGGATCTGGAAAAAGGAATAAATATTCCTCCCAAGAACTATGTTGATTATTTGGGCAAAGGTCTTAACGGCAATATTTTTGGTAAAAGAACTAAAGTACGAAGCGTTAAACTAGGAAATTTTCTTCTAAAGAATGCAAAGGCAGCCTTTCCGGATATGTATTCTTTTAGCAGTATTAAAGATCATGGGGATAGGAACGGAACCGTTGGGGGAGAGATCCTCCGAAGATTCAATATTGTCTTCAATTATCCTGCTAATAAGATCCACTTAAGGAAAAACAGCAATTTTGGTGATCCTTTCAGATTTAACATGAGCGGTTTAGAACTGCAGCACAATGGAGTGCGCTATATTGCAGAACGTATAACTGATGCGCGCGGGGTAGTGAAAAATGATGAACGTTCCTTTGGAGACGTGCAAATTTTAATGGAAAACAGAACGCGCCTTAGTTTGGTTCCGGAGATCATTGTTTCTAGCATAAGAGCCGGCAGCCCTGCAGAAGAAGCAGGCCTAAGGGAAGGAGATATCATCCTGGCTGTAAATGGCAAACGTATCCATAAATATAAGCTTCAGGAGGTCTTGAATTTGATCAATGAAAAAGAAGGCAAAAAGGTTCGTGTGCTTATAGAACGCTACAATAAGGATTTAACGTTCTCCTTCACTTTAAAAGACGTTTTCAAACAAAAACCCTGACATTTCTGCCAGGGTCTTTTAAAAAGCTAGATTTTCTAACTACTATTTTCCGTCAATGGCTTTTACTTCGCCTTTGATCTTTAAAACCTTTGTAGGAGTATCAGCGTTGGAAATAACTGTAATTGCCTTTCTGATAGGCCCTACTCTGTTGGTATCATATTTTACTTGAATTTCACCGGTTTGCCCAGGCAAAATAGGTTGCTCCGGCTTTTTGGGAATAGTACATCCACAACTAGAGCTTACTTTACTAATGATCAAAGGAACTTCACCTGTATTGGTGAATTCAAAAACACGTATGCCGTCGCTTCCTTTTTCAATTAGACCATAGTCTACGGTCTCAGCATTAAACTGAATTTTTGCCGTTTTTTCTTGAGCTTGCAGGCTAAGGGCCATAAGACCCATAAATAATACTACTACTATTTTTTTCATTACTTTACTTTTTGAGGAATCTCAAATGTAGCATATTTGTAACAACATCCAAAATTCTTTTGTTATCTACTAACGTTAACTATTTTTGTTTCGTATTTAAATTCAGGATTTTAGCCCTTTTTAAATAAGACCCGGGCTCCTGTTTTTGATAGAAACCAAGATTTCAACCTTAATTAGACAAGAATCATACCAAATATGGACATCCCTTCAAAATATGACCCCCAGAAGATAGAAGACAAATGGTATGCATATTGGTTAGAACACCAGTATTTTAGGTCTCTGCCAGATGATAGAGAGCCCTATACCATAGTTATTCCGCCCCCAAATGTAACAGGGATACTTCATATGGGACATATGTTAAATAACACTCTTCAGGATGTGTTGATCAGAAGAGCTCGACTTTTAGGTAAAAATGCCTGTTGGGTTCCGGGTATGGATCATGCATCGATCGCTACAGAGGCTAAAGTAGTAGCGAAACTCAAGGAAGAAGGGATTCAAAAGTCGGATTTGAGCAGAGAATCGTTCTTGGAACACGCCTGGGACTGGACAAACACCTACGGGGGTGTCATCCTGGAACAATTGAAGAAGTTAGGGTGTTCTTGTGATTGGGACAGGACTAAATTCACCATGGATGATGATATGTCTGCCTCGGTCATTAAGGTATTCGTGGATCTACACAGGAAAGGACTAATTTATAAGGGGTACAGGATGGTAAATTGGGATCCTGAAGCCAAAACCACCTTGTCTGATGAAGAAGTGATATACGAAGAAAAACAAGGCCAGTTATTTTACCTTTCATATGCCATAGAAGGGACCAATGATGCCCTTACGATAGCCACGACAAGGCCGGAAACCATTTTGGGAGATACCGCTATTTGTATTCATCCGGATGATGAACGTTTTACCCATTTACATGGAAAAAAGGCTGTTGTTCCTGTTTGTAATAGGATAATTCCAATAATTCTGGACGATTATGTGGATATGGAATTTGGAACCGGTTGTCTTAAGGTAACACCAGCGCATGACGAAAATGACTGGGAATTAGGAGAAAAACACGGATTAGAGACCATTGATATTTTCAATGAAGACGCTACTATGAATGCCAATGGACTGCACTATAAGAACAAGGATAGATTTGTTGTGCGCAAGGAGATAGTAAAGGAGCTGGAAAAACTGGGAGCTTTGGCAAAAGTAGAGGCATATACAAATAAAGTAGGAACTTCTGAGCGCACTAAAGCCGTCATTGAGCCTCGATTATTGGACCAGTGGTTTCTCAAAATGGAGGATTTAGCAAAACCTGCTCTCAAGGCTGTAATGGATACGCAGGAAGTTCGATTTTTTCCAAAAAAGTTTGAGAACACCTATAAGTATTGGATGGAAAATATCCGTGATTGGAACATTTCAAGACAATTGTGGTGGGGACAACAGATCCCTGCATTCTATTACGGGGATAATGCCTCGGACTATGTGGTAGCAGAAAACGCGGAAGAAGCATTGAAATTGGCCAAAGAACAATCAGGAAGGTCCGGTTTAACTATAAGTGATCTTCGTCAGGATGAAGATGTTCTGGATACCTGGTTTTCATCCTGGTTATGGCCTATTAGCGTGTTTGGTGGCATCCTTGAACCCGATAATAAGGAAGTAAATTACTACTATCCCACCAATGATCTTGTCACAGGCCCCGATATTATATTCTTCTGGGTAGCCCGGATGATAGTAGCCGGCTATGAATTCAGGAACGCCCGCCCTTTTGATAATGTCTTTTTCACAGGGCTTGTACGCGATAAAGATAGACGTAAAATGTCTAAGCAATTGGGTAATTCGCCCGATGCCCTTAAGTTGATGGAAGATTACGGAGCAGATGGGGTGCGTGTAGGCCTAATGCTAAGCGCAGCTGCAGGGAACGACCTTTTGTTTGATGAATCACTTTGTCAGCAAGGAAAGAACTTTGCTAACAAGATCTGGAATGCTTTTAGATTGGTTAAAGGATGGGAGGTTACAAAGCAGTCGCAGCCAGATGCAGCAGCACTGGGAGTGGCATGGTACGAAGCAAAATTCAATGAGACCCTGACGGAAATAGAAGATCATTTTTCAAAATATCGAATCTCTGACGCGCTTATGGCTACCTATAAATTGATCTGGGACGATTTCTGTTCCTGGTTCTTAGAGATAGTAAAGCCTGCCTATCAACAACCAATCGATGAGGTAACGTATGGACAAGTGATCTCTTTGTTTGAAAAGAATTTAAAAATATTACATCCCTTTATGCCATTCCTTTCAGAGGAAGTTTGGCAATGTATGTCTGAACGGAGTCCTGAGGAAGCATTGGTAATTTCCTCATGGCCAGAATTTAAGAAATGCGATCCAAATCTTTTGACGGAGTTTAGCTATACGACAGAGGTCGTTTCCAGTATCAGGACGATTAGAAAAGAGAAGAATATTCCTCTAAAAGAGGCTTTAAACCTTCAGGCTCTTAATATTCAGGAAGTATCTTCTCGATGGGATGCCATCATCAAAAAATTAGCAAATATTTCTGATATTGAGTCTGTTTCGGCAGCACCGGAAGGCGCCATATCCTTCAGGGTTAAAAGCAACGAGTATTTTGTACCGGTCACAGGTGCAATAGATGTGGAGGCTGAGATCAAAAAAATACAGGAAGAATTGACGTACACCAAAGGGTTTTTAAGATCTGTGGAGAAAAAGCTCTCAAATGAACGGTTTGTAAATAATGCTCCGGAACAAGTGGTGGCGATGGAAAAAAAGAAAGCCATGGATGCGGAGGAAAAAATTGTGACCCTTGAAAAAAGCCTGGCAGGCTTGGGAGAATCTTAGGATCTTTCCTAATTAAAACTTAATAAACCTAACATTTTCAGGCACTTGTAATATATTTACTAAAAAAGAAAATGAAAAAGATCAAATATGTTTTGGCGATTAGTGTGATTACCGCCTTGTTTGGATGTTCCAATGACGGAGACAATTCTAATGACAATAACAATCCCTTGCCCCCAGCTGCCAGAACAGCCATTGTTGATGCCGCTTTTGAACAAGCCTTGGTTGATCTCCAGATAGATGATGTGGTAGACGGTTCTGTATTGACAAGTCAGGCCGAAATGGTAAGTTCGCTTGTAATGGACAATAAAGGTATTAATAGCCTGCAGGGGATCTCAGATTTTACCATGCTGGAGAATTTATCTGTAAACGATAATCAGATCAGTTCTCTAAACCTCTCCCAAAATACACTTCTTAAGTTCGTTTTTATTGAAAACAATGCCCTTACGAGTATTGATGTAAGCGATTTGTCCATACTTGAAAAATTAGCCCTTACCAATAATAACCTCACTCAGCTCGATATTTCAGATAATGGGGCACTACAGGTATTACAAATAGCAGATAATACACTGGGGGCCATAGATATATCGATAATTCCTAACAGCTTGCAGCTGAATACTTTTGCCGTTGAAAATAATCCCTTAACATGTATTAAGGTGAACCAGGAGATCCTGGATGATATTCCATCACAATGGACCAAGGATGCAGCAGATACCTACGCCCTAAGCTGTAATTAAATTCAAATAAGATTTTAATGAGATTTTTGAGCTGGTTTAAAGCTGTTTTTTTATCTTTAAGGAAAGCCAGACCACATGAAAACTCTTGTTCTACTATTCGCATTGCTACCTCTTATCGTTCACTCACAGGATAACACTTCAAAGGTTTTATCTGCAGAAGTTCAGATAAAAACAGCCACATTGCCGGCACCAGAGGCTCAGAAGGATGGAACCATGGTTTATGGGTACAATAATGATGGAGAACTTATAGTACTTCGAGAAGGGAGCAACAATTTAGTTTGTATCGCAGACAACCCGTTTAGGGAAGGCATAAGCGTGAGTTGCTATTCCAAGAGATTAGAGCCATTTATGGCGAGGGGACGAGAGTTGAATGCTCAGGGAAAGTCGCAGGATGAACGCAATGAAATAAGGGGAAGGGAAATTGAATCGGGAATATTACCAATGCCAAAAGAACCCAGTATGCTCTATGTGTTCTTCGGTAAGGAAGAAGACTATGACAAAACTACCGGGGCACTGCCCAATGGCAAGTTCCGGTATGTGATCTATACCCCTTTTGCAACTACTGAAACTACCGGACTCCCGGATAAGCCACATGCCCCGGGAATGCCCTGGCTGATGGACCCCGGCACACACAGGGCCCATATTATGGTGGGGCCTTTTAATTAAATTACCGTAAAACCATTTTAACGGTATTTCACTATCTTTAGCCTATTGACCAAGTCTTATGGAAACATACGCCAAAGCGCTCTTATTTGCCATTCCTTTTTTTATTCTTCTATTGGTAGTTGAGATCCTTTATGGCCATTTTGTAAAAAATCAGCAACACAAAGTATTAGATACCGTGAGTAGTATCAGCTCCGGACTTACCAATATCGTCAAAGATTCCCTGGGCCTTGGCGTCATCATTGTCAGCTATCCTTTTTTATTGGAAAACCTGGCGCTAACCTCCGTAAAAGCTACCTGGCTGGTATGGCTAATCGCCTTTTTTGCTATTGATTTTGCAGGGTATTGGAACCATCGTCTCAGTCATAAGATCAATTTTTTCTGGAATCAACATGTAATACATCACAGCAGTGAGGAATTTAATCTGGCCTGTGCCCTTCGCCAGTCCATTTCCAATCTCTTAGGCTATTTTCCGTTGTTCCTTTTTCCGGCGGCTCTTTTTGGCGTACCAACAGAAGTGATAGCGATCATCGCACCTATACATCTTTTTGCTCAATTCTGGTATCATACCCGGCATATTGGTAAGATGGGATGGTTAGAATATGTGATCATTACCCCCTCCCAACACAGGGTACATCATGCGATAAATCCGGAGTATATCGATAAGAATTTAGGTCAGATTCTCAGTATATGGGATCGATGGTTTGGTACCTTTCAGGAAGAATTGGAGGAAGTGCCGCCTCAATATGGGGTATTAAAACCTGTGCACACCTGGAATCCTATCCTGATAAATTTTCAACATATCTGGCGACTTATACTCGATGCCTGGCGAACCAATAGTATGCTAGACAAATTCAGGATCTGGTTTATGCCCACCGGTTGGCGACCTGCCGATGTAAAGGATAAGTATCCGTACGAAGTGATCGAGGACGTCTATTCATTTGATCGATTTCAAACAAATGCATCATCATTCTTAAAGGGTTATTCTATATTTCAAATGGTGTTTACCCTGGGACTTATACTCTTTATGTTTTACAATTATTCCGCTATAGGTTTTGGAGGCTTACTGTTGTTTGGGGCCTTTGTCTTTTTAGGGATCTTTGGGTATACAACACTGATGGACCGTAAGACCTATGCCTTTTATCTTGAACTTTTCAGGGCTCTGGCAGGTTTAGTATTTATTGGCGTTACCGGAGATTGGTTTGGAATAGATGCGCATTGGGGGTACGGAAGTTTACTAATAGGCTCGTATTTTGTCATTACTGCGGTAGGAGGTTTTTACTTTACCTTTATTGAACGCCCTGAGGTACATCAGGAAATAGCTTTTTAAAACATATTAGATGGCCATAAGACCTTATATACTTGCAGAGACAAACTGGAATTCACTCAAAGAAGCGTCCTTTGAACTGGCAGTATTGCCCTGGGGAGCCACTGAAGCCCATAACTATCATCTGCCTTACGCTACCGATGTATACGAAGCAGATGAGCTGGCTGCGGAAGCTGCTAAGCATGCCTGGGAGAAAGGAGGAAAGGTCATTGTTTTGCCCACCATTCCATTTGGCGTTAATACCGGTCAATCTGATATTTACCTGGACATTAATTTAAATCCAACAACCCAACTAGCTATTCTTTCTGACGTTGTCACTGTGCTTAACAGGCAGGGGATTAAAAAATTACTGATCTTTAATAGCCATGGGGGAAATAACTTTAAGGCCCTGGTTCGGGAATTGGGCTTGAAGTTTCCGGATATGTTTATATGTGTTTCGAATTGGTTCAAGGCGTTGGGTAGGCCAGAGTATATCAAAGAATCCGGGGATCATGCAGATGAAGTGGAAACCAGCCTGATGCTTTATCTAAAACCAGAACTGGTATTGGCCAGGAAATACTGGGGTGATGGAAGATCGAAAAACTTCAAAATAAAGGCCTTTTCCGAGGGATGGCTATGGGCAGAACGCAAATGGTCGCAGATATCTGAAGATACGGGGGTAGGGGATCCTTCGCATGCTTCCAGGGAAAAAGGGGCACAATTCTTTAAGGATGTAACCGAAAAAATGGGAAAACTAATGTTAGAATTGTGTAAGGCCGATAGTTCGGACCTCTATGAGTGATCATTAAAAAGCGCTTATTCCAAACTCTTTTTTTACTAAAACTATATACAACTCCATGGCCTCTTCTGGTTGTAAGTTTTTTGCCTGAATAAGAGCGTTGACCTTAAAGGCATTGATCAAAGGGGTCTTACTTCCCGGGTTGTTATAATTCTGATTGGCTATTTTGTAGTAAGCATACAATTTTAGAAGCAGATCTGGAGGGAGTGGGTCCGTGTAGTTGCTTACAAAAGCAACTGCTTTTTGAAATTCAGTTTGCAGCTTATCCTTATTCATCTTCTAACTTAATGCTGGCAATACACGTTATGGCTCCTTTTACTTTTTGATTTAGTTTTACGGCTATACGTGCATCTAAAGGTAAAAACAAATCTACCCTGGAACCAAACTTAATAAAACCGCTATCCTCGCCTTGTTGCACACTCTCGCCTTCCTCCGCGTAGTTTACGATACGTCTGGCCATGGCGCCGGCTATTTGACGATATAAAATATCTCCAAACTTTGGCGTTCTAATGACCACAGAGGTGCGCTCATTCTCTTCGCTCGACTTTGGGTGCCAAGCCACCAAATATTTTCCGGGATGATGTTTTGAATACTTAATTACTCCGCTGGCAGGATAACGTGTTACATGTACATTTACAGGAGACATAAAAATAGAGATCTGCTGTCTTTCTTCCTTGAAGTACTCCGTTTCCATAACGCGCTCTATGACCACTACTTTTCCGTCCACAGGTGCGTGGATCTCATCAAAGTTCTTATTAGCAATCCTTTTCGGATTTCTGAAGAATTGCAATATCAGGATTAGTATCAAAACAGATACCACCTGTATGATCATTTTAATAGAAGGATCATTGATGTAAAAATGTGCAGCCAGAACGATCAAGGCCGTGATAAAAAATGTAGATAGGATGATTACACGCCCTTCTCTATGAAACATAGGTAAAAATATTTAATGTCAAATATGCAAATGGTGCTGCAAATATAAGACTATCCAACCTATCTAGCATGCCGCCGTGGCCGGGTAAGATGGCGCCACTGTCTTTTACCCCTGCCGCCCGCTTTAGTTTAGATTCCACAAGATCGCCTACACTGCCCATGATAACGATCACGGCTGCCAGAATGATCCATTGTGTAGGTTTAACAATGGGCTCATACCGGGCCATAACATAAGCGGCTATCATGGTAAAAACAAAACCTCCAATAGTACCTTCAATTGTTTTTTTGGGTGAAACTGAAGGAAAAAGTTTTCTTTTTCCAATCGACTTACCTACAAGGTATGCAAATGAATCATTGACCCAGATAAGTATAAATATTCCCATGATCAGCATTTTCGCAAAAGCATCATCCTTGTATGGGATCATGGTCAGAAAGATGCAGCCCCCTCCAATATAGAACAGACCTATAAAGAATTTTTGATAGGTGCGGTATATTTTTTTTTGTGAAAACAGAAAGTATATAAGCGCAATATTTACAGTGATGGAAAGAAACATCAGGATATTAATAAGTACTTCATCGCGAATAATATAGATAAACAACCACCATAATCCCAGATAGGCCGCAAATATATGATAGCCACGTAGGTTCACTAATCTTTTGTACTCATAAAGGCATGCGAGTCCGAAGACCATAAAGAGAAAATCGAAGGCGTCTGAACTTAGGAAAACGGCGGAAAGAAGTAAAATAACATACACAACTCCCGTAAGTAATCGCCTTAAAAGTTCCGTCATCCTATAAGTCTTCCAATAGTAAGAGGTATAAATGCTTAGAACTACTTCCGTATGTTAGAAAATCATCTGCATTTTCATTGGTAGCCTGAAAATGTTTTAAAGTAGTGATATTGGCAGGAATGCCTTGTTTGTATTTCTTCTTGATCGACTTTAAGCCTTCGCCAATACTTTCCACCAATTGACTTGTTGTGGCAAAAACGATGACGTTTTCTGGAAGTTCGTTGAGTTTTTTTTCTTTTAATTGATTGGAGCTAACTAAAATAGATCCATTCTGAGCAATTAGGTGCTCACAGGTAGTAAAAAAGATCTCGCTGGCATTGGCATTATTGGTAAAAACGACATTTTCTTTGGAGAATTTTTCTTCTAATCTGGGGTCCATACTGAAGAAAGACAATTCCTCCCAATGATTTTCCTCTACAATATTCTTTAAGGCATCAGAAACTTCAGTGAAAGAATCGCAATACAGGAATTTTCCTCCGTTCTTCTTAAAATGAATGGTAAATTTCTCATCAATGGGCAGATTGAGGTCGGGCATATGAACTCCCCTGGTCTCTGCAGTGGCTTTAGAGACCTTCTTTTTTTTACCTCCCCCAAATAAACTGGAAAATAGTCCCATTTCTTGATTTAAATCGCGTTTAATGTACTAATTTCTAGAACAATTCAAGGTATTTATTTCTTATCCTTGGCAAGTTCTTCTTGTTTTTCCTTGTCTTCTTGTTTTTCCTTGACTTCAGGTTTTTTCTTGGCTTTAGGTTTATCCTTGTCTTTAGGCTTATCCTTGATTTTAGAATCTTCCTTTTCTACGGTAATCTCTTGTCCTTTCTGATCAAAATGCTTTTCGAAAGGTCTTTTGCCAAATATCTTCTCAAGATCTTCTTTAAAGATCACTTCTTTCTCCAATAACCTTTCTGCCAATTCGGTTAGCTTATCCTTGTTCTTTTTTAGGACTTCAATGGCTCTTGTATATTGGGTCTCTATAAGTTTGGAGATTTCCTGATCAATGGTCTGTGCAGTTTCTTCACTATACGGTTTAGTGAAGCCATATTCATTTTGCCCGGACGAATCGTAGTAAGTAATATTCCCGATCTCATCATTTAGGCCATATATTGTTACCATGGCCCGTGCCTGTTTTGTTACTTTTTCCAGATCGCTAAGGGCACCTGTTGAGATCATATTAAAGATCACCTTTTCAGCTGCTCTTCCTCCAAGGGTGGCACACATCTCATCTTTCATCTGTTCTGGACGCACAATAAGTCGCTCTTCCGGCAAGTACCAGGCAGAACCTAAAGACTGTCCTCTGGGGACAATGGTTACCTTTACAAGAGGCGCAGCGTGTTCCAGCATCCAGCTAACTGTAGCGTGCCCTGCCTCGTGATAGGCGATGGTCTTTTTTTCATCCTGGGTTATGATCTTGTTTTTCTTTTCGAGTCCGCCTACAATACGATCCACAGCGTCCAGGAAATCTTGTTTCCCAACTGCCTTTTTTTCCTTTCTTGCGGCAATCAATGCTGCTTCATTACATACATTGGCAATATCTGCTCCAGAGAAGCCCGGGGTCTGTCTAGCAAGAAAATCCAGATCGAGCGTTTCTGCTGTTTTGATAGGTCTTAAATGTACTTCAAAGATCTCTTTACGCTCTCTGATATCGGGAAGATCTACATAGATCTGCCTGTCGAACCTTCCGGCCCGCATCAGGGCTTTGTCTAGCACATCGGCACGGTTAGTGGCTGCCAACACTATAACATTTGTATTGGTACCAAATCCATCCATTTCTGTAAGGAGTTGGTTCAAGGTGTTTTCACGTTCATCATTAGAACCAGTAAAATTATTTTTGCCTCTTGCCCGTCCTATTGCATCTATTTCATCAATAAAGATAATAGCCGGGGCTTTATCCTTGGCTTGCTTAAAAAGGTCGCGGACCCTGGAAGCTCCCACACCAACAAACATTTCAACAAAGTCTGATCCTGATAAAGAGAAAAACGGCACCTTAGCCTCTCCGGCAACTGCCTTTGCAAGTAAGGTCTTTCCTGTACCGGGAGGGCCCACCAGAAGGGCTCCTTTAGGAATCTTCCCTCCCAAAGAGGTATATTTATCGGGATTTTTGAGGAATTCTACGATCTCTTCAATCTCTTCCTTTGCACCTTCAAGACCAGCTACATCCTTAAAGGAAGTTCTGGTATCGGTTTTCTCATCAAAGAGTTTTGCCTTTGACTTACCGATGTTAAAGATCTGCCCACCGGCACCTCCGGCACCTCCGCCAGACATACGTCTCATTAGATATATCCAAATTCCAATGATTAGAACAAATGGAATTATGGTGATCAAAAGATCCATGATCACATTAGATTCCTTATCGAACTCTACAATGGTATTAAGGGAATTTTCCTTTTTTAATTCGGTGATCTCATTTTGAAAGATCTGGAGGTCTCCATAATCTAACACATACTGAGGGATCTCTGCCGTCGTTGGGAAAAAGGGTTTAGTGGCCACATCTTTATGCACATCCTTTGCTAAAGCTTCTTCTGTAAGAAATACTTTGGCCTGGTTCGTATTTGTGATTATAAGGATCTTTGCGATATCACCGGTCCTCAGATATTGTTGTAATTCAGAGGTAGTGGTCTTCCGGGTGGAAGTTAGATTCCCGCTCCCTAAAAAGTTGAATGCTATTAGCAATACCGCAATTAGACCATAGATCCACCATGAGCTGAATTTTGGTTTTTTCTGCGGGGTATTATTATTTTCTTTAGCCATTTTTTATTGATTAAAACTACTTTCCACCATGGTTACTTTTGCATCACCCCATAGCCCTTCTATATCATAAAAGTCCCTTATCTGCTTTTGAAAAACGTGAACTACTACGTTTACATAATCCAAAAGCACCCATTCGGCATTGTCTGAACCTTCTACATGCCAGGGTTTATCTTTTATTCCTTTACTAACTGTTTTTTGAACTGAATTTACGATCGCATTGACATGCGTACTGGAGGTTCCATTACATATAACAAAGTAGTCGCAAACGGTATTTTCTATATCTCTTAGGTCGAGTAGATTTATTTCAAGTCCTTTAACTTCTTCTATTCCGTGTAATATTAAAGCGATTAACTCATCTGCGCTAGCCTTCCGTTTCTGCATCCAAAATTTTTAATTTCTACAAAGTTATTATTTTTTTGTTTTCTTAACCATTGTTTTTAACATAACATTGTAACTGCAACGGTTCTTTTCCACATCATGAACATAATCAAAGTTAGTGCCACGGATTCTACCAATCTGCATCTCAAAAGAATGTTGCAAGATAGTAGCTTGATAGATTTCACGGTATTGGTTACTGAAACACAACAGCAGGGCAGGGGCCAGGGTGGTTCTCAGTGGACCGCAGAATCTGGTAAAAACCTAACCTTTAGTGTGTTGAAGCGTTTTAATCAGCTCCTTGCAAAGGATCAGTTTCTTGTATCGATGGCCGTCTCACTCGCTGTTTATAAATTCCTCAAGGCCAAACAAATTCCGGATCTTTCAATAAAATGGCCTAACGACATTCTGTCAGGCAATAGAAAACTTTGCGGGATCTTAATAGAAAACACACTAAAAGGATCTCAACTCAAACATTCTATAATTGGTATTGGTGTTAATATTAACCAAGAATCCTTTGATTCTTTGCCCAATGCCTCTTCTTTAACGCTTATTTCCGGAAAATCCTATGACCTGGATATACTTTTAGATGAACTACTGGGGTTTTTAAAAAAGGAGTTGGCCCTATTAGAGGCAAATTCGGGTACAACTCTTTATGGCGAATATCAGCAGTTACTTTTTAGAAAAGATAGATCAGCGAGCTATACGATCAATAACTGTCGGGTAGAAGGTATTATCAGGGGCGTTAATAAGCAAGGGAGATTACTTTTGGAACAAGGGTCCCGGGGTATTGAATCCTACGCATTTAAAGAAATAGCGTACTGTCTGTAAGAAGTATAAAGTGGGGGTTTGAAGCTATAATTTTGTTAGATTCTCGGAAAGTGTACCCATAAAATTTGTGATAGGATTTTTGATCATCATGGCCATCATGGCGTTGAATTCGCCTTCAAAATTGAGCGTTACTTCACTCGAATTATCGTCTAATGCAGTGATATGGGCGCTTAGGGTAAAGGGAAGTTTTTCACTGGCTGCTCCCAGGACAACACGCTCAAATGGGACTTGCTCCTTGCGTTTCAAGACTATTTGAGGCATTCCTTTCAGGGCAAATAAGAATGTATCTTCATCAATGATCTCAAACTTATCTATAGACTCTGGCATCAATTGCTCAAAGTTTTTCAAATCTGTAAGAAAAGTATAGACGGCTTCATTACTCTTTTCAATGGTCTTCTTGGGAGTTTCTATGTGCATGGTATTACGGTTTCCAGAGCGAAGGATCCTTTCTCCACTCCATTAGGGTATGTAATTGTTCTTCTTTTACGTAATTGGTTTCGGAGGCTAATTGAATTAAGGTCTCAAAATCACTTAGTGTATGAAGATCTATTTCTTTTTTCTCGAAATTCTTTAAAGCAATATCAAAGCCATAAGTAAAGATGGCGATCATACCTTTTATTTTAGCCCCATCGTTAGCAAGTGCTTCTACGGCATTTAAGCTGCTTTTGCCTGTGCTTATCAAATCTTCAATGACCACCACGGTCTGATCTTTCTGTAAAAGACCTTCTATTTGGTTCTGTCTTCCATGCGACTTTGCTTCGGGCCGTACGTAGATAAATGGCAGGCCCAGGTATTCTGCCACCAGGACTCCGATACCAATGGCTCCGGTTGCCACACCGGCAATAATATCTGGTTTTCCGTATAGCTCCTCTACCTGTTTTGCGATCTCTTCTTTTATGTAGTTCCTGATGACAGGAAAGGATAGAAGTATTCTATTATCACAGTAGATAGGTGATTTCCATCCCGAGGCCCAGGTAAATGGATTTTCGGGTCTCAACTTAATTGCATTAATTTGCAGAAGTAGTTCTGCGGTTTTAACAGCAGTATGCTTGTCCAAAATCATGTCGCAAATGTATAAAGTTTTTGTTAATGATGCACCCTTAGTTTTAACAAACAAACTCTCAGAAACCGTTAATGGTGAATACTTCCCTCTGAATGGTACTGCTATTAACAATGCCATAGATGCTTTGTCAAAAAAGAAATTACAGGCTGCCTATATCTATCATCCCAATCATGAGGAGATCCTAAAAAAATTTACCAAGAAAATACCTCTGGAAGTTGCTGCAGGAGGGGTGGTAACTAATAAACAAGGGAAAGTACTGTTTATTTATAGAAATGATAAATGGGACCTTCCAAAGGGCCGTCTAGATAAGGGAGAGACTATCGAAGAATGTGCGCTTCGCGAAGTAGAGGAAGAAACGGGGGTCCAGGGTTTGAAGATCGAGAATTTCTTAAAGACCACCTACCATGTTTTTAAAAAAGGAGGCACTTATAAGCTTAAAGAAGTTCATTGGTATGCCATGAAAACATCGTATAAAGGCAAATTAGTAGGGCAAAAAAGCGAAAAAATTGAAAAAGTGAAATGGAAAGGTCCTCACAAGATCAAGAAGGCCCTGGAGAATTCATACACCAATATTAAAACGCTATTTGAAGTGGACAATTTTCACTAGGCAGCCTTTGTGATCTCTAAAATATCGTTTTTCCGAATAGGCTTATTCTTGAAATCTATAAGGTGATGGGTGGTTGTTTTAAAGCGTTCCCATTGCTGCAGGTCATAAGGGTCAATGGAGGATGTTACTATGTTGATCCTAATTGTAGATTCGATCTTTAAGGTCAGAAATTTTTCCAGAAATTGCCATCCATCCATAATGGGCATATTTATATCCAGAAATATCACCTGGGGTACGGGGATATTTTGCTCAATCATGGAAGTGATCTCATCAATTGCCTCTTTTCCATTGACATAGGTCTTTATCTCCTCAGCAAGGTCAAAAGAATTCAACATCTTCTTGATCCCAAAAACGGTAATGGGATCGTCATCAATGATACAAATACTCTTAATTTTCTTCATTGAAGTATATTTTAAAGGTGGTTCCTTTACCAACCTTGCTTTCCACTGTTACTTTACCGTTCATCGCCTCAATCTGATTTTTGGTAATATATAAACCAATACCTCTGGCATCGGGGTTCTCATGAAATGTTTTGTACATACCAAATAGCTTATCCCCATGTTCTTCTAAATCAATTCCTAACCCATTATCCTTAATTGATAAGACCGTATAGCTACCTTTGATTTCGGCACTCAAATGTATTACCGGCTTCCGCATAGGATCTTTGTATTTTATGCAATTGGTAATAAAGTTCATAAGGATACTTTCTACATAAGACGGCACTGCTTTCACTTCAATGTGTTCATCTACATCATTAATAATCAATGCATTACTATTCTTTAAAAATGCGATAAGATTTTGTTCTACCGTAGTTATTTTCTCGTTGAGATTAATAGATTGCTTGTCGAGATTTATTTTAGTGCTAATGGCTACCACCTCATTGAGATTTTCCAGGGTTTCCAGTAAATTATCTGAGGCTTCCATCAACATTTTAATGATCTTGTTCTTTTCCTCTGCGTCTGTTTCACTTACGAGGAAGTCTAATAGCATAGAAAAATTAGCGGTATGCGACCTTAAATTATGAGATACGATATGAGCAAAGTTGATTAGTTTCTTGTTCTGATGAGAGGTTACATTAATAAGGTCATTTAACTCCTCTTCCTTGCGTTTCAGATCAGAAATATCCAAGCTGATACCGATTAGGCCTTTTACTTTTCCGTTGTCGCTCTTTAGAGGAATCTTGGAGGTAAGGAAGGTTGTTATAGAACCATCTTTTTTTACATTGATGGTTTCCACACTCAGCATGGCTTTGCCAGAGTTTATAACTTTAAGATCCTCTGCCCTGGAGATTTCAGCAACTTCTTTGTCATATAAGTCAAAATCGTTCTTGCCCAGGACCTCAGATAGATCCTTAGCCCCAATATATTTTAATTCTGATTTATTTACCAGGATCTTGCGAGATTCAAGGTCTTTAATAAAGACGTTTAGAGGCAGGTTGTCTATTAAGGTCCTTAAAAGTTCTTGTTCCTCCTTTAGTTGTATCTCCTTTAATTTACTTTCTGATATATCCTGTGCGGTGGACCATAAAAGTTTTCTTCCCTTTTTGTTGCCTACTAGGGACCCACTTACCAAAACTGGAAATTCTGTTCCGTCCTTTTTAATGTACTGTTGTTCTTCAGGTCCAAAGGCGCTATTGCTCTCGATCTCTTTTTTGATCCTGAGAAGTTGAGTTTTGGAAACAGACACCAGAATATCCTGGACCTTTAAAGGGCCAATATGATCTTTGGAATAGCCTGTGGTCTCTTCAAAAGCAGTATTGAAATCGAGTATCTCGCCGGTATCAAAATCGCTTAGAATATAACTGGTGGGTGATAGTTCATAAAGGGCCCGGAATTTCTGCTCACTTACCTTCAGTTTTTTACGAGCAGCGACCATTTCTGTGATCATCCTGCCTTCAGCTAATAACGAAACAACCTGGTTATTGTCATCATAGACGGGTATTAAACTAAAGTCAACCGGGATCGGATTTTTATCTTTATCAAGAACAACGATCTCACTTCGCATAGTCTCACCCTGCGCGGCAGCTTTGATAATCTCTTTAAGTCCGTCTTTAACCATGTCTGGGATAGGCCACCAATAGGCATTCCAGAATTTTTTATTGACAACATCCTTTGCCTGGAGGCCTGAGAATTTTAAAGCTGTTTTATTTATTTCTAAAAAGGTTCCGTTCGTATCTAAAATTCCGGTAAACTGATATGAAGAATTAAAGATGCTGGTAAAATGACGTTCTTGTTGTTTGATCTTGTTTTTGGAAACTATTTCCGGTGTAAGATTTTGTAAAGTACCAACAAGGCCAATACACTTTCCATATTTATACACTGGTTTTCCGGTTCCTAAGACAGTAATTTCATTACCCTTGGCGGTTATTACCTGGCCTTCTATTTTCCATGGCTCTCCCTTTTCAATGGCTTTGTCTATAGTTAGTGCTACAGTATTTCTACTATACCCTTCTTTAAAAAAATTGATGGCATTTTTAATACTTGGCTCATAGGTTTCAACTACTTCATGAATAGATTTTACAATTGGACACCAACTGAGTTTTTTTCTGACAAAATCAAATTCCCAACTTCCTATGATAGTGCTTTGGGTCGTTTCTTCGTGGAGTAGTTCTAATTTTTGAACAGTAAGTTCATTCTCAATACGTTCTGTGATATTTTCTGTATGAATTATGACCCCTATGATATTTTCCTTTTCGTCATACCAGGGAATGTTTTGCCATTCGAACCAGAATTCGTTCTCGTCCTTATCAAAGTGGCGTTGATAGCCTTTATCACCCGTTTCACCTTTAAGGCACTTATTCAATACTTGTTTCCAGTCGTCGCTTATCTCCCCAAAAAGTTCATCGATAGATTTTCCAATAACATTTATCTTATCGAAATCAAAATCATTGATCCACTTGTCAGAAACAAATTCTACTTCAAAATTTTTATTAATAAAGGCAGTTGCCGTTGGCAACTGTTTAATGAGGTAGTTTAAGGTTACTGTAGGGTTTCCACGCAACATTCTGTTGTAATTTCCTACTAATGTATCCTGATTATTCATCATTCTTTAATGATTGTTGTGAACCTGCCAAATCTCGTTGTGTGCGTGCAATATTCTATGGAATGTAGGCAAATACCACTACAAAGTAAGAAAAAACTTACAAAAAGCAAATTTGTTGAATAAATTAGTGTGAAATTGTAAATAGAGTGACCTACTAAATCAGAAGTCCTAGTCGTTTATTAAACAATATGATCCATCAGAATTTAACTGTATCCGGCACCAATGAAGTGTAATCGCCGCCATTTCGGATCACATCCCTAACAATGGATGAGCTGATGTAAGATTTTCCCGACGACGTAAGTAAAAAAACTGTTTCAATACCCGAAAGCTTGCGATTAGTATGAGCTATCGCCTTTTCGAATTCAAAGTCGGCCGGATTTCGAAGTCCTCTTAATATAAATTGTGCATTTACCTTTTGGCAGTAGTCAATGGTAAGTCCGCTGTAGGTATCAACCTTAACTTTCTTCTCGTGTTCAAAAGCTTTTTCGATAAAGGATTTTCGTTGCTTTACAGAAAACATATACTTTTTATCAGCATTGCTTCCAATGGCAATAATGATCTCATCAAAGAGATGAATTCCTCGTTCTATAATATCATAATGCCCCAAGGTAATGGGATCAAAAGAACCTGGGAAGATAGCACGTTTCATTTGTAATAGCTGTTGTTACGAATTAAAGGTACTTATTTTTTGACTAAAGCATCTTCAATTGCACTTTCAAAAAGCTCGGCCAAGGATATTCCGGCCGCCAATGCCTGTTGAGGTAAAATACTCTGTTCTGTTAGGCCCGGAGTGGTATTCATCTCCAGCATATAAGGTATTTCATCGATCAAAATAAACTCGCTCCGCGTATAACCCTTCATTTTCAGAACTTCATAGGCAAGTTGGGCGTAACGCTCTACGTTCTTCTTTTCCGTTGCTGAAATTCTGGCGGGGGTGATCTCTTGTGACTTGCCCTCATATTTAGCTTCGTAATCAAAGAAATCGTTCTCTGTGACTATTTCGGTAATGGGCAATATTTTAGTGGCGCCTTTATAGGTAATGACACCCACAGAGACCTCCGTTCCCTGTAAAAAGGATTCTATCAGGATCTCACTGTCTTCCATGTAGGCTTTCTCAATTGCAGGACGAATCTGATCACTGGTATAGACCTTGGAGATCCCATAGCTACTTCCTGCCTTATTTGCCTTCACAAAACAAGGGAGGCCAACTTTTTTTAAGATATCATCTTCGTTTATTACATCTCCTTTATTTAGATAAAAAGAGGTAGCTGCTTTTATTCCATAAGGTTTTAAGACACTAAGAAGATCTCGTTTATTAAAAGTTAAAGCAGCCTGGTAATAACCACAAGAGGTCTGTGGTAATCCCAGTAGCTTAAAGTAAGATTGCATTAGTCCGTCTTCCCCGGGAGTCCCGTGAATTGCATTGAATACACATTGAAAGGAGATCTTTTCACTACCCATGACTACTGAAAAATCTGCCTTGTTAACAGTATATTCCTTATCAGCATCGTCTAAACAGACCCATTTTTCCGTAGATATTAGGACGCGGTACGGAGCATATCTTTCCCTACTAAGGTGTTTGTATACATTCTGACCGCTGAGTAAGGAGATCTGATGCTCACTGGAATAGCCTCCCATAATGATGGCAATATTCACTTTCATTTTTGCAATAGTGAGGTTTGATTCATGATCTATCGACTGGTTATAACGAAATCAAAGTAAAGAAAAAAGCATTCGGTTTCCTATCTTTGCCAGGTTATAAAGTAAACTTATGAGGAATTTTTTTAATTTTCTTCGCAGCAAAACTCTGCTGATCAACCTTGGCCTTGCCTTGGTAGCTGTCATATTGATCTCATGGATGGCGCTGCAATGGCTCAAGGGATCTACGCATCACGGAGAACTTGTAGAGGTGCCTGATCTTTCAAAATTGTCTGTGACAGACATGCGCGAGACTATTGAGAGTTCTAACCTGAGATATGAGGTGCTCGATTCTGCCAACTATGATCCGGACTATCCCAGATTTTCAATTATTGAACAAAATCCGCCTGCCGGGAACATGGTAAAGGAGAATCGTAAGATCTACATTACTATTAACCCTTCCGGATACAAGAAGGTCACTGTACCCAAAATTATTCAGGTAACACAACGCAATGCCACTTCAATGTTAAGAGCAGTTGGTCTGGATGTTGAACGGGTAACCTATATAGATGAATTAGGTAAGGATATGGTGTATTATGCAAAATTTAAGGGCAAGAATGTTAGCCCGGGAGATAAATTGCCAAAGACATCAAAGATTGAGCTTATCTGCGGAAATGGTACCATTTCTGGCAGGGCCAGGATCAAATCTGATTCAGAATAACCATATGGATGACTACCAGCCCGCTGATTCAGGCGAAGATGATCTTTTTGAACATCACAGATTTACTGCTTCTAAAGGACAAGAACCCTTACGTGTAGATAAGTTCTTAATGAACTTTATTGAAAATGCGACCCGGAACAAAATTCAGCAAGCAGCCAAAGGGGGTAATATTTGGGTGAACAACAACATAGTAAAACAGAATTACAAGGTAAAGGCAGGGGATGAGGTAAAGGTTTTATTTGAACACCCGCCTTATGAATTTCTCTTAACGCCGGAAAATATTCCTTTAGACATTGTTTATGAGGACGAGATAGTACTGGTTGTAAATAAACCTGCCGGTATGGTGGTACATCCCGGTCACGGAAATTACTCAGGTACCCTGCTAAATGCACTCGCCTATCACACCAAAGATCTTCCCGAGAATTCCAGTGGCAGACCCGGACTGGTGCACAGAATAGATAAGGATACATCCGGATTGCTGGTGATCGCAAAGACCAGTGAGGCTATGACCCATTTGGCTAAACAGTTTTATGATAAGACAAGTGAGCGTCAGTATGTAGCCCTTGTCTGGGGTAATATTGAAGAAGAAGAGGGCACTATTGAAGGTCATATTGCACGTAACCCCAAGAACAGACTTCAGATGCAGGTGTTTCCTGATGGGGATCAGGGGAAAGAAGCGGTAACTCATTATAAAGTGATAGAACGACTCGGATATGTTACCCTGGTCTCATGTACCCTGGAAACAGGTAGAACCCATCAGATCAGAGTACATATGAAGCATATAGGGCACACACTTTTTAATGACGAACGTTATGGGGGCGATAAGATCTTAAAGGGTACCACCTTTACCAAATACAAGCAATTTGTAGATAATTGTTTTAAAATTTTACCAAGGCAGGCCCTGCATGCAAAGACCCTGGGTTTTATTCATCCTGCGAGTGGTAAAAAAATTCAATTCAATTCAGAACTTCCTGAAGATATGACCTTATGCATTGATAAGTGGCGGCATTATTCCAGGCATAGTCAATAGTATAAGTACTTTCAATAGGCGTATCAAAAACAATTAGAATGAGCCAACAGGAATTACCATTTTTCCTTCTTATTTTCGTTGAAAATTGTTGCTTATGAAGATTGTAATTTCTCCCGCGAAATCGCTCGATTTTGAAACTAGTCTGCCCACCACAAAATATTCTATGCCCTCTTTTCTCCAGGAATCGCAGAGGATCAACAAGGTACTTGTAAAAAAGAACCCTAAGTCGCTTATGCGTTTAATGAATATCTCTGCTCAATTGGCAGAAGTCAACTGGGATCGAAATCAACAATTTCAATTGCCCTTTTCACCAGAGAATGCAAGGCCTGCCATTTATGCATTTAATGGCGATGTTTACCTGGGGTTAGATGCGTATACTATTCCCGAAGAAAAAGTAGAGAAGATGCAGGACAGCCTGCGAATCTTGTCTGGGCTATATGGGATACTTAAACCACTAGATCTAATACAACCGTATCGTTTGGAGATGGGTACTTCCCTAAAAATAGGAAGGAAGAAAAATTTGTACGAATTTTGGAGGGCTACCCTTACCAATGCTCTCAACGAAGAATTGGAAGAAGGTGAAATGCTCGTAAATTTGGCTAGTAATGAATATTTCTCCGCTCTGGATTCAAAAAAAATTAAAGGGCCTATTATAACTCCAATTTTTAAGGACTGGAAGAATGACAAGCTTAAGGTACTCAGCTTTTTTGCCAAAAAAGCGAGAGGTTCAATGGTTCGGTATCTTATTGATTCCAACGCAAATACCCTGGATGATATTCGTGGATTTACAGGAAATGATTATCAGTATAGCAAAGAACATACCCTGAAGGAACATCAACCCGTATTCATCCGATAGAATATTTTTGAATTGCGATCGTTTTAATCCTATAGAATCTCGTTAAAACTCACCTATGAAACGATTGATCATTTTATGTATGGCTTTTGGAGTATTGACAACGGCCTGTTCAGACAGGGACGATGATGTGATAGCCATAAATATCCGAGTAAAAAATATGAGCTCCCTGGTCTTTGATGAGGTTATCGTTGATGGCGAGGATCATGTGTATGAAACTTTGAGTCCGGATATGTATTCCGAATATCAGGAATACGAAACCGCATATACGTATGCGTATATTCAGATCACCTCAGGTGAGGAAGTTTTTGTTTTACAACCCATAGATTTCGTAGGCGAAGAAGTCTTGCCTATCGGGTTATACACCTATGAACTCAATGTGGATGAGGAAGGACAGGTTACCTTAGAATTCCGAATCGATTAAGTCTTTCCCTTTACATTTATCTTTTCTTCCAGTGAAGGCCTCTTTCTTATTTTTCGTGGTCTGCGAGCCCCATAAGATTTATTGGCGATCTTTCCTCGTTTACTGCTTTTATCTCCTTTTCCCATGTTTGTGATTTACAATAAGATATAAAAAGTAGACATAAGGAACAAGGAACAGACTAACACTTTTATTGACCAATAGTGTTAAAAACAGTACATTGCTCTTTTTGACCCCTACATAGTGTTCCAACATACTCATCCATATCAACCTTTTCTTTTTCCTGAAGCAACCAAAATGATCGTTGGAACCTTACCGCCTCCAAGGTTTACGCAGGGAGCATTGAAGTTAGGGGATGTTAACTTCTGTTATGGCAGCAGAGATGGGCAGCTTTGGCCTATCTTAGATCGCATTTTTGATCTTACACTGAGCTATGAGACCTCAGGAAAAGCTATTAAAGAAAGGGTACACTTCTTACGTGAACGGAAGATCGCTATTTGCGACATTGTGGCCAGTGCCAAACGGGCCAAAGTAGATGCATCGGACATAGGTATGAAAGACATCGAGCTCAGGAATATTGTGGGTTATTTAAGAGAGTATTCAAACATACATACACTTTTATTTACGGGTGGTAACAGCCTCAATGGTCCTGAATACCTTTTTAGGAAACATCTTAAGGAACATGGAATTAGTATACGATGCATTTCTGATGAAGTGCCGAGGATACATGAGTTTACATTAAAACCTTCAAATAGGGTAATTAGAACCGTGTCTTTAACGGCGCCTTCCGGGGCAGCTAACAGGGCAGTGGGCAGTATGGAAAGCTACAAGAAAATGAAGGAAGAAAATTCGGATTTTAATACATTCGAATTTAGGGTCTTACAATATCAGCCGTTCTTTTAGTGTAAATTGAAAAGGGCCTTGTCGCAGAACAAGGCCCCTTTACGAGAACACTATATGAAAATGAAAAACGGTTATTTATTATTACACATGCAATATATGTTCGATTTCCGATGAAACAGAAAGTATGTTGTAAACTGTGTTAGTTTTGTTGTCAGGATAGAATTTTTTGTTATTTCGTTCAATAGAGGACAGGCCTTCAAGAATAATATAGATATTTATACCCTGAAATAGCGGAGTACTTTTCCTGTATCTCTTGCTCATATTGAAGAGAACGTACATATGCCAGAAACCAAAAGATTAGAAGAATTCAGAAAATTGGTCACCAACAAGTTCTATATCTACAATAGCTTGTTTTTGAACCTGCCCTACCAAAATATTGAGAATGTTGGGATGTTGATCCCACTTCTTTATCATCACTGTGAAAAAGGCCTGCGGTCTGGTCAAAATCCGCAGCAGATACTGGACAACTTCTTTAAGAATTATGCAGAGATAGATTCAGAGCAGGATAAGATCGATTTTATGTTCCGTATTATTCAGTACGTGGAACGGCAGGTGGTATTATACGATAGCGTGGAAGATGCTGCTTTTCCAAAATTACACGAGTTTAGCACTTCGCGATCTATTAAGGATTATTTTCAGTTGGTAAATAAGACAAAGAAGTGGAATGCAATTTCCAGGCAATTGGAAACCTTTAGTGCCAGAATTGTCCTTACGGCGCACCCCACTCAATTCTATACCCCCGCGGTTTTAGATATTATTGAGGAATTAAGACAACTTATCCTTGCTGATAAAATAAACGATATAGATGTTGTCTTACAACAGTTAGGTCTTACTTCGCTGATCAATTCAAAAAAGCCTACTCCGCTGGAAGAGGCCAAGAACATCATTTATATCCTTAGAAATATTTATTATGATGCCGTTGGGGAGTTGTACAGCTATATCAGGGCCAATATTCGAAAAGAAAAATTTGAGAATTACAACATTTTAAAACTTGGCTTCTGGCCCGGAGGGGACAGAGATGGCAATCCGTTTGTCACTGCTGCCATTACCAAGGACGTTGCGGATGAGCTTCGGATAACCCTTATGAAATGTTATTACAACGACCTGAAAAAACTACGTAAGAAACTCACTTTTAAGGGGCTTCAGGAACCTTTAAACCATCTTCAAGGAAAACTGTATGCCTCCATGTTTAACGTAGATAAGGTATTAGGCTATGAGGAGATCTTAGATTCATTGTCGGGAATTATGGAAACACTCAATGAAAAATATCAAGGATTATATAGTCAGGATCTGGAACAGTTAATGGATAAGGTTCGCATCTTTAAGTCCCATTTCGCAACCCTGGATATTCGTCAGGATCACAGCAAACATGTTCTGCTGATAGAAGAGATTCTTCAAAAGAACGGATATGTTAAGAGTTCACTTTCAGAATTAGATGATGCGGAACTCACCAGGATCTTACTCCACGAAAATATTAAGCTGGAAGCAGATGATTTTAAGGACGATATCTTAAAAGATACCATTGTTAACATCAAACAATTAAAGGCAATTAAAGCCAGGAATGGGGAGGATGGCTGTAACAGATATATCATTAGCAATTCTGAGGATATATTTTCGGTTCTTTTTGTCTATGCGCTCTTTAAGTGGTGTGGGTATGCTCCCGGGGATATTTCGTTCGACATTGTACCTCTTTTTGAGACCATGATTGGGATGGAACGTTCGGAAGAGATCATGAGCACCTTGTTTTCACTGCCGGAATATCAAAGACACCTCCAACAAAGAGATCAAAAACAAACCATGATGCTTGGTTTTTCGGATGGTACCAAGGATGGCGGATATCTCAAAGCCAACTGGTCTATTTTTAAGACCAAAGAAACACTTTCCAAGGTTTGTTCTAAACATGGAATAAAGGCATTGTTCTTTGATGGCAGAGGCGGACCGCCGGCAAGAGGTGGTGGTAAAACACACAGATTTTATGCCTCTCAGACCAAGGATATAGCCAATAATGAGATACAACTCACTATTCAGGGGCAGACAATTACCAGTACCTATGGAACTAAAGAACATTTTATCCATAATTCGGAACAATTGCTCACTGCCGGCCTGTCTAATAACCTTTTTGGAAAGGAGAACGTGATTAGTGCGGATTCAAGAAAGTTGATTGAAGAATTATCACTCTTGAGTTTTACAAAATACGATGCATTAAAACAGCACCCTATGTTTATTCCATATCTGGAAAATAGGAGCACTTTAAAATATTATACAAAAGCCAATATAGGAAGCAGACCAGGCAAGAGGGGACAAAAAGCAAAACTGGAATTGTCCGATCTAAGGGCGATCTCTTTTGTGGGCTCCTGGAGCCAGCTGAAACAAAATGTGCCCGGATATTACGGAATTGGAACTGCTATTCAGACCCTTGTTCAGCAAGGCAGGCTGAAGGAAGTAAAGAAATTGTTCCGGGAAGTACCCTTCTTTGAAGCATTAATGCTCAATAGTATGATGGCGCTTTCCAAGTGTTATTTTGAGCTTACAGCCTATATGAAGGAAGATCCGGATTATGGCACTTTTTGGGAGATGTTACATGAAGAATTTGTACTGTCTAAACAAATGTTACTTAAAATAAGTAATTATAAGATATTGATGGAAAATGAATCGGTCTCAAGGGAGTCAATAAAGATCAGGGAAAACATAGTATTGCCCTTGCTGGTTATTCAACAATATGCGTTGCAGAAGTTAGGCCAGGAGACCAAGTACAAAGAAGTATATGAGAAAATTGTAACGCGTTCATTATATGGTAACATTAATGCAAGTCGAAACTCAGCTTAATTCTACGCTGATTATTATGACATTTGTTTATGAATCCTAAAGTGTATCAACTTATCTACCGCTCAAAGGCTCCGTCTGATATAAAGACGGAAATGATCAAGGAGATCATAGATGAAGCCATTGCATTTAACAATCAGGTAGGGATTACCGGCTGTCTGGTTTATGACAGAGGTTATTTTCTTCAACTTTTGGAAGGGGAAGAAGAAGCTGTAGATCAATTGTATAGGAAGATCAAAAAAGATGCCCGGCATTCAGAAGCTGAGATCCTTTCTACGGGTTATACCAAAAACAGAATATTCGAATCATGGAAAATGGGCTATGTAGAACTACTTGCAAAAACTACAGCAGAAAAGGAAGAAATAGCCAAAAATGCAAGGAAGGAATTGGGGCACGTCTCTACAAAGGACGATTTTACATCCAAAGTGTTTTGGTATAACGTTCATTCCCTATTAACCGAAACTGTATTCTACAAATAATAAGGGGTATCCATTCATAAAAATGAACTGAACAACTGCATCAGCTACAATCAAATACCAGATAACAGTCTTATAAAGGACTACTCAGAAGATGATAAAACGTCTTTATTCCATAGGCGATCTGTCCTATGCGAAGGTTTTCATTAGGGCTATGCTGATTGTTGTCCGGATTTACCATGGGGACAATGAAGGCAGGGATCTTAAGTTCATTTATAAAGGGTGCTATGGGTACAGTTCCACCCATAATTCTGATCTGCACCACTGGTTCCTGAAATGCTTCACCCAGCGTACGCACTAGGAATTTCCCGTATTCATTGTTTAGATCTGTTCGGAATGCATCCGTTACTGAACCCTCCCTTAGAGTAAGAATTTTTTGGTGTGCCATGCGTTCTTCATAAGTAGGGATAGAATCCGTAATATAAAATCCTGACTTTTCTATATAAGCCCTTAGCAGGTTCTTGAGTCTGCCTCCATTTGATTCCGGTACCAGCCTGAGGTCTAATTCTGCAGTTGCCGTTGCCGGGACTATTGTCCTGGCCTTCTCGCCAATCCAGGCCGAACCTAAACCTCTTATATTCAAAGAAGGATATTGCAATGATTCCTGATAAAAGCCGCCTACTTTGTCCGGGGTATTGATAGCCAGATGTTCGTTAATGGCCGTAGCATCATCTGGTACACTTTTTAAGATCTCCATAGTGGCAGCATCTATAGTGATCCCATCATAATATCCGGGGATGGTTACCCTGCCGGAGGCATCTTTCATTCCTGACAGAAGTTGTGCTAGTTGAAATCCGGGATTGGGAGCGTAATTGCCATAATGACCACTGTGTTGCGGATATTCTGGTCCGTACGTAGTTAGGCTTACCGAAGTAATACCCCTGCATCCATACACCACGGTTGGTTTTCCGGAAGTATGAACCGGTCCGTCGTTGATCACCAGAAAATTGGCCTCTAAAAGGTCCTTGAATGTCTTTACTGCTTTTGGTAAGGGTTTGCTGCTTTTCTCTTCTTCCCCATCCAGGATCACCTTTACGTTGAAGGGGATCTCCTTATTTTCTTTTTTTAGTAGATCAATGGCGTTTAGAAACATAACTATAGGGCCCTTATCATCTGAGGTAGATCGGCCAAAAAGTCGCCAATCGTAGTCTATATCATCTTTTAGATCCTCAAAGGACTTCGTTGTAAAACCTTCTCCTTCAGGTGCCTTTAACACTACTTTATACGGGTTGGGTTGATCCCACTTGGAGGGATCCACGGACTGCCCATCAAAATGCATATAGAAAAGAATGGTAGGTTTTTCATCTACCATGGGCAGTGCAGCGAAGAATAAGGACTGTCCCTCAGTTGGTAATACAGAGGTATTAAAGCCCCGTTTGTTGAATTCTTGTGTCAGCCAATTTAGGTTGCGGTTTATATCAGAAGTTTCAAGAGCATCATTTGGAATGGCAACAAATTGGACCAATTCATCAATGGCATGTCTTACTTGTGATTTTAAAGCAATATCGGCCTGTGGATAGGCCATTGTAGCTATACAAAAAATGGTAATGAGGGTAAAAAGCTTCTTCATAGTATCAAGGATCTATTATGGAATAAATGTAAACATTTCTCAACTCCTATAGCTTAGGGGTTCTTAATTTAATAATGACTATTCGAAGTAATAATAAAAATGGCGTGCTGTGGAGTAAGAGATCGAACCAGTCCATAAAAGCCATTCCAGTGGCACCACCTGCAACCCACTTTAGCTTTCCCCACAGATGAGGTTCAGGAAAATAAGGCGCAAGGCCCAGGGTGAGGCAGAGCAAGAGTACTAATTTCCAGTTATCCAGAAGTTTCATAACGATGTTTTTATGGATGTGACAAAAGAGTCGATTCCCTGAGTTCCTTTTTCGGTTAGCATTTTAATAAAGGCCGATCCTATGATTGCTCCCTTGGCATGGGCAGTGGCCTGTTGAAAAGTTTTGGCATTGCTGATCCCAAATCCTACGATCTGGGGATTTTTCAGGGTCATATCCGCTATCCTTTTAAAGTAAGCGTGCTGTTCTTCTCCGAATCCTGTTTTGGCGCCGGTGGTACTGGCAGAGCTAACCATATAGATAAATCCATCAGAACCCTGGTCTATTTGATTAATCCGCGCATCACTGGTCTGCGGGGTTATCAGGAATATATTGAGCAGCCCGTGGGCTTTAAATATGGCCTCGTATTCCTCCTGATACACATCGAGAGGAAGATCTGGTAAGATGATCCCGTCTATGCCTATTTCTTCACATTGCTTGCAAAAAGCTTCCACGCCATATTGTAAAACCGGATTAAAATACCCCATTATGACCAGAGGAATAGACACCTTTTTTCGTATATCCTTTAATTGCTCAAACAATACCTCAGTACGCATCCCATTCTTTAAGGCGGCTGTTGAACTCGCCTGAATGGTGGGCCCGTCTGCCAACGGATCACTAAAAGGCAGTCCAATCTCAATCATATCTACCCCTGCTTTTTCTAGGGCCGTAATGATGGGCACGGTATCTTCTAGCCGGGGATATCCTGCTGTAAAATAAATGGATAGGAGTTTTTTATCTTCCCTAAGTTTTTGCTGAATTCTGTTCATCCTTTGATACCGCGTTTAAGTTGCTATTTAAAGAGCGTTACAGTTTAAAATAATCAATATAGGTTTGCAGGTCCTTATCTCCTCTCCCGGACAAGTTGATCACAACCACATCATCCTGACTAAACTTTCTATGATCGAAAATAGCAAATGCATGAGAAGTCTCTATGGCCGGGATTATCCCTTCTAATTGAGAGACCAATAATCCGGCAGCCATTGCCTCATCGTCTGTTATGGAAATAAATTCGCCCCTGCCAGTTCTGTATAAATTTGCATGCATTGGTCCTACACCCGGATAGTCGAGTCCGGCAGAAATAGAATACGGTTCTGTGATCTGCCCATCTTGTGTTTGCATCAATAAGGTCTTACTGCCATGTATGATCCCTACCTTCCCCAGGGCTGAAGTTGCTGCACTTTCCCCGGAATGAATTCCTTTACCGGCGGCTTCAACAGCAATGATGCCTACTTCTTCATTATCCAGGAAATGGTAGTAGGTGCCTGCAGCATTACTGCCACCACCTACGCAGGCTACCACATAATCCGGGTTTTCCCTGCCTTCTTTTTCCATCAGTTGCCATTTGATTTCTTCAGAGATCACTGACTGGAAACGAGCTACCATGTCCGGGTAGGGGTGTGGCCCAACTACAGAGCCAATTATATAATGGGTGTTCACAGGATTATTGATCCAATCGCGAATTGCTTCGTTGGTGGCATCTTTCAGGGTTCGGCTACCGGAAAGTGCGGGTCTTACTTCAGCTCCAAGCATCTTCATTCGGGCAACATTAGGTGCTTGCCTTGCGATGTCTATTTCTCCCATGTACACAATGCATTCAATACCCATTAGGGCACAGACAGTAGCCGTGGCAACACCGTGTTGACCTGCACCTGTTTCAGCAATGATACGGTTCTTACCCAGTTTCTTCGCCATTAAGATCTGTCCTATGGTGTTGTTTACCTTATGGGCCCCCGTATGGCAAAGGTCTTCCCTTTTTAGATAGATCTTGGTCTTGTATTTTTCAGAAAGTCGGTTGGCAAAATAGAGCGGTGTTGGCCTGCCAACATAGTCTTTTAAAAGCTGATTGAATTCTTCCTGAAAAGAAGGATCAGCCATAATCTGTAAATAGTTCTGCCGTAGTTCTTCCGTATTGGGATAGAGCATTTCTGGGATAAATGCACCTCCAAATTCCCCGTAATATCCTTTTTCGTCTGCTTGATAGGTTTTCATAGCCAGCTTATTAATTTTCTTTTCGCAATTTATTTATAAAGATTTGTAAATCTTTGGTATTCTTTAGACCCGGACTTATTTCAAATTTACTGTTCACATCTATGGCATGGCATTTCTGCGCTATGGGTGAAGCCAAAAATTCAGAAAGTTCAGGAATATTATCCTTACCTATTCCCCCGCTTAAAAAAAATGGAACATCGGAGGTATAGGAACTCAAAAGGTGCCAGTCAAAGGTAAATCCATTCCCCCCCGGTAAGGGACCTTTTGTATCGAATAAAAAATAATCACAAAATGGTTCATAGGGTGTTAACTTCTCAAAGGAGAAACCAGTTCCTACACTGAATGCTTTAATTATTTTATACGCTCCTTTGGCCTTTTGATGTGCTTTTTCCAGCAGCTGAAGTTCCTCTCTGAGTTGAGCACAGAATATGGCTGTTTCCTCGCCGTGAAGCTGAATAAGATCTAAGGGTGCTTTAGCTGCCTTTTCTATTATTTCATCAATTGAAGCATCTACAAACACTCCTACTCGTTTAATGGATATTGGCAAGGAGGGAATGCTTCCAGAAAAAAAACGTTTGGAAGGCTCCCAGAATATAAATCCCAGATAGTCTGGCGCTAAAGCTGCCACGGCCTCTATGTTCTCCAGATATTTCATGCCACAGACCTTAACATTCATGTCTCTAAATCCTTTATGAAGTTAGTGGCACTTTTACCGGGATCCTTACTGGCCATAAATGATTCCCCAATAAGGAAACCTTCATAACCATCTTGTCGCAGGCTAATAATATCGGATGCTTTGCTAAGTCCACTTTCGGAAACTTTCACAAATTCATCCGGGATCTTGGAGGCAAGCATCCTGCTTGTTTCTAAAGAAACCTCAAAGTTCTTAAGATTGCGGTTGTTAACTCCAATCATGGTGAGTCCCGGCATTAGAGCATGATCTAATTCGCTCTCATTGTGAACTTCCAGCAGAACTTCCAAATGAAGTTGCCTTGCAATTTCAGATAAGTTTTTGATCGCATCTCTGCTGAGAATTGCAGCGATCAGTAAGATAACATCGGCACCATGTGCTTTGGCTTCAATGAGCTGGTATTCGTCTATTATAAATTCTTTCCTTAACAAGGGGATATTCACTGTGGCACGTGCCAGAAGCAGGTCTTCGAGGCCTCCTCCAAAAAAGTGGCTGTCTGTAAGGACAGACATTCCACAAACTCCGGCAGTTTCGTATGCTAAGGCTACTTCCTGAACAGGACTTATTGAATTGATTACGGATTTAGAGGGAGATCTGCGTTTAAATTCAGCGATGATCCCTGACTTACTTTCCCTTAAGATATTAGAAAGGGAAACCGTTTTACGATTGAACAGCGCTGAGGCTTCAAGTTGTTTAATTGGAACAATTGACTTTTTTAAGGCCACCTCCTTTTTCTTCTGCAGTACTATTTTTTCGAGTATATCCATCAGCTACTAAGGTCTTGTAAGGTACGAAGAGCTTTTAGGCCCTTGCCGCTTTTAAGTGATTCCATAGCAATTTCGAAACCCTCTTTTGGTGAGCTTTCCTTTACCGTGGCTATGGCTATTCCCGCATTGGCACAAACCACATTATTCTGGGCCTCTGTGCCCTTTCCCTGCAAAATATCCATAAAGATCTGAGCAGACGCTTCAATAGAAACGCCCCCTGCTATGGCTTCCTGAGATATGGCAGTTACCCCGAAATCTTCCGGGAGTAACATAGCCTCTGTAGAGTTAGAGATGGTCTTAGTGCGCCCGGTCAATGAAATTTCATCATAACCATCCAAGGCATGAAGGATGGTATATTTTTTATCTGTATTCTGATAAAGATAGCCGTACATCCTCGCCAGCTCCAGATTAAAGACGCCAACGATCTGATTCTTTGGAAAGGCAGGGTTTACCATAGGACCTAACATATTGAAAAAGGTTTTCACGGCCAATTCTCTGCGTATGGGTGCCACATTCTTCATAGCCGGATGAAACAGTGGTGCATGAAGAACGCAGATACCGGAAGTCTCAATGCACTTTCTTAGAAAATCGGCATCATTACTGAATTTTATTCCCAAAAATTCCATCACATTGCTACTGCCACAGGTAGAAGAAACCCCGTAATTGCCGTGTTTGGTAACATGGATTCCTGCCCCTGCAGTCACAAAAGAAGCCAGGGTAGATATGTTAAATGTATCCTTCCCGTCTCCTCCGGTACCACATAGGTCTATAGGATCGAAGTCTTTCAGATCTACTGCCAGACAAAGTTCTAAAAGGGCATCCCGAAACCCTTCTAATTCTTCAATTGTAATACTGCGCATCATATACACGGTTAGGAAGGCGGCAGTCTGACTCGGATTATAGGCCCCTTTCGCCATATTGATCAGAATGTGCTTAGCATCCTCCTTATCCAGAATCTCCTGATTTATAAGCCGGTTTAATGTTTCTTTCATGGTTTAGAATGTATCCAATTCTCTAAAATTTTCTTCCCGTGTGGGGTAAGTACAGATTCTGGGTGAAATTGCACCCCGCACACATCGTATTGCTTATGACGTAAAGACATCAACTGCCCATTGGTGTCAAAGGAGGTCGCTATTAACACATCTGGCAGATCCGGATCAACTACCCAGGAATGATATCTGCCTACTTCTATAGTTCTTGGTAGTCCTTCAAAAATAGGATCGTTCTTTACAATCTCAACAGTGGTCGCAACTCCGTGATAAACATCGTCCAGGTTAATTAGTTTGCCTCCAAAGACTTCTCCTATGGCCTGTTGTCCCAAACAAACTCCAAAAATACTTTTGGTTGGTGCATACTTTGCGATGATCTCTTTTAATAAGCCTGCCTCTTCCGGAATACCGGGTCCCGGGGATAGAACGATCTTTTGGAATTTATCTACCTCACCGAGGCTGAGTTTATCGTTCCTTTTGACCACCACTTTGCATTGCAAATCTTCCAGATAATGCACCAGGTTGTACGTAAAACTATCGTAATTATCGATCATCAATACCTCTATCATCCTTACAGTTCTTCTGCTATTTCCAGGGCTTTGGTTAAAGCACCTAATTTGTTATACGTTTCCTGTAATTCATTCTCAGGCTCTGATGCAGCAACCAGACCAGCACCAGCCTGATAATATAGCGAATGATCCTTGCTCAGGAAGGTTCGGATCATTATGGCGTGATTAAAATTTCCCTGAAAATCCATAAAGCCTATTGCCCCTCCGTAATAACCCCGGTTCGTAGGTTCGTAGGTTTCAATAAGCTGCATGGCCCTATGCTTAGGAGCTCCGCTTAATGTCCCCGCGGGAAAAGTATCAGCTACTACTTTTAAGGTGGGGATATCTTTTTTCTTTTGCCCTGTTACCTTGGATACCAGATGTATCACATGAGAGAAGTATTGAACCTCGCGGTAATTTTCCACTTTAACCATGTTACCATTCCGGCTCAGATCGTTCCTTGCAAGATCTACAAGCATTACATGTTCACTGTTCTCTTTGGCATCTTCCGAGAGTTTTTTGGCAAGAATGGCATCTTCTTCATCATTACCGGTTCTTTTAAAAGTACCTGCTATGGGATGTATCTCTGCTTTACCGTCTTTTACAATAAGTTGTGCTTCGGGCGAACTTCCGAAGATCTTAAAATCGCCATAGTCAAAATAGAAAAGATATGGTGAAGGGTTAATAGATCGAAGGGCCCGGTAGACATTAAAATCATCGCCTTTGAAAGCCTGTGAGAACCTTCTGGAAAGTACAAGTTGAAAGACATCGCCCCTATGGCAATGTTCTTTTGCAAGTTTTACATGTTCCTTGTATTCCTGATCCTCAATATTGGTTGAAGGATCTCCTTGTTTCTTAAAATTATAGGAAGCAAAATTTCTGGCATTCAACAGTTGTTCTATGTATTCAATATTGCTTTCCTGATCATAACAATGTGCAAAGATATAGGCCTCATTCTTAAAATGGTTAATGGCAATAATGTTTTGGTACACAGCGTAATAAACATCCGGAATTGGAATGGAATCTTCTTTTTTACGTATTTCAATTTCTTCAAAATACCTGACGGCATCGTACGCTATATATCCAAACAACCCATTATTGATAAATTTGAAATCTTTCTGAATTACTTCAAATTTCTGAGCAAAGTCGTGAATTACTCCGGCCACATCTGTGGTTTTTGTAATTGGCAGTTCAATTTTTTTTCCATCGGGGAATTGCTCAATGATCTCTTCATTTTCAATAGTGATGGAGGCAATAGGGTTGCAGCAGATATAGGAAAAAGTATTGTCATTGGCCCTGTAATCGCTACTCTCCAATAGAATACTATTGGGGAATTTATCCCTGATCTTCAGATACACACTCACCGGAGTGATGGTATCTGCCAGGATCTTTTTATAATGGGTCTTTAATTTGTAACGCATCGAATTAAACTTTTTGTATTACTTTGAAACTACCTGAGGCTTATAAAGCAAAAAGGCTTGTCGTGATAGACAAGCCTTTTCGTACAGTAGTACTTTAATGTGCTTCGCTCACGACATACGTCCTAAGGGAATCCACCACCAAGTATTTACTGTATTTGTTTTCATTGGTTCAAATATAGAAAGGAATTTTATATATACAAATCAATTTATCGGATTCTTAGATTACACATGAACATTCTGATTACCAATGGTAAATATTTGACATTTAATATTTCAGCTCCATACGTTCAGATCTGTAAAGTATATCTGTTTGTCCCCATGAACTTGTTTTATTCCCATTTGTACTTTTGAAATATAAGGTTGCTTCAAAAACCTCTTCGCCTGTCCCGTAATCTACTTCAACTATTTTTCCCAACAAATTTGTTCCATTTTTAATATATCCGGAAGTGGCCAGCACATTATTTGAGGCGGGTAGATAGTCAACATCGCTCACTATAGTGGAGAAGAATTCTTGTCCTCGTTCTTTACCATATTGCCATACCTGCCTTACTGTCTTGGCTTCTTCGTCTATATGATATTCTACAGCACGTGAAAACTGAATTTTATTCTCGAAATTTCGATAGGTGCCATTGTCAAAGGCCAATAGATTTCCATTTGGCATAAGGACGGGAGCGTGTGTTCCCCAGGAATAGTCAAATGAATCACTACTTTCTATACCTTCCTGAATTGAATTGGAATACGGTTTTCCTATAGAATCGACCGCAGTTAAAACAAACGGCGCTGTTTCGAATCCCTGACCATTTCTTCCGGCTTTACCCCAGTTTTTATTAGGAGCCAAAATCCACTGTAAGGTATTGTTCCATGAGATTTTGATCAGGCCCTGGTTTTTTCCGGAAACTATGATCGAATTATCTTTTTCGTCATACGCCAAACCATTCATATGCAGCCAGTCGCCGGGTCTGAAAAAGTTGAGGTCATCCCTGCTTACATCCAATAGCTTGGCAACATCCCACTCTCTGACAATTTTAGATTTTTTCCGATCATACAGGATAATAAAATCACTGTCTGAAACTTCAAACTGGCTATCCTTGGTTATGAAATTGTTTTTTTTCCCAACGCAAATAAGAAGGTTGCCATCGGGTAATTCAACCACGTCATGGTGCATTCCATAATTTGGATTAATGTTAGTCTTTTTTAAGGGTTTTCCGAGCATATCATATTCATAGACAACATTTCTGCTTACCATCAAAAGTGTTCCGTCTTTTAGTCTTTGAAATGGACTAACCATTTCCCCTGCAGAACTCAGGTCCAAATACCAACGCACCTTTCCCTGATCGTCAAAAATGAACGGTCCGGAATTAAAGGAACCCTTATTGGCAAAATGAATATCGCAGGCATGCATTCCCGGCGCCATTTTACTCCTATCCAGTTTATTGATCTCAATAGTTGGAAAATAAGAGGGTAGAGGTTTTGTGGTAATTTCAAGAGTGTCCTTTATTTGTCCACCTTCATAATCCAAGGTAACTACTACCTTATTTATGGCATTCGGATACAAGCCAACTACTGGTATTTCCAAATTTGTGGATTTGGTTTCAAAAGCTTGTTCCAGGGGAATACCACCCAATACGTTTACCGTAGCAGTAACAGGCTTTTCAGTTTCAATGTTTAAACTGGCTGTAAGTGGTGATATTTCGTAAGGGTTCAGGGTTGTATCTATGGAATATTGAAATCCGGAATTGCAACTACTGAGGACAAATACGCTTAAGAAAAGGAAACAAATGGAGTGTATGGATGCTTTAGAAGACATTTTAATTTTTTTTAAAAATAATGGTTTACACCTAACTTCTCTAATATTAATGCAGTGGAATAAAAAAATCCTGAATAGTCTCAACTATTCAGGATTTAAAATAAAATAAATTCTTCTAGAATTGCAGGTCAACAACCAGATCAAATTCGTCATAGATGGTTTTGTCTCCAAGGTTGTCAAAGAAACTTCCGGATCCATATCGCACGTTGTAGTTCGCTCTATCAACTTTTACAGAGGCTGTTGCCTTACTTCCGTAAATAGAAACATCGAATGTGATGGGTTTTGTGATTCCTTTAATAGTTAGGTCTCCTGTCACTTCGTATGAATTCTTACCGGTTGACTTAACATCTGTGAATACCAGTGTAGAGGTTGGATGATTCTCGATACCGAAAAAATCATCAGATTTTAAGTGACCTTCTAATTTGGCTTTAGAATTTCCCTCAAGGTCTGTTGAGATAAGACTGGTCATATCAACTGCAAAATTTCCACCAATAAGTGTATCCCCGTCAAAAGAAAGGTCGCCTTCCGTAAGTTGCACCGTTCCAGTATGAGACCCCGTCACTTTGTAGGCTTTCCACATTACAGAACTCTCTTCTGTTTTTACTTCTTTCTTAATAGGTTCAGTAGTGGTGGCGGAGGCCGATGCTCCAAATACAATGGCCATGGCCAAACTCATTACATTTCTTTTCATAATAATCTTGTTGTTTTTATTAATAATTGTTTTTAAAAATGGATTTGTTCAAAATTTATTTAATAGGGTATTTAATTCAAGTAATTCATTATCTGTAAGTTTTTCCACTAATACAGCTTCCGTTTTTTTCATAGCAACGTCCATGTCTTCTAACATGTCTAGCCCTTTGTTGGTAATGGTGATCTCGATCTTTCTTCTATTCTCTGCACAAACTGATCGATCTGCTAATCCTTTGATCAGCAATTTATCTACCAATCTGGTAGTGTTGCTCATTTTGGTAACCATACGTTCATTAAGCGTAGTGAGGTTGGCTGGCTCACTTCCCTGTCCTCTTAGAATTCTGAGGACATTAAATTGTTGTAAAGAGACATCATATGGTTTTAAAGCTGCGCTAATAGTCTCATTCACTTTGTTATTTACCAACATTAAATGAATTAAAGTCCGACTCTTCAGCGGAATTGGCTTCGTTGTTTTTATGATCTCTTCTACATTCATGTAACTACAATAATTGTATATACAAATGTATAATTAATTTTATACCCTTTTTCAAATAGAACGCTAAAAGTGTGTTAATTTTTTTAATTTATTACCTACATACTTTTGGGGCAAAAAGGGTTTCCCCCAATAGCAGATTATTCGGAAGTATTTTTATTTTTGTATCCAATTAATTTACTATGGCAGATCTATCACAGGAAGAATGGGCAATTCAGATAAAGGAGGATGATAATTGTGTTATCCTGGACGTCCGAACATCGGAAGAAGTAGAGAATGGGATCATCGGCGATGCTATGCACCATGATATTTATAATCCTCAGGCCTTTATGGAGGCCCTGCAGAGTTTGGATAAGTCAAAAAATTATTACGTCTATTGCCGATCTGGTAACAGAAGCGGACAGGCATGTGCCATTATGAACAGTTTGGGATTTGCCAATGCCTATAATCTTAAAGGCGGTATCCTGGAATGGCAGGGAAAAATTTCCTGAATCCAAAAAAACGTATTCCTGATTCCCGCTTGCAGCGGGAATTTTTATTTTGGAGGATGCGTGAAGCTTTACTACACTTTATTTGGCAAGGGCAAAAATTCCCTCACAAGGATCTGACAACCACTCAGCAGGCAGGTATCGCGGTAATTGAACCCGGAAAGTCTAATAGCTTGTCGGGTCCAGATTTTCTTTTCGCCAAAATACGTTTAGATGACCAGGAATGGGTGGGCCATATAGAGCTGCATGTTAGGGCATCTGATTGGTATATTCACCAGCATCATAAAGATGCTGCCTATGACAATGTGATCCTTCATGTTGTGTGGGAGGCAGATGCCATAGTGACCCGCAAGGATGCATCCACAATTCCAACATTGGCTCTTAATCAGTTTATTTCACAAAATGAATTAGCTGAATTTCAAGATGTATTTTATACCAAAAAGGATAGGGAGCTGAATTGTGAAGGTTCTATTGGCAGTATAGACCCTGAAATTCTTACCCAATGGAAAGATCATTTGTTTCATGGTCGATTAAGGCAGAAAGTCAGGCTCATTAATGAATGGCTACAATACACGGCCCAAGATTGGGAACAGGTCTTTTTTATGATACTTCTAAAAAGTTTTGGTCTTAATATTAACGGTGCTGCTTTTCTAAGTCTGGGAGAGGCCATACCTTTTAAAGTGGTTAGAAAGAATGCCGGTGATCCCTTTCTATTGGAAAGTGTCTTTTTTGGTATGGCCGGCATGTTAAATCGGGTTGATGTCTCTGATCATTATTACCTTGAACTCAGGGAAGCGTATAATTATCTAAAAGTTAAATACAATTTACAGGATGAGGCGTGCCACCGGCCAGAGTTCTTTTCCTTAAGGCCTTCTAATTTCCCAACTATTCGTCTATCTCAGATAGCGAACCTATATCACAGACATCCTGCCTTGTTTGCCCTTGTCATTAAAGCTACCTCTCTAGAATCGCTTCGATCTTTGCTTCAGGCAAAAGCCGGTCCATATTGGGACACCCACTTCATTTTTGGCAAAACTACGGCATCATCACTTAAAAAGATGAGCAGCCAATTTACAGACCTTATCATTCTGAATTCGGTTTTACCAATAAGACTTTCTTATAAACTTCATAGAGGGAGATCAGAAATAAATAGCCTTACTTCCTGGGCAAAAGAGATAAAAGCGGAGAACAACAAGGTTGTACGTCTCTTTCGGAGGCATGGGGTGCCGGCTTTCAATGCATACGATAGTCAGGCACTTGTAGAATCATATCAACAGTATTGCTCAAAAAATAAGTGCCTTCAATGTGCCATTGGTAGGCATTTATTGTATGGAAAATAGTAATTTTAGGGTATGAACGTCTTTTATCAACTTTTGTATTTTTTTCAAAAGCGAGGTTTTGAAGTATCGCGTAGAATTGCAGAACGTCTGGGAATCAGGGCCAGAGTTGTGCGAACCACCTTTATCTATCTTACATTTGTAACTTTGGGTTTTGGATTTGCCCTGTATCTTTTTTTAGCCTTTTGGTTAAGGATCAAAGATCTGGTTTATACAAAACGAACATCTGTTTTTGACCTCTAATTATGATTAGACTTTTTCGCTCCAAGATCTATCTGGCCATTACCCTTATGATTACCGTCTTGCTGGTAGGTGTATTTGGGTTTCGTTTTATTTCGAACTACAGTTGGCTAGATGCTTTCTATATGACGATCATTACGGTCGCTACTGTTGGATTCGGAGAGGTACGCCCACTAGATGCTAATGCCAAGATTTTCACGGCCTTACTTATTATCAGTAGTGTAGTAATATTTTCGTTTGCTATATCAGTGATCACTGAATACATTCTCAGTAGAAATTCCTTACAACTCCTAAAAAAGAAAAAAGTGAAAAACCAGATCAATAGTTTATCCAATCATGTGATCGTATGTGGTTATGGTCGCAACGGTATGCAGGCAGCTGAAAGGCTTACCACTTATAAACGTCCGTTTATTGTCATTGAAAGAGACAAAGAGATCATCGAGAAATATTCGGATGAGGTCTTATTTGTTGAAGGTGATGCCAATGAAGACACCATTTTATTAGATGCGGGCGTAGAACGTGCCAGCTATTTAATAGCGGCCTTGCCAGATGATGCAGATAATTTGTTTGTCGTTTTATCCGCCAGGCAATTGAACAAGTCGCTTTTCATCATTTCCAGGGCTTCTAAAATTACTTCTCAGAAAAAACTTTTATTAGGAGGAGCCAATAAGGTGATCATGCCAGATAAGATTGGGGGAGACCATATGGCATCACTGGTAGTGATCCCAGACCTCATTACCTTTATGGATAAATTATCTATGGAAGGAGAACACACTACCAACCTTGAGGAAGTAGCCATAGAAGACTTCTCTGATCAGGTAGAATGCAATTCTTTGAGGGACCTCGATTTGCGCAGGAAAACCGGGTGTACCATTATTGGTTATATTGAACCCAACGGAAATTATATCATCAATCCGGAAGCTGATCTGCCCCTTAAACCAAAAAGCAAGGTCATTGTTTTAGGAAGACCGGAACAGATCCGTAAATTGAATGAGATGTTCCATATTCAAGCATGATATTTGGGAAGGAATATTTGATTGGGTTGATATTTTTTAGGATATTGCCCGCAATGACAACCTTCCTCTTCTAATTTAACTCCTAATATAAACATGAAGATATTTATTTACTGCATCTCATTCCTATTCAGTATTTCCTTGTGTTCACAAGGATTTGAAGTAAAAGGCAAAACTGTAAATCCCTCAGATAATATTAATGACGGAGTGATACAGTTAGAGGTTGAAGGAGGCACACCTCCGTACACCTTTAAATGGAGCAATCAACAAACTCCGCTTAGTTCACCAACATCAAGTGGGCTGGTAGAAGGCATTCCTTATACTGTAACAGTTACAGATGCCTCAGGGCAGTCAGTAACTCAGGAATACAAAATAGATACCCAATCTATCACCGAAGTGTTCAATGGCAATATGACGCCTGCAGTGAGTGCGCTTGGAAGTGTACTTTTCTGGGATCCATTTGAAGCCACCGGTATTTATGATCCTGTGGTATATGCGGATGAAAAGCGCATCGCAACTCCCGGGTGGTCTGCTACCATAGAGGATCGCTTTGTGTTAAAGCAATGGTTGGTAGATGAAGGATCTGAAGTAATCAAAGGCGAAAAGATTGCCTTGGTAGCCAGTAAAGATGGTTCAGTAGATACAGTAATGTCTACCGCCAATGGGAAACTAAAATACCTGGTTGATGAAGGAAATGTTATTTATAATTCCGAGAATAAAGAACACGTCATTCAGCAAGGAGCTCATTATTTGGCCGAAATTCAATACGACACACCCGTAATTATACGTCACCCCAATGGAGACCCGATCACTAAGAATATCCCTTTCATTGTGATATGGCTGGTCCTTGGAGCTACCTTTTTTACGCTGCGGATGGGCTTTATAAATATCCGGGGTTTCAGACATTCATTAGATCTTGCCAGAGGGAAATATGACGATCCGGATGCACCCGGGCAGGTAACTCATTTTCAGGCGCTGGCAACTGCTGTTTCTGGTACTGTTGGACTGGGAAATATTGCAGGGGTAGCGGTAGCCGTTTCCTTAGGTGGTGCAGGTGCTACTTTCTGGATGATCGTTTGTGGATTATTAGGGATGTCGTCCAAATTTGTTGAATGTACACTAGGGGTAAAATACAGAGATATTTTGCCGGACGGCCGCGTTTTTGGCGGACCCATGAATTATTTGAGATATGGTCTTGAAAAAAGAAATTTAAAGGGATTTGGTAAGATCCTAGCTGGATTATTTGCCGTACTTGCCGTAGGCGCGTCCTTCGGTGGAGGGAATATGTTTCAGGCTAATCAATCTTTTGAGCAACTGGCCGGGCAATTCACAATGCTCGAAGGGAACGGTTTCTGGTTCGGAATCATTACGGCTATCTTGGTTGGCGTAGTAATAATTGGAGGTATTCAAAGTATTGCCAAAGTTACCGGGCGCGTTGTTCCTGTCATGGCCTCCATTTACATACTTGCTGCCTTGACCGTTATTATTATGAATATTGAGAACATCGGACCGGCCTTTACGGCAATTTATAATGGCGCCTTTAGCCCTAGTGCTCTCAAAGGAGGCATCATAGGGGTGCTGGTGGTTGGTTTTCAGCGGGCAGCGTTTTCAAATGAAGCCGGTGTTGGGTCTGCTGCCATTGCCCACAGTACGGCAAAAACTAATAATCCGCCTTCGGAAGGATTTGTTGCCCTGCTCGAGCCTTTTATAGATACCGTAGTTGTATGTACGTTAACAGCCCTGGTTCTGATTTTTACAGGAATGCATGAGGTTGAAGGTATGGCAGGGGCGCAACTTACCTCCGACGCCTTTGGAAGTGAAATTTCGTGGTTCCCTTATGTACTGGGGATCGCAGTTTTTCTTTTTGCCTTTTCTACCATGATCTCATGGTCTTATTACGGCATGCGTGCCTGGACCTACCTTTTTGGAAAGAGCAGACGTTCTGAGATGATATATAAACTATTATTCCTTGTTTTTGTGGTTATCGGGGCTTCTGTAAGTTTAGGAGCTGTACTCGACTTTTCAGATATGATGATCCTTGCGATGTCATTTCCAAATATTATAGGACTCTATATTATGTCTGGTGAAGTTAAAGGGGATCTAAAAACTTATTGGAAAAAACTTAAAGCCAATCAACTATACAAAAGACAAGAAGCATGAAGATAAAATCACTTGCATTAATGGCCCTGCTGTTGCCATTACTCAGTTTTTCACAGGAAACAACGGAGATGGGTCTAGATGAACGAATTAATGCGTGGTTTGAACCTATTACCGCTGTTTGGGAAGGTATTGTCTTTTGGCAGGTCCCGGGTACCGGGGTCCCTTTGGTTGTGATCATCCTTGTTCTGGGTGCTGTATTTTTCACCTTGTATTTCGGGTTTGTCAATATTCGTAGGTTTCCACTGGCAATCAATGTTGTTAGAGGCAAGTATGACTCGGTAGAATCACCGGAAGGACACGGTGTTGAGAAGGCGGAAGTAAATATTGTTGATGGTGACCTCCCTGATACTATTCGGGATGAAAGCAAACACGGCGAAGTAAGTCACTTTCAGGCTCTGGCAACCGCAGTTTCCGGAACGGTAGGTTTAGGGAATATTGCAGGTGTTGCCCTGGCAATTGCCATTGGAGGTCCCGGTGCTACTTTTTGGATGATCGTCTGCGGCTTATTGAGTATGAGTACAAAATTTGTGGAATGCACCCTGGGCGTTAAGTACAGGGATGTAGATGAGAATGGTACCGTATATGGGGGCCCTATGTATTATTTATCCAGGGGACTTAAAGAACGGGGCTTTACGGGTTTAGGGAAGGTGCTAGCCGTAGTCTTTTCTGTCTTATGTGTGGGTGCTTCCTTTGGAGGAGGCAATGCAGTTCAATCTAATCAGGCAGCAGAACAACTGGCCTCTATGATGGGCTTGCAAGGAGGATCTACCGGCTTTTTTATTGGAGTGATCCTTGCAATTATTGTTGGTATAGTGATCATTGGTGGCATCAAAAGAATTGCATCGGTAACAGAGAAGATAGTACCTTTTATGGCAGTGATCTACGCCCTTGCGTGTTTAGCCGTGATCTTCGCCAATTTTTCTTATATAGATGATGCCTTCGTATTGATTTTTAAAGGAGCATTTACTCCGGAAGCAGGATTGGGTGGACTCTTTGGTGTATTGATCGTTGGGTTTAGACGAGCTGTATTTTCCAATGAGGCAGGAGCCGGTTCTGCAGCTATTGCACATTCGGCTGTTAAAACAAAATACCCTGCAAGTGAGGGGATCGTTGCCCTCTTAGAACCTTTTATTGATACTGTGGTAATATGCACCATGACGGCCTTGGTCATTATCTTTTACAATAGTGGAGGTATATTTGAATACGGTGGGGATGGTGCTGGTAATGTATTAGTTGATGGAATGTCAATGGGAGGTGTAACACTTACTTCCCAGGCTTTTGAATCAGTGTTACCCTGGTTCCCATATGTTCTTACATTGGCCGTCGTTCTTTTTGCAGTGTCTACCATGATCTCCTGGTCGTACTATGGACTGCAATCCTGGAAATATTTGTTTGGCCGCAGTAAAACTGCAGATATAACGTATAAATTGCTCTTTATAATATTCGTGGTGATTGGAGCATCAGCATCTATGGGCGCTGTATTTGCCTTTTCAGATGCAATGATCCTGGCACTTGTATTTCCCAATATGCTAGGGCTCTTATTTTTATTCCCGAAAGTACGGGAGGAGATGACCAAGTATATGGATGCTATAAAAGCCTTGAAAAAAAACTAATGGAATAAAATGAGATCTCACCTCCGGTTTACAAAGCAGGAAAAACGTGGGATCTTATTTTTATTACTTCTTATTGTCGGGCTGCAATCCGGGTACTACTTTTTTGCAAGCCAAAGCAATCAGGATGCTTCTCCTAAATTCGTAGTTGACACTATAGCCATACATTATATAGATAGTGTAAAAAGATCACAACTCATTAAGAAGAAACCGGTTATAAGGGCTTTTAACCCTAATTTCTTCAATGACTATAAAGGATATCAATTAGGCTTATCCCCGGAAGAGCTCGACCGACTTTATTCGTTTCGTGAAAAGGGTACTTTCGTGAATTCTGCTAATGAGTTTCAGAAGGTCACCCTGATTTCAGATTCACTTTTATTGCAAATAAGCCCTTACTTCAAATTTCCTGATTTTACCAGGATAGCTAACAACAAAAAACCCGTAAGAAAAGAAATTGAGAAAGTCATAGATTTGAATTCCGCAACTGAAGAAGAATTAAGAAGTATCTCGGGAATTGGCCTTGTTCTGTCTGGAAGGATCCTTAAATTCAGGAGAAGTTTGGGTGGCTTTTTAGACGAAGAACAATTATATGATGTATACGGATTAGAGCCACATGTGGCGCAAAGGGCCATGAAAAAATTCAAGGTGCTTGTGAAACCGGCAATCACTGAAATAAATATAAATACTGCATCGGCGGAAGAAATTTCAAGCCTGGTTTACATCAAAAGGAACTTGGCAGAACGGATTGTTGCCTATCGCAATGAAGTGGGTAAGTTCGATTCTATAACACAATTAACAAAAATTGAAGATTTTCCAATCACAAAAATTCACAGAATTGCCCTATATTTGGCCCTCTAAAAAATTGCATTAATGATCACAGGAACAATGTCTGAACTAGGATTCGATTATTCAGAAACTCAACAAATGGTGGCTGCATCTGCAAGAGATTTTGCTGAGCAGCATATTAGACCCCATATAATGAAATGGGATGAAGCTCAGGAATTTCCCGTAGAAGTCTTCAAAAAAGCAGGAAATATGGGTTTTATGGGAGTGCTTGTGCCAGAATCTCTGGGAGGTTCGGGTTTAGGCTATCACGAATACATAGCTATCATTGAAGAAATTTCCAAAGTAGATCCTTCTATCGGGTTATCTATTGCGGCCCATAATTCGCTTTGTACTAACCATATTCTAACTTTTGGTAATACAGCACAAAAAGAACGATGGATCCCTAAATTGGCCAGTGCTGAATGGATCGGTGCCTGGGGGCTAACAGAGCACGGCACAGGATCTGATGCAGGGGGTATGAGTACAACGGCAGTTCGTGATGGTGATAATTGGATCCTTAATGGAACTAAAAACTTTATTACCCATGGTATAAGTGGAGACATCGCAGTAGTGATTGCCCGTACCGGTGAAAAAGGAGATAGTCATGGAATGACTGCCTTTGCAATTGAAAAGGGGACAAAAGGCTTTGCAAGCGGTAAGAAGGAAGATAAATTGGGGATGCGTGCCAGTGAGACAGCAGAATTGGTCTTTGACAATTGTAGTATCCCCGATGAGAACAGGCTGGGGGAAGTTGGTGAAGGTTTTATCCAATCTATGAAGATCCTGGATGGAGGCAGAATCTCCATTGGAGCTCTATCTCTGGGAATTTCCAAAGGAGCGTACGAAGCTGCCTTAAAATACTCTAAGGAGCGCGAACAATTTGGAAAACCGATTAGCTCATTTCAGGGAATTTCTTTTAAACTGGCCGACATGGCGACAGAAATAGAAGCTTCAGAATTACTGTTACATAAAGCTGCATTCTTGAAAAATGAAGGAAGACCTATGACCAAATGGAGTGCCATGTCAAAAATGTATGCTTCAGAAGTATGTGTAAAAGTAGCCAATGAAGCCGTTCAAATACATGGCGGATATGGCTATACCAAGATTTACCCGGTAGAAAAATTCTACAGGGATTCCAAATTGTGCACTATTGGGGAGGGCACTACAGAAATACAAAAAATAGTTATTGCGAAGAATATTTTAAAATAAGTTTGTTTCAATTCATTTATTCCTTTTATATTTGCAGTCCCTAATCACTAAAGAAAGGAGGTTGTAGCCAATGTTAATTATACCAGTAAAAGAAGGAGAAAACATTGATAGAGCGTTAAAACGCTTTAAACGAAAGTTCGACAGGACAGGTACTATGAGGCAGCTGCGAAAACGTCAGCAATTCACAAAACCTTCAATAGAGCGCAGACAACAGATTCAGAAAGCCCAATATATTCAAGGCCTTCGCGATCAGGAAGAAATATAATACTCGAAAATCACTCAATAGAAAAATCTTGCTTCGGCGAGATTTTTTTTTTGACCTTATCTCAAGGTTGCTTTTGTACCTTTGTGATATGGCCATTGCAGCTTTTATATCGTATCTCTCTCATGAAAAAAAATACTCACCACATACGGTGAAAGCCTATGAAAAAGATCTCAATGATTTTAGCGCTTTCTGCCAAGGAGAATATGAGTTGCAAGACATAGAGAATGTATCCTATCCTATTATCAGAAATTGGATCGTAACTCTGGTAGATCACAAGATCAGCAACAGAAGTGTGAACCGTAAGGTGACCTCTTTGAAATCGTATTTCAAATTCTTGATGAAAACGGGCAATATTCAGACCAACCCTCTGGCCAAGCATAAGGCTTTAAAAACAGCTAAAAAAATAGAGATCCCCTTTTCCGAAGCCGAAATGGCTGAATTGCTTAACGAGCTCCCCTTTGAAAAAAGTTTTGAAGGTGTTCGGGATCGTTTGATCATCGAGCTGTTTTATGCTACCGGAATGCGCAGATCGGAGCTAATTAACCTTAGTGTTCAAAATCTCGACCTCTCTAACCATACTTTAAAGGTGTTGGGAAAGCGGAATAAAGAGCGTATCCTGCCTTTATTAAGAAGTACGATGCTGCTTTTTGACGAATACTTCACATTGCGAAAAGAGGTAGATAATTCGCAGCATTCTGAAGCCGTATTTTTAACTTCAAAGGGCAATAAAATATATGAAACACTTGTTTATAGAATTATAAATGGATATTTTAGTAAGGTCTCTTCCAAGGTAAAAAAGAGTCCGCATATCCTAAGGCATACCTTTGCCACACATATGCTCAATCAGGGAGCAGATCTGAATTCGGTGAAGGAACTGTTGGGGCATTCAAGTTTGGCATCTACTCAGGTGTATACCCACAATAGTATTGCTGAACTAAAGAAAGTGCATTCAAAGGCACATCCAAGGAATAGAAATTAATAGTTTATTGTTAAGAATATAAGTGTAACCTAATAAATGTAAGTCTATGAAGGTAAATACGCAGTCTGTTAATTTTAACGCCGACATTAAACTGATGGAGTTCATTCAGAAACGTCTAGATAAGTTGGAGGTATTTTACGATAGGGTAATTAATTCGGATGTGTATTTAAAAGTAGAAAATACCAGTGCCAAGGAAAACAAAATTGTAGAGATTAAAGTACATATACCCAAAGACACTTTTATTGTAAAAAAGCAATGTAAAACCTTTGAAGAAGCAATCGATTCGGCCTGCAATTCTCTGGAGCGAAAACTGGTCAGAAAGAAACAGAAACCTAGGGTTTCACCATCTTTAAAATTTTTGTAAAATAGTTTTGTTTAAAATAAAAATTATCTACATTTGCAGTCCGTTAGAAATAGCGGACTTTTTTATGCTTTAAAAGGCGGTTAAGCCGATGTAGCTCAGCTGGCTAGAGCAGCTGATTTGTAATCAGCAGGTCGTGGGTTCGAGTCCCTCTATCGGCTCCAAAGTTCATTAAAAAAGCATGGAGGGGGAGATACTCAAGCGGCCAACGAGGGCAGACTGTAAATCTGCTGACTACGTCTTCGCAGGTTCGAATCCTGCTCTCCCCACAAAAAGTTGCTGAGAGCAGTGCGGAAGGAATTCGACAGCGCTTTACAAGCAACGAATACGATCGGGACATGTCCCTGACATAGTGAGAATACCAAAAAATGCGGGAGTAGCTCAGTTGGTAGAGCGTCAGCCTTCCAAGCTGAATGTCGCCGGTTCGAACCCGGTCTCCCGCTCAGAAGGGCGGAATGTCGTCACGCCGTTGGCGTGATCTCCCGCTCAGAAGGGCGGAATGTCGTCACGCTGTTGGCGTGATCTCCCGCTCAGAAGGGCGGAATGTCGTCACGCCGTTGGCGTGATCTCCCGCTCAGAAGGGCGGAATGTCGTCACGCCGTTGGCGTGATCTCCCGCTCAAGAACTTTGAGTAAACGTTTGCCATTTAGGGGTAGGGTTGTGAGGGTATGGACCAGGATCCCTGAACAAGAACAGAAACCCAAAATTGCCGACGTAGCTCAGGGGTAGAGCGTTTCCTTGGTAAGGAAGAGGTCACGGGTTCAATTCCCGTCGTTGGCTCTGAAATATTGAGTCATGTGGGAATCGAGCGCAACACCTTACAGAGGTCAAGGGTTCTCCCGATAGTTATCGGGACCCGTAGTTGGCTCTAAGGCTTAATGAAATATTGATAAAATGATAGTAGGTTGTGCAAACAACCGCTCCTGCCTTTAGGCAGACAGGGGTTCCGCTGATAGGTATAGGGACCCGTAATTGGCTCAAACGATAGAAACATTTGTACACTAATATAAACTAAGATTAAAAATTCATTAAAATGGCAAAGGAAACTTTTGATCGTTCCAAACCGCACTTAAATATAGGTACTATTGGACACGTAGATCACGGTAAAACTACATTGACAGCAGCTATTACTACAGTTTTAGCTAACGCAGGCTTATCTGAAATAAGAAGCTTCGATTCAATTGACAATGCTCCGGAAGAAAAAGAAAGGGGTATTACGATCAACACGTCACACGTTGAGTACCAAACAGCAAATCGTCACTATGCACACGTAGATTGTCCGGGTCACGCGGATTACGTTAAGAACATGGTTACAGGTGCTGCCCAGATGGACGGTGCAATCTTAGTTGTTGCAGCAACAGACGGACCAATGCCACAAACTCGTGAGCACATCCTTTTAGGACGTCAGGTTGGAATTCCACGTATCGTTGTTTTCTTGAACAAAGTTGATATGGTGGATGATGAAGAATTATTAGAATTAGTTGAGATGGAAGTAAGGGAATTACTTTCTTTCTACGAATATGATGGAGATAACGGACCTGTAATTTCTGGATCTGCTTTGGGTGCACTTAACGGTGAGCAAAAATGGGTAGATACTGTAATGGAATTGATGGAAGCTGTTGATACCTGGATCGAAATGCCGAAGCGTGATATAGATAAAGATTTCTTAATGCCGGTTGAAGATGTATTTACCATTACTGGTCGTGGAACTGTTGCTACAGGCCGAATTGAAACAGGCGTAGCCAATACAGGAGATTCAGTTGATATCATCGGAATGGGAGCAGAAAAATTAACTTCTACCGTTACCGGAGTAGAGATGTTCCGTAAGATCTTAGACAGAGGTGAAGCAGGAGATAACGTTGGTATCCTATTAAGAGGTATTGAAAAAGCTCAGATTACAAGAGGAATGGTTATTTGTAAGCCAGGATCTGTGAAGCCTCACGCTAAATTTGAAGCTGAGGTCTATATCCTTAAAAAAGAAGAAGGTGGTAGACATACACCATTCCACAATAACTATCGTCCTCAGTTCTATGTAAGAACTACAGACGTAACAGGAACTATTAATCTTCCTAGTGGAGTTGAAATGGTAATGCCAGGTGACAACCTTACCATTACTGTTGATTTGCTTTCGCCTATTGCATTGAGCTTAGGTCTTCGTTTTGCAATCCGTGAAGGAGGTAGAACAGTAGGAGCTGGTCAGGTTACCAAGATTTTAGATTAATCACTATAAAAGTAAGTTACATAAGGTGTCCCGCTAAGGCGGGATACCTTTCAATGTAACTACGCATACGGGTGTAGCTCAGTTGGTAGAGCACTGGTCTCCAAAACCAGGTGTCGGGAGTTCGAGCCTCTCCTCCCGTGCACAAGTAAAATATAACGATGAGATGGGGCGCACAAGTAAGTCCTATCCTGTCAATCAAATAATACGGCATGTTTACCTATATAAAAGAATCCATAGAAGAACTTAGACATAATGTTACTTTGCCTACCAGGGCAGAGTCTTCTAATTTAATGGTAATAGTAGCTGTGTTCTCCATCCTTTTTGCTTTGGCAACATGGGGTGTGGATACCGTGTTTAGCAAGCTAATTCAATTGTATTTTAACACCTTAAATTAAGCCCGTTCTATGTCTGAAGTATTGGAGAAAAAGTGGTATGTGGTCAGAGCGGTCAGTGGTCAGGAAAATAAGATCAAGGGCTATATAGAATCTGAGGTAGAAAGAAATGGATATGGTGATTATCTTGAAGAGGTCCTGGTGCCTACAGAAAAGGTAGTACAGATAAGAAACGGAAAAAAAATAAACAAAGAAAGGGTCTATTTCCCTGGCTATATCATGATCAAAGCCAATTTAGGTGGAGAGATGGTGCATACTATTCGTTCTATTACCAATGTTATTGGATTCCTTGGAGAAACCAAAGGAGGTGATCCGGTGCCGCTTAGAAAATCAGAGGTAAACAGAATGCTAGGAAAAGTGGATGAGCTTGCAGTTAATACGGACAACATAGCCATCCCGTTTGTTCTTGGTGAAACAATTAAAGTAATAGACGGACCATTCAATGGTTTCAATGGTACTGTGGAAAGGATTAATGAGGAGAAGAGAAAACTGGAGGTGATGGTAAAGATTTTCGGAAGAAAAACGCCTCTGGAATTGAGTTATATGCAGGTAGAAAAAGTTTAATACAAGTGTTACATATATAAAAGGCTGTGTTGCTTCCAAATTTAAACACGGTTTGAAATTTAATTTTAAACAATGGCAAAAGAAGTAAGTAAAGTAGTTAAACTACAAGTTAGGGGAGGTGTTGCGAATCCATCGCCACCGGTTGGACCCGCTTTAGGTGCTGCCGGCGTTAACATTATGGAGTTCTGTAAGCAATTTAATGCTAGGACACAGGACAAGCAGGGGAAGATCCTGCCCGTTGTTATCACCGTGTATAAAGATAAGTCGTTCGACTTTATCGTAAAAACACCACCAGCGGCAGTGCAACTTATGGAAGCAGCTAAGATTAAAAAAGGATCTGGCGAACCTAACAGAGTTAAATCAGGGAACGTTACCTGGGACCAAGTAAAAACAATTGCAGAAGACAAGATGGTAGATTTAAATGCATTTACCGTAGAATCTGCAATGAGCATGGTAGCAGGCACTGCGAGATCTATGGGTCTCAAAGTTGCAGGTAAAAGACCTTTTTAAAATCTTATAAAGCATTTTAATATGGCAAAAGCAACAAAGAACCAAAAAGAATCCAGGGCAAAAATAGAGAAAGACAAACTTTATTCTATTGAAGAAGCCTCTGCGCTTATAAAGGAGATCACCAAAACAAAGTTTGATGCATCTGTAGATCTTGCAGTTCGTTTAGGGGTAGACCCACGAAAGGCAAATCAAATGGTACGTGGGGTAGTTACACTTCCTCATGGAACCGGTAAAGATGTAAAGGTTTTGGCCTTGGTGACCCCGGACAAAGAAGCAGAAGCAACAGAAGCTGGTGCAGATTACGCTGGTTTGGATGAGTATTTGGAGAAAATTAAAGGCGGTTGGACAGATGTTGATGTTATCATCACTATGCCAAGCGTTATGGGGAAATTAGGTCCATTAGGTAGGATCCTAGGTCCACGAGGGTTAATGCCCAATCCAAAGACAGGAACAGTAACTATGGATATCGCGAAAGCAGTTTCAGAAGTAAAGGCTGGTAAAATAGATTTCAAGGTAGACAAAACGGGTATTGTGCATGCGGCAATTGGAAAAGCATCTTTTTCAGCCGATAAGATTGCAGGGAATGCCCAGGAACTTTTAGACACCCTGAACAAGTTAAAACCAACGGCTTCAAAAGGAATATACATGAAAAGTATTTTCATGTCTAGCACCATGAGTCCTAGTATTCAATTAGATCCAAAAGCAGTTTAATTCTGAAAATGTAAAGTAATGACAAGAGAAGAAAAAGCGACCGTTATACAAGATCTAACTGCACAGCTTGCTGAAAATTCTACCATTTATTTGGCAGATATTTCGGGATTGAATGCATCGACTACCTCAGACCTGAGAAGAGCTTGCTTTAAGGCAAACATCAAATTGTCTGTGGTAAAGAACACTTTATTGTCTAAAGCTATGGAGGCTTCAGACAAAGAATTCGGAGAACTTCCAGATGTGTTGATTGGCAACACTTCCCTAATGTTCTCTGAAACCGGAAATGCTCCGGCAAAACTTATTAAGACCTTTCGCAAGAAAGCTGATAAACCTTTATTAAAAGGGGCTTTTATAGAAGAAGCCATCTTTGTTGGAGATGATAAGTTAGATATCCTGGTAAGCATTAAGTCGAGAGAAGAAATGATAGGAGAAATCATTGGATTACTCCAGTCACCTGCTAAGAATGTTATCTCCGGATTGAAATCTGGTGGAGGCAAATTGGCCGGTATCCTTAAGACATTATCAGAAAAATAATACGTACGCACTAAAAACAAGCATAATTTAAAATTTTATTAAACGATAGAAAAATGGCAGATTTAAAAGATTTCGCAGAACAATTGGTTAATCTTACGGTTAAAGAAGTAAATGAATTAGCTGATATTTTAAAAGATGAATACGGCATTGAGCCTGCTGCTGCTGCAGTTGCAGTTGCCGCTGGTGGAGCTGGTGGTGGAGACGCTGCTGAAGCCGCTGAAGAAAAAACAGAATTTGATGTTATTTTGACAGCTGCTGGTGGTTCTAAACTAGCTGTAGTTAAATTGGTAAAAGAATTGACTGGACTTGGGTTGAAAGATGCTAAGGACATTGTTGATAGCGCACCAAAAGCCGTTAAAGAAGCTGTGTCTAAAGACGAAGCTGAAGGCATTAAAAAATCATTGGAAGAAGCAGGAGCAGAAGTTGAGCTTAAATAATTGCGACAACCATACGGTTTTGGTTTAGGTCTTTCCGCCTTTTGGTGGCTAGACCTAAACCCTTTTATAGATAGTATATAAAGTAATATACAACCCATTCTAGTATTCACGTTCAAAATTTTGTCCATAGATGTTCACAAAACAGACTGAAAGAATAAGTTTCGCATCCGCTAAGAACATACCGGACTACCCGGATTTCTTGGACATTCAGATTAAATCATTTCAAGATTTTTTTCAACTTGAGACAAAATCTGACGAAAGGGGCAATGAAGGATTGTACAATACCTTCATGGAAAACTTTCCCATTACAGACACCAGGAACCAATTTGTATTGGAATTCCTTGATTACTTCATAGATCCACCACGATATTCTATTCAAGAATGTATAGAACGGGGTCTTACCTATAGCGTACCTCTTAAGGCGCGTTTAAAATTGTATTGTACAGATCCGGAACACGAGGATTTTGAAACAATTGTTCAGGATGTGTACCTGGGAACAATTCCTTATATGACACCCAGTGGCACCTTCGTGATCAATGGAGCTGAGAGAGTTGTTGTTTCTCAACTACACAGATCTCCGGGTGTGTTCTTTGGCCAGTCCTTCCATGCGAATGGAACTAAATTATACTCGGCCAGAGTAATTCCATTTAAAGGATCCTGGATCGAATTTGCTACAGACATTAACAGTGTGATGTATGCGTATATCGATAGAAAGAAAAAATTACCCGTAACAACCTTATTCAGGGCTATAGGTTTTGAAAGAGATAAGGATATCCTAGAGATCTTCGATCTCTCTGAAGAAATTAAGGTATCAAAAGCTGGTTTAACCAAGGTTTTGGGCCGCAAGTTGGCAGCTAGAGTTTTAAACACCTGGCACGAGGACTTTGTGGATGAAGATACAGGCGAAGTAGTTTCTATTGAAAGAAATGAGATCGTCCTGGATCGTGATACTATCTTGGAAAAAGATCATATTCAGCAGATCATGGATGCTGATGTGAAGACCATTTTATTACACAAGGAGAATAATGCTCAAAGTGATTATGCCATTATTCACAATACCCTTCAAAAAGATCCCACAAACTCCGAGAAAGAGGCCGTGGAACATATTTACCGTCAATTGCGAAATGCCGAGCCACCAGATGAGGAAACCGCAAGAGGTATCATAGATAAATTGTTCTTTTCAGACCAACGTTACAACTTAGGAGAAGTTGGTCGTTACAGAATGAACAAAAAATTGGGTCTCGATATTGGGATGGACAAGCAGGTCCTTACCAAAGAAGATATCATCACCATCATCAAGTATTTGATAGAGCTTATCAATTCAAAAGCAGAGATCGATGATATTGATCACCTTTCAAACCGTAGGGTTAGAACGGTAGGAGAGCAACTGTCTTCGCAGTTTGGTGTTGGTCTGGCACGTATGGCCAGAACCATCCGCGAACGAATGAATGTAAGGGATAATGAGGTATTTACACCTATTGATCTGATCAACGCAAAGACGCTGTCTTCTGTGATCAATTCATTCTTTGGGACCAACCAGTTGTCTCAGTTCATGGATCAGACCAACCCATTGGCAGAGATCACACACAAAAGACGTTTATCGGCCTTAGGACCAGGCGGACTCTCAAGAGAACGCGCAGGGTTTGAGGTGCGAGATGTTCACTATACACATTACGGACGTTTATGTCCAATTGAAACCCCGGAAGGACCTAATATTGGTCTTATTTCCTCCTTGTCTGTTTTTGCCAAGGTGAATTCTATGGGCTTCCTGGAAACACCGTATCGTAAAGTGACCAAGGGAAAAGTAGACACTAAGGAATATATTTACCTAAGTGCTGAGGAAGAAGAAGGAATGAAGATCACTCAGGCGAATATTCCTTTGAAAAGCGATGGAACTATTGACAGTGAAAAGGTTATTGCCCGTGAAGAAGGCGATTTCCCCGTAGTAGATCCATCAGAGGTAAATTATACAGATGTTGCTCCTAACCAAATAGCCTCTATTTCGGCCTCATTAATTCCATTTCTGGAACACGATGATGCTAACAGGGCTTTGATGGGATCTAACATGATGAGACAGGCAGTTCCATTATTAAAACCACAATCTCCGATTGTTGGGACAGGCCTGGAAAGACAAGTAGCATCAGATTCAAGGGTCTTGATCAATGCAGAAGGAGACGGAGTAATAGAGTATGTGGATTCTCATAGGATCACTATTAAATATAGCAGAACCGAAGAAGCACGCATGGTGAGCTTTGATGAAGATTCTAAGACCTACGAGTTGGTGAAATTCAGAAAAACAAACCAGGGGACCAGTATTAACCTGAAACCTATCGTAAAGAAAGGTGACAAGGTTAAAAAAGGACAGGTGCTTTGCGAAGGATATGCCACGGAAAGTGGAGAACTTGCTTTGGGTAGGAACCTTAAAGTGGCGTTTATGCCATGGAAGGGTTACAACTTTGAGGATGCTATTGTGATCTCAGAAAAAGTAGTTCGCGAAGATATCTTTACATCTATTCATATTGATGAGTACTCTCTGGAAGTTCGGGACACCAAATTAGGTGCTGAAGAACTAACCAATGATATCCCGAACGTATCTGAGGAAGCTACCAAGGATCTGGATGAATACGGAATGATCCGTGTAGGTGCCGAAGTAAAACCCGGAGATATTTTGATCGGTAAGATCACTCCAAAAGGAGAATCGGATCCTACTCCTGAAGAAAAATTGCTTCGTGCCATATTTGGTGACAAAGCAGGGGACGTGAAAGATGCTTCACTAAAAGCTTCTCCTTCGTTAAGAGGAGTTGTGATAGATAAGAAACTTTTCTCAAGATCTATTAAGGATAAGCGCAAGCGTTCTGAAGATAAAGATGCCATCTCAGCTCTTGAACTCGAATACGAGATTAAATTTCAGGAACTTAAAGATGTATTGGTCGATAAATTGTTCAAAATGATCAATGGTAAAACCTCACAAGGTGTTGCCAATGATCTTGGTGAAGAAGTATTACCAAAAGGTAAGAAATACACCATGAAGATGTTGAACGCTGTAGATGATTTTGCCCACCTGGTAAGCGGAAGCTGGACAACAGACAAAGCAACTAATTTAATGGTGGCAGATCTACTGCATAATTACAAGATCAAATTGAACGATCTGCAAGGGAATTTACGAAGAGATAAGTTTACTATTTCTGTCGGAGATGAACTACCAGCAGGGATCATGAAACTTGCTAAGGTGTATATCGCCAAAAAACGTAAGTTGAAGGTAGGTGATAAAATGGCCGGGCGTCACGGAAATAAGGGTATTGTTGCCCGTATCGTACGTCAGGAAGATATGCCTTTCCTTGAAGATGGCACACCTGTAGATATTGTCCTGAATCCGTTAGGGGTACCTTCCAGGATGAACATCGGACAGATCTATGAGACAGTACTTGGTTGGGCTGGGCAGAAACTAGATAAGAAGTATGCTACCCCTATTTTCGATGGAGCAACCTTGGATCAGATCAACAGCTATACGGATGAAGCAGGAATTCCAAGATTTGGACATACCTATCTGTATGACGGTGGAACCGGGAAACGATTCGATCAGCCAGCAACCGTAGGTGTCATTTACATGCTGAAATTAGGTCACATGGTAGATGATAAGATGCACGCTAGATCTATTGGTCCTTATTCTCTAATTACGCAGCAACCATTGGGTGGTAAAGCTCAATTTGGTGGACAGCGTTTTGGAGAGATGGAAGTATGGGCATTACAGGCCTATGGTGCTTCTGCAACACTACGTGAGATCCTCACCGTGAAATCGGATGATGTGGTCGGTAGAGCGAAGACCTACGAGGCAATCGTTAAAGGAGAGACCATGCCAGAACCTGGGTTACCAGAATCTTTCAACGTCCTAATGCACGAACTAAAAGGTTTGGGCTTGGATATCAGATTGGAAGAATAATTTAAAAGTCGGTTACACATTTAATATAGTATCACCATTAGCATTATGGCTAGACAACACGATAATACAGCAGTAAAAAGGTTTAATAAGATCTCAATAGGCTTGGCCTCACCAGAATCTATTTTGGCAGAGTCGAGAGGAGAAGTCTTAAAACCAGAAACCATTAACTACAGAACCCACAAACCAGAACGCGACGGTTTATTTTGTGAGCGTATTTTTGGGCCTGTAAAAGATTACGAATGTGCCTGTGGAAAGTACAAGCGTATTCGTTATCGCGGCATCGTATGTGATCGTTGCGGTGTTGAGGTTACTGAGAAAAAGGTACGTAGAGACCGCGTAGGACACATTAATTTAGTAGTTCCTGTAGCGCATATTTGGTATTTCCGCTCGCTTCCTAATAAAATTGGCTATCTCCTTGGCTTACCATCCAAGAAGCTAGACATGATCATTTATTATGAACGCTATGTGGTTATTCAGGCCGGTGTTGCCAAAGGTCCGGAAGGAGAAGAATTAAAAAAACTCGATTTTCTTACGGAAGAGGAGTATTTAAATATACTTGAAACTATTCCGCCGGAAAATCAATACCTGGAAGATTCAGATCCTAACAAGTTCATTGCCAAGATGGGCGCTGAATGTTTGATCGACCTGTTGTCCAGGATCGATCTGACAGAACTTTCATACGATCTTCGCCATAAGGCCAACACAGAAACTTCAAAGCAACGTAAGACTGAGGCTTTAAAAAGATTACAAGTGGTAGAGGCCTTGCGGGAATCTCAGGATAACCGTGAGAACAGACCAGAGTGGATGATCATGAAGGTTGTTCCCGTCATTCCACCAGAACTGCGTCCATTGGTGCCTTTAGATGGTGGTCGTTTTGCAACTTCAGATCTTAATGACCTATACAGAAGGGTGATCATCCGTAACAATCGTCTTAAGCGATTGATGGAGATCAAAGCACCAGAAGTAATTCTTAGGAACGAAAAACGGATGCTGCAAGAAGCGGTAGACTCCTTATTTGACAATACCAGAAAAGCATCAGCAGTAAAAACTGAATCTAACAGACCATTAAAGTCCTTATCCGATTCCTTAAAAGGTAAACAAGGTAGATTCCGTCAGAACTTACTTGGAAAACGGGTAGATTATTCTGCACGTTCAGTTATCGTTGTAGGTCCGGAAATGAACCTGTTCGAATGTGGTTTGCCAAAAGATATGGCAGCTGAATTGTACAAGCCGTTTGTGATCAGAAAACTGATTGAGCGCGGTATCGTTAAAACGGTAAAATCTGCTAAAAAAATTATAGATAAGAAAGAACCGGTAGTTTGGGATATTTTGGAAAATGTTCTAAAAGGACATCCTGTATTATTGAACCGTGCCCCCACATTGCACCGTTTAGGGATACAAGCTTTCCAGCCTAAACTTATTGAAGGTAAAGCAATACGTCTACACCCGCTTGTATGTACTGCATTTAATGCGGATTTCGATGGGGATCAAATGGCAGTTCATTTGCCATTAGGGCCCGAAGCCATTTTAGAATCTCAACTTCTAATGTTAGCTTCTCACAACATCCTAAACCCTGCAAATGGTTCACCAATTACAGTTCCTTCTCAGGATATGGTCCTGGGACTATATTATATGACCAAGGAACGTAAGTCTACCAAAGAAATACCTGTACTGGGAGAAGGTCTTTCCTTTTATTCCTATGAGGAAGTGGTGATCGCCTTTAATGAAGGCAAAGTAGAGCTTAATGCAGGCATCAAGGTACGTGCGAAGGATTTCAACGAAGAAGGAGCCCTGGTAAATCAGATCATTCCAACTACTGTTGGTAGGGTACTATTTAATATGGTGGTGCCAGAAGAGGCAGGGTATATAAATGAGGTATTGAATAAGAAATCTCTTCGTGATATTATCGGAAAGATACTTGCAGTAACGGATGTACCTACTACAGCCGACTTTCTTGATAAGATCAAGACCATGGGATATGAATTTGCTTTTAAAGGTGGATTATCCTTTAGTTTAGGAGATATTATCATTCCTCAGGAAAAACACGAAATGATTGCCGATGCCAATGAACAGGTAGATGGCATTATGGCGAACTATAATATGGGTCTTATCACAAACAACGAACGCTATAATCAGGTGATCGATGTTTGGACCTCTACAAACGCCATGCTTACTGAGCTTGCCATGAAAAGGATCCGTGAGGATCAGCAAGGGTTTAACTCAGTGTACATGATGTTAGATTCCGGAGCAAGGGGTTCTAAGGAACAGATCAGACAGCTTACCGGGATGCGTGGATTGATGGCTAAGCCAAAGAAATCTACCGCAGGTGGGGGAGAGATCATTGAAAACCCTATCCTTTCCAACTTTAAGGAAGGATTGTCAATCTTGGAATACTTTATCTCTACTCACGGTGCGCGTAAAGGACTTGCAGATACAGCCTTAAAAACTGCAGATGCCGGTTACCTTACACGTAGATTAGTGGACGTTTCACAAGATGTGATCGTAAACATTGAAGATTGTGGCACCTTACGAGGTATTGAAGTAGAAGCTCTTAAGAAGAACGAAGAGATTGTTGAGACCCTTGGAGAAAGAATTCTGGGTCGTGTTTCTTTGCACGATATATTCGATCCTTTAACAGAAGAGTTACTTATTGAAGCCGGACAACAGATCATGGAATCTGATGTGCGGAAAATTGAGGCGTCTCCAATCGAAAGAGTGGAGGTTCGTTCTGCACTAACCTGTGAAGCCCAAAAAGGTATTTGTGGTAAATGTTATGGCCGAAACCTTGCAACCAATAAAATGGTACAAAGAGGTGAAGCAGTAGGGGTGGTTGCAGCTCAGTCCATTGGAGAACCAGGAACGCAGTTAACATTGCGTACCTTCCACGTAGGGGGAATTGCAGGTAACATTTCAGAGGATAATAAGTTAGAAGCCAAGTTTGGTGGAAAAGCCGAAATTGAAGATCTGCGCACTGTAAAAGGTGAAAATAGCGAAGGGAAACCTGTAGATATTGTTATTTCCAGAACTTCAGAGATCAAGGTAGTAGATAAGAAAACGGGGATCACCCTAAGTACAAATAATATTCCTTATGGATCACAACTATTCGTTAAGAATGGTGGTATGGTTGAAAAAGATCAGATTGTTTGTCAATGGGATCCTTACAACGGTGTAATTGTTTCAGAATTCCCGGGGAAGATCGCCTATGAGAATATTGAGCAAGGTATTACTTATCAGGTAGAGATTGATGAACAAACCGGATTCCAGGAGAAAGTGATCTCAGATTCCCGTAACAAAAAGCTCATCCCTACCTTATTGATCATGAATACCAAGGATGAAGTTTTACGTTCGTATAACTTACCTGTTGGCTCCCATCTCATGGTAGATGACGGTGAAAAGATCAAGGAAGGGAAGATCCTGGTAAAAATTCCACGTAAGTCGGCCAAATCGGGAGATATTACAGGAGGTTTACCAAGGGTGACCGAATTGTTCGAGGCTCGTAATCCATCTAATCCTGCTGTAGTTTCAGAGATAGACGGGGTAGTATCTTTTGGTAAGATCAAAAGAGGAAACCGTGAGATCATCATAGAATCTAAATTAGGAGAACAAAAGAAATATCTTGTAAAATTATCGAATCAGATCCTGGTACAGGAAAATGATTATGTTCGTGCGGGAATGGCATTATCTGATGGCTCTGTAACACCTGAGGATATCCTGGCTATAAAAGGTCCTTCTGCTGTACAACAATACCTGGTGAATGAAGTTCAGGAGGTATACCGTTTACAGGGGGTAAAGATCAACGATAAGCACTTTGAAGTAGTAGTACGCCAGATGATGCGTAAAGTACGTATACAGGATCCGGGAGATACTATCTTCCTTGAAAATCAACTGATTCACAAGGATGATTTTATTGAAGAGAATGATGATATCTTCGGCAAGAAGGTAGTTTTGGAGGCCGGTGAATCCGAAAACCTTAAGGCTGGTCAGATCATTACAGCACGTGAATTAAGGGATGAGAATTCCATTTTAAAACGCGCAGATAAGTCGCTCGTAACAGCCAGAGATGCTGTAGCAGCAACGGCTACTCCTGTTCTTCAGGGTATTACGAGAGCATCCTTGCAGACCAAATCGTTTATTTCGGCAGCATCCTTCCAGGAAACTACCAAAGTATTGAACGAAGCGGCAGTAAGCGGTAAGATCGATGACCTCGAAGGTTTAAAAGAGAACGTTATCGTAGGACATAAGATTCCTGCCGGTACCGGTATGCGCGACTATGAATCCATTATCGTAGGTTCCAAACAGGAATACGACGAGATCATGGCCCGCAAGGAAGAATTAAAATTCTAATTCAACAACCCTCAACCTGCCGGTTGGGGGTTTTTTATAAAGTACCCATATAATATTCTTAGATCATGGCAGAGAAGGACAACAAACAAAAGCAGATCAATATAGAATTGGATGAAAAAACGGCAGAAGGGATATACTCTAATCTCGCCATTATCAACCATTCTGTGTCAGAATTTGTGATCGATTTTATCAGTATGATGCCCGGTGCTCCCAAGGCGAAGGTTAAAAGTAGAATTGTACTGACCCCACAGCATGCCAAGAAATTCTTAAAGGCACTGAATGATAACGTAAATAGATTTGAGAAGGCCCATGGCAATATCAAAGACTATGAACAACCACCTATTCCATTAAATTTTGGACCAACTGGTGAAGCATAATAAAAAACCCTGACAATCTTTGTCAGGGTTTTGTTTTAAAATAGTTCATCTTAGTAATCCGCGTACTTGTTGTGAGAATTCTAATACAATCCCCATTTATTCTTTTATGGATTTGAAGCCCTACTTATAAAATCTGCATAGTACCTCTTCATTGATTGTCCGGTTTTCCGTTCATTACAAAATTCTGGATATCATATTGTTTCATCTTAAATAGTTTTAGGGAGGATTAACTAAAACTTTTATAAGATGAAGAAGTATTTTAAAATTTTAAGATGGTCATTTCTTTGTTTTAGCTATTGTCTGTGTATACAAGCACAAAATGATGATAAAGACCATAGTATTGGACTTTCAATAGGCACAACAATTGGTGGACCTGCCGGGAATTTTTCAGAATACTTAGAGCGAGAAGGATTTGGTATTACCACAGGTGGATCTTTTTTTGGGCCAACAACTTATCCTGTAATAATAGGTCCACGGGCTAGTTATTCCCTAAGCTATCAATGGAAACAAAAAAACGGTAAGTATCTAGGATTAGATCTGAATCTGAATGAATTAGCTGAAGTAGCCGGCCTAAATAATTCAGGGCGGCGCGTTGAAGTTGGGTTTAAAAGTTACACTATTGGTGTTGACTATACTTTTGGACCTGGAATCACAAAATTAAGTATCGGTCCGGCCTTGATGTTTAATAATGCATATTCTATAGAATTTAAAGATTTTAAAGAATCAAAAGAAAAAATTGATACCAGTATCGCGTTCGGCTTAAAACTAAGCGCCTTGTTCTATTTGTGGAACAAATCGGTTACTTATAGCAAGATTGGCATTTCTTATATGATTTCATATCCCGTGGAGCAGGGCCCTTTCCCATTGAACGACAATAATGATGGGACAGATGAACTTGAGGAAACCAAATTGAATTATAGTCATGGTTCTGTCTTTTTCTCTCTGGGAATTAAATTATTCTGAAAATATTTTATGCATTTTGCAGGTATTTTATTCAAGAAACAATTAAGGATTTGAGTGCAATGGTGCCTGGTCCATAGCATAGTTGTACTAAGGCAGTAAGAACTAAAAACGCCTACCTTATTCCGGGTTTTTTTATGTCCTGTTACGAGAATTCGGACGTAAAATGAAGCTTCACATTAGGGTATTTCTGTTGTGTCATTTGCAATGAGAACTGAGAATCTGCCAAAAAGACCAACTGCCCTCTTTTGTCTTTTGCAAGGAATTTTTGTTTCACCCTTTTAAATTCCTGAAATTCAACACTTTTCGGATCTTTTGGCTCCACCCAACACGCTTTATAAACAGGGAAGTTCTCATAGGTACATTTTGCTCCATACTCATGCTCCAGGCGGTATTGAATAACCTCATACTGCAAGGCTCCTACCGTACCAATTACTTTTCTTCCATTAAGCTCCAACGTAAATAATTGGGCAACACCTTCGTCCATAAGCTGATCTATCCCCTTGAAGAGTTGTTTTGCCTTCATAGGATCGGCATTGTTAATATATCTGAAGTGTTCAGGTGAAAAATTAGGGATCCCTTTGTAATGAAGTGTTTCACCTTCCGTTAGCGTATCCCCTATCTTAAAATGCCCTGTATCGTGTAAGCCAACAATATCGCCGGGAAAAGAAATATCCACGATCTCTTTCTTTTCGGCAAAGAATGCATTGGGGCTGGAGAATTTTAAATTCTTAGCATTTCGGACATGCAAGTAAGGTTTGTTCCTTTCAAAAGTGCCGGAAACTATCTTTACAAAAGCGAGTCTGTCCCTATGTTTGGGATCCATATTGGCATGGATCTTAAAAACAAACCCAGTCATTTGTTTTTCATCTGCCTTCACCAGGCGCTCTTCGGCCATTTTGTCTCTTGGAGGTGGTGCGATCTCCACAAAGCAATCCAATAATTCACGTACCCCAAAATTATTGAGTGCAGAACCAAAAAAAACGGGCTGTCGTATTCCATCTAAATACTCTTGTTTATTAAAAGGTGGATATACACCCGTAATAAGTTCAAGATCCTCTCTAAGTGTTTCCGCAGCTTTTTTTCCTATGATCTTTTCCAGCTCCGGATTGCTTAAATCATCAAAGGCGATGGTCTCTTCTATATTTTTCTTGCTATCCCCACTGAAGAGATTTATGTTTTTCTCGTAAATATTGTAGATCCCTTTAAAGTCGTATCCCATCCCAATAGGAAAGCTTAAGGGTGTAACGCTGAGGCCTAATTTTTGCTCTATCTCATCCAGCAGGTCGAAGGCATCTTTCCCTTCCCGGTCCATTTTGTTGATAAAGACGATCATTGGGATCTTTCTCATCCGGCAGACTTCCACCAGCTTTTCGGTTTGTTCCTCTACTCCCTTGGCCACATCTATCACAACAATAACACTATCTACTGCGGTAAGGGTACGAAAGGTGTCTTCGGCAAAATCCTTATGACCCGGGGTATCCAGGATATTGATCTTTTTATCTTTATAAATAAAGGCGAGTACGGAAGTTGAAACTGAGATCCCACGTTGCCGTTCAATCTCCATAAAATCGCTGGTAGCAGATTTTTTGATCTTGTTGTTTTTTACTGCTCCAGCTTCCTGAATAGCGCCACCAAATAACAGCAATTTTTCTGTCAGTGTGGTCTTCCCCGCATCCGGGTGAGAAATGATCCCGAAGGTTCTTCGCCTGGCAATTTCTTTCTTGAAATTCACGTAAAAAATTTTTGCAAAAGTAAGGGATTTTATCGGGATGAGTTTAGCCCGTACAAGTTATCAGCATGTTATATACTACATCAGTTTTTCAATTTTTTTGTGCTGCAAATAGCTCTTAAATTGGGTAAGCAGCAGATAATTTCGATGAAGCGGAATAAACAAGCTCTGAGTCGGGATTATTACCTCAAAAATATATGTAGGAAATACCCTACTAAAGAACAGTTGGTCGATTATTCAGGTCGATGAAAGATAGTACGAAAAGAAAGACCTGAAACAATTTGATGATCTTTGTGAATGCCATATATTGCCAGTTACTTAGAGATTCCCAAAGTCTTACTAGAAATAATGCTGCCCGTTATGGTTTTAGTGCAATAAAAGCTAACCTATATGGAGAACATTACTTTAACTGATATTCAGTTGCTGAGAAAATACTTATATCTCTTTACCGCTATTTTCTTTTTTTCCGTACCCCTTGTTTTTGGGTCTGTTCATACGGAAGCTGACAATTCATCTGCCCGACATGCAAGCTATGATATCAACTTTGATTTAAAAGTGGATATAGATCCTTTATTCTTTATCGAAGGTAGTGTATACACAGATTCGGATGGTGACGGTGTTAAGAACGCGGATGAACACACAGATGGTACTGATCCTAATGATCCATGCGACTTTGTATTAGCGAGTCAGACGTTAACCCCTAGTAATGCTTGGAAGAATTCTGATTGTGATGGAGACGGAGTGACGAATTATGATGAAGTGTGTGATGATACAGATCCTCTTGATCCCTGCTCATTTGATGCTAACCACATTACTTTAGAGCAGTGTGGAGACTATGTAATCTCAGATTGCGACGGGGATGGAGTAACCAACGGAGACGAAGATACGGACGGTACTGATCCATTTGATCCCTGCGATTTTATCCTGGCGAGTCAGACCGTCACTACGAGTAGTGAATGGAATGCCCTGGATTGTGACGGAGACGGAGTAACAAATTTCAGAGAGGTCTGTGATTACACTGATCCTCTGGATCCCTGCTCATTTTTACCTGAAAATATTACTCTGGAACAGTGCGGAGACTATGTGATCTCTGATTGCGATGGCGATGGAGTGACCAACGGGGACGAAGACAATGATGGTACCGATCCTTTTGATCCGTGCGATTTCTTATTGGCTAGTCAGACCGTTACTCCTACAGCTGATTGGGATGCTTTAGACTGCGATGGAGATGGGGTAACTAATGAAGATGAAGTTACCGATGATACAGATCCATTAGATCCATGTTCCTACAACCCGGATAGCGTAACGCTAGACCAAAGTGGGGATTACCTCACCGCAGACTGCGATGGTGATGGGGTGACCAATGGGGATGAAAATACAGACAATACAGATCCACTTGATCCTTGTAGCTTTGTTTTGGCAAGTCAGACCGAAACTCCCTCAGACGATTGGAATGCCACAGATTGCGATGGTGATGGCGTAACTAATGAAGATGAAGTTACTGACAATACAGATCCATTAGATCCTTGTTCCTTTAATCCGGACAGTATTACATTGGCGCAGAGTGATGATTTCCTTGCGGCCGACTGCGATGGGGATGGGGTTGATAATGAAGATGAGAATACAGATGGGACAGATCCTCAGGATCCATGTTCCTACAACCCGGATAGCGTAACGCTAGACCAAAGCGGGGACTACCTTGCGGTAGACTGCGATGGCGACGGGGTTACCAACGGCGACGAACTAACAGACAATACCGATCCACTTGATCCTTGTAGCTTTGTACTGGCTAGTCAGACCGAAACTCCCTCAGACGATTGGAATGCCACAGATTGCGATGGCGATGGCGTAACCAATGAAGATGAAGTAACTGACAATACAGATCCATTAGATCCTTGTTCTTACAATCCGGATAGCATTACCGTTGCACAAAGCGGGGACTACCTTGCTGTAGACTGCGATGGCGACGGGGTTACCAACGGCGACGAACTAACGGACAATACCGATCCACTTGATCCTTGTAGCTTTGTACTGGCTAGTCAGACCGAAACTCCCTCAGAAGATTGGAATGCAACAGATTGCGATGGCGATGGTGTAACCAATGATGATGAAGTTACCGATGGAACAGATCCTTTAGATCCATGTTCCCTTGTTTTGGCAAGTCAGACGCTAACTCCATCTCCGGAGTGGGATATGTTGGATTGCGACAATGATGGTAATCCAAATGGTACAGATCCAAATCCGCTAATTGCAACCGCAGTTGATGATGAGGGATCTACTCCTGCAGAGACTGAAATTGTGATCAACATACTGGCCAATGATGATTATTTGCCAAACAATGATCCAAATAATTTAGGTACTACAAGTATTACGCAAATAGGCGGCAATGCCACAGGTATTGTAACCTTTGATCCTGAAACAGGTGAATTATCATATATACCGGATGCAACCGAATCGAATTCTACAATAACCATCATTTATGAGGTATGTAATACTGATCCGGATCCGGATGTTTGTGCCTCGGCTACGGTAACCATAGAAGTTGGTGCCAGCTCTATCGATGCTGTGGATGACGACTTTAGCGCAGAACCTGTAGATGGTATTGCCGGAGGTGTAGTAGCCAACAGCAATGTACTGGATAACGACACCCTGAATGGGGTAGCGGTAGATCCGGAGGATGTGCTTCTTACCTCTACACCAACCGGACCTTTGACGGTGAATGCCGATGGAACTGTAAGTGTGGCTGAAAATACACCAGTTGGAACCTACACTATAGACTATACCATTTGTGAAGTGGCCAATCCATCGAATTGCGATACCGGAACGGTAACCGTAGTGGTAGATCCCGGAGCCAATGTGATCGATGCTGTGGATGACGACTTTAGCGCAGAACCTGTAGATGGTATTGCCGGAGGTGTAGTAGCCAACAGCAATGTACTGGATAACGACACCCTGAACGGGGTAGCGGTAGATCCGGAGGATGTGCTTCTTACCTCTACACCAACAGGACCTTTGACGGTGAATGCCGATGGAACTGTAAGTGTGGCTGAAAATACACCAGTCGGAACCTACACTATAGACTATACCATTTGTGAAGTGGCCAATCCATCGAATTGCGATACCGGAACGGTTACCGTAGTGGTAGATCCCGGAGCCAATGTGATCGATGCTGTGGATGACGACTTTAGCGCAGAACCTGTAGATGGTATTGCCGGAGGTGTAGTAGCCAACAGCAATGTACTGGATAACGACACCCTGAATGGGGTAGCGGTAGATCCGGAGGATGTGCTTCTTACCTCTACACCAACAGGACCTTTGACGGTGAATGCCGATGGAACTGTAAGTGTGGCTGAAAATACACCAGTTGGAACCTACACTATAGACTATACCATTTGTGAAGTGGCCAATCCATCGAATTGCGATACCGGAACGGTTACCGTAGTGGTAGATCCCGGAGCCAATGTGATCGATGCAGTGGATGACGACTTTAGTGCAGAACCTGTAGACGGTATTGCCGGAGGCGTAGTAGCCAACAGCAATGTACTGGATAACGACACCCTGAACGGGGTAGCGGTAGATCCTGAAGATGTGATTCTTACTTCTACACCAACCGGTCCGTTGACAGTGAATGCCGATGGAACTGTAAGTGTTGCAGCGAATACGGCATCAGGAACCTATACGATAGAATATACCATTTGTGAAGTGGCCAATCCATCTAATTGCGATACAGGAACGGTTACCGTAGTGGTAGATCCTGGTGCAAATGTGATCGATGCAGTGGATGACGAAAGCGAAGTGAACCCTGATCTGGCTCTTTCCGGAGGTGTTGTACCCGGTTTGAATATATTGGAAAATGACACCTTAAATGGTGAGCCGGTAAATGCGGACGAGGTTACAATTACCGCTACACCTACCGGACCTTTAACAATCAACAACGATGGAACAGTAACCCTGAATGCCGAAACAGAGCCCGGTACGTACACCATCGATTATACTATTTGTGAGATAGCGAATCCTGAGAACTGTGATACGGCGACTGTTACCATTGTAGTCTTATCACCTGACTTGGTGGATGCGGTTGATGATGCCATTTCGGTTAGTGCGGAAGAAGGGATAGCAGGAGGAGAGATAGTAGGTCTTAATATTTTTGACAATGATACGCTGGGTGATAGTCCGTTGAATCCATCAGAAGTTACCCTTACCTCCACGCCAACAGACTTCTTGATGATCGAAAGTGATGGCAGTGTTATCCTCGCAGCTGGTACGCCTCCTGGTACGTACACCATCGAGTATACTATTTGTGAGATAGCGAATCCCGAGAACTGTGATACGGCCACCGTAACTGTGATAGTTATTGGCGCAGCCAATATTACTCTTTTAAAAGTGGATACTTTTAATGATGAAAATAATGACGGGTACGCGCAGGTTGGTGAGACCATTAGCTATGTCTTTACGGTTACAAATGCAGGCACGGTGCCATTAGGGAATATATCTGTTACCGATCCTTTGGTGGATGTCAGCGGGGGACCCATCCAAATACTGGAACCTGGTGAATCGGATAATACGACATTCACGGCCACTTATACCATAACCCAGGAGGATGTTGACAATGGATTCTTTGCGAATTCAGCTTTTGTAAATGCCTTCATTCCGGATAATGGGTCAGTTGGAAGCTTGTCTGATGACCCCGACGATCCTACTGACGTAGATTCTGACCAGGATGGAAATCCGGATGACATGACGGTTACAGATCTTCCTTCCCCACCTGTCACACCTATTGACGCGGTAGATGATGATTATAGAGGTATTATTGTAGATGGTGATCTTGGTGGATTAGTTGCTGATGCTGATGGTAACGTCATTGTATTGACTAATGACACCTTAAATGGAGAACCAGTTAATCCTTTGGATGTAACGATCACTTCAGAGCCTACAGGTCCATTGACTGTCAATTCTGATGGCACTGTAAGTGTACTTCCTGGCACCCAGACAGGAACATATACCATAGAATATACGATTTGTGAAAATGCCGATCCTGACAATTGTGATACTGCCACAGTAACTGTATTGGTATCTGAGATCATTACTACCTTTAAGATTGAAGTAAACCAGATGGTTACCCCAAATAATGATGGTAGAAATGACTTCTTGTTTATAAGGGATGTAGAATTCGCTAAGAATAATACATTAAAGATCTACAACCGATGGGGAATTGCAGTTTTCGAAGGAGCGAATTACAACAATCAGAACAATGTATTTGATGGCCGCTCCAGAGGAAGATCAACCATGAGTGTAAACGATTATTTACCGGCAGGGGTTTATTTCTATATATTTGAATACGATTTAGATCAGGAGAGAATTACAGATAGTGGTTACCTGTATGTGAGTAAATAATAGATGATAAAAAATATGATACATAATAAGTACCTGTTAGTTGTCTTTTTCTTGGTAGCTACATTGACCAGTACCGTACAGGGGCAACAAGATTCTCAGTATACGCAATATATGTACAATACAATGAGCGTAAATCCTGCCTACGCAGGCTCTAGAGGAGAATTGAGTATTGCAGCCCTTTACAGGGCACAGTGGGTAGGCCTGGATGGGGCCCCTAAAACACAGACCCTCAATTTACATTCGCCTATCAGAAACAGTCGGCTGGGATATGGCATTTCTATTGTCAATGACAATATTGGCAATGGGGTAGTGCAGGAAACCTACTTCGATGCGGTTTTATCTTATACTATAGAATTATCGCGCTCAAATAAGCTGTCTTTTGGCTTAAAAGCAGGAGGGAACTTGTTAAACCTCGATTTTCAGCAACTGAGAAATTTTGATCAGGAACCAATTACGGATGGGGCAGATATTACCAATAATTTTTCACCCAACTTTGGTTTTGGGGTCTATTATCATACGGACAGATTCTATCTGGGACTTTCAGCACCCAATATGTTGGAAACCGATTACTTTGATAATTCCCAACGCGCTGCAAATTCTGTTCAATTTCAGTCGACAGAACGACTTAATTTTTATTTTATCACCGGATATGTATTCGATCTGAATTACAATCTTAAATTTAAGCCTGCCTTCTTATTGAAAGCGGTGGGAGGAGCACCTTTACAACTCGATTTCTCTGGTACCTTCTTGTTGAATGACAAGTTTTCTTTTGGTGCTGCATACCGTTGGGATGCAGCAGCAAGCGCCTTATTTGGTTTTCAACTTTCAGAACGATTAATGCTGGGGTTGGCATATGATAAAGAGATCACCGAATTAGGAGGTACTCGCTTCAATGATGGTTCTTTTGAAGTGTTTTTAAGATTTGAACTGGTACGTTCGTTCCAGGGATTAGTATCACCCAGATTCTTTTAAAAATGGATTACATGACAAAGCGCTTATTTGTAGTTGGTATATTCTTCTTCTCAGTCCTGGGAAATATTTTTGCACAGGTGAATCAGGAAAAGAAGAAAGAAAAGTATTCTTATACGCTATACACCAAGGTTTATCAAAAGCGCTTAACGGAAAAACCTGATAAGGTGAAGGATACGGCCTTAATGAAGCTGGCAAATTCATATTATGTTATTGCCGACTATGAGAATGCTGCCAAGGTGTATGAAATACTGTATAAAAGAGCAGATGAAAAGCCCGGTTTTACGGTTCCTCAAGAGTATAATTTTAGATACGGACAAAGTCTGAGAGCTATTGGGCAAGAGGAACTCGCAAAGGAAAAATTGGCCGCATATATTAGTGAGTCGGGTGCTGATATTCCTGTACAAAGCACAAGACAATACAAATTAAAGAATCTGAAAGAGTATTTTTCAAATCTGAAGGACAGTATAAATCTCGACGAGTTTTCAGATTTTGCTCCTGCTTTTTATAAAGAAGGGCTGATATTTTCTTCCGATCGTGATACCGGAAACCTGCACAGATACAGGCATAGTGGTACAAATAAAGATTTTTTGGACCTGTATCAATTTAAAAAGGACGATGACTCCGGGGAAATCATTGCTAAAGTCAATTTTCTGGGAAATGGTATAACGGCGCGTGAAGCCGAATCAACTTCGATCAAGGTAGATGAGTCTACAGCTACTTTCTCAAAAGATGGTACAACTATGTATTTTACGGCTACCAATTTTAAGGACGGAGATCTTGTTAAGGATCAGGAAAATATCGTACGTCTTAAAATTTACAAAGCTGTGCAAGAGGCAGAAGGCTGGCGTATCGTAGATGATTCCTGGTTTAGGAACGAAAGCGGTGATAAGGCTTTTAATACCGATAGTTACTCTTTTTCAAACCCTGCCTTAAGCGCGGATAATTCCAAACTCTATTTTTCTTCAGATATGCCCGGATCAAAGGGTCTGTCAGACATTTTTGTGATTAACCTCAATGAAAACGGAGTGTATGGTCAGGTTACTAATTTAGGGGATAGGATTAATACACAATTCAGGGAAAGTTTTCCTTTTGTAAGTGCGGAAGGCCGACTTTATTTCGCTTCAGACAGGATCGGTGGTAAAGGAAGGCTTGATGTATATTCTGTGAACTTAAATGGTGAAGGTATGGTGGCGTCAGATCCTGAGAATTTAGGAGAACCTATCAATACTTCGGCAGACGATTTTAGCTTTATCTATGACAGTGAAAAAGAATATGGTTTTTTTGCCTCCAATAGGAAAAGACCCAACAATTCTGGCCGACGTAATGCTACGGATTATATAGATGATAATATTTATGCCTTTACAGCCGAATGCATCAACCCTAAGACCTTAACCGGGATCGTTTATGACAAAACTACACTCTTACCTTTATCTGGAGCAACCATAGGGATTGTCAATGATGATAATGAAGTAATTGCCTCTACATTTACCAATGAAGAAGGGGCGTATAGCATTTCTATAGACAGGACAAAAAATAATTTTGTGAGGGCTTCAAGAGAGGGATATACTCCTGTTGAGGAGTATTTAGAAATAAATCCCTGCGAATTGCGCATGGTGGATATCTATCTGGAAACCGACTGTGTAGAATACGGTACGGACCTGTCAAAACTCCTTGGATTAGATCCTACTATCTTTTTTGATTTCGACAAATCCGAAGTAAAAGATATTTATAAGGATGAACTCGATATTGTAGTGGCTGCAATGAAGTTGTATCCAAGTCTGAAAATACAGGTAAATTCACACACGGATTCAAGAGGTCCTAATGCCTATAATCAGCCATTATCCGAACGCCGTGCAAAGGCTACTGTAGATTACATTGCTTCGAATGGAATAGACATTGGTCGTTTGAAATATATGGGTTATGGGGAAACAAAACTTGTTAATGAATGTGCAGATGGGGTACGTTGTTCCTCTGCCAAACATCAACAAAACAGGCGATCTGAGTTTCTGATTCTTTGCGAAGACGATGAGGATTGCTGTTATTGATCTGAACCTTTTATAATCATTTTGAGGCTGCACCATAATTTATTATAGCAGCACAGAACATGGCTGCTATATGGATGTTTTTCACTTAAAGCATGTAGGGTAATACTCGTTAAATTCGATGTTTTATGGAGTGATCGACCAATGAACTACCTTATTTTATATTAAACTTCATAAGAAAACTGCACACTTAGTTGGTTTTACAATGCATTTCGAGCTGTTTACAACAATAATTTATTGGAGGTGAACGGTATCGCTACTTTTATACCTGTATGAAAAATATCCATAATCCATGATTTCTTCTCAACTAAAGAAGATTTTAATGCTATTTTTTCTATTGGCCCAGGGAGTGTTCCTTTATGGCCAGGATACCTTTTTGGATAATTTCAACACAGTATCCTGGTCTAATAACAACGGCAGCATGTCTTTTTCAGAGGACTGGCAGGAAACTGATGATAATGATCCTTCAAGCGGCCGCTTTTATATCACTACCGGAACAAATCGGTTGAGGATTCAAAATATGGATTACGAAATAATAAGCCGTAAGTTAAATCTACAAGGTGCAACAGGAGTAACCTTGACCTTCACATATGTTGAAATGTCAGGAAATGAACGTATAGATGTTCAATTATGGAACGGTACAGGATGGAATACAGTGGCAAATCTAAATGGTTCAGGTACAGTAAATTATAATCTTGCCGCCAATGAAATGTCTGCAAATTCCGAAATCCGATTTGTGACCCAATCTGATGGTTGGGGATCTACCGAAGCTTATGAAATAGACAATGTACAATTCAATGGAAATGTACCACCAAGTATTGCCATAGACGATGTGACCGTCAATGAAGATGACGGTACTGCAACTTTTACAGTAACCCTTTCAAAGGCTTTTACAGGAGGATTCGATGTAGATTGGGATACGGCAGATGGTTCGGCCATAGACGGCGCAGACTATGACTCCGATAGTGGTACCCTAACCTTCGCAGGGACAGCTGGGGAAACACAGACTATTGTCATTGATTTGATCAATGATACTACCCCTGAGTTTACTAATGAAACTTTCAATGTTGATCTGAGTAATATAAGTCAACCTACGGTAATCATTGCGGATAGTCAGGGAATTGGAACCATTGTAGATGATGAATATGCATTTAATGCACCTTTAGTCCTGACCCACGAATTTGACGGGTATATGGATTATACCTCAACGGCCGGAACCTTGCGGACACAACCCAATTCTGGTAATAATTGTGCCATTACCGCTACATCCAGTAATACGCTTACTGCAACAATTCCTGCCACAGCAACTATCGATCAGGCAATTCTATACTGGGCACATTCCGGGGCTACCCCAGACATGCAGGTGACCTTTGATGGAAGTACGGTAAATGCCGATTTTGTGTATGGAACTTCACTTACTAACAGAACCTTTTTTGGAGGAAGAGCCGATGTAACGGCCATTGTAACCGCAGTACCTAACCCGTCTACCTATCTATGGACCTTTGGTGGACTAACCATAGATAATACCAACCCATACTGTAATACCGCAACTACACTTGGTGGCTGGAGTTTGATGGTATTTTATACAGATAATAGTCTGCCCGCATCCACCATCAATGTGTATGAAGGATTTAGTGGAGAAAGTAATTCTTCCTCTTCTTATACCCTAAGTGGATTTTTTGCCATTGGTGCAACAGGGTCTAAGACCACTGTACAATCTTGGGAAGGAGATCAGACATTAAGCAATAATGAAGCTTTGACCGTAACTACAGGCTTAGGAACTTTTAACCTGGTAGGGGACGGAGATAACACAGGGACTCCTACCATCAACCCTTTTAACTCAACTCATTTTGACAATACAGTAGCACCGGTCGTTAACAATACCAATTCTCATGGGGTTGATTTGGATACCTATGATGTTTCACCATTTGTAACACCCGGGGAAACCTCGGTGACTACTGCAGTACAGTCTGGGCAAGATTTTGTGATCCTCAATACGGTAACCTTAAAGGTGCCTTCCAACCTGGCCACGGGGACAGTATTCGAAGATATTAATTACGGGGGAGGTGCAGGACGTAATCGGGCAACCGCTGCAGGTGTTCCTATTCCCAACGCCACGGTCGAATTATATGACGGGGGAGGGAGTTTTGTGACCAATACCACTACCAATGCTGCCGGGCGCTATGTCTTTGCAGGGATGGCTAATGGTTCTTATACCGTCCGTGTTGTAAACAACTCAGTTCGCTCTACAAGAACGGGAGGTGCAGCCTGTACCACTTGTGTTCCTGTACAAACCTTTAAAACAGATTTTATTGCCAGTGTGGTGGTAGAAGATACAAATAGTGTGGGTGGAGAAGACCCATCGGCAACAGATCCGGGGCCCGGGAACCTGGCAGGAGCTCAAACAATTTCTACCTTTACTATTTTAAATGAAGGGATTGCCGGGATGGATTTTGGTTTTAATTTCAATACGATTGTAAATACCAATGAAGATGGGCAGGGATCGTTGGAACAGTTTATCATCAATTCTAATGCCCTTGGAGAAGCGGGAATGGATATTGAAGCTAATGGTATATTCGATCCCGGGGCAGGCGAAGACACATCCATTTTTATGATACCGCCTACGGGAGATGCGCTGGGAAGGGTAGCTGACGCGAACTATAGTAGCGGTATTTTCGATATCGAGATCGATGCATTGACGTCCATTACTGGTGATAACACCCATATTGATGGTCGTACCCAAACAGCATATTCGGGTGACACGAATTCAGGTACCATTGGTGCCGGGGGGACCTCAGTAGGTACTACAGCTACTAATCTCCCAAACTATGATCTTCCCGAGATTCAGGTCAACGGTAAGGATGGAAATACATTTATAAATGTAGGAAATACAAACGTGATCCGAAACCTGTCTATCTTTGCCAGTGATCTGGCCGGTGTTCAGGTAAATAATGGCTCTGTGACGATTTCCAATAACCTCATTGGCGTAAATGCAGTTGGTGCTAATGATGGAAATATTTTATATGGGGTAGAGGTTACAGCAGGAGCAACGACCATAGATGGCAACTTCATAAGTACCAATCAAGAGGCCGGTATCCTTATAAGTGGCGTTACAGCTGCTACGATTCAGAATAATCATCTGACCACAAACGGAGATGATAAATGTTTTGATAATATCACCATAACCGGCGGGTCGGGAATTCTCATTCAACAGAATCTTATTGAACTTTCCGCTGCCATGGGGATCGATGGTAACGGGATAGCAGGCGGAGTAACGATAACAGAAAACTCTATTACTACAGCCGGGCAAGATGGCGGGGATTGTAGTGGCAGGGTAGAGAATGCCGGTATACGTTTAGATGGGAGTAACTCAACTATTTCCTCTAATATAATTTACCAGAATGGGGGAGCAGGAATCGTCCTTGGGGGTGGTAATACCTCTGGCAATCTGATTTCTCAGAACTCTATCTATGCCAATGGAACTGCAGGAGATGCTTTGGGAATAGATTTAGACCAGGCCGATGGTATGGGCGATGGTGTTACTTTAAATGATCTGGGTGATGCGGATGCAGGGCCCAATGGTTCAGCTAATTTCCCCATTATTACAGCCGCCTTTCTTGAAGGACCAAATTTAGTTGTGAAAGGATGGTCGCGTCCCGGAGCTATCATTGAGGTCTTTTTAACCGATGTTAATGAAGGAACTGCGACCTTAGGAGATAACCAGTTAGGAATGTCTACAGATTACGGGGAAGGTCAGACGTATATTGGTTCTGCAGCAGAAGGCGGCGCGAGTGACTTTGATGCTGGAGTCTCTGTCTATACAGATGCTGATGGGAATACGGATAATACGAATCAATTTGAATTAAAGATCCCCTATGTCCCGAGCCTTGCCGTTGGTTTTTATGTAACCGGAACGGCAACCTTAGGCACCACTACTTCTGAATTTTCACCAATTAGTATCATCAAGATCAAAACGGTGATTACCAACAGGCGAATTACCTATCGCGTTAATCAGAATTAAACGATCTGATTGTTTTTTTAGAAAGAAATACAGGGGATTAAACATCTCTTAATCAAATAAATACGTTTTGTAAAACATCATAATTTTGGCCTTTGATGCCTTGTCTTACGGTCTTCACAACAAATTTTTCTCACAGTAAATTAATTAGGGCATATTTGAATCTATGATATCATAAGTGCTGCATTTTTGGGCATTCTATGTAAGCATATTTAAATGACCAAAACAACCACTTTTAGTTTCCAAAAAGTTGGGCAGTTACTCCTATTGGGGTTATTGTTCCTTTTTTCAATGGTCCTTTCTGCACAAACCACATTCACCGAGAGTGCTGCTGCCTATAATTTAAATATGGCCGGCAATAAAGACGGTGGACATGCCTGGGCCGATTATGACCTAGACGGGGATTTTGACCTGGTAGTAAATACCCAGGGAAGAGGTTACCTCATGCGGAACGATGGTGGGAGTTTCTCCGATCAGACCGCAGCTTTGGCACCAGATTTCTTAGGAGGAAGCCTGGAACGTACTGCGCTTTTTGTTGATTTCAACAATGACGGCTACCCGGATATATTCAGAAATACCCATAACGACGTTCGCATTTATCTACAGCACCCGGCTACCAATGTTTTTGGAGATGGTTTGGGGGGAACTGCCCCAAGTCAGCGTTTTACAACCATGGCAGACGGGATGAATGCTGAAGGGGCTGGTGCACTGGATTACGATGGAGACGGAGACCTGGATTTGTTTATAGACAACCATAATTTTGGGATCGATATTTTTCAAAATGACGGCAATGGATTTTTTACACATGTAACGCGTAAGGCAGATAGCCCACTGCCACCATACAACGCAGGGAATCCGGCCACATGGCCACTTGGTTTGGTGCAGGACGCAACCGACGGGGACTATGGTTCTGCCACCGATTTTAATGATGACGGTTGGGTAGATGTTGTGGTACGGAAAAGGGATCAGGTAGATCTGTTCACAAATGTTGGAGGAACTTTTCAGAACGGGGTGGATATAGACCAGGCTGCCAATGCGAACAAAGGATCCGTAGCGTTCTATGATTTTGACAATGATGGGGATTTTGATCTTTACTGGACCGAGAATGGCAATAACCAGATCCATAGGAATAACGGGGATGGCACCTGGACTGGTTTAGGTGCAGGAACAGGGATCCCGATAAATTTCCCTGGCCAAATTGAAGGCTTAGCCTGTGGGGATGTGGATAATGACGGGGATATCGATATTTTTCTTACCGGGAATAGTACCAGTAAAATGTATTTTAATCAAATTAACAATGGAGGTGGCCCCATGTCTTTTGTAGACTCAGGTCTGGCTTTTAACGCAGCTGCGGGTGAAGGCTGTACCTTTATTGATATTGATCAGGATGGGGATCTGGATCTATATACCAACAGAACAGGAAACAACAGATTGTATATAAATAATCTGGGATGGTTCCAACGATTTAGCCACATATATGTTGATGGTATGGAAGACCGCGATGCCCTGGGCTTAACCGGTACGGAGGAGCGCTTCGGCGTAGGAGCTACTGCAAAGATCCTAGATTGTGATGGCAATGTGATCTCCGGGACACGAGAAGTTAACGGAGGTTACGGACATGGTACCCAGGCCCCGGGTCGTATCCATTTTGGATTACCAAGTGGCCCATTTGTTCCCATAGTGGTAGAAGTGGCTTTTCCAAGAACAAGCTCCGGGCGCGTAGTAGTTAGAAAACAACTGCGTCCTTTTGATTACCGTACAGGATCTATTAATCTGGTCGATCTTTTTCCAAATTCGGCCAACCAACCGCCAACTGCACAGAACGATTATCTCACCACTACACAAGACAGTCCGATAAATTTCGATGCCCTGGCGGATAATGGAGGAGGAGCAGATTCGGACCCGGAAGGAGAACCTTTAGAAGTGATTTCAGTTACATCGCCAACCAACGGAACAGCTGTAATTAATGGGGATGGTACTGTAACCTATACCCCAGATCCCGGATTTTCCGGAGGGGACCAGTTTAACTACACCATCCGTGACAATGCAGATTGTACTTTTACCGCCGAGGAAGATACTGCTACGGTTTATATTACGATATACGCTGATTCTGATGGAGATACGATCCCTGACAATGTTGATCTGGATGACGATAATGATGGAATTCCGGACACAGACGAATTAGATACCATTGCCAATTTTAACCAGCCTGCCTGTGGGGGAGAGACCAATATGGATTTTAGTTCGGCAGCAACGCTAGAATCTGGTGTTGATAAGACCCAGGGAGCGGTATACAGGATAGCGAATGTTACAACGGGGACAGACGCTTTAGTGACCATTGCACAGGTTTTTAATGCAACCGTTACGAATGTAGATAACAATGCCTCAGATGCCCCTAATTTTAAACCGCAAACAGGATTTAACCTTCCAAATATAGGAGACAGGGCCTATGTGGAATACAACATACAGTTTGTAAATTCGGGCGGTTCCACTCCGGTAGTAATTCCAAAATTCTTTATGAATTTCAATGATATAGACGGTGGTGCCAATTATGGGGAAGAAAACTGGGTAGATAACCCTTCAACTTATACAATTGATAACCCTACTGAATTAACTATAACAAATGAAGGTTCCTGGGTTATTGCCACTGCCGGTTTTGTTGACCATCCCGGGTCTAGCAATATAGATCCTGAGGTGAATCTTAGCGTGAACTACAACTCTAAATCGGAGATGTCATTGCGGGTAGGTGCAGTAGCCCGGGTTGCCGGTGCTTCTGCCGGGGGTAGACAGCACAGTATCGAATTTAATTGTATTACCAATTTTGTGAGTCCGGAAACCTATGGAATAGACAATGATTCGGACGGGATTGCCAATCATATAGACCTGGATAGTGATAATGACGGTATTTATGACGCTGTGGAAGCTGGTCATAATCAGGGACATACAGATGGTATAGTCAATGGAACATATGGTCTAAATGGGTTAGCCGATCTGGTAGAAACCTCACCGGAAAGTGGCACTATAAATTATACAATCAGTGATGTGGATGCCATAGATCCTCCGGATTATTTAGATACGGATAGCGATGAAGACGGCTGTAGTGACGCTAATGAGGCCTATAATGATCCCAATGCAGATGGGGGCGATAATGACTATTATGACACCGGAAACCCACCTGCAACCGATACTAAAGGTAGGGTAGTTGCAGCATCCTATGCCGTACCTGCAGATATTGATACCAATACTACCTATGATTTTCGGGAAGCAGATAACGCTCCGGCCATCACCACACAACCAGCAGATACCGTGGCGTGTCCGGGTTGTACCGCTAATATTGTAGTAATTGATACCGATTCCGATTCTTTTCAGTGGCAAACATTCAATGGTGTTTCCTGGGTAGATTTATCAGATGGAGGGCTGTATAGCGGCACTAACACTGATACTCTTACAATAACCAACATTACTACAGCAGAAAACGGCAATTTGTACAGAGTTATTCTGGCAAATTCCATGTATATATGCAGCACAGAAACCTCCTCTTCTGCCCAACTTATTGTGCAGGTAAATACGGTTATTTCTAATCGTAAAATCACCTATAGGGTGAACAAGAATTAAGCTCTCATTTACCCCTCATTTTACCACAAATTGAAGAAAATACTTACAAATCAACCTCTGGTAAGTTGTGCTATTATTGGGATGATCGACCAACGAAACCATACCGTTTTTATGGTTTTAATGATACAAAACCTCAACTATTGGGTGCTAGACCATGCATTTCATCGAGTACACAACAATTATTTTCCTAGGGGTAGCTTCGGGTTAAATTTGTTAGTTGATAATAATATATCAGGTGTAAACCATTGAACCAACTATTGAAAAACGAGAGAAACATATTTAAGTTTTTAGCTATGGACAAGAAGATCCTACTTCTTCTGTTTCTGGTATCGGGATTTGCTTTTTCACAGACCACTGTGACATTGCAAGACCAGTGTAATTGTGAGGTACTTAGTGGTACTGCAGTTACCTCCCCCGGAACCACCACCCCAAGCGGTGCTGATACAGGAGACATTTATGTCAATACTAATACCGGAGTAATATACTTCTGGGATGGTGACAGCTGGGAGCTGACCTCTTCAGACGATCAGCTTTTGCAGAACTTTAGCTTTAATTCTGGAACCAATATACTATCATTAGATATAGAGGATGGAAATACAGTAAATGTAGACCTGTCTTCTCTTAGTGGGACAGGTACAGACGACCAGGGTATTAGCCTGGCGGGAAATATACTTACCCTGGAAGACGGAGGTACTGTAGACCTTTCTCCTTATTTAGACAATACAGATGACCAGATTATAACAGCTTTTAGTATTGATGCCGGTAATATACTTACTCTTACACTAGAAGATGGAAATACACAGACAGTAGATCTTTCAGGATTAGTAGGAACCGATGATCAAACTGCTGCAGAAGTTACTTATGACAATACAGCCTCAGGCTTAACAGCTACGGATGTACAGGCAGCTATTGACGAGATCAATGCCCTGGCCGGAACTGTAGCTTTGGTAGACAATTTAGATGGCACCTATGATTTTACAGATGCCGCCGGAAATACCACGACCATTAGCGATACTTCTATATCTACTTTGGTAGACAATTTAGATGGTACCTATACCTATACAGATGAAACTGGTGCTACTCAGCTTATTGATACCAATGCGAGCAGTAACCCATACGATAATACAGCATCTGGCCTAACCGCTACGGATGTACAGGCAGCTATTGATGAGATCAATGCCCTGGCCGGAACAGTGGCTTTGGTAGACAATTTAGATGGCACCTATGATTTTACAGATGCCGCCGGAAATACCACGACCATTAGCGATACTTCTATCTCTACCCTGGTAGACAATTTAGATGGTACCTATACCTATACAGATGAAACTGGTGCTACTCAGCTTATTGATACCAATGCGAGCAGTAACCCTTATGACAATACAGCATCTGGCTTAACTGCTACGGATGTACAGGCGGCTATTGATGAGATCAATGCCTTGGCCGGAACTGTAGCTTTGGTAGACAATTTAGATGGCACCTATGATTTTACAGATGCCGCCGGAAATACCACGACCATTAGCGATACTTCTATCTCTACCCTGGTAGACAATTTAGATGGTACCTATACCTATACAGATGAAACCGGTGCTACTCAGCTTATTGATACCAACGCGAGCAGTAACCCATATGACAATACAGCCTCAGGCTTAACCGCTACGGATGTACAGGCAGCTATTGATGAGATCAATGCCTTGGCCGGAACTGTGGCTTTGGTAGACAATTTAGATGGCACCTATGATTTTACAGATGCCGCCGGAAATACCACGACCATTAGCGATACTTCTATCTCTACCCTGGTAGACAATTTAGATGGTACCTATACCTATACAGATGAAACTGGTGCTACTCAGCTTATTGATACCAATGCGAGCAGTAACCCTTATGACAATACAGCATCTGGCTTAACTGCTACGGATGTACAGGCAGCTATTGATGAGATCAATGCGTTGGCCGGAACTGTAGCTTTGGTAGACAATTTAGATGGTACTTATGATTTTACAGATGCCGCCGGAAATACCACGACCATTAGCGATACTTCCATTTCTACTTTGGTAGACAATGGGGATGGTAGTTTTAGCTATACCGATGAGACCGGGTTGGTGACCATATTTACAGAAACTCTTACGACCCTTGTCGATAATTTTAATGGCACTTTTACGTATACCAATGAAGATGGGGTTGCTCAAATTGTCAGTAAGTCAGATATCATTGACAATTTTGATGGTACGTACGTCTTTAATAATAATGACGGATCACCCGAGACCATTGATACAAGGGCTATTTCGAATCCTTATGACAATACAACATCTGGCTTAACCGCCATCGATGTACAGGCAGCTATTGATGAGATCAACGCCCTGGCCGGAACTGTAGCTTTGGTAGACAATTTAGATGGTACCTATGATTTTACAGATGCCGCGGGTAATACCACGACCATTAGCGATACTTCCATCTCTACCCTGGTAGACAATTTAGATGGTACCTATACCTATACAGATGAAACCGGTGCTACTCAGCTTATTGATACCAACGCGAGCAGTAACCCATATGACAATACAGCCTCAGGCTTAACCGCTACCGATGTACAGGCAGCTATTGATGAGATCAACGCCCTGGCCGGAACTGTAGCTTTGGTAGACAATTTAGATGGCACCTATGATTTTACAGATGCCGCAGGTAATACTACAATCATTACGGATACCTCCATATCTACTTTGGTAGATAATGCCGATGGTACCTATACCTATACAGATGAATCAGGCGTCACTCAGCTTATTGATACCAATGCAAGCAGTAATCCTTATGACAATACAGCATCTGGCTTAACAGCTACGGATGTACAGGCAGCTATTGACGAGATCAATGCCCTGGCCGGAACTGTAGCTTTGGTAGACAATTTAGATGGCACCTATGATTTTACAGATGCCGCAGGAAATACTACTATTATTACTGATACTTCTATATCTACTTTGGTAGACAATGCTGATGGTACCTATACCTATACAGATGAAACCGGTGCTACTCAGCTTATTGATACCAATGCGAGCAGTAATCCTTATGACAATACAGCATCTGGCTTAACAGCTACCGATGTACAGGCGGCTTTGGATGAATTAGCAGCAGGCAGTACAGATGATCAGAATATTAGTGGATCCGGACTTGCCGGGACCGACCTTACCATTGGGATTGAGAATGGTACGAACGAAGTTGTAGACCTCTCCAGCCTTGTTGAATCGGTTATTGCAGGAACAGGAGCTATTTCTGTTACCGATGATGGAAATGGCAATTACACGGTTAATTCTACGGATCCTGATGAGGACCTAACCAATGAGCTTACTTTATTGGGTAATGGTGCACCTGTTGTAGTACCCAGTAATGCTGGTGTTACTTATGTAGATACTGTTGCTGGACAATTATATGTTTGGGATGGTGCAGTTTGGAATGTGGTGGGCGGAAATGCGTCACCTGATCTTGATGGTGATCCAGCCAACGAATTGAATACAACGTTTGCCGTAAATGCAGGCAACTTAGAAATAACAGATAACGGAGGCACTTTAGCAGTTCCCCTGGCCTCTTTAGGTACTGATGATCAGACGGCTGCTGAAGTAACGTATGATAACACCGCTTCAGGTCTAATAGCCGCTGATGTTCAGGCAGCTATAGACGAATTAGATGCAGCAGCAGGAAATGTTGCCCTCGTTGATAATTTGGATGGTACATATACTTTTACCGATGCTGCCGGAAACCCAACGATCATAAGTGATACTTCTGTATCAACTATAGTGGATAACGGTGATGGTACTTATACCTATACCGATGAGACAGGTGCAACCCAAACTATCGATACCAATGCCAGCTCAAATCCGTATGATAATACCGCTTCAGGTCTTGTAGCCACTGATGTTCAGGCAGCTATAGACGAATTAGATGCAGCAGCAGGAAATGTTGCCCTGGTTGATAATTTGGATGGTACATATACTTTTACAGATGCCGCCGGTAACCCAACAATCATAAGTGATACTTCTATATCAACTATGCTGGATAACGGCGATGGTACTTATACTTACACCGATGAGTCGGGTGCAACCCAGACCATCGATACCAATGCCAGTTCAAACCCATATGATAATACTACTTCAGGTCTTGTAGCCACCGATGTTCAGGCGGCCCTAGACGAAGTAGCAGCAGGAAGTACGGATGATCAGAATATCAGTGGATCCGGACTTGCCGGAACCGACCTTACTATTGGGATTGAGAACGGTACAAACGAAGTTGTAGACCTCTCCAGCCTTGTAGAAACGGTAATTGCAGGCACAGGCGCCATTACGGTTACAGATGATGGCAATGGCAATTATACGGTTAATTCTACAGATCCGGACGAAGACTTAACGAACGAACTTACCTTAATAGGTGCAGGTGCCCCTGTGGTAGTACCCAGTAATGCCGGTGTTACTTATGTAGATAGTGTAGCCGGTCAATTATACATTTGGGACGGTGCAGCATGGAATGCGGTTGGTGGTAATGCCAGTCCTGATCTTGATGGCGACCCTACCAATGAATACAACACAGGAATTAGTTTTGATGGTACAAATCTAACTGTAACAGATGCCGGTGGAAACCAGGTAGTAGATATTAGTGGGGTAAGTACAGATGACCAAACTGCAGCCGAAGTGACTTATGACAATACAACCTCTGGCTTAACAGCTACTGAAGTACAGGCTGCCTTAGATGAGGTTGCTGCTGGAAGTACGGACGATCAGAACATCGAAAGTCTGGCCGTTGATGCAGGAACAAATATTTTAACGGTTGGTATTGAGAATGGTACCAGTCAGACCGTAGACCTCTCGCATTTAGATGATGCCGGAACGGATGATCAAACAGCTGCAGAGGTAAGCTATGATAATACAGTATCTGGTTTAACAGCTACAGAAGTACAGGCTGCCTTAGATGAGGTTGCTGCAGGAAGTACCGATGATCAGAACATTGCTGGATCTGGGTTAGCCGGAAATATCCTTACCATAGGAATTGAGAATGGAACTAACGAAACAGTTGATCTGTCAGCCTTAGTTGGTACAGATGATCAGATCGCAAGTGAAGTGAACATCACCGATGCCGGTGGAAATTTCGTTTCCACAGAAGTGGAAGGCGCTTTAGCTGAATTGGCTGTAGGAAGTACTGATGATCAGAATATCAGTGGTTCTGGTTTGGCCGGAAACATACTTACCATAGGAATTGAGAATGGAACTAACGAAACAGTTGATCTGTCAGCCCTGGTTGGAACAGATGATCAGACCTCTGCTGAGGTAACCTATGACAATACAGTATCTGGTTTAACTGCTATCGATGTAAAAGCAGCTCTTGATGAACTGGCATCTGGAAGTACAGACGATCAGAACATTGCCGGGTCTGGTTTGGCCGGAAACATCCTTACCATAGGTATAGAAAACGGAACAAACGAAACAGTTGATCTGTCAGCTTTAGTGGGTACAGATGATCAGATCGCAAATGAAGTGAACATAACCGATGCCGGTGGAAATTTCGTTTCCACAGAAGTAGAAGGCGCTTTAGCCGAATTGGCTGCAGGAAGTACAGACGATCAGAACATTGCCGGGTCTGGTTTAGCCGGAAACATCTTAACGATCGGTATAGAGAACGGAACAAACGAAACAGTTGATCTGTCTGCCCTTGTGGGAACAGACGACCAGGATTTAACAGGCGCTACTTTAAGTGGAGCAAACGTCTTGCAGATCGATATTGAGAATGGTGGTTCTACAACCGTAGATCTGTCTTCTTTGGATGATTCAGGAACAGATGATCAGACAGCTGCTGAGGTAACCTATGACAATACAGCCTCTGGTTTAACCGCTACAGAAGTTCAGGCTGCCTTAGATGAGGTGGCTGCCGGAAGTACGGACGATCAGAACATTGCTGGGTCTGGTTTGGCCGGAAACATCTTAACGATCGGTATTGAGAATGGTACAAACGAAACAGTTGATCTATCTGCCTTAGTTGGTACAGATGATCAGAATATCAGTGGATCCGGACTTTCCGGCACTGACCTTACTATTGGGATTGAGAATGGTACAAACGAAATTGTAGACCTCTCCAGCCTTGTTGAAACGGTAGTTGCAGGAACAGGAGCCATAACTGTTACAGATGATGGCAATGGCAATTACACCGTTAATTCTACAGATCCGGATGAGGACTTAACCAATGAACTTACTTTAATAGGTGCCGGCGCACCTGCTGTAGTGCCAAGTAATTCTGGTGTTACGTATGTAGACAGTGTAGCTGGTCAATTATATATTTGGGACGGTGCAACCTGGAATGCAGTTGGCGGAAGTGCTTCGCCCGACCTTGATGGTGACCCTACCAATGAACGCAATACAGCTTTTGCCGTAAATGCGGGTAACTTAGAGATCACCGATAGCGGAGGTACTTTAAGTGTACCCCTGACATCTCTTGGTACAGACGATCAGAACATTGCTGGTTCTGGTTTGGCCGGAAATATCCTTACCATAGGAATTGAGAACGGAACAAACGAAACAGTTGATCTTTCAGCCTTAGTTGGTACAGATGATCAGACGGCTGCTGAGGTAACTTATGACAACACAGTATCTGGTTTAACTGCTATCGATGTAAAAGCAGCTCTTGATGAACTGGCATCTGGAAGTACAGACGATCAGAACATTGCTGGATCAGGGTTAGCAGGAAATATCCTTACCATAGGAATTGAGAATGGTACGAACGAAACAGTTGATCTATCTGCCTTAGTTGGTACAGATGATCAGATCGCAAATGAAGTGAACATCACCGATGCCGGTGGAAATTTCGTTTCCACAGAAGTAGAAGGCGCTTTAGCCGAATTGGCTGCAGGCAGTACTGATGATCAGAACATTGCCGGGTCTGGTTTAGCCGGAAACATCTTAACGATCGGTATTGAGAATGGAACAAACGAAACAGTTGATCTGTCTGCCCTTGTGGGAACAGACGACCAGGATTTAACAGGCGCTACTTTAAGTGGAGCAAACGTCTTGCAGATCGATATTGAGAATGGTGGTTCTACCACGGTAGATCTGTCTTCTTTGGATGATTCAGGAACAGACGATCAGAACATTGCCGGGTCTGGTTTGGCCGGAAACATCTTAACGATCGGTATTGAGAATGGTACGAACGAAACAGTTGATCTGTCTGCCTTAGTTGGCACGGATGATCAGATCGCAAATGAAGTGAACATAACCGATGCCGGTGGAAATTTCGTTTCCACAGAAGTAGAAGGCGCTTTAGCCGAATTGGCTGCAGGCAGTACTGATGATCAGAACATTGCCGGGTCTGGTTTAGCCGGAAACATCCTTACCATAGGAATTGAGAACGGAACAAACGAAACAGTAGATCTGTCTGCCCTTGTGGGGACAGACGACCAGGATTTAACAGGCGCTACTTTAAGTGGAGCAAACGTCTTGCAGATCGATATTGAGAATGGTGGTTCTACCACGGTAGATCTGTCTTCTTTGGATGATTCAGGAACAGACGATCAGAACATAGCCGGGTCTGGTTTGGCCGGAAACATCTTAACGATCGGTATTGAGAATGGTACGAACGAAACAGTTGATCTGTCTGCCTTAGTTGGCACGGATGATCAGATCGCAAATGAAGTGAACATAACCGATGCCGGTGGAAATTTCGTTTCCACAGAAGTAGAAGGCGCTTTAGCCGAATTGGCTGCAGGCAGTACTGATGATCAGAACATTGCCGGGTCTGGTTTAGCCGGAAACATCCTTACCATAGGAATTGAGAACGGAACAAACGAAACAGTAGATCTGTCTGCCCTTGTGGGGACAGACGACCAGGATTTAACAGGCGCTACTTTAAGTGGAGCAAACGTCTTGCAGATCGATATTGAGAATGGTGGTTCTACCACGGTAGATCTGTCTTCTTTGGATGATTCAGGAACAGACGATCAGAACATAGCCGGGTCTGGTTTGGCCGGAAACATCTTAACGATCGGTATTGAGAATGGTACGAACGAAACAGTTGATCTGTCTGCCTTAGTTGGCACAGATGATCAGATCGCAAATGAAGTGAACATAACCGATGCCGGTGGAAATTTCGTTTCCACAGAAGTAGAAGGCGCTTTAGCCGAATTGGCTGCAGGCAGTACTGATGATCAGAACATTGCTGGTTCTGGTTTAGCCGGAAACATCCTTAACCATAGGAATTGAGAACGGAACAAACGAAACAGTAGATCTGTCTGCCCTTGTGGGGACAGACGACCAGGATTTAACAGGCGCTACTTTAAGTGGAGCAAACGTCTTGCAGATCGATATTGAGAATGGTGGTTCTACCACGGTAGATCTGTCTTCTTTGGATGATTCAGGAACAGACGATCAGAACATAGCCGGGTCTGGTTTGGCCGGAAACATCTTAACGATCGGTATTGAGAATGGTACGAACGAAACAGTTGATCTGTCTGCCTTAGTGGGCACGGATGATCAGATCGCAAATGAAGTGAACATAACCGATGCCGGTGGAAATTTCGTTTCCACAGAAGTAGAAGGCGCTTTAGCTGAATTGGCTGCAGGCAGTACTGATGATCAGAACATTGCCGGGTCTGGTTTAGCCGGAAACATTCTTACTATTGGTATAGAGAACGGAACAAACGAAACAGTAGATCTGTCTGCCTTAGTGGGAACAGACGATCAGAATATTGCCGGGTCTGGTTTAGCCGGAAACATTCTTACTATTGGTATAGAGAATGGCACAAACGAAACAGTTGATCTATCTGCCTTAGTTGGTACAGATGATCAGAACTTAACAGGAGCATCCTTAAGTGGAGCAAACGTACTACAGATAGATATTGAGAATGGTGGATCAACTACCGTAGATCTGTCTTCTTTAGATGATTCAGGAACAGATGATCAGAACATCAGTGGTTCTGGTTTGGCCGGAAACATCCTTACCATAGGAATTGAGAATGGTACCAATGAAACTGTTGATTTATCCGCGATTGTTGGAACTGATGATCAGAACATTGAAAGCTTAGCCGTTGATGCTGGTACAAATATTTTAACTGTTGGAATTGAAGATGGTACGAGTCAGACCGTAGACCTGTCGCATTTAGACGATTCAGGAACAGACGACCAATACGATGATGAGGTCCTTTTAAGAACACCTATCGATGTAGATGAAGGTGGAGTAGGATCGCCTACGAATGAAACTACAGTTGAAGAAGTTATACAGGCAATTGCGCCAATTACATCAAAAGCGGCCAGGATCTTTTACCCACCTTCCATTGCTGTGGATGCATCAACCAACGGAAGTTTCTCAATTGATCTATATGCTCAGTATACAGCTCAATTTGGAACACCTACAGTAGCCAGTGCAGGAGCGCCTGCAGCGGTTCCAACCTATGGTGCCACCGAGCTATATTACTATGTAACCTATGCAGATCCTACCGTCTTTAATACGGCAACTATGGCCATTGACGGAAATGGGGTATTGAGTTATGATATCATAGGACAGCCTTCAGATTATAACTCATTGATCAATGTAGTGTTTGTAGTAAAATAATAACATAACCCGACCCCAAAAGGCTTGAAAACTGCTCGCATATATAAACTTTTCATCCTCAGCTTTGTTTTTACATTGCTGGGGATTGTTGCATCTAATGCACAGTTTTTATTGCAGGCACCTAACAGTGGTGATGAGAGTAATTACCGTTGGTATGAGGCTTCCGATACCAGTACGGTACTGGGGACCAACTTCTTTTATGAGACCTCAACGCCGGGTGTATATTTTGCAACCTATGATGGTACTTTATGTGGTTCTAATGCCACCGGCTATTTTATACTGACAGATTGTGAGAACCCGGATAATCAGGTAACCTTAGACATTACAGCCAATGTAACAGGGAGTGCAACAGTTTCATGGGTTCCTGCCGTTGGCGGGGATCAGTTAAGGCCTGTTGTAACGGCAACAACTACCGTGACCAATTATACAGCAACGCTGACAAAGGCTGGTAATTCGATGGACCTGCCAATCTTTACGGTGGTTTGTTTACAACAAGCGGCCACACTTCTTGATGATTTTGTATCCCTTGATGAGGACACATCCATTTTAGTCCCTATTTATGATAATGATAGCGGAATTCCTTCAAATGGTACTTTAACAACCACAGATCCTTCCAATGGTGCTGTAGTGGTAGATAATAACGGAACCCCGAATGATCCATCAGATGATATAATTCAGTACACGCCAATTGCAGATTATAATGGACCGGATTCATTTACCTATACTGTTTGTAATACTTTGGGCGACTGTAGTACTGCAACTGTTACCATTGACGTTTTACCGGTAATAGATACTGCAGATGATGCAGTAGCCACAATAATGGATACCCCGGTAGATATAGGTTTCTGGGAAAATAACGATAATGATCTTCCTACCACCGGAACAATAACAAATACCAACCCAACGGATGGTATCTTAACCAGGGATGATAATGGAACCCCTAATGACCCAACTGATGACATCTTTACATATGTTCCAAACCCCGGATTTTTAGGTGCAGACGATTTTATTTATACGGTATGTGATATGATGGGTGTTTGTAGTTCAGCTACAATTTATATCTATATCAATGAAATGGATGTGGATCTGGATAGTGATGATGATGGCATCGTAGATGCATTTGAAGACCTTAATATGGATGGAGATAATGACCCTTTTACGAATCCGACAGATACAGATGGGGATGGAATTCCGGATTATCTGGATATAGACAGTGATGATGACGGTATTCCTGACAATGTGGAAGCACAATCCACCGATGGATATATTCCTCCAACCGGTGATGATGTTAATGACAATGGCCTGGATGATGCCTATGAAGATGGTGGTAGCCTTGGAATAATTCCGGTTGATACGGATGGTGACGGTCTGCCAGATTACGTAGATCCGGACAGTGATAATGATGGTGTGCCAGATGCTATTGAAGGACATGACCATGATCATGATGGAATTCCGGATGTAACCTTTATTGGTTCTGATAAGGATAATGATGGTTTAGACGATGGCTATGAAGGAAGTTCAACCATAGATGATGATAAGAATGATGAGATAGATGATCCATTCGGTGATCTGCCTAATACAGATAACGATAATGAATCTGATTATCGTGATACCGATGATGATGATGATAGAATTCCAACGGTGGACGAAGACTACAATGGTGATGGAAATTACGCCAATGACGATACCGATAATAATGGTACTCCAGATTATCTGGAACCTAATGCCATTGAGGCAGATATTGAAGTATTCAATGTTGTTACTCCTAACGGAGACGGCATACATGATGTATTATCTATCAGAGGTTTAGAGCCTTATCCAAACAATACCATTCGTATTTATAATCGATGGGGTGTACAGGTATATGTTACCAAAGCTTATGATACCCAGGGGAATGTGTTCGATGGTACATCAGCAGGTAGGATGACCATAGATAAGGAAAACAAACTTCCAGTAGGAACCTACTTTTACATACTAGATTATGAGGACAATACCGGTGCAATGAAATCAATGACCGGCTATATTTACCTTAACCGATAAACCGATGAGACAGAAACCAAGCTTTTCAATTTTTTCACAGATCCTACAGAAAATAGGAATACTGTTCCTTCTGTTCTCTGTGACCCATCTTGTTGCACAACAAGACGCTCAGTATACTCAGTATATGTACAATACTGTTAGTGTTAATCCCGGTTATGCCGGATCCAGAGGGCAGCTTAGTGTTGCTGCCTTATACAGGGCACAATGGGTAGGTCTCGAAGGGGCTCCTAAAACACAGACCTTTAATTTCCATACACCGGTAGGGTATCGTGGTGTAGGACTCGGACTGTCTATAGTAAACGATCAGATAGGCCCTACTTCTGAAACCTATTTCGACATGGATTTTTCATATACCATACAGCTGGCTGCTGAAAAGAGGCTGAGTTTTGGACTTAAGGGAAGCGTACATTTATTAGATATCCGATTTTCAGAACTCAATCAGGATTATACAAATCCCGGAGGCCCGGATCCTACCTTACAACAAGATATACAGAACAAACTTTCACCCAATATTGGTGCTGGTATTTATTACCATACTAATAACTATTACCTGGGATTGTCGGTTCCCCGTTTTCTGGAGACTTCGCATTTTGACGAATCCTCACTCTCTACAGCCACGGAACAATTAAACTTCTATTTTATTACCGGGTATGTATTTGATATGAATCCTATGTGGAAGTTTAAACCAACCATTCTTGCCAAAGTTGTAAAGGGAGCTCCACTCCAGGTCGATGGCTCAGTGAACTTTATGTACAATGAGAAATTTATTTTGGGAGCTGCCTACCGATGGGATGCTGCTGTGAGCGGCATGGCTGGATTTCAGATATCCCCCGAATTTATGATCGGGATCGCCTATGATCGCGAAATTACAGAACTTGGGACGGCCAGATTTAATGACGGTTCCTTCGAGGTGATCATCAGGTACGATTTTATTAAGGTAAAAGACAACTTAAAGTCGCCCCGATTCTTCTAAACTCACCTATTTAAAATATCATCTTCTTTTAAGATTTAAGATAGACTTAACCCATATAATAGGGGAAACGTATTATTTTTACGACGTGAAAGAAGAAAATGTGATCCTGGTTAACCAGAAAGACGAAGAAATTGGGACCATGCCAAAAATGGAGGCCCATGAAAAAGCGGTCCTGCATAGGGCTTTTTCTGTTTTTATAATGAATGCCAAAGGGGAAACCATGCTGCAGCAAAGGGCAGCTGAGAAATATCATTCCCCCCTCTTATGGACCAATACCTGTTGTAGTCATCAACGCCTTGGGGAATCTAATATTGAGGCCGGGAAACGAAGGCTTCAGGAAGAGATGGGGTTTAAGACAGACCTGAAAGAACTTTTTAGTTTTATCTATAAGGCACCGTTTGACAATGGACTTACCGAGCATGAACTAGACCATGTGATGATGGGAAATTATGAAGGTGAACCTATAATAAATACAGAAGAGGTTGCCAGTTGGAAATGGATGAGACCTGAGGATATTAAGCAAGATATCCAGGCCTCACCACAAGAGTATACGGCTTGGTTCAAGATCATTTTTGAAAAATTTTACGACCACTTAATTCAAAATAAATAAGTATTATGAGTGTCAAAGTAAGCCGCCGTGCCCATTTTAATGCTGCGCACAGATTATATAGACCAGATTGGAGTAATGAAAAGAACGATGCAGTCTTTGGAAAATGCAACAACCCAAATTTTCATGGTCATAATTATGAATTGATCGTCAGTGTCACTGGGGAGATAGATCCCCTTACGGGATTTGTGATGGATATGAAACTGCTAAAGGACCTTATCAAATCTGAAATAGAAGAGGCCCTGGATCATAAGAATCTCAATCTGGAAGTTCCGGAATTTAAAGACCTAAATCCCACCGCAGAAAATATCGCTGTTGTGATATGGAACAAACTGAGATCACATATCGAAAAAAATAAAGACCTGGAAGTGGTGTTATATGAAACTCCCAGAAATTTTGTAACCTACTCAGGATAGTTTATGGGCCTCGCAATTGGAGATGCTGCTCCACATTTTAAATTGAATGATCAACACGGCAATGTGTTTGATAGTAAGGAACATATAGGAAAAAAACCCTTGGTCTTGTTTTTTTATCCGAAAGATTATACCCCTGGTTGTACTAAGGAAGCTTGTTCGTTCAGGGACAGTTATGAGGAATTCACCGAACGAGGTGCGGAAGTCATCGGGATCAGTGCAGATTCTGAATCGTCACATCGTAAATTTGCTTCCTCATATAAATTGCCTTTTATATTACTGGCAGATACCCGAAACAAGGTGAGGAAATTATTCAAGGTAGAAAAGGCCTTGTTTAATCTGCTTCCCGGAAGAGAGACCTATGTGATAAACAAAGAGGGAAAAGTGATCATGGTATTTAACAACATGAGCGCATCTAAGCACATAGCCAAGGCATTGAAGGCATTAAAGAAAAAGTAATGACGAATTTGTATCCCCTTAAATTTGACCCTATTCTAAAAGAACGTCTCTGGGGCGGAACTAAATTAGGAACACAACTCAATAAGCCAATCAGTAGTGATATCACCGGAGAAAGCTGGGAATTATCTGGTGTTCAGGGAGATGTGTCTGTAGTTTCCAATGGGAAATTAAAAGGAACTTCATTAAATACCCTTATAGAAAACAGGGCTGATGAATTGTTGGGCTCCTCTGTTGTTGAAAAGTTTGGAAAGGAATTTCCAATTCTGATAAAATTCATAGATGCGAAACAAGACCTGTCTATTCAACTCCACCCGAATGACGCATTGGCAAAAGAACGACACAATTCTTTTGGTAAGACCGAAATGTGGTACATCATGGATGCTGAAAAGGATGCAAATCTTATTGTTGGCTTTAACCGGCCTGTTACCAGAGAACAGTATGTGCAAAGTTTAGAAAACAATACGCTGCTAGACTTTATGAACTACGAAAAAGTGCAGTCTGGGGACACTTTTTTTATTAATACAGGAAAGATACATGCCATAGGAGCTGGTGTCTTGCTTGCCGAAATTCAACAAACCTCTGATGTTACCTATCGCGTCTTCGATTTCAACAGACGTGATAAGGAAGGGAATTTAAGGGAGTTGCATACAGAACTGGCTCTGGAGGCCATAGACTTCGATCAAAAAGACGATTTTAAGGTATCGTATGAGAAAAAGAAAGATAGGATTAACCCTATGGTAGCCTGTCCTTATTTTAACACCAACTTTCTTCACCTACAAGCCGATCTTATCCAGGATACAACCCACCGGGACTCATTCACCATCTATATGTGTGTAGAAGGAGAGGTTCAGATTGGCAATGAACATGGAGAGACCATAGTGCAAAAAGGAGAGACGGTTCTACTTCCTGCAAGTTCAAATACCATAGTCCTGCAAACAAGAGGTTGTAAGCTTCTGGAGATCACACTTTAAAAGAAAAACGGCTTTTTTCTTTAAGGAGGCGAACTAAAGGTTATTTTTGCAAAAAAATAAGTGAGATGGCAAACATACGCGACTTAAAGAAAGATATCAATTATGTCCTTGGGGACATTATTGAGGCAGTCTATATTATTGAGGAATCAAATAAAACTACGGGCTCTAAAGAAGGAAGTGCAATCATTGATCAGGCCATCGTTACCTTTGATGATTTGATAGGCAAGGTGAACAAAAGAGATGTAGAGAATAGAAAAGTCCATCTTAAAACCGTTCGCAAGGAATTGGAGAAAGAAGCTACTGCCTTAATAGAAAAGCTTAATAAACTGGGATAAATCCGTATTAGTTCTCTTTAACTTTATTCAAGTGCTTTTTCAATGCCAGTCCATAGGTGCCATTGGCAACCTCAGGGGATAAGGAATTATAGATAGAATCTAGATACTTCACGTTGGCATCGGCTACATCTTTTAAGGCTATATAAGGCGCTATGTGCGACTCCGTATTGTTTAAGGCGTAGTTGAGCGCATATAGATAACTTCTGAGAATATTCTTTTCGTAGGCTTTTTGCAAAGAATCTATGGCTTTTGGATCCTTCAGTAGTTCCGGATTAACTGAAGCCTGTACCTGTTCCAGATTTTGGGTATTGAATCGACTCATTATTTTGAGATATTCCTCTAATTTCTTTTGAGTGGCTGAACCTTCTATCACTGCATTGTTCGCAAAAGTGTTCCATGATGTTTTAATGCTGATAGTACCCGGTTCACCAAAAAAAGTGATCCGGTCATTCATCTCATTATTGTCTTCCTTTTTAAGATATAGATAATAGATCTCAGGACTATCCAGGGAGGTGGCAAATTCAAAATTGCCATCGCCTTTCACTACCAGTGAATCTATGGTTACCAGGACGGTATCTGATACTTTTTGAAGATAGAGCACTCCTTTTTTTAGTCCTTTGACAGTACCATTGACCACCATTGTATTTTCGGAAGTATCGCTACAGGCCGTGAATAAGATTATAAAAAGTAGAGAAATTGAAAGTTGCTTCATGCCATTCATAGTTTCGCGCAAATATCTGCAAAGGTAATCGTAATTCTAAACTTTAGAGGCAATTTCCATCAACAGCCCACAGACATACGCACCCGCTGTACCAACTACATAACCAAGCACAGCCAATAAGATTCCTACAGAGGTAAGGGAAGGATGAAACTCTGCAGCTACAATAGGGGCAGAGGCCGCTCCGCCTACATTGGCCTGACTCCCAACGGCCAGAAAGAAAAAAGGAGCTTTTATAAGTTTAGCTACCAGTATTAAAAGTCCGGCATGGATAGAGATCCAAATGACCCCGATCAAAATTAGACCAGGATTTTCTAACACCTTACTCAGGTCCATTTTCATCCCAATGGTAGCGACAAGTATATAAATAAAAAGTCCGCCTATTTTGCTTGCCCCCGCTCCTTCAAAGCTCTTCGCCTTTGTAAAAGAAAGCAGTATTCCTACTGTGGTCGCAAAAACGACCATCCAAAGGAATTCTGACCCCAATGAAGAAAGTGCTTTTTCCTTGTTGCGGATCATTTCAAAATTCGACTCCAGAAAATCTGCAAAATGAAAGCCCAGGAAATGCGCAAGACCTACTCCTGCGAAGGCCAGACATGTCAGTACCACAAAATCTTGCAAAGAAGTAATACGCGCTATTTTTGCGGTATGGGCAGATACTTTTGCTTTAAGAGTATCAATTGAACTGGTATCAGCCTTTAGCCAACGGTCTATTCGGTCTGTTTTACCGACCCCCAATAAAATGATAGCCATCCAAATATTCGCTACTACAATGTCTATAAGCACCATACCTCCAAAATTGGCAGGATTATACTCAAATACCTCCAGCATTGCAGCCTGGTTGGCACCACCCCCGATCCAACTCCCTGCAATGGTGGCGAGCCCTCTCCATACTGCATCAAATCCGGCCCCGCCTACAGTTTCAGGCGAAAATATAGAGACAATCAGGATGGCAATGGGGCCACCTATTATGATTCCCACCGTACCTGTTAAGAACATGATCAACGCCTTTGAACCAAGATTCAGGATGGCTTTGAGATCTATACTCAGGGTCATTAGAATAAGGGCCGCCGGTAATAAGTAACGGCTGGCAATGAAATACAGATTAGAAGATTCTTCAGAAATAAGCCCAATACTGGTGAGAACTGCCGGCAGCATATAACACATCAGTAGGGTAGGGATAACTTTATAAAATTTGTTCCAAAAGCCTGTTTTTATGGAGGATGTTAAGAATACAAAGCCCAGGCACACGCATAATAATCCCAGAATAACGGTGTCGTCCGTAAGAGGTAACTGATTCATGAAGTCTGCTCGATTGGTAGCTAGAAGCTCAAATATAAAATAAAAACATCTACTCCGGGAATTACAGACTAGATATTAAGCCAATAGGTAAGCTTGAGATTAATCGACCTTAGTTTTGGCATAAAAGAATTGACAAAATAATTGTCGTTGTATACCAGGAAAAGGTCAGACAGTGGAGCAAAACGCCATTGTAGTCGTGAATTAATTCCCAGGTTATCCCGCTGGTTACTGTACTGAACTAAGGTCGACCAGAAGATCGATTTGCTGAAGGTCAGATCAAACCTTGGGCTTATCAGCCAGATATTTGCACTACCGTAAGGTTCCGGCAATTGTATCTGGTCATACCTAAAGTTCATGGAGACGATCGCTTTGGGCTGCAAACGGAGGTTTATCCCTCCTTCCAACGAAAAACGATCACCGTTAAAAAACCTACCGACGGTAGGCTCTATTGAATATGACAAAATACGTCGCCTGTCTGATCGGTACCGAAAATTGACAGAATTGTAATAGTAGCCCTGTTCACCGGGCAGCGGTAAGGCATCATCACTTCGGGTAGGGTCAAATTCGTCTAATAAAAAGGTATACTGATGCGAAAATGATGCTTGTGCCTCAGATAAATCATTAAACCGTACCTCCCAGTCCAGACGGGTGGTATAATCTGTGTTCTGGAAATTACGGGTTGGGCTCCAAATTAAATTCGGGACGAATCGTATACTGTGGTTCTGAATAATACCTCTCTCAGGCCAAAAGATCCTTCTCATACTTAAAATACTCTTGAAAATATCGGTTCGACGGATAAAGCCGAGATCAGACTGGTAATCTTCGCCGACAAATACAGCTTTGCTAAAAAAGTTCCAGTAACGGGAGTTATACTCTAACTGCATTCCCGAAGAAATGTCTTCATCCCTTCCCTCCGGTTCAAAGGATTTGTGCAGGAATAATCGTCCGCTCCATAAATTATCTTCCGATATCAGGTTGTAATCAACTCCAGCAATCCTGTTATACCGTTCTTCTTCAGCCAGAAAGGCGTAGTCTTGTGTAGCCTGTCGGTTAATAAAGAAGAAGCCAATGTTGGAACGGGAAAATACCTGCTGCTGAACGGCCAGCATCATATTGTTGTTAGAGGCAATTTCGTTGGCCTCATCGGCCTCGGTTTGAAGGTTAAGGAAACCAATTCGGAGTCGGTTGTTCAGTTTACCGCTGAGCCGTATCCCTCCTATGATACTATTTTCAATGGTGTTATCAGCCGTATCCCGGGCAATACCAATACGTCTGGAAAAAAAGGGGTTACTGTCCCGGGAATCACCAAAGTCAGCAAAGAGGTCAATATTGTCAATAAAAAATTGCCGCCTTTCGGGAAGGCCAATTTCAAAACGCGTTAAGTTGGTTATCTGATTATCTACTTCTACCTGTGAAAAATCGGGATTTAGTGTGATATCGAGGTTCAGGCTATTCCCGATAGACACTTTGGCATCACCACCCACTTTGAAATTATTAATCGAAGATTCATTTTCGAAATCCTGGGCATTCAGATAATTGATATACGGGATAATGGCCAACGGTGTTCTGGATTTGCCAAGTGGTTTTTCAAAAACCATATCCCCCATAAAGGTAAGCCCGAAGATGTTCTGATTCTGTGGAATGCGCACCCAGGTACTATTTTCATTACTCTGGGTATCAAATCGATAGCTGTTAAAACGCCATTTCGTTTCCCCTTCGCGGAATTTAAATGAGGTTAGGGGAATGACCATTTCTGAGGTGTAGTAATCATCGTAGATCTTAGACTCTCCCCTCCACTTTACATCCCAGGATATAGTAAATCCCCTTAGGTCTAATCCACCCCCAGATACAAGGCCTTCTCTTCTTACACCGTAAGGATTTGTACCAAAAAGGAAGGCGTTGTTGCCGTCGTTAAAAGTGTCAAAAAGGAGGGTAATATTATCGCTGTTCCCGGCCCTGAAGTCGCGTTTCAGAGATTCTATAGCATAGTCAGTACCCTTTGTATAAACTGTGATTCCGATATATAAGTTCTTGTCATCATAGAGCATTTTTATGTCTGTTTGCTCCATGGCCTGTATAGAATCTACAGGAAAGTATTCCCAAAAATTATTAGCACTTTCGGCTTGTTCCCATATGGCTTCATCCAGGATACCATCTAGTTCGATAAAATCCTGAATGTATTTTACTGTAAAGGATTTTTGTTTGGTAGAAAAGTTATTCTGGCTAGAGACTACCTGCAAACACAGTATGAATAGAATGGCCGGGAGGCCCCACTTTTTAGATATGGTATATGTGTTTGGCATTCCGGCAAATTTAACAGATAAATCGTTAAAGAATTCCCAAAATATACATAGAATTTACGTTCTGATGGAAACTCTCAATATTTAACTAGTGATTTAAAGGTGATTCTCTATTTTTGACAAAAAGTAAAAGAGATGAAGAAAGGATTACTTTTATTGTTTTTCGCATCACAATTGGCGCTGGCCAATTCGCCAATCTGGGGCAAAACCGGGCATAGGGTAGTAGGTGAGATCGCCCAGAAGCATCTGAGTAGGAAAGCAAATAAGATGATCGATAAAATCCTGGATGGCAAAAGCCTGGCAGCTGTGGCTAATTTTGCGGACGATATAAAGTCGGATACCTTATATAACAAATATTACCCATGGCATTACGTCAACTACCCGGCTGACAAGAAATATGGTGACGTAACGCCAAGTTCAGAAGGTGATATAGTTATAGCAATTCAGAACTGTATAGAAAAAGTGAAAAGCTCATTCACCCCTCCTGCGGAAAAAGAATTTTTTCTGAAAATGTTGGTACATTTTATTGGAGATCTTCATCAACCCTTACATGCCGGATGGGAAGAAAACAGGGGAGGGAATGATATTCAGATACAATGGTTTGGCAATGGCAGTAACCTGCATAGATTATGGGATACCAACCTTTTAGACTTAAATGGCATGAGTTATACGGAGCTGGCAGACAACATGCCTCAGCTTTCCAGAAAAGAACGTTTGGCATTACAAAAAGGAAATGTTTTTGATTGGGTTGAAGAATCTCATACCCTTGCTAATCAGCTTTATGCTTCTGTAGAGACTGGTGAGAAATTAGGATATCAATACAGCTATGCCTATTGGTCAACTGTTGAAGTTCAGTTACTTAAAGGAGGATTAAGGCTGGCAGCAGTCTTGAATGAACTTTTTAATTAACGTTTCGAAATTTTATTTCCTGTAATATTCCGCTGACGGCTGCTCTTAAAACGGTCTATGGTACCCGACCTTAATTTGGCATGCTTAGTTGATCTTCCCTGTACCCGTTTGCGCCACATTTTAAAACTGCTGGGTTTCATCTCCCTTCTCATGATCTCTATGGTCTCTTGTTCCGTGATCCCAAATTGAAAGGTAATGGCGTCAAAAGGAGTTCTGTCTTCCCAGGCCATTTCAATGATACGGTCTAATTCCTGTTCTGTAAATTCTTTTTTCATAGCACTGCAAAGATATTAAAAGGTCTTTGAATTATTGAATAACGCGAAAGGTAAGGTTTATTCGTTCTTCTATTATCCTGCTGGTCTTTGGGATCTGATGAAACCAATTATGTTGAGTACTTCCCTTCATAATAAGCAGGCTTCCATGTCTTAAGAGCATTTTGTGTTTCAAGGTTTTATCATTCTTATGTTTGAAATGAAAAAACCGTTCCTGACCTAATGAGACGGAGGCTATCACCGGATTTTTACCCAGAGATGCCTCGTCATCCGCATGCCAGCCATTGCTGTCCTTTCCATCCCTGTATAAATTCAACAAACAGCTTGTGAACACCGTAGGAGAAATAAGGGATTCGATGTTCGTTTTAACTTCCTTCAACTCCTTTGTAAAGGGGCGAGGATACATGGTGATATTAGAATACGAATACGGCTGCATATTGTTGCCATAAAGTGCCGTGAGACGTGGTTGTGGATATGTTTTACCAAAAACGGTAATATTGTCTTGTTGCCATGCGATAGTTGTCCGCAAGATGTTCATTAACTGTGCAGCATTCTCTGAGGAAAGAAAGTTAGGATAGTACGTTATGTCGCTTTCCGGAAGGTCAATATTTAAGGCACCCTGAGTCATTTGTTTCAGGTCATTACTTTTTTAAGCTCGTTTCTATATTCGGAAGGATTACGACCTGTAAAGGCTTTGAATGACTTGTTAAAATGAGAAAAATTATTAAATCCACTTTCAAAGCAAACTTCGGTGATGCTGATGGGTTGTTCGGCCAAAAGTTTTGAAGCGTGGACCAAACGGCATTCGTTCACGAATTGCACAAAGGTCTTATTGGTGATCTTTTTAAAATAACGGCAGAAGGAGGGTACAGTCATACTTACCATATTTGCCATGTCATCCAAGGGAATATCTTCTTTAAAATGTTGCTTAACATGATTGAAAACCACATTAATACGGTCATTGTCTTTTACCTCCGTTTTTAAGGAGAAACCGGCCGCATTCAATATTTTGTATTCTTCAGAGGAGGCTAGTTCATTAAGTATATTAAGGATAGACAACAACCGTTGAAAATCTGTTTGATATTCTAATACCTCCATCCTATCACCAATATTTCTCTTGGTTTTACCAGAAAAAGCAATGCCACCGGCAGCCAGCATGAAAAGCGACTGTATATGTTTCATTTCAGGAATGTTGAAGAAGTCGTTCCCCAAAAAGTCTTGCTTCATTTGGATCACCGTTTCTTTTTTGTTTCCTGTTAATTTATCAGTGAGGCCGCAATGTGGAAGATTACTCCCTATAAGGATAAGGTCTCCTTTAGTATAATAGGAGACATGACTACCAATTTGGCGCTTTCCGGCTCCACCATTTACATAGACAAGTTCTATTTCCGGGTGGTAATGCCAAACATTGTTCTTATTAAGCTTATCCTCATCAAATTTCTGGTAAGTGAATGAGTTCCCAAAATCTGGGGCAATAGCTTCAAAAGTAGGTTTCTGTTGAATCATATTACTTGTAAATCAATGTAAAATTACTATTCCTTAAAAGGATGTAACTCTGCAAAATTACCTAAATTATATGGTATTTTACCAATTAGTATATTTTTAACGTTGATTGTGGTTAATATAGAACAGAAATAAGAAAAATATGCAGTAGTACAGCCTTAATTCCGGACGTAAGTTTGTCCTGAGTTTAATTAATAACTAAAAAAAAAGAAAGATGAAAACATTTAAAAGTATTACTGTAATTGCTTTTCTATTTACAACTGCTTTGAGTTTTGCAAATACTACCTCCGGTTTACCAGTTAAAAACAATGGAGTGAGTGTGACCGCCGAAGGTGAACACAAGCCTTTTTTCAGAAAAACAAAAAACAAATTGTTTATGAATTTCTTTAACCAGAAAATGGGTGATGTTCAGATCAGTGTGATCGACAGTGAAAACCGTGTAGTTTTTAATGAAACCCTTAAGAATACATTGGTAGTAGAGAAGGCATTTAACTTTAGCAGTGCCGTTGAAGATAGTTACAAAGTAATTGTGAAAGACGGAAACGAGACGTATTCTGAGTATTACGTAGTCAAGTAAGTTTAGTTTAATTCAGAGAAAAGGGGCCTTATGGCCTCTTTTTTTTATACTTGCTCAGTTTATTCCTGGTGCGCTCGGGAATAGCCTCTAAGCCCAGCACTAGATTCAGCAGATCTTGATCTTTTTCTTTGGAATATAGCATGGCGTAAAAATCAAAGATACTTGTTCCATGATTTGGTTTGTCTTGTAATAGGAAAGTGTCTCCATTTCGGACCGTTCCCTCTCTCAATACCTTTACGTACGTGCCCGGATGTCCATGTTCCACAAAGGCTTTTATGATCCCCTGATCCTGAAATCTTATCCCGAGTTTGTAACATGGCTCCCTGGGGATAGTTATTTGTACAATGGCAGTACCCAAGTTGTATACAGAGCCTATGATCAGGTTTTTTTCCTCCATCGCGTCTATGGTAATATTTTCCCCAAACATTCCCCAGTCCCATTTTAGCGATGGATAGCGTTGTTTCCAGTAAGGGTATTGGGTTGAAGAAAAGAGATAGCAGGCCTTATAGATGCCTCCATGATGTTTACGATCTGTGACGGTATCAGTATCTACCTGCATTGATCCAAGAAAAACAGGTTTGTTAACAGGGTATTTATAAATACCTGTTTGTTCTTCTTTACCGTTCCAAAGTATTGTTGTGGGCCCGCCAATGTTGGTAGAGACTACTTTCATCACTCAAAGATAGAAAACCAACTCGAACAATCAGAAATTACCAGATGGTTACTGCCACTCGTTTCTGCAAATTGTAAATTTCAGAAAATCTACAAGTCTCTGTTAGTGTTTCGTTTTATGCCTTCCTTAATGCCTGCTTTAACGAATAATTGCTCGCCTTTATATTCTGTCATTTGAAAAAAGAGAATGTCTTGCCCAATGTTTTCCAAATCATATATAGCATGTTTATCCTCATGCTCTAAAAATTCAGAATCTCCCTTTTCTAAATGCATTAATATTATTTTCCCATCAGAAAATCGAGAAATTACCATACCCTCCGAGCCAGCTACCCAGCAATAGTCTAACTCCATTTTTCGAAATGGTAGTCGTTCTTTAGGTAACAATACAACTTCCCAAATACGCAGATATTCGTTTTCGAATATTATTTTCTGTCCCAGATCCTCACTAATTTCATTATTTTTTAATTCCCTTATATGCGCGGGATTCCATGTATTGAAATTTCCTGCATCATTAATAGCGACGTATTTAAGTATTTTGGCTTTTTGATTTTCTTTATTGGTCATAACATTTTTTTTAAAAGCATTTCAAGAAAATAAATTTCCTGAGGTTTTAATTCGCAACAATTCAATCGGCTTTTAGGGGTCCTTAGTATTCCTGAGAAATTAAAAAGACCGGGATCGGCTTGCTGATCAATATCATTTTAACTCCAAGTTTTATTAAATATTTTCCGGAAACAAACCATTGAAAGGGCAAATGAGTTTGAATTTCAGAATTCAGAACAAAATGCCCGTTTAATCGCTCCTTTAATTCTGAAATCAGGAATCAGTACTCGTAAATACGATCAAATTTAGTAAGATGTAATACTTTAATTTTCACAAGGAAATAGAAGAATTGGCAATTTAGAGGTCAATTCTTTCCTTGTATTTGGTGGGTGTTGTACCGGTAATTTTCTTAAAGGCTGAATAAAAAGCACTTTTACTATGAAAGCCAACTTCTTGCCCTATTCCTTCAATACTAAAATTATTTGAAGAATGTTTGGCTAATATGTCTTCTGCTTTTTTTATACGAAGCTGATTAACATAAGAATTAAAGTTTTGCTTGGAAATGGTATTAATACTTATGGAAATTTTTTTTGGATGGACATTCAATTTTTCAGACAAATCAATAATAGTGAGTTCGCTTTGTAAAAAAGCCTCGGTGGTTTTCATATATGAGTCTATGTCTTCCATTAAAACTGCGAGGTCTTCGGCATTCACAATTTTCCTTTGATCATTTTCCAAACCGAGAGTGTTTCGAGAAACATAACCAGATTCATTTTGGACAAGTGTGGATAACACATTTTGCTGCACTACACCATTTACCGCTACCCAGTATATAGCTATTAGATCAAAAATGGAAAAGATGATCTTAAAATAGTAATTATCAGGGGAAATATAGTACAGTACGTGTATTAACACAGATGATGATAAATAGTAAATCAGAAAAATTCGCACCCAATCCAATGCTTTCTGTTCTGTAAACGAGAATGTATTCTGAACTTCGACTTTGTGCTTCTCGAGTAGCTTTATATTCCAAATACCGATGACCCAGGAATAAGATATGCCTAGAATCGTGAATACAACTTCATGCCAAATACTTTGCGCTATTGCTAGTTTGGTGGAGTGTGGAAGAAAATATATAACTACTTGCAGTCCAAATGAAATAATTCCTGGATAGAGTACCCAATATTTTATTTTTTGATCAGAAAACATTGATACTTTCTGCGTATAAATAAAGAATATGGGAAAAAGTAGCCAGGAAAAATTAAAGGGTAAAAGAAAGAATTCCGGATACATCTGATCTATATTCAATCCCTTCGGGATAAAGATCATTAATTTCAAAGAAAACAGTAGTAGAAATAACCCGAGAAAATACGTACTCCTAAAGTGCTTATAATTCAATATTAATAACAAAATACCCATGGTGATCCCCTGAAGCAGTCCCAGGACATCTAATATGGATTGGAGGTTGTAATTAAGGTCTATGGATTCAATCAAACTAAATGGCAGGTAATTTTCATACAATATAAATAGGAATCTAATGATTAAAAAGTTTCATTAGAGTAATTTTATTGGAAAGTTTCAACAGCAAAGTTTTGGAAACGAAATTTCTTAGCCATCTATTCTCCTGCCTTATAACGGATTCTGCAGGGATAGTCTCTATCTTTTTCTAAGTACTTCTATACGGAGAATTCCCCTGGTATTGTTTTATGGGGTTCGGCACAACCTCTGAAAATTGAATAAAGGGACAAACGTCAAAATAAGGATCAATTTAGTTTATAAAATCACAACAGCTAATCCTTATCAGAATTTTTCTTGCGAATTAAAATATAGATAACATACGCTGTGAACATAATTAAAAATGGAAGTAGTAAAAGATCATAGCGGGTTTTACTTTCAGGGTAATTTTTTAATGGGGATTGTATTCCTATAACCCAAGCCACATATATCGACCAGATAAATACTAAAAATAGAACAAAACTCTTCTTGTTTGAGTTCATGTTTTTTTATAAAAATGCAATGAGAAACAAGAATTCCTTACGTAATAACAAGAATTTATGTTCTGATTTCGGAATTTAGAACCAAAATGCCCTTTTTGGCCTAAATAATTTCCTGTCAAAGAATTTAAAAATAAAAGAATTTCCGGTTTCAGGAATCAGGAATTAAAGTGAAGTAAAGTCTTGTAGGAAAATACGAATCTATACTGCTTGATTCTCCTTAAAAATTGTAGGCGTAGTACCTGTGAATTTTTTAAAAGCCGAATAAAAGGCGCTCTTGCTTTTGAAACCAACCTCAATGCCAATTCCTTCTATACTCAAGTTTATCTTCTTATCTGATCTAAGCAAGACCAATGCTTTTTTTATTCGATATTGATTTATGTATGAGTTGAAGTTTTGTCTGCCCACGGTATTTATAGCTTCGGATACAAGTTTGGGATGCTCATTTAGTCCTTCAGCAAGATCCATAATGGTTAGGTCGGAATTGACAAAACTTTCAGAAGCATTTATATAGTTGTCTATAGTAACCATGAGTTCTTCCAATCTTTCCGGTATCAATTCAGGAAAAGAGTTTTTAACTATTGTCTGGTGCTTGGAGGTTTCCCGTTTATCATTCTTCTCGAACAAAGAGCGTACATTTCTTTGTGTGATACCAAAATAAGATACCCAATAGATCGCTATTAAATCCATTACCGAAAAAATGGTATTATCCTCTATTATGGTAGGGAAGCCATAGGCGATAATATGGCCGAAAACAGAAGTGATCAAAAGATAGATCAGAAAGAAACGAGCCCATTGTAACTCTTTGAAAGATATATGCGAATATGTGTTCAGGACCTCTATTCTATGTCTATAAAGCAGTCGTAAATTCCAAACACCGACAAACCAGGAATAATAATTGCCAAGAATCCAAAAAATAACCATATGCCATACACTGTCTTCAATTTTTTGTTTCATTTCGAAGGGAAGCCAAAAAATAATCAATTGAGCTAAAATTGTAACGATTCCAGGATAGAGCAACCAATATTTTATTTTCTTATTTGAAAAAACAGAAACCTGTTGAGTGTAGAGGTAGAACAAGGGGAAAAGTATCCATGAAAAATTAAAGGGTAAAAGAAACAGTTCCGGATAACTTTCTGAAATCTTACTATTTACAGATATCCAGGTAGCCAATTCCAAAGAGTACAACAACAAAAAGAGTCCCAGATAGAAAGTACTCCTATATTTACGTATACTCATAACCATAAGTATAACTCCGATGGTTACACCCTGAATCAAACCTATCGCATCTAAAAGAACCTGAAGATTAAAGTTCACAATATTAATCATACTTAAGAAAGAAGATTTATACTGGCATATGTACACCAGAGAATATTAAAAAGTATAGAGAAATTAATAAAAAAACGTTTTCAATACTATTAAAATTTTTAAACTAAAAAACCAAGGGATTATTCTAGCGAAAAGAAGGGTTCTTTCTTTAGAAATACCAGAATGCCCAATACATTAATCCAAATTGAAGAGGGATCCTAAGTAACAGTATCCATTTAGGTATTCCGGCTCCTTCCTTCTCTCCTTTTAGCATATAAAAATGTACCATCAGGAAAACGGCTAGCATCAGGATGATCCCAACAATGGCCATATTTTTTAATTGTGGGATACACAAGCCAATTCCCAGTACAATCTCTGCTACCCCGCTGGCATATACGAGTTCCCTGTGATTGGGAAGATAGTTGGGCATGATCCTCATATACGCTTTGGGTTTTACAAAATGTAATATTCCCGCAACGCAGTACATTGCAGCCATTATATACAGGTGCCAGGGTTCGTTCATAATGTAAAAATAAAAAGGCCGCTTTAACGAGCGGCCTTTTTAGAAAAGATTTTGAATTTATTTTACCATTTCATAACTGCGTTTTATGAAGTTGGTTAAGGCTTCCCCTTTTAACAGGCCTTTGGAGAGTCTGGCAAGATCTAGCGACTGATTAATGAGTCGTTCCCTTTTCTTGGCAGTTTTTGTATTCAAAATCTCTCCAACAAGCTCATGATTGGTATTAACAACCAGATTGAACATGTCTGGCATATTTCCCATACCCATCATTCCTCCGCCGGTTTTCTGCATTTCCTTCATTCTGCGCATAAACTCGGGCTCAGTAATAATAAACGGAGCAGCCTTGCTATCCATAGGTTCTAGTTGTACCGTATACCCTTTTTCGCCCACTGCTTCTTCTATTTGAGTTTTGAGTTTCTCATTTTCTTCCTCTGATAGTTTACTGATCTGAGTTTCCTCTTTTTTGATGAGGTTATCGAGATGATCGGCATCTACCCTGGCAAAGGAGACCTTTTCTTTAGAAGTTTCCAGTTTTTGAATCAAATGCCCTACTATAGGTGAATCTAAAAGCAGTACTTCATAGCCCTTCGCTTTGGCGGCTTCAATATAACTGTGTTGTGCTTCCTTGTCAGAAGCATACAGCACTACCATCTTGTCGTCTTTGTCTGTTTGCAACGGAGCTATCTTTTCCTTGAGCTCTTCAAATGTTAAATAGCTTCCGTCTACAGTGGGGTAGAGGGCAAAAGCTTCTGCTTTTTCAAAGAACTTATCGTCAGAAAGCATTCCGTATTCTATAACGATCTTAATGTCATTCCATTTTGCTTCAAAATCTTTACGATTCTCTTTAAAAAGGGAGGCAAGTTTATCTGCCACTTTTCTTGAGATATAGGATGAGATCTTTTTTACAGCTCCATCTGCCTGCAAATACGAGCGGGAAACATTTAATGGAATATCGGGAGAGTCGATCACTCCCCTCAGCATGGTCAGGAACTCCGGTACAATCCCTTCTACATTGTCTGTAACAAACACCTGATTCTGATAGAGTTGTATCCTGTCCTTCTGAATATTCAGATCGTTGGTTAGCTTCGGAAAATAGAGGATGCCCGTTAGATTAAAAGGATAATCTACATTGAGATGTATATTAAAAAGGGGTTCCTCGAACTGCATCGGATACAGTTCCCTGTAAAACGACTTATAGTCTTCCTCTTTTAGTTCCGTAGGCTTTTTGGTCCAGGCCGGGTTTGGATTATTGATGATATCATCTACCTCCTTGGTAGGAGCCGGGTCTTCTTCTTTCGCTCCCTTAGGTTTAGGGAGGGTTTCTGTCCGAGTCCCAAACTTGATAGGGATGGGCATAAATTTATTGTACTTACTGAGTAATTCCCGGATACGTTGTTCTTCCAGGAACTCAGTGGAATCATCTGCAATATGCAGGATGATCTCAGTACCTCGGGTTTCCTTCTTCCCTTTCTTAAGACTGAATTCCGGAGAACCGTCACAGCTCCAATGTGCCGCCGCGTCATCTTTATAGCTCTTAGTGAGAATTTCAACCTTTTTTGCCACCATAAAAGAGGAATAGAATCCAAGACCAAAATGTCCTATGATTCCGGCATCTTTTCCTGAATCCTTATATTTATCCAGAAATTCTTCGGCACCTGAAAAGGCCACCTCGTTGATGTATTTTTTTACCTCTTCCTGGGTCATTCCAATACCCTCATCAATGATATGGAGTTTTTTACCCTTCTTGTCTACCTTCACTTCTATCTTAGGGTTCCCATATTCCACATTGGCCTCGCCAATAGAACTTAGGTGCTTTAGTTTGAGGGTAGCATCTGTTGCATTCGATATTAATTCTCTTAGGAATATTTCATGGTCACTGTACAAGAATTTTTTAATAAGCGGAAAAATATTCTCTACAGAAACATTGATCTTACCTGTTGCCATTTTTTATTTTTTTATGTTAACTCCCTTGGTAGGTCAAAAAAAGTACCATAGCCGACTAGTGTGACAAACTGACACATCTTTTTCTCAGATCTTTTGTAAGCACAAAACTTTAACAAATTTTTTTGTTTAAAAAAATAGCATAAAGCTTAAACATATATTATATTTACAATGTGATTACAAATAAATCATTGCTATGAAAAAGTAAAATTGATTTTAGTAATCAGTTTGTTTATTAATTGGTTAGGTTGTTAGAAAGCGTGGTTCCACTTGGAAGCACGCTTTTTTAATTCACACCTATTATTCGCATATTATTAACAGTTAATTGTTTATAAAATAGTAATTTTACATAAACAAAAAGCAACAAGATGACAGCAAAAAAAGCTAATGCTAATACTTCAAAGGATCAGATTATTTCAGGGTACATGACATATGTCCTGGAACATGAAAAGATGCCTACTTCTGTCTATAAGTTTTGTAAGTCTATTGGCATTACAGAAGACCAATTCTACAATCACTTTGGTTCTTTAGAGAATCTTCAGAAACGTATCTGGGATACTTTTTTTACGAATACTAAAGAACTCATGGAAAAGAATAAGGAGTTTGATGGTTTTTCCAATAAGGATAAGATGCTTACTTTCTATTTCACCTTCTTTGAAATGTTGACACTCAATAGAAGTTATGTGTTGTTCACTCTAAATCAACACGGTTTTATGCTTAAGAAAATGGAGCAATTAAAGAGTTTGAGAAAGCATATCAAAGGTTTTGCGGCAGAGCTTATTGATGAGGGTAATGAAACAAAGGCGTTTAAGATCTCCAAACATAATCCGTCATTATTTTCCGAAGGAGCCTGGATCCAATTCCTGTTCTTGCTGAAATTCTGGTGTGACGACTCCTCACCTTCATTTGAAAAAACAGATATCGCCATAGAAAAGTCGGTCCAAACAATTTTTGATGTCTTTGATAATACGCCTTTGGACAGTATACTCGACTTTGGAAAATTTCTTTACAAAGAAAATATGGCCTAGGCCCAATTTTAATAAACGCTTACTACTGAATGAAAACACTGGATAAGATACCCACAGGAAAGATTGAAAGAGCTGGCAAATTGGTGAAGACCGGTGTAAAGGTTGGGGGCAATTATGTAAAATATTACAGCAAAAAGCTGGTAAATTCTGAGCTAACCCGCGATGAGTTAAACGAAGATAACGCCACGGATATTTATGACGGCCTAAAAAGCTTGAAGGGAAGCGCCCTAAAAGTAGCTCAAATGCTCAGCATGGAAAAGAACCTGCTACCAAGGGCCTATGTAGAACGGTTTTCGCTGGCACAGTTTTCGGTACCGCCCTTATCTGCCCCACTGGTTAGAAAGACCTTTAAGAAATACCTGGGATCTTTTCCGGAAGAAGTGTTCGATACCTTCGAAAAAGATTCTATCAATGCCGCCAGTATAGGACAGGTTCACAAAGCCGGGAAAAACGGGAAACAACTGGCCGTCAAAATCCAGTATCCGGGAGTGGCTCAAAGTATTACCTCAGATCTGGCCCTGGTAAAGCCTATCGCTACCCGCATGTTTAACCTGCAAGGGAAAGATTCGGAAAAATACTTCCAGGAAGTGGAAAATAAGTTACTGGAAGAGACCAATTATATCCTGGAACTCCAGCAGAGTGAAGAGATTTCTGAGGCTTGCCGTCACCTTCCCAATCTGGAATTCCCGCAATATTATAAAGACCTTTCCAGTGAACGTATTATAACGATGGACTGGATGCATGGTACTCACTTAAGCGAGTTTACCAAAAAACCTTTTTCAAAAGAAATCGGGGATAAATTAGGACAGACCCTATGGGACTTTTATATGTATCAGATGCACGGACTGCGCAAGGTGCATGCAGATCCTCATCCTGGAAATTTTTTAGTGAGCGAGGAGAATACGCTGATTGCGATCGACTTTGGCTGTATCAAAGAAGTGCCGGATGAATTCTATATTCCCTATTTTGAATTAGCAAGGACAGAGGTCATTGAGAATGATGCCTTATTTGAAGAGAAATTAAAGGAACTGGAGATCCTTACTCCGAGTGATACGGAAGAAGAACGGGTATTCTTTAAAGCCTTGTTCAAGGAATTGTTAACATTGTTTACCTTACCCTTTAATCAGGAACATTTCAATTTTGGAGCCGATACTTTTTGGGATCGCATTGCAGATCTCAGTCAGCGGTATTCCAAGGATGAACATATCAGAAAGATGAACGGAAACAGAGGATCCCGTCATTTTCTTTATATCAACAGAACATTTTTTGGCTTGTATAATCTCCTCCACGATCTTAAAGCGGAGGTAGTGGTCAACGCCTATAAAAAATATCTATAATTATTTTTATTCGGTTCCTTCTTTGACACTAACCGTTTTGTTTTTAACATATGTATCAAGCCATTGATCTTGTTCCCATAAGAGGTGAAGAATACTCTCTTTTGCTCTGTATCCATGGCTTTCTTTTGGAAGCATAACCAGTCGTACCGTTGCTCCAAGTCCTTTTAAGGCATTAAAATATCGTTCGCTCTGCATAGGATAGGTCCCCGAATTATTATCTGCTATACCATGTACCATCAATAGAGGTGTTTTCATTTTATCGGCATGCATAAAAGGAGACATGGTGTAATAAATCTCAGGAGCTTCCCAGTAATTCCGTTCCTCACTTTGAAAGCCGAAAGGGGTGAGCGTTCGGTTATAAGCACCACTTCTGGCTATCCCCGCGGCAAAAAGGTTAGAATGAGACAACAAATTCGCCACCATAAACGCCCCATAGCTGTGACCTCCAACGGCTACGCGTTCACGGTCTATATACCCCATAGCATCTACTGCATCTATAGCAGCTTTGGCATTGGCGACCAATTGATCCCTAAATGTGTCATTGGGTTGCTCTTCCTCTTCACCAATAATGGGAAAGGCGGCATCGTCCAGAACCACATATCCCTTGGTGACCCAGTACACCGGTGAACCCCAGTAAGGATAGGTAAACTCATTCGGATTTTGTGTATTCTGGGAAGCACTGTTCTTATCTTTAAATTCCCTGGGATATGCCCAAAGTATCATTGGCATTTTCTCCCCGGAATTCTTATCATACCCAACTGGCAGATACAAGGTTCCATTCAATTCAAGGCCATCTTCCCGTGTATAAGTGATGACCTCTTTGTGAACATCCTCAATGCTTTTGAATGGGTTCTCAAAAAAAGTTAATTGGGTGGGTCCTTTTCGTTTCTTAAGGTGTTTGTAATAATAGTTCGGGTAAGTGCTCTTAGATTCTATTCTTACGAGCAATTCATCCTTGGAAACATTGTAGTCTCGCAGATCTTCTTTTCTGTCGGTCAGATTAGACTGATATAACCTCACAGTTTTTAGCGACTCAAGGTTAAGTTGATCCACAAAAGGAAACTGACCTTTTTCCGAGTACCCGTCACCCAGGAGATATGCATTGTTCTTTGCGTCTAAGGATAATACCATACTGCCATTTTCGCTGCGCTTCATCACAAAAGATCCCGGATTGCTATATACATCCTGATAATTTCTATCATATAAAATTGATGGCTGTTTTTCAGCATTGGAAGGGTCAAAGACATAGGTCTTGGTATTCCGGGTATTCCACCAATAATCAGTGGCTACAGCCACATTTTTTGTTCCCCAGTATATGGAGTTATATCGGTTAATTGTTTTAAGTATAAGGTTTCCTTTACCAGTAAACGGGGGATCAAGAAGATATACAGCATCTCTGAATGGTACTTCAATTTCGGGATCGCCTTCATCCAGTGCCTCCACATACATTAAGGTAGCATCAAGGTCTGTACGCCAGCTAATTTCTCGCATCCCTTTTCTTTCGGCCATAAAACCCTTTGGAAGATCTTCGATCAATGGAACTTCTAACAGAGTGGTAACCAGATCGCCATCTTGGGTGTAAATTGACGTTGTAGAAGGAAATCGGTAATAAGGAACCAGATAGGAGAAGGGCTGCTCTACCGTGAGGACCATTACATAGGATCCATCCGGGGAAAAACTAATGTTTCTGTGCATCGCTGCAGGTTTCCAAAGTGTTTTGGTGCCATTAAGTGATACTCTATACAACTCAGATAAGGCCAGTTGCTGAAAGTTGAATTCGTCTGAAGGGTTGGTCAGAAGATCCTGATAGGTTCTGTTTTGGGCTTTCTTGCCATCATTTGTGGAAATAGTAGGGCCTACAGGTACTGCTTCTGCCTGATCTATAAGACCTTTTCTGGAACTGGGAAGCATTTTAATCAATAAGGCTTCGCTGTCCCTGAACCAGTTAATGACATCTCCAAGATTGGCATTCACCTGAGCATCGGTGATCTTTTGTACCCTTGCGGTAGCAATATCGAGTACCCATACTTCAACACCTTCGGTTGTGGTATTTGTGACGGCCACTTTAGATTCATCCGGGGAGAAACTTAAATTAGCCAGGCGCGGGTTTTCGGGTAGTCCTGTCACTTGTATTATATCCTTTCCGGAAGTAGATTTTATTTTGATGTTGTTGTAATAATTCGTCCGGCTACCAATATTCGTCACAGGATTAATTCGCAAGCCTGCCAGGCGTAGCTCGGCTTCAGACAATTCCTGTATGCTTTTATAGGCATCTCTGTAAAGTAATAGCATATAATCCCCATTATCAGTTACCCTGACTGTTGGTGCCAACGGTGCATTGACCAACTCCAGGATCTCTTGTGAAGGCTGCTGATAGCTAAGTTTTTCCTGGGCCGAACCGATAGTACAAACAAGGGTGAATAACAAAAGGAATAGGATTCTCGCAATGGAATAATATAGTTTCATTTTTATGAATTTGTGGAAGAGTAAGTTACTACAAATACTCCTTAAAAACCAAGCACTTTCTGTGAATTGAATAGGCAAGGAGTAACTGTGCTTAAACTTTTGTGGATTTACTAGGCTAGCTACCTAAGATTGGGTATTTTAGGAATACGAAACTAAACAAAGGTCAGAGGTACTCTCTTTGGTCTTAGAAGAAAACCTATCATTTATGTACAACTCAAGAATATCTGGTCTTGGCTTTTATGTACCAGAGAACGTGGTGACCAATGACGACCTGTCTAAACTGATGGATACTAACGATGCCTGGATACAGGAACGCACAGGTATCAAGGAACGGAGGCACGTAAAAAAAGGGGAAGATACCACAACTATCATGGGCGTAAAAGCGGCCAAAATTGCTATTAAAAGAGCGGGGATTGATAAGGACGACATCGATTTTATAGTCTTTGCAACCCTAAGTCCGGATTATTATTTTCCAGGGGGCGGAGTTTTGGTGCAACGAGATCTGGATATTAAAACAGTAGGAGCTCTGGATGTAAGAAATCAATGTTCCGGTTTTGTATATGCTATTTCCGTGGCCGACCAATATATTAAAAGTGGGATGTACAAGAATATTTTGGTGATAGGGTCAGAATTGCATTCCGGCGGCCTCGACTTTACAACACGAGGTAGGGGAGTGTCAGTAATTTTTGGTGATGGAGCAGGGGCAGCAATACTGACGCGCGAAGAGGATCCTAAAAAGGGAATCCTGTCTACACATTTACATTCAGAAGGGCAGTTTGCAGAAGAACTCTCACTTTTGGCACCTGGAATAGGCCATCGTTGGGTAACAGACATATTGAAGGACAACGATCCTGAGGATGTTTCTTATTACCCGTATATGAATGGACAATTGGTATTTAAAAATGCAGTGGTACGCTTTTCAGAGGTCATTATGGAAGGGCTTAAAAAGAATAAATTAGAAGTGACTGATATTGATATGCTGATCCCTCATCAGGCCAATCTGCGTATCTCGCAATTCATACAGAAGAAATTTGGGCTGGCAGATGACCAGGTCTATAATAATATCATGAAATACGGTAATACCACGGCGGCCTCAATTCCCATCGCCTTAACAGAGGCCTGGGAGCAAGATAAGATAAAGGAAGGCGACCTGGTGGTTCTGGCGGCCTTTGGAAGTGGATTTACCTGGGGCAGTGTTGTAATTCGTTGGTAACCTAATCTGCTTTTTAGAACATGTACCCAGGAAAGCAGTATTTAGAGCAATTGTAAAACCTGAACAAATTTAAATGGCTAAGTCAGTTAGTTCCCAAACTAATAAATACAAAACCCCGATGCAACCATCGGGGTTTCTATCATTGGTATGCCGTACTAAACACTAACCATTAACTATAAAAATACAGCGTCTCAATGAATAAGAAGTATTCTTATAAAGAGACGAGAATTATTTCAATACGTTACAGTACTTAACACACTTTAACACCATAATTTGCTTATGAAAAAGACATTGGTATTCGGAGCTTCTTTAAAGCCCTCCAGATATAGCTATATAGCCATCAAAAGACTTGTTGATGCCTCACAGAACACGGTAGCCTACGGCGCTAAAAAAGGTAGTGTGGCTGGTGTTAAGATTATGACGGGATTCGATACTTTTAATGATATAGACACCATTACCCTGTATTTAAACCCGGTTAGGCAAAAAGCCTATTATAAAATAATCATTGCCCTTAAACCCAGGAGGGTCATCTTTAATCCGGGGACTGAAAACCCTGAATTTTACGAACTACTCAAGAAAGAAGGTATTGAGGTAGAAGTTGCCTGCACCTTGGTATTGCTGGCTACCGGGCAGTATGACTGACGTTTTGGTGGCAAAGACAATCTGGACAATACGTAAAATTATCCACCTATTATATCAAGATGTATATAATTAGCTGCCGTATTATTGGTTAAAGAATTTCCTTATTTCCTCTTAGATGATGCACTGCTAATGCATATTTTCTCTTAGCCCCAACTACTATTACTCATCATTAAACCTATTACTGCTATTACAGAAAAGAGCTGAATTACAAACAAAAACAAACTAGTGAATGATAATAAAAATGAATCGGACCTACTTGAACCTTTTTTAAAAATCCTGTAAACAAGCAAGAGCATAACAATATAAAATACAGGGTTAGCTATTAACTTAAAATTAAGTAACAGGAAAGGAATAATACTAGCCAAAGTAGCCAGGCCAACCACAAACGAACTTATCGCCAGATGCTCCAAATAGTTATATTTTTCGAACAGTATTTTGGTTGAATTCGCTAGTAAGAATATCGTGAATATCAAAAAGTACTTGTAATAAGAGTTTATAAACACACCTGCAGCCTTGCCAATTTGAACTCCCTTATTGTAGTAGATACTTTTTACTATTGGTTCTGTTATTTCTCTTGGTACTTTAAAAATAGACTCTATGACCAGGTATAGGGAAATGGAGATGATCAGGAATGAAATTGGGTTCAGTATTCCTTTTCGTTTCCCCATTAAATAAACAGTAATTAATTTTTGAGGGTTGATTGCAAGCGCTTTTATATTAAAAAGAAACCCCTTATCCATATCGGTAAGGGAAGCAAATGTATCTTCCATGATAGAACGGAAGCCTATTTTTTTAACCCCGGCTCTCTCGCCGCAATTTGGACAAAAATTCTCATTGTGTTCTGTATGGCAGCTAATGCAAATCATTATTCTTCTTTTTGTTCATTGCACTTTGATCGTTTTCCGAAAGAATTATAACCTATAAATAGCGGTTGGTTAAAATGAAGGGTGGCCTTTAACGTTACTTTTATGATTTTCATTAAATAGGTTAATAGGTATCAATTACTTGCATCAGCCCTTCATCTACTTCTTTCATGACCCTCAATATATTTTTTATCCAGGTGTTCATTTTTTTCTTGTTGCCAATGGATGTTCTAAGCAGGGTCTTATACGCCTCATTCGATTTTAATTTCTCATAATCTAAGGGTGCAAAATTTCCTTTTATATGAGTATTATCCAAAGGAATTTCGGTCGATTCGAAGATCTGGGTAAGAATAGGTGAGGCCGTATGATAATAATAGAGTTCTTCTCGTTCATTTAATTTTTCACCAAAGCCTAAAAGAAGGTTATAAAGGGAATTCAGATTGTTTCTAAGGCCATCATCCTTAATAAAATTCATACCATGTTCTTTGGCCCTTTGGTACGCACTGTTTGTGAGTGTTGTTTTCCACCAGATATGGGAATTCTCAAAATGATAATTAAGCGAATCGTTATAAGGTCTGTTTTCATTGAGATGCCCAAGTATAAGCTCACAAGATCTTATTGCAGATTCATTACCAGAGATTCCCCGGTTCACTAAATCAAAATTGGTATTTAGAGTACGGTGTAAGTCTTTAAGTATGTTTAATTCCAAGGCTCTTGATTTTCGCGCTTCATTCCAATTGTTGACCTGCAAGGCCAAAAGAATACCGATCATTACCAGTGCTATTTCACCTATGGCATATAGCAGGTACTTACTTGTCTTATTTTCCTTGATCATGTTTTGTCTGATTTTTCGGAAGAATTTGATCATGGGTTTAAATAGTTTTCTATATCTCTTTGCATATTTTCGATTCTAAGTTCCATTCTTTTCATTAAATCTAAATTAACGCTACTTGTTCTTCCTCTTTGACCGATATGATTCAATATCATAAACAAAAAGTCTCTATCTTTTAATTTATCTTCCTGCAACTTTTTGGCCCAAAGAATTGGTGTAGTTTTTAGGGAAAAATCAATACCACCAGCTACTGTAAGACTATCGGTATAGTTCATGTCCACCACATTCTCTTTTACTAATAAATCTCTAAACTCTGCAATTGTTTTTTCATTGCTTATTTGTATAACTAAAGCACTGTAATCTAAATATTGGTAGAATGTCAGAATCTTTTTTCTCAAATCGCCGTTTTTTATAAGTAGAATATTTCCAGAGCTTTTTAAATCCTGAAAAGTAGGATCACTAACCACAAATGTTTTACGAGTTATATCAGTTAGATAATGGTTAATGCTATCGGCATTTATGTAATTTGAATTAAGATGTCTTATAGCTTTTTCGCATTTTAAACGCATTAAAATATTATGAGCAACTTGGTCCTTTACAAGTTGCTGCTGTGTCTTAATATCTTCAAGAATATTGATTAAATATTCTTTCTCTTTGTTATTGTCTAACCTGGCTGTATTCCATGTATTAATTTGAAGCGCAATAAGAATACCAATAACAACAAGTAAAATCTCACCAATGGCGTATTTTAAGTATTTGCCAGTTTGATTTTTCATAATTAAAGATTGACGTATGTGACGGAAGAATTTGATCATTTACAGTTAGGTTCAGAATTAAGGCTTAACAATAGAATCAATATGCTGTATATTCTCTCCTATGCGCTGGTATATAGGCAATAATGCGCTAGTATGGGCGACCAATTCTGCCAATAGGTTTAATATAGTTCGATCTTGTAACAATTTTGTATAGTCATTGGCATTTACAGACAACGGCTCATAATCAAAGTCTTCAACTTCATTAATACCATCATAGTTTACCGCACTGTTGGTTATTGAAATATAGTCTACCTGTCTATTTAAAGCCGGACTTAAATGGTTATCCACAAAATTGTTTTGCTGGTTCTCATAAGCGGCCAATAACTGTAGATTTGCCTTTAATTGCGTCAACTCCTGCCGTAAATATTCTGATCTGAGAAGATTGAGCTTTCCGGAAGCAATTAACTCATCATAGACACTGATCTGATTAGATTTGCCCATCAGAAAACGATTCTTTATATCGAAAAGGCTTTGTTCTATGTCGATTTTTAAACTATCGTGAATTGGGTTTCCGCTTAATTTTATGAGTTTTCTTGCTCCGTTAACTACTTCAGAATATCGTTTTAATCCGCGTTGATGCTGAAACCTGTTATGATCCATTTTTTTTGCAATTGCCTCAAGTAAAAGTGCTTCTTCATTTTTATCCAGCCGGTTTTGGTTCCATGTATTCAGTTGCAAGGCTATTAAAATCCCGATTACCACAAGAATAATTTCGCCAATAGCGTATTTAAAGTACTTGCCAGTCTGGTTTTTCATAATTAAGGATTGACGTATGTGACGGAAGAATTTGATCATTTATAAACCTCTTTGATTTGCTTTCTGATCTCAGATATTTTTTGCAAGGTAATTTCCATTCTTTCTATCTCACCAGCTCTATTGTCCCGGAACATCTTAAAAAGCACAATATTGGAAGGATCTTCAAAGAATTTTTTTGAATCAATAGGTAAACAGTAATTCCGCCATTTAAAATCCAAAAACTGCGATTTAAGGATAGGAATCCAGTCCGTTTTAAATGAAAATTCTACGTCTTTTAAACCTTCGTAAAGTTTGAAAAGATATTCGTCATAATACGATATGAGGTCTAATTGTAACTGGTTGTCTGTAACACTTTCTATTCCTTTGGCTTTCAATACCTCAAAAGCGCTAGATTGAGATTGAAATCGTTCAAAACAGATTATTTTTCCCATCCACTTATTTAAGTTGTCGGCATAAGTCTTATTAGCTACCTGGACAATTAAACTATCTGTTAATCGGTTGGCTAGCTTAGCCTCAAATAGTTGGGTAGACAATGCTATCGAGTCTTGTTCGAGGTTCTGATTGATCAGGGATATGATCTCCTGCTCAAATTTGTTTGATTTAAGGATCTCATTTTGATTATTTAGTTGTAAAGCAATAAGAATACCAATAACGACGAGTACAATTTCGCCTAAGGCGTATTTGAGGTATTTGGCAGTCTTATTTCTTTCCATAAGGTCAAATCTAATTCTTCGAAAAAACTTAAACATAGGATTTATTTGTGTTTAGAGTATGTCCGCAAGCGGGTATCTCAACCATCCCAAAATCGCTAGTTATCGGCATGAAAAAGAATATACACATGTATGCTTTGTTGAGTCGAAAATCCTTTTAAATTTTCAGATTAAAAAACCAAGATAGTTAATTGCGCGAGAATTACGCGTAGGAATTTCTGACCTGCCTGCTATGCCTGCGGCAGATTAACCTCCATGCAGAAACTATAAACTGCCCGCCTTATTAGCAACAGTTTTTTATATTCTGAATTCAATTGTTTTGTCACTTCGGCGATATTTACAGCTGTATTTAAAAGAAATATTCCCAGTTGGAACGAAAAATACATTTACCTTTAATAAGCTACAATTTCCGTAAATGAAATTCTCAGAAGTAATTATAATTGGAGGAGGACCAGCGGGTTCCACCTGTGCCTGGAAATTAAAACAGAGCCAAAAGGATTGTATACTTCTCGATGCTCAAAAATTCCCCAGAATAAAATTATGCGCCGGATGGATAACCCCTAAGGTCATTGAACAACTTGAATTAAGTGATTATCCGCATATTCAGCTTAATGAAAATTACGTCAACTTCTTTGGGATTGATAAAAAACTAAAAACAAAATCATATGCGATAAGGCGCTATGAATTTGATGACTGGCTCCTAAAAAGATCTGGGGTGGATGTATATCACCATAAAGTTCATACTATTAAGAAAGAAGATGGATTTTATATTATAGATGATGCCTACAAATGTAAATATCTTGTTGGAGCAGGGGGGTCTCATTGCCCGGTATATATTTCGTTTTTTAAAGAAGTACATCCCAGAAATAAGAAGTATGAAGTCTGCTGTTTGGAAGAAGAGATAAAATATGATTATAAAGAAAAGGCATGCCGCTGTTGGTTTTATGAACACGATATACAGGGTTATTCATGGTGTGTTTCAAAAAATGACGGTTACCTGAATATAGGTGTTGGTGGACTTTTTAAAGGTAAAAAAGTGAATATAAAAGAGCATTGGGATCAGCTTATTAAAAAACTCGATTCTCTTAACATCGTTAAAGACTATGAATTCAAACCAAAAGGATACGTATATCAAATAAGAGATCGTGTGGACAATTGCAGAATAGATAATGCTTTTATAATTGGTGATGCTGCCGGTTTGGCAACAACCGACTTGGGAGAAGGTATAGGTCCGGCGGTTGAGAGTGCAATGCTTGCAGCAGATGCGATCATTAATAATAGTTACTTCAGCCTGGATTCAATTCACAAGAAAAGTAATCCTGTCGCGATGGGAATAATGCTTTTTTTATGGCGTGTGATCAATTTTTTTAAAATAAAAAGACCTTCAAAGATCGCTTGAATAATTAATAAGTAATGGTTGCCAGCGATTGTATATAGCGCCTTTTGCATTTTAATTTACCCTGTGGACTAAGATAATATCTGAATGTTTATTTGTGATATGTCCTGCCATTCTAAATTGGTCTGGGGCAGGGACGATACGGGCAAAACAATTGATTATTTCTTGCGCCTACGGATCAGCAGCAGTCCTAAAAACGTCAATAAGCCATTGACAGGTAATAACTCGTAGCCCACCTCATAGCCGCCAAGCATCTCAGCCGGCAGGTTGGCCACCAGCATAATGATCAGCACACAACCAATAGCCACAATCCAACTTAATTTGTCCTTTATCTTGTATTTGGTGCAGATCCCAAAGGCAAACAGCCCCAATAAAGGGCCATAGGTATAGGTAGCCACCGTAAGCAGCCCGTCTATGACGTTTCGGTCCAGAATGTATTTAAAACTGATCACCACCAGCACCAGGAGAACGCTCATCCCAATATGCACCCTTTTGCGCAGTTGTTTTTGTGTATGTTGCTCTTTTTTCTCGATCCCCAGGAAGTCGACACAAAAAGAAGTGGTAAGGGAAGTAAGTGCGCTATCTGCACTACTATAGGCGGCTGCGATCAATCCAAGGATAAAGGTACTGGCCACGATACTTCCTAAGCCGCTGTTTAACGCGATCTCAGGAAAAAGCAGGTCAGATTTCGGGGCCCCGTCCATCAGTGGAATGGCCACTTCAAAGCGTTGTGCATAAATGAACAATAGGGCGCCTAGTAAAAGGAAAACAAAGTTTACTGCAATGAGGATGACACTAAAGGAAACCATATTCTTTTGGGCGTCTCCCAGGTTTCTGCAGGTAAGATTCTTTTGCATCATATCCTGGTCCAGGCCCGTCATGCAAATGGTAATGAACATCCCGCCAAGGAATGATTTTATAAAATGATTCTTCGCATAAAAGTCGTCCGTAAAAAAAATAGTACTGTATTCTTTGAGTTCTTCAGACCCCAGGAATTCGGTAAACGTCCAGCCTAATTTTTGATTTATAAAATAGATAGACAGGCCTACAGAAACCAGCATAAAAAGGGTTTGCAAGGTGTCTGTCCATACAATGGTCTTAATGCCTCCCCTAAAGGTATAGATCCAGATCAATAAGATAGACAGCACCACCGTAAGTTCAAAAGGTACGTTCCAGGCGTCAAAGACAAACTGTTGCAGGACAATGGCCACCAGAAATAACCTGAAAGAGGCTCCAAGGACCCTGGAAATAAAGAAAGAAAGGGCGCCTATCTTGTAACTGACGGGACCAAATCTGTCTTGCAGGTATTCGTAGATGGACGTAACATTGAGTCGGTAATATATGGGCAACAGTACAAAGGCAATGATAAAATACCCGAACAAGTAACCAAAGACCACCTGCATATAGCTGAAATCTGAAGCTTCTACCCAGCCGGGAACAGATATAAAGGTTACCCCAGACAAGGAGGCTCCAATCATCCCAAAGGCCACTACAAACCAGGGCGATTGTTTCCCCGCCTTAAAAAAATCGGCATTGGAATCATTTCGTCCGGTGACGTAAGAAATAAGGACAAGGACCAGGAAATAGGCGCCTATAAGCAGCAGAATATGGGAGGCAGTCATTCAAATTAATTTCCCCTGCAAAGTACAAAAAGTAAAAATAGTACGTAATTTTGCCTGTATGGAATTTTCTTCTAAACTTCTGGAAAACGCAGTCTATGAAATGTCACAATTACCGGGGATTGGTAAAAGAACTGCCCTGAGGTTGGTACTGCATTTACTAAAGCAACCTGTTTCACAGACAGAGCGATTGGCGGGGTCCTTAGTGTCCCTGCGCAACGAAATTAAATTTTGCACTACTTGTCACAATATTTCAGATGTGGCACTTTGTGAGATCTGCGCAAATCCCAAAAGAGATACCAGTCTGGTTTGCGTGGTGGAGGACATTCGCGATGTAATGGCCATAGAGAACACAAGTCAGTATAATGGATTGTATCATGTACTGGGCGGAAAGATCTCGCCTATGGAAGGCATAGGCCCCCAGGACCTTACCATCCCTTCCCTGGTTGAAAAAGTAAAAAGCGGCGCCGTTAAGGAACTTATTTTTGCCATGAGTTCTACCATGGAAGGTGATACCACTAATTTTTATATTTATAAACAAATTCAGGATATGGAGGTAAATACCTCTACCATTGCAAGAGGTATTTCTGTTGGAGATGAGCTGGAATATGCCGATGAGATTACCTTGGGTCGAAGCATCATCAATAGAATCCCTTTCGAGAACTCGCTTAAGGCGCATTGATTAAAGTGTACGAAAAATTTAAAAAATAGTCTGTAATTTTAGTATTTTTGCAAAAATATAGTACTTAACAAGGCGGTTAATAAGAATATGTCAAAGTTTGAATTGAAATTACCCCAGATGGGTGAAAGTGTTGCAGAAGCTACCTTAACATCATGGTTAAAGGAAGTGGGGGATACTATTGAATTAGATGAGGCTGTTTTTGAGATAGCCACTGACAAAGTAGATTCTGAAGTGCCAAGTGAGGTGGAAGGTGTTTTGCTAGAACGACTTTTTGAAGTAGATGATGTTATAAAGGTGGGCCAGACCGTTGCGGTTATTGAAGTTAAAGGATCTGAACCTGCTTCTCCGGAACCTGATGAGGAGGTTAAAGCTACTGAAGAGGTAATTCCAGAAGCTGCTTCGGCCTCTCTTGAAAAGCAGATGACAACTGTGAAAGAAACCGCTGCTGCACCGGTGGCAGCTTACGGGGAATCAGAACGTTTTTATTCCCCGCTGGTTAAGAACATCGCGAAACAAGAACAGATACCTTTTGAGGAACTGGAGGCTATTGTAGGTTCCGGCCTGGAGGGTAGGGTAACCAAGAATGATGTTCTGGCATATCTGGAAAACAGGAGGAATGGTGGAGTTAAGAAAGAACCCACTATAGCCCCGGTTATTGAGGAAAAACAAATCGTTGAATCTCCTGCTCCAAAAATCACAGAAACTCCGCATAAAGTTACCACTGCACAGTCGGTCACAGGGGATGAGGTAATCCCAATGACCCGCATGGGCAAGCTGGTTGCCCAACATATGATTAATAGTGTTGCAACCTCGGCACATGTGCAAAGTTTTATTGAAGTAGATGTGACCAAAGTGGTTAACTGGAGAAATAAAGTGAAGGATGTCTTTGAGAAACGGGAAGGGGAGAAGCTCACGTTTACCCCTATTTTTATTGAAGCGGTGGCCAAGGCTTTAAAGAAATTCCCAATGGTGAATATTTCCGTGGAGGGCGATACCGTAATTAAAAAGAAGAACATCAATATTGGGATGGCTGCTGCTCTTCCTGATGGCAACCTGATAGTACCGGTCATTAAGAACGCGGACCAGTTAAATTTGGTGGGCATGGCCAAAGTTGTGAACGATCTTGCCAATAGATCGCGAAACAATGCTTTAAAACCCGATGAAATTAAAGAAGGGACCTATACAGTGACCAACGTAGGTACTTTTGGAAGTGTTTTTGGCACACCTATTATTAATCAGCCTCAAGTTGGGATCCTGGCATTGGGAGCCATTCGTAAAGTGCCTGCTGTCATTGAAACATCTGAAGGCGATTTCATAGGGATTCGCAGCAAAATGTTTCTTTCGCACAGTTATGATCACAGGGTAGTAAATGGGGCATTGGGAGGCATGTTTGTAAAAGCAGTTGCCGATTATCTGGAGAATTGGGACATAAATCGGGATATTTAGCCTGCATGATCCAGGCCTTATAGTAACCTTACCTGCCGTATATAATTTAATAAAATGGAACTAAACCTTAGCAAACCTATTTGCTTTTTCGACCTCGAAACTACAGGTACTAACGTTGCTAAAGACAGGATCGTTGAAATATCTATCCTTAAAATATCGCCCAATGGGGAAAAGGAACACCGTACCTGGTTGGTGAATCCGGAATGTGAGATCCCTGCCGTAGTAGTTGCTATTCACGGCATTTCCAACGAAAAAGTGGCCAATGAACCAACTTTTAAGGAATTGTCTAAAGAGATCTATCAATTTATAAAGGATAGTGATCTTGCAGGTTTTAATTCTGATCGTTTTGATATTCCGCTTCTCGCCGAAGAAATGCTAAGGGCCGATATAGATTTTGATATGAAGGGTATGGTTTCTGTAGATGTTCAGACAATCTTCCATAAGATGGAACAACGAACACTAGCTGCAGCTTACAAGTTTTATTGCGATAAAGATCTTACAGATGCACATAGTGCCAAGGCAGATACTACAGCTACCTATGAAGTGCTGCTATCTCAATTGAAACAATATCCGGAACTGGAGAACAACATAAAAAAACTAGCCGAATTTTCAACTTATAAACAAAGTGTAGATTTTGCCGGCTTTATTGGCTTGGATGAAGATGAAGAAGAGATCTTTACTTTCGGGAAACACAAGGGAAAGAAGGTGAGGCTTGTTTTAGAGGAGGAACCGGGTTATTTTGGATGGATATTGAATGCTGATTTTCCCTTGTATACAAAAAAGGTCCTGACCCAGATAAAATTGAGTAAGCTCAATAATAAACTTCAATAAAATTAAGAATTCAGGCAATGAAAATCATCTGTATTGGACGCAATTATGCAGAGCATATTAAGGAATTGTCTAATGAACGGCCCAAGGACCCTGTTGTTTTTATAAAGCCAGATTCTGCTGTGCTTCCAAAAGAACAGGATTTCTATATTCCGGAGTTTTCAGAAGATATCCATTACGAAGTTGAAGTACTGGTAAAGATCAAGAAAGTAGGGAAACACATCGATCCAAAATTTGCACATAAGTATTACGATGAAATAGGTCTGGGGATAGATTTTACTGCACGGGACCTGCAGGCTCAGTTAAAAGAGAAAGGTCTTCCCTGGGAAAAGGCGAAAGGATTTGATGGAGCAGCGGTTATTGGAAAATGGCTTCCAAAGGCAGATTTTAAGGACCTAAAAAACCTTCATTTCACCTTGACAAAAAATGATAAAGTGGTTCAACAGGGTGATACGGCACAAATGTTATGGTCCATAGATGATCTCATTGGATATGTGTCCAAATTCTTCACTTTAAAAAAAGGCGATGTGCTCTTTACAGGAACTCCGGCGGGTGTTGGAAGAGTAAGTCCAAATGACTACCTTTCCGGAAGTTTGGAAGGAAAGGAATTACTACGTTTAAAAATTAAATAGATGATCTATAGTCTTGACAAGTTAAAGGAGATGGCAGATGGCGACGAAGACTTCGTACTATCTGTAGTAACCGTATTCCTGGAAGAAGTTCCTCAGGATCTGGAAGATCTGGAAAAGGCCATTGGGGAAGGCGATTATGAAAATGTGTATCAGCTTGCCCATAAAATTAAACCCAATGTAGACTTACTTGGGATGGAGCAAACCCGGGCCATTGCCCTCGAGATAGAAACGCTTGGGAAGAATGCTGAGAATAAGGCGCAGATAGAAGCTAAATTTCCCTTATTAAAACAAGACGTACTACAGGTCATTTCAGAACTTGGAAAAGATTTTGACATCTGATGTTTGCAGAAATTATCACTATTGGCGATGAGATCCTCATTGGCCAGATCATAGATACCAATTCGGCTTTTATTGCCAGTGAACTCAACAAAATAGGCGTCTCTGTATACCAGATAACTTCTGTACAAGATGACAAGCTTCATATCCTGAATGCACTGAAAGAGGCCCGATCCAGGGCCGAGATTGTTTTTATTACCGGAGGTCTTGGGCCTACCAAAGACGACATCACCAAACGTACGCTTTGCGAATACTTTAATGATACACTCGTACGGGATAAAGAAGTTCTGGTACATATAGAAACACTTTTCAAAAAATACATATCAACTCCAATTTCTGACGTAAACAGAAATCAGGCTCTTGTTCCTTCCAGGGCACAGGTATTGCAAAATAACTTTGGTACAGCTCCCGGCATGTGGATGGAAGAGGACAACTGCGTCTTTATTTCCTTGCCTGGCGTGCCCTACGAGATGAAAGATCTTTTGACCAATAAGGTGCTTCCAAAACTGGTAGAAAAATACAAACGGCCTTTTATAATCCACAGGACCATCATGACCTATGGCCTGGGAGAAAGTGCCATTGCCGAGAGAATTGCCTCTGTTGAAGATACACTGCCAGACTATATAAAGCTGGCGTATTTACCAAACCTGGGAAAGGTACGACTGCGTTTATCGGCCAAAGGACCGGAGAAACAAGTCCTGGAGAATGGGATCAATGAGGTTTCCACTAAACTTTATGGTCTCATCGGGGATATTATTTCCGGAGAAGAAGAGGAAGGCACTATTGAAGCCGTTGTTGGAAAATTGTTAGCTGCCAGAAAATTAACCATGGCTACCGCAGAAAGTTTTACCGGGGGTAAGATCGCTGAACAGATCACTTCCGTGCCCGGGGCTTCTGCATATTTTGTGGGGAGCTTGGTGTGTTACGCAACCAGAACCAAGATAGATGTTCTAAAGGTATCTGAGAAGTTAATTGAAAAACACTCAGTGGTAAGCGCGGAAGTGGCGGCGTCTATGGCCCGCAATATCAGGGAAATAATGAAGGCAGATTTTGGATTGGCCACTACGGGGAATGCCGGCCCCACCAAAGGGGATTCAGATGCACCCATTGGAACGGTTTATATTGCCATAGCTTCTGAAAAAGGTGTGGTCGTTAAGGAGTTTGCCATGGGAAACCACCGCACAAGGATAGTCCAAAAAGGGGTTCACAAGGCCTTGGAAATGCTGCAAAAAGAAATTTTAAAATTCTAAAAAAGATTTTTGTGCTTCCGTTAAAATGACGTAAATTTGCATCCTGTTTAAAACAAAGTAAATAAGAGCACCATGTCTAAAGTTTGCGAAATTACTGGAAAGAGGGCGATGTTCGGAAATAACGTTTCCTTTTCGATCAATAAAACGAGAAGGAGATTTGATGTAAATCTTTCTAAGAAGAGGTTTTATATTCCTGAGGAAGATCGTTGGATTACCTTGAAAGTTTCTGCAAGGGCTCTTAAAAGCATCCACAAAAAAGGAATTTCTGCCGTGTTAAAAGAAGCACGCCAGAATGGAATACTGAAGTAAGCCACATAAATAATAGATCATGGCAAAAAAAGGAAATAGGGTTCAGGTAATTTTGGAGTGCACAGAGCACAAAGACTCTGGTATGCCAGGTACTTCACGGTACATTACTACCAAGAACAAAAAGAATACTCCTGATAGATTGGAGATTAAAAAATTTAATCCGATTCTGAAAAGAATGACGGTTCATAAAGAGATAAAGTAATAAATCATGGCAAAGAAGACCGTAGCAACCCTTCAGGGAAGTTCAAAAAGACTGACAAAAGCAATCAAAATGGTAAAATCACCTAAAAGTGGGGCTTATACCTTTGTTGAATCAGTAATGTCACCGGAAATGGTTAACGATTGGTTGGCTAAAAAATAGCAATCTTTCTACATAATAAATAAGCCGCTCCCCCTGGATAGCGGCTTTTTTTATTTCTTATATTTGAGCCGCCAAGTACACACCGCCCATGAGTATCTTTAAAAAAATATTTTCTTCCGATAAAAAGGAAAGCCTGGACAAAGGTCTTGAGAAATCGAAAACCAGCTTTTTTTCAAAATTAGGAAAGGCTGTTGCAGGTAAATCCAAAGTAGATGATGACGTCCTGGATAACCTGGAGGAAGTGTTGGTTACTTCCGATGTTGGGGTGGAAACTACTTTAAAGATCATTGAGCGCATCGAAAAACGTGTAGCTGCAGATAAATATATGGGCACCGATGAACTCAATGGTATTCTCAGAGAAGAAATTGCGGGCCTACTTTCAGAAACACATGTTGGGGAGGCTACAGATTTTGATATTCCAAAAGACAAAAAACCATATGTTATCATGGTAGTTGGGGTCAATGGCGTTGGGAAGACCACAACCATTGGGAAATTAGCATATCAGTTAAAGGAAAAAGGATATTCCGTCATCTTAGGAGCAGCAGACACTTTTCGTGCTGCCGCCATCGACCAGTTGCAGGTTTGGGCAGACCGGGTAGATGTTCCTATCATCAAACAAAAGATGGGAAGTGACCCGGCCTCGGTTGCATTCGATACCCTTAGTGCTTCTATAACACAGAATGCAGATGTAGTGCTTATTGATACCGCCGGCCGACTTCACAACAAGGTGAATTTAATGAATGAATTAAGCAAAGTAAAGCGGGTAATGCAGAAAGTAGTGCCAGACGCTCCTCATGAAGTACTGCTCGTTCTCGATGGTTCAACCGGCCAGAATGCCTTTGAGCAGGCCAAACAATTCACCAAGGCTACGGAAGTAACTTCCCTGGCCGTGACAAAGCTGGATGGAACCGCAAAAGGAGGCGTGGTTATCGGTATTTCAGATCAGTTCCAAATTCCGGTGAAATATATTGGAGTTGGGGAGAAAATTGAAGATCTTCAGGTGTTTAATAAATACGAATTTGTTGACTCCTTCTTCAGTTGAAAACTCTAACGATCATACCCTTTATTTTTACATTCATGCTGATCTCCACAGTACAGAGTCAGCTTATTCATCCAAAGGCCAGTCCGTTCTCGAAAATTCAACAAGATATAGGGCTCACAACCATACTCATAGAGTATTCGCGCCCGGCTGCGAGAGGTAGAAAGATATTCGACGGACTTGTTCCCTACGGTCGTATCTGGCGAGTTGGAGCCAATGAATCCACGAAATTTACTGTAAACAGTGAAATTGAGGTCCTGGGAAATACTTTACTGCCGGGAACCTATGCACTTTATGCATTTCCGGAAGAATTTTCCTGGGAAGTGGTCTTTCATAGGAATACATCTCATTGGGGCGATGGCCGTAATGCTTACGATCCTTCAGAAGATGCTTTTAGAGTGAAAATTAAACCTGAAGAACATGCAGAATGGCAGGAAAATTTTTTGATCTCATTCGATTCTATCACGCATAATGGTGCGGTAATGCAATGGAAATGGGGCAATACCAGTGTCTCTATCCCCATTGCGGTCAGTACACAAAAAGAGATGATGCAAGCCATTGAAAAAAGCCTTGAGGGCAATCCTGGCGCACAAACCTATTACGAAGCTGCAAGATACCTTCAGGAAGAAGGAATAGAAACTGACAGGGCACTGCAATACCTGGAAATGGCAATAGCTATTGGAGGGGACACCTATTATTTTTATAGGGTTAAATCACTGGTAGAGGCTGCCATGAAAAATTATCAGGAAGCCATTAAATCGGCAGAACGCTCTTTGGTGCTGGCCCAGGCAGAGGGGAAGGATGAATTTGTTCGTATGAATCAAGAAAATATTGTTAGATGGAAAAAATTAGAGTAGTAGAGGGAAGAATTAGTGTTTCAATGCTATTGGTGGTTGTCGTCCTATGGATGGCAGGTTGCAGAAATGAGTCGGGCATAGATGAGAATATCGTCCTATGGACTCCCTACAATGATTCCACGGAGCTAGTGACCAATCAAGCGCACGAAAAATCGAGAATGCATTTTAAGTTGATCCAATCAAGGGTTTTAGATAAAAATGACGTTTTCAGACCCTTATATCACGAAGTTTCCCGGTTCACAGAAGCTTCCTATGAGCGCTTAAAGCCTATGATCCTGGAACAGGATATTCCAAGTATACAATCCTTTGTGCAACAAGATAAACTGACGTATGAAGAACTGGTTTTGTTTTATTTATACCGTATCTACCAATTTGAATTAAACAATGAAACCACATTAAATACGATCATAGCCCTGAATGAGGAGGTGGTCAATGAGGCCAGGAAAAAGGATAAAGAAAGAAAAGAAGGGCAGCACCCCATTTATGGTATGCCGATACTTCTAAAAGACAATATAGATACAGAAGGGATGAATACGACGGCAGGAGCGCTGGTATTCACCGAGAATACTACAGATGATGCTTTTATTGTAGAACAACTCAAGGCAAAAGGTGCGCTTATTCTGGGGAAAGTAAATCTTAGTGAATGGGCCTATTACCTCTGTGATGGATGTCCCTTAGGCTATAGCGCCTTTGGCGGGCAAACATTGAATCCTTATGGGCGAAAGATCTTTGAAACCGGTGGTTCAAGCGCAGGAAGTGGCACCTCCATGGCCGCCAATTATGCAGTGGCAGCTGTTGGTACAGAAACCTCGGGTTCTATTCTATCACCATCGAGTCAAAACTCTGTCGTTGGACTTAAACCAACCATAGGTCTGTTGAGCAGAACCGGCATAGTACCTATTTCCAGTACCCTGGATACACCCGGACCTATGACGCGAAATGTGACTGATAATGCGATTGTATTGGATGCCATGATGGGAAAAGACTCACAAGATCCTAGTTCTGTAGGGAAAGATTTTGGAAAGAACTGGTTTCAAAACCTATTATCCTCAGAAATTAAAGGCAAACGTTTTGGGGCTTTTTCCAATTTGTTGGAAAGTGATAGCATTTACAAAACAACCCTGGATATAATAAAAGCGGCCGGTGCAGAAATTGTGGTAATAGATCCTCCTTCAGAACCTCTGGATGGTTTTATCAGTATACTTAACCTGGATATGAAAGTAGACCTCCCCGCCTATATTGCGAATCATGTTCAGAACAAGGAGAAGATTACGGTGAAAGACGTAGCCGATATCATGGAATACAACCTGCATGATAGCTTAGTTCGTATTCCGTACGGACAGGGAAGACTTAATGCCGTTGTTTCTGATACCACCTCTATGGAGCAATTAGCGAACGTAAAAAGCAGTTTAGAATCTCAGTCAAGAACCTTTTTTAATGAGGCTATAGACAGCAATCAATTAGATGCTATTTTGTCTATCAATAATTACCATGCGGCCTATGCTGCAGTTGCCAAATATCCGGCATTGACCATTCCAATGGGGTATAAATCCGATGGAGAACCTATTAGTCTTACCTTTATCGGGAAACAGTTTGAGGAAGCAAAACTATTGCAACTGGGCACCGCCTATGAAAAGATCAATAGGGTGCGAAAAATTCCGGACGGGTTTCGATAGATCAGCGTATTATATTAATATCCAATAAGATCGCGCAGAACTCCCCAAAGTTCATTGTCAAAACTGGAAGGGCCTGCCTGATCTTCCCCGGCATCTTCTCCCATTCTAATTACGACCAACCCCTGGCCTGGAACTATATATAATTTTTGGTCGTTCTTTCCCAATCCGGCATAGGTGTCAGCAGGGGCATTTGGGATAAGGAGCCCATTGAACTGAGTTTGTGAACCGGGTACCATGTAACTGTTTTTCCCATTTAACCACCATAAATACCCATAGGACAGGTTTAGATCCTGGGAGGTATTGCTCATAGATGTCATATAGTCCATATCTCCCAGTATTACTGTATTTCCCCAGGTTCCCATGTTCAGATTTAACAATCCAAAACGTGCCATGCTCCTGGCATTACTGAAATAGACATTGTTCTTGCCGTTGGTGCTAAGCCAAAATCCGTTCATTCCTATCTTATCGCGGAGCTCAGTATTAAAATAGGAGGTAAAAGTAGTTCCTGCTGCCGCGCTTACAACACTTTCCAACAAGGTATACGGCCCGTTGTGATATGCCCAGCGTGTTCCGGCATCTGCAGTGTACCGGAGACAGTCAGGGGTTACACAATCAAAGAAAAGATCGTTTAAACCGGAGGTCATCGTCAGTTGATTCCTGATCGTTATGGCATTTTCCTTTTCAAGCTCGGCAGAGGTCCATCCTTCTCCAAGATACTGTGAACTGGGATCATCAAGACTAAGGAGGTTATTTTCCTGAGCTATTCCCACTGTAAAAGCTGTTAAAGTTTTTCCTGCGGATGCCCAGTACCAAATACTGTCGCGGGTAAAGGATCCAAAATAGGTTTCCATGGCTATCCTCCCATTTTCTAAGGATTATAAAGGCCTTAGTTCCTTTTTCTTGCAGTAGCGTATTCAGAGTAGGTGTAACACCGGTATCCCAACCAAGTTCTTCCGGCGAAACGGTTTCCCAGGTGGAAGAAGTTAAAGGTGGGAAATATAGAGTTGGAGAAGGATCATCGATAATGGGATCTTCATTGTCATCATTTGAAGAGCAACCTGCTATCAGCAGTAAGATCAGAAGTAACGGAAGGTAGAATGTTTGCCTTGTCATAATTCTCTAAGCTTTAGATCAATATTCTTACTTAAGGTTTAACGAAAAAAGAAAAGAAATCGTGCAAAGCAGGAAAATATGGTTTCCCTTGCCGTATTTTTGCACCTCAATTACAATGAATGCGCACTAAAACGCTAAAAAAGAACCGGATAAATGTGATAACCCTCGGGTGTTCCAAGAATGTGTATGATTCTGAAGTACTCATGGGGCAATTACGTGCCAATGATAAAGAGGTGGTGCACGAAGAAGATGGCAATATTGTTGTGATCAATACCTGTGGTTTTATTGCCAATGCAAAGGAGGAGAGTGTTAATACAATTCTGGAATACGTACAGCAAAAAGAGGCGGGTATCGTAGATAAGGTATTTGTAACAGGATGTCTTAGTGAGCGTTATAAACCAGATCTGCAGAAAGAGATCCCCAATGTGGATGCGTATTTTGGCACTAGTGACCTTCCAAACCTTCTGAAAGCTTTGGAAGCGGACTATAAGCATGAACTGCTTGGGGAACGTCTTACGACTACGCCAAAAAACTACGCCTATCTCAAGATCGCTGAAGGCTGCGACAGGCCTTGCTCTTTTTGTGCTATTCCCCTTATGCGCGGGAAACACCGGAGTAAGCCAATTGAAGAATTGGTTACAGAAGCAGAAAAATTGGCGGCTAAAGGTGTAAAAGAGCTGGTCCTTATTGCTCAGGACCTCACCTATTATGGCCTGGATCTTTATAAAAAACGAAATTTAGCAGAATTGCTCAAAGCACTGGTGACAGTAGAAGGTATTGAGTGGATACGTTTGCATTATGCATTTCCCACAGGGTTTCCAATGGATGTGCTGGAGGTAATGAGACAAGAAGAAAAGATCTGTAATTATATAGACATACCCTTACAGCATATTTCTGATCCCATCCTAAAGAGTATGAGAAGGGGTACAACCAAACAAAAAACAACTCAGTTACTGGAGGATTTCAGGAAGGCTGTTCCCAATATGACCATCCGAACCACTTTAATAGTTGGATATCCCGGGGAGACCGAAGAGGATTTTCAAACTTTAAAGTCCTGGGTTGGGGAGATGCGTTTTGAACGCCTGGGTTGTTTTACGTATAGTCACGAAGAGAATACCCATGCATATGCATTAGAGGATGACGTTCCGGAGGAGGTTAAACAGCAACGGGCCAATGAGATCATGGAACTTCAGTCACAGATCTCCTGGGAACTCAATCAGCAGAAGATCGGAAAGACCTACCGTTGTATCATTGACCGTAAGGAAGGGAACTATTTTGTAGGACGAACCGAATTCGACTCCCCCGATGTGGACAATGAAGTGCTTATTGATGCCTCTAAATATTACTTAAAACAAGGAGATTTTACTTCAATTACCATCACAGAAGCTGCAGATTTTGATCTGTACGGCGTGCCTGTAGAGAAAGCAGCATCTTAACACTGCGGTTACCTATAAATAGACATTGGAGATCAGTCGCTCTACCGTAGGATGATCATTGCCTCCCTGAGGTTCTATTGTAATGTTCAACGATTCCGCCTTATCAATATAGGTCAGGGCGATCAGCTCCTTATCCGTAGGCAGTAGCCCCATACTGATCATTTCCCCATCTACATCGGCCCACATCTGATAAGTTTCCTCCTGAGAAAGTTTTGGAAGCGCTTTAGGATTTACCCAAACCGACCTGTTCTTATGGTTCACATATGCCACGGCTCTTGCTTCAGGAGCCAACTGGTTGCCTTTTAATAGAAATGGGATGGCATCCTTACTATTCAAAACACTAACCATGTCCTGGGTCTCTTTAATCTCGCTTGAAAGCGTTTGTAACTCTTCCTTCAATTGTTGCTGTGCTTCCTGAGCCACGATAAAATTCTCTTCTGCAGTTTGCCAACGACCGTAAAAAAAGAAGGAGGTTATGGCAAATAGTGCCGCCAAGCTGGCCGCTACGAGCAAGCGCATAGGATTAAAGGCGTTTTTAGTAGAATCTCGATGAAGTGGAATGGCAGTATCTTTTGCCTCACTATCTATTGCTCTTACCAGCGAAGCACGTATACTTTCCGGGGGTGAAATGGCATTTTCCATAGCCATTTTTTCAAGATCGGATTCTAGTTGATACAATCGCTCTTGTAAGACACTATCTTTTTGAATGACCGATTCTAACAGCAATGCTTCTTCCCTGGGTAATTCTCCCAGCAAATACTGTGTTAACAGTCCTTTTTCCAAAATGTTTTTCCTATCCATATCCAATTACTTCAAAACATATCAAGAGGAATGCTAGGGGAAGCTGATAATTCGATCTTAGTTGAACCAGAGCCTGCCTTACATACGACTTAAAGGTTCCCAGTGGAACACCCATCATTTTATGGGCTTCCCTATGGGTATACCCTTTGAAATACACCAACTCTATTACTTTCTGATGATGTTCTTCTAATTTCTTAAGAACGCCATTCAATTCTTCATACTCCTGGGGCAATTCCTCTTCCTTTATATTCTTATATACACTCATATCCTCATTTTGGATGAGGGTATCTGTTTTTCGCAACGCATTCAGGGTTTTATTCCTGGCTATTCGATAGGCCCAGGTATAAAATTTGCCTTTCGATTCATCGTATTGATCAATTTTCTTCCAGATGGTCAGGAATATTTCCTGAAGAAGATCTTCAGCTAATTCCTTATCCCTGCACATGCGAAGTACTACCCCATAAAGTGCACCTGAGTACTTGTCGTACAGGGCATAGAGCGCATTCTTATTCCCATTTTTAAGGAGTTCAATATGGTGGGTATCATTCATAGCAAGTGTTAAAGATATGATAAAAATCTGCTTTTGTCATCCATACGGTCTGTCCGTGTGTACTTACTTATGCATAGTGCAACTATTACAAGTTTAACACAAAATCTAAAAAAACAAATCATGAAAAAAGTAATCTTTATTATTTCCGCTGTTGCCTTAATGGTAATGACACCAAAGGTAAATGCACAAAACAATTCTCAGGACATTGTAGACATCGCAGTTTCTGTAGATGATTTCTCAACCCTGGTTACTGCCTTAAAAGCAGCTGACTTGGTAGGAGCTTTACAAGGTGACGGACCTTTTACCGTTTTTGCACCGGTTAATGCAGGATTTGCAAAAATTGATGCGAATACTCTAAATAGCTTATTAATGCCAGAGAACAAAGAGCAGTTAGCTGCTATCTTAACCTATCATGTAGTAGCCGGAAGAATCACAGCTACAGACGTAGTGAATGCTTTGGAAACAGGAAATGGAAAAGCGGCCCTTACTACTTTGAACGGGGGAACCGTAACCGCAGTAAAAAAAGACGGGGGAATCTTTTTAATGGATGCCAACGGAAATTACAGCAAAATAGCTAAGACAGATGTAATGGCCTCTAATGGGGTGATTCACATCATCGAAGATGTGGTTATGCCACAATAGTTGGTTGGTTGTTGAAGTAAAGGCACCGTGAAAACGGTGCCTTTTTTATTTTAGGTAATTGAAAACATTATTGGTTAAAGCGGCCACCAGGTAACCAATGCTGTCTGTACTATAAAAAGTATAAAAAATGGGATCACCAGGTACCCCATGATATCTCGTGCCTGTATTTTTATGCCAACTGCCATAATGGGAATGATCAGTAGTAAATAAAATGGCTGCATAAGGTTGGTTAGGCTTTCACCATAAGCAATAGACATTGCGGTACGAGAGATAAGTGCAGACATTTCCTGAGGTGGAAGACCCACGCCAATTTCTTGCACGGCTTTTATAATGGTAGGGCCAATGACAGCAAACTCACCTCCTGCAGAAGGAATTGCAAAATTAACTACCCCTCCCGCCAGGTATGAAAAAAAAGGAATACTGTCTACAGTAGCCACTGATGCCAACCAGTAGGCAAGTTTTTCCCCTAACCCGGTATAGATCATAATGCCCATTATTCCTGCGTAAAAAGGAAATTGAAACAAAATACCCGAAACATTTCCACTGGCCCTTTTCATGGCGATCACATAGCGCATAGGGGTGCGATGAAGAAATAAACCCAGCATCAGGAACAAAAAGATCATGATATTCAAATTAAGGTCGAATCCTTTGCTTATAAAATGAGATCCAAGGTAGATAGCCCCCAGGGCGGCAATAACATATTGCAGAAGGCTGCTATTGTTCATAAGGTCCGATAGGGCCCTGTATGGCAATGTAAGCAAGCGTGCTTCCTCATGGATTGTAACCGACCCTTGTTGTGTCTCCGGCTCCAACATGCTCTCCAGGGTTTGAATATCATCCGTCTTTGGCAAGAGAAAGCGCATTATCAAAGGCGCAATTAGAACAAAACTTACGAGAATTGCGATATTCAGTCCGGATCCAAGGGTTTCAGTAGTGGGGATAGTAGTGGTCAGAATACCAGCCTCTATGATAAAGTTCCCTTCCGTATTGAGTAACAATGGAATTGAGCTTGATAGTCCGGTGACCCATCCTAGGTGTGAAAAATAAACACATGCAATCAGAAAAGGATAATTGATCCCTTTGATCCTGATGGCCAGTTCTCTGCCCAGAACGGCGGTAATGACCACCCACCCCCAGCTTATCATGCAAAGTAAGGATCCGATAAAAACTACCAGGAGATATACCTGTTGTGGGGATTTTATCTTTTTCGCTAAGAGGTCGATCCCTTTTTTAACTGCGGGAGATAAGGCTATAGAATACCCTGTGATCACCAGCAAAACCATTTGCATGCCAAACTCAAGCAACATCCAGAAACCGTCATACCACGATTCTAAGACCTCAAAGGGCGTAACATCTACCCATAGCAATGCCAGAATGCCGGTGACAAGAGTTAAGGTAAGAGCAAAGACGAATGCATCGGGCATGTTCCTTTGAAAGATATCAGTAAACTTCTTCCCTAATTTGTGGATCATTAGAATTCTTTTTATCGACTATAACTGATCTAATAAACTTGCTGTATCTAAAATGGCAGCAAATTCATCTTTTAGAGTGGCCAGGCAAATGTCATGCACCAGAGAGGCATCATACCTTCGTCCATCGTTTCCTAAGGTATCAAAAGTTGCCGTAGCATCTGAAATAATATAGGTATCATACCCAAAATTTCCGGCCATACGAGCAGTGGACGAAACACAGTGGGCAGTTGTTAGTCCAACCAATACCAAATGCCTGATCCTTTCTTTTTTAAGGAATGCATCGAGTTCAGTTCCTATGAAAGCGCTATTTACCTCTTTTTCAAAAATAGTTTCACCCATAACGGGCTTTATGATCTCCTTAAAATCATTGCCGGGAGTGCCTTTTGCCAGGGGAGATGGCGGACTTCCATTGTGTTTCACATGGATCACCGGGAGTTGATGCGCACGCCAATAGGCAAGTAGTTCTGCGGCCCGTTCTTCCGCCCGGGGATTATTCCGGTTGCCGCCGTAATACGCTAATTCATTCAACCCTTTTTGAATGTCTATTAGTAGGAGTGCCGGTTTATCACTGAGGGTCATTGTATTGTTTTATGTATTCACGATCCTTCTGAGATCTTATAGATTACGGGATTAAATGCCTTGGACGCTACTACCACACTATCCCCGTTGTGAAGATCCTTAATTTCTGAAGTATCTGCTACTACTTTAATGATTGTATTGTAGATAAGGACAGTTACTACGTAAATTACATCTTGTTTTTCTATGGATAATACTGTTCCTGTAAATTGAAATTTACCACTTATTTGCCTGTTGATAAAAATTTCCTGAGGCATACCAGTCTTGGTGATCTTTCCTTGCTCCAGTACAACCACGGTATCTGAAAGTTTCATTATTTCTCCAAGATCATGACTCACAAGGATGGTAGTAAGACCATAGTCCTTATGTGCTTTCAGGATATAATCCTGCAGTTTTGTGCTCATTTGAGTATCTAAAGCTGCCAGGGGTTCATCGAGCAAAAGAATATCGGGCTGTTGTACAAGTGCTCTGGCCAATGCGACCCTTTGTTTCTGACCCCCGGAAAGGGTATCCGGGCTGCGATTTTCTAATTGGGATAGTTCCATTACTTCTATTAGCTCAGGGATCAGATCCTTGGTTTGGCCCTTTCGCTGCGCGAATTTCAGATTCTCTTTTACAGTCATGTTGGGAAACAAGGCATAATCCTGAAAAACATAGCCTATATTTCGTTTTTGAGGTGATAGATTGATCTTTCTTTCTGAATCGTACCAGGGTATGTCATTTACCAGGATGCTTCCTTTGTTTGGGACCAATAAGCCGGCCAGTATCCGTAGAAGCGAGGTTTTACCTGCGCCTGAGGGCCCGTATAAGGTAACAAAGGTACCTTTGTGGATCTTGAGGTCTATGTTGAGCTCAAAGGATCCCTCTGCGGTCTTAAGCTGTTTTTGAAAGCTGAGGTCTATCATTTCCAAAATCGTTTTAAAAAACCTCCATTAATAAGGTAAACAAGAAGCAACATCCCAAAAGTGATCGCAAATAAGGTAAGAGAATAGAAATTTGCGGCTTCATAGTTTAGGGCCTCCACTTCATCATAGATTGCGATGGAGGCTACCCTTGTTCTTCCCGGAATATTTCCTCCTATCATCAGCACCACACCAAACTCACCAACAGTATGAGCAAAAGCCAAAACGATGCCTGTTAAAAGAGACTTTTTGATATTAGGAAGTAAAACTTTGAACAAGGTGGTTATTCTCGACTTGCCCATTACGTCTGCGGCTTCTGATAATGATGAAGGCAAGGACGCCAATCCTGTCTGTATGGGTTGTACCATAAATGGAAGACTGTAGATCATGGAAGCAACTACCAGTCCGCCAAAGGAAAATACCAGTTGTATTCCCAACCAGGAATTTAACCATTCACCAAAGGCATTATTAGGGCTAAAGGCCACCAGAAAATAGAAACCAAGGACGGTTGGAGGTAATACCAAAGGCATACTAACCAGGGTTTCTACGATAGGTTTAATTTTGGCGGTGGTTTTGGAAAGCCAATAAGCCAGCGGAATGGAAACTACCAACAAAGCAATGGTTGTGGTAAATGCCAGTTCAAACGTTAAAAGCAGTGGTTCCCAATTCATAATGGTGATAACATTACTTCATTTAATTTTACCATGGCCATGATTTGCATCCCAGGCTTTAATTTTAATGCTAAAACTGCTGCTGTACTAATAGTTGAACGAATATTTCCTGCAACGCTTCGTATGGTCAGACAACTTAGCAATTGGCCTTGTTCTATGGATTCGAGCGTGCCTAACATCCTGTTTTGTATACTCACCTTATGGTCGCTGTGATCTCCGATCACAACTTCTGTTTCTTTGAATAGAATGGCTATTTCTTTCTTCAATTGGAGATAAGGCGCGCTTTTTGGTGTGTCTATCACCACTGCTTTTATTGAAATATCCCCCGGCAATTGGACCGTTACCAGGGTTAGATCGCCTGAAACTTCGAGTTGTTCAATAAATCCCTTAAATCTATTCATGCATCGAATATCCAAATTTTTGAAGGATGTCTTTTCCTTCTCCGGAAAAAAGATACTCATAAAAGGTCTGAGCTCCTCGCTTTTTGGGTTTTTTACCTTTAATTAATACAACACCTTGTGGCATTGGTGTATAAGATTTCTCATTGATCCGTATCCATCGACCTTTGGTGTTTAAAGTCTCACTCAAAACAACAGATTCAGCAGTAAATCCGATATCAGCAGCACCCGATGAAATAAATTGGTTGGTCTGCCCAATACTTTCCCCAAATACCAATTTATCTTGCAAGGACGCTGATAATCCATAGAAATCTAGCACTTCTATGGCTGCCTTGCCATACGGAGCTGTCATAGGATTGGCCAGGGCAATATGCTGAACGCTGTCTGTTTGCATTACTTCCAGGGAAGGCTTTAAAGTTGAGCTGTAGGTCCAAAGCACCAGGGTTCCATAGGCATAGATCTTAGAAGGCCCGTAAGTTAGATCAATAGCATTTAGTGCTTCAGGATAGGTTAGATCGGCCGAAAGAAACAGGTCATAGGGAGCGCCTTCCTTGATCTGAGCAAATAACTTCCCGGAAGAACCTAAGATCACTTCGCAGGTATAGCCCGTGTCTTTTTCAAATCGATCAGCCAATTCTTTTATTGCATACTGCATATTGGCAGCAACTGCCATCCGGACTATCTTCTCGTCCTCCTTTTTCTTTTTACAACCACAGACAAAAATTGCTGCCACTAAACAACAAATAAGGACCCATCTGTTCCTGCTCATAGAACCCTTAGGGTTTGCATTGCATGAGGTGGTATTTTTATTATTGTGGCTTCTGTTCCAACATAATACTGATATAAGATTTCCTTATCACCCGGGTTCATCACTACAGTAATCAGGGAAGAATCCTCGTTGATAAATGAAGTGCTTAGCAAGACACTTCTGCTGCTAACGGTGCTTACCCTCAATGCGTTTGGTCTAACAAATTTTGAAAAGTGCCCAATATAATAGTAGGAAGGCGTATAGATCAGAGAACCCGCAGATACATCTCCATGAATAGGGGCAAAGCAAAAATTCCCAACATGGTTGGGGCCGCCACCTTCATCTAACAAGATATTCCAATCTGTCCAACCCACAGTACCCTGATTAAAATCATTGATCATAGAACGACCATAGCGCTCTGCATTGGCCCAAAACTGGTATTTTTCAGCCTTGAAACCTTCAACGCAACCCTCTGTAAAAAGCAGGTTCTTATCTGGGTAAGATTCTTTTATGGCACCCAAGTTATTAAACATAGGATCACCTCCCGCCCAGGTTTCATACCAATGGAATCCGATCCCCCAGGCGTATTTTGCAGCATCCGGATCATCAAAAATTGTATTTGCCCTGTGGGTAATAAGGTCTCTGTTATGATCCCAGACCACGATCTTCTTATCCCCCAATCCTTCTTTCTCCATAGCAGGTCCTAAATGATTCTTTAAAAAATCGCGTTCTTCCTCTGCAGTATAGATACAGGATTCCCAGCGTTGTACGGCCATTGGTTCATTCTGTATGGTAATACCCCAAATTGGCATTCCCTCTGCCTCATAGGCCTTTATGAATTTTGTGTAATAAAGTGCCCAGGTGTCGTAATATTCCGGTAGTAATGTACCACCCTGTAACATATTATTGTTGTCTTTCATATAGGCAGGTGGACTCCATGGACTGGCATAAAGAAGTAGTTCTCCTCCGGCTGCAGCGATTGCTTTTTTTATCATCGGGATCCTGAATTCCTGGTCGTGCTCAATTGAAAAGGAAGCAAGGGTTTTATCATTGTCTTCCACATAGGTGTAGCTCCCGTTACTAAAATCACAGCTGTGAATAGTTGTTCTGGCAAGGGAATATCCAATACCCTCTTCTTTGCTGTAGTATGCCTTCAAGAGTTCTTCTTGTTTTGATTCAGGCAATTTTGCAAAAACCTCGGCGGAAGCATCTGTAATAGCACCACCAATTCCCAGGAATTTTTGAAAAGTGTTGTTCGGATTCACAAATATGGAAACTTCATTCTCCAGCGGCTGCCTGGCTGCGGCAAAAGACAGATTTTCTGTCTTGCTGAGACGTAAATCTGTTTCACTCGCCGTAGTGTACACCTCCAGTTTTTTATCCTTTGCGGAATACGGATTTGAAATAGATTCTACTATTTCCGGCTCCTGGGTCTTTGTTTCCTTATCATTTCCACAGCTATTTAACAAAAAAACCAGGAGGATGATCGTACTGAAATTCTTCATAGTATTAAAGTTTATAAATTATAGTTCAAAGGTTACATATTTACAAATTGAAAACTAGCCAAATGGATCTTTCTTAGGTCCATGGTTGTTTCATTCAACAAAATACCGTGTTCTAAGTAGGCCTTGAGGTTGGCAAGCCAGAAGCTCCAGCCATTGCTGCAACCCACATAAATGTTCATTTTGTTTTTTTCGTCTGTAGGGATATTGCTTTGCACCAATGTAACCAATACATTATCTTTTTCCTCTTTCAATTCAATAGTTACTTTACAATAGCCTGCAAATGAAAATTCGATCTGGTTAATGCCATTGGCCATTAGGATATTGCCCGTTTCTTCTCCATCCCAATTGTGCCATTTCCAGGCATAGGTATCACCAGCCTCTATGAACGAATTAGAAGCTCTCTTTATTCCTTTTTTTGTTCTGTAAAAAGCACTGCTCAAAAACCAGGAACAGATGCCTTCTTCTGTTCCCCAACACCAGTATATCTTTTCCAAGGGAGCATATATATAGATCTTTTTTGTAAAAGCATCAAAACCTAAGGATTCCATTGTTCTATTGTTTTCTATTCTTTTCTAATTTATACAGTTCATCTCCCAGGGCATCCAGAAATGGTATCCCAATTTCTTCGTACTCGTAAGCATTGTCATTGAATATGCTGTCTGAATTTACCAGAATGGTAGCGGTTACCATAAATTCTACCTTGTTCTTTTCATCAAGGATATAAGCGCAATCTGTAAGGGTGCCATAGGCATACCCTACCTTATTGAAGATCTTCATATGGGTAGGTATGGCCTCTTTTGAATCTCCAAATACAAAAAATTTACCATAACTATCATAGTAGTCCTCCTGGTTGTAGCCGGCCTCCTTTGGCAGTATCTTCATAGCATTCAGCAAAAACTGTCGTTGAGAAGGACTAATATTAAATCGTTCTTTTTCCGGGAAACTCTTTGGAAAAATGATCCTTTTTAATACACCGTGTTGGGTTTCAATAGGGTAGTAGTTCTTAAGACTAAAATTAAAGGGTTGATCAATAATTGAATCACCTTCATAGAATCCAATTCCTTTAGTTATGCCCTCTAAGCGAAGTGGCTCTGCAGGGGTGTTCGTACTTCCTGCAAGGCTTGTGGTGGTGCTGTCATTCAGATAGATGATGAGGGGTTTGGTGGTTACGTCATCTGCATTGGGGACCGAAAGTCTGTGTGCAATTCTGGCCGGACCAATATGCTTAGAACTAAATCCCTCGTTGATGGCATCTTGCCCAAGAAATTCTAGTAAGCGATTGTTGGCATCATTATCACTTACCGCAAATATTTTTATTATTTCTTTGCCAAAAGTGGTTTCAAGCGTATCTCCTTCAACATAAAATTTAGTTTGGATAGCAAGTTCATTTGAGGCATTAAGTTTTTCCAGGGCCATCACCGCAATGGGAAATTTAACCGTGCTTGCAGGATAAAAATATTTGTTGCGATCTACCTGAAAATCATAATCGGCGAAGCGAACATCATTCTTATCCCTAAAGATCCTTGTAAACCGAATTTGCAATTCGTAAGCTTCAGGATGATCCATTACCATGCGAATCCTTGGATCTTTAGATGCCAAAGCTCTATCCAGCGGATCAATAAAGTCAGTCGTACTGGCACAAGCAAAAAACAGGAGGCAAATAATTACCAGTGGCAGGAAACAGAGCCTGCTCTTTCGTATTTTAACTCTTAAACTTAGAAAAGATGTCATTGCTTTATCAGGTAATTTCCTCCTCATATACTTCCCCTCTATGCGGCAAAAGTGCGTCCCGTATCTGCATCATTTTTGTTTCTTCCACCACCATATACGCAACAGAGTGTAATTCAGTTAGATCCCTATATCCTGTGATGTTCAATGCCAGGGCTTCTTTTTTGATAAATTCGGCCAAATGACGTGCATGATGCTTGGCGGTCTCACTTGCATCTGGCCCTCGGAAGTCCCACAATAATTTAATTTTACGGTTCAATATATTTCAATTTAAGATTTTGATAAGGAAGTTCCCTCTTCCACAAAGGCTTTGAAGTCCTTTAAATATTTTAATGATTGTTTTTTGAAAATGCCGGGCATAAAGAAGGCCATTAATTTCAAAAAGACACCGTTGAACTGGAATTCCGATTCTGAGATCCATTTGGTTGTATTCTCATCTATGGCTTTAAAATAGTTCTTTTGAATATTGTGTACGCCTTTTGCATCGTAGGTGGCGTGGAACTCATGAGGCATATTTCGTTTTAAGATCGTTTCTATTAGGATCACTTCGCGTTTTCCCATTTTGTATATGAGTTCCATTTGCGCCCCTTCTTCTCCCGGATTACCCATAAGTTGCTTATAAGAGATCAGATCTTTTTGCCAATGCTTCATATTGTCCGGATTGTCTAATTTCTTTACAAATTCTGAAAGGGGCAGGTGTACGATAATTTCGGTGATATATTTCATGTCTCCTCGCGAATGATATTCTCTAAGGTACTAAAATAAGAGAATTGCTTAATAAAAATCTGTTAATCAATTAGTGTATTACTTGTTCAGGAAATTCGAATTCTTAATTTTGCGGAATGATTTCCTCCTTAAAGAATTTATTTAAAGTTCCCTTGCTTTTTGGAACTTTAATTCTGGCAGTATTGGTAATTTCTTGTGAAGGTCTCTTTAAAAAGGAACCAGACTCCGAACCGCTGGCAAGGGTAGGAGGTGCTTATCTGTATAAAGAGGATATTGAATCCTTGCTAAGTGCTCCCATAAATCAACAAGACAGCGCCTCTCTTGTAACCAATTACATCAATAATTGGGCGATCAAGCAATTGCTCTTTTCAAAGGCACAGATCAACCTGACCGAAGAAGAGATATCAGCCTTTGAGCGATTGGTGGCAAATTACCGAATAGATCTTTTTACCAGAGCATACAAGGAAGCGTTGGTTCTCAGCGGTGAGGATACGACCATAACGGATTCGCAGCTTCAACGATTTTATGAGGAAGAAAAAGAGAATTTTATTTTAAAGGAAAAATTGGTCCAATTGCGTTTCGTGCAATTACCCAAACAATTTTTAAATAAGGATGAGGTCATTGAAAGGTTAAAACGCTTTGGAGAAGAAGATAAGGTCTTTCTGGATTCTATAGGTGTACAATTCACCAAACTCAATTTTAATGATTCTCTATGGATCACTGTTTCGAGAATCATACAAGAAATCTCTCCTTTAACATTTGAAAATGAGGAACGATACTTAAAAAAATCACAATTTTTTGAATTGGAGGACTCTGTAGGGGTATATTTGGGGAAGATAGCTGAAGTGCGGAATATTAATGAAATAGCCCCTTTAACTTATATTAAACCCACTATCAGACAGGTACTACTAAACAGGAGAAAACTGGAGTTTATGCGCCGCCTGGAAACAGAGATCCTGGATGAGGCCGTGAAACGAAATGAATTTGAGATATATGAGAAAGAAAAATAAAAACTTACTTGGCTTATTATTTTTTGCAATGATAGCCATGGGAGTAAAAGCGCAGGAAGAAAATACGCCCGTCGTACCTGAAGAATCTATGCAGGCAGAAATGACGCCCAAGACAGATACGGTAAACAACTTTAAGAAAATAAAGTTAGATGGCATCTCTGCCGTGGTCGGTGACTATGTTATCCTCGATTCAGACATTGAGAAGACCTTGATCGATCTCCGGAGTCAGGGTGCCTCTGTTGAGGACATCACTCATTGCAGCTTGCTTGGAAAACTAATGGAAGATAGATTATACGCGCATCAGGCGGTACAAGACAGTATTCTGGTTTCCGATGATGAGGTGAATGCTACTAGTGATCGCCAAATTCAACAATTGGTGCAACAAGTGGGCTCTATGGATAAGGTTTTGGAATTTTATAAAAAAGAAACCGTTGAGGATTTTAGGGAAGAACTCTATACCATTAACAAACTTCGTATGCTGTCTGAGAAAATGCAGCAGAAAATAGTAAGTGAGATCCAGGTGACTCCGGAGGAAGTACGCCAATTTTTCAGGAACATTCCGGCAGATGAAAAACCGGTCTTTGGAGCTGAATTAGAGATCTCACAGATCGTGAAAACCCCGGCGATCCCTGAGGAGGAAAAACAAAAAGTGATCAATAAATTGGCGGAGATCAAAGCTGATGTGGAAGACAATGACGCCAGTTTTAGTGTAAAGGCTATCTTGTACTCTCAAGACCCTGGTTCTAAATCGAAGGGAGGATTTTACAGCATGACACGGCAGACGCCATTCGTAAAAGAATTTAAGGATGTAGCCTTCAGTTTGCAGGAAGGAGAGATCTCAGAACCTTTTGAAACTACTTTTGGCTATCATATTATTTTTATTGAAAAGATAAGAGGTCAGGAATTAGATCTAAGGCATATTCTTATTCAACCAGAAATACCACAAGCAGCTGTTGATGCCGCAAAAGTAGAATTAGATACTATTAGGAAACAGGTCATTGAAGGCCAGTATACTTTTGCTGAGGCAGCTATGAATTTTTCGGATGAAAAAGAAACCAAATTTGATGGAGGCTTGTTGAGAAATCCTATCAATTTCGATTCACGTTTTGAATTGACAAAAATGGATCCGACACTTTACAATCAGGTTAGGAACTTAAAAGATGAAGAGATCTCATATCCTTTGTTAGAGGCAGACCCCAGAGGGGGCCCTCCTAAATACAAGATCTTAAAGGTTACCAACAGGTATGATGAACACGAGGCCGATTTTGCTAAAGACTATCTTAAGATACAGGAATTAGCACTCAGGGAAAAGCAGTACAATGCAATTAAGGAATGGATGGATGAGCACATAAAGGATACTTATGTCAGTGTCAATGCGGCTAATAAGTCATGCGACTTTGCAAATAATTGGGTCAAGGAATAATATATGTCAGACGTAAAGGCCATTGAAGCGTTAGGGCTAAAACACCTTGCACTAAAAAAGGAAATAGCAAAGGTCATTATTGGCCAGCATGAGGTCGTAAACCAGATTCTATTATCTATATATACAGGGGGTCATTCTTTACTGATTGGTGTTCCGGGTTTGGCGAAAACCTTAATGGTAAATACTATTGCCCAAACATTGGGTCTAGATTTTAAGAGAATTCAATTCACCCCAGACCTGATGCCAAGCGATATATTAGGAAGCGAGGTCTTAGATCAGAACCGTACTTTTAAATTCATCAAGGGACCTATTTTTGCAAATATTATCCTGGCAGATGAGATTAACCGAACCCCTCCAAAAACTCAGGCCGCACTATTGGAGGCAATGCAGGAAAAAGCGGTGACCATAGCCGGAGAGAGGCACCAGTTGGCTGCACCTTATTTTGTGCTGGCCACTCAAAACCCTATTGAGCAGGAAGGTACCTATCCGCTACCTGAGGCACAATTAGATCGTTTTATGTTTGCCATAGAGTTGAAATACCCTTCCCTGGAAGAAGAAGTTCGAATTGTAAAGGAAACTACAGATGATGAAGAGGCGTCTATTAACGCACTTTTTAACGCAGAAGAAATACTTGCGGTACAACATTTGGTCCGAAGGATCCCCGTACCCAATAATGTAGTTGAGTATGCTGTAAAACTGGTAAATAGTACTCGCCCCGGCACCCCAACATCGTCTCAATATGTCAATCAATATCTGGATTGGGGAGCAGGCCCCAGGGCATCACAAAATCTGATTATGGGCGCAAAAGCCCATGCTGCCGTTGGAGGTAAATTTTCCCCGGATATAGAGGATGTGCAAGCTGTTGCCATGGGTATCCTCCGTCATCGAATCATTAAAAACTACAAGGCTGAGGCCGAAGGAATAACTGAAGAAGATATCATAAATCAACTTTTGTAGTATATCAAAGGGTCCTATAGGTGTATCTGAGATGCAACCCCTTGCCTGAGTAAATAACATTTTCTTTTTCAATATCTTTTTTTGAAGCGCATAATTATCCCATTTTGATAATTAAGTATCACTTCATTTACGGTGCTCATAATACTTTTGATGACCTTCAAAAAGTTTCATTAAGCCCTTTAAATTTTCTATCTTTGGGAGATTACTAATTAATAAACAAGCATACGATGGCATTCGATATAGACATGATAAAAGGCGTCTATTCCAAGATGACAGAGCGGGTAGATAAAGCCCGCGAATTGGTTGGAAAGCCGCTTACCCTTTCAGAAAAAATACTCTATTCACACCTGTGGGAAGGAATTCCCTCCACTGTTTTTAAACGTGGCAAGGATTATGTAGATTTTGCTCCGGACAGGGTGGCTTGTCAGGATGCTACGGCTCAAATGGCCTTACTGCAATTTATGCACGCAGGCAAACCCAAAGTTGCTGTTCCAACAACTGTGCACTGCGATCATTTGATACAGGCAAAAGTTGGGGCGGTTGCAGATCTTAAAAGGGCCAACCAAACCAGTAATGAAGTTTTTGATTTTCTTGAATCAGTTTCCAATAAATATGGTATAGGCTTTTGGAAGCCGGGAGCCGGTATTATCCACCAGGTTGTTTTAGAGAACTATGCATTTCCCGGAGGGATGATGATAGGAACCGATTCTCATACAGTAAATGCCGGGGGTCTGGGAATGGTGGCCATTGGTGTTGGCGGGGCAGATGCCGTTGATGTAATGGCCGGAATGGCATGGGAATTGAAATTCCCAAAACTAATTGGCATAAAACTTACAGGAAAATTATCTGGATGGACAGCTCCTAAGGATGTGATCTTAAAGGTGGCAGATATCCTCACAGTTAAGGGTGGAACAGGAGCCATTATAGAATACTTTGGAGAAGGTGCAACCTCTATGTCTTGTACCGGAAAAGGAACCATTTGCAACATGGGTGCCGAGGTTGGAGCTACCACTTCAACTTTTGGATATGACGAATCTATGGATCGCTATTTAAGGGGCACAGACCGTGCAGATGTAGCCGATGCAGCCAATAAAGTGGCAGCATATTTAACCGCAGACCCCGAAGTTTATCAGGAACCGGAAAAATATTTTGACCAGGTGATTGAGATAAATTTAACGGAATTGGAACCTCATCTTAACGGACCTTTCACGCCAGATTTATCTACACCTATCTCTAAGATGGCTGAGGCCGCTAAGGCTAATGATTGGCCTTTGAATGTGGAAGTGGGCCTTATTGGCTCATGTACAAACTCCTCCTATGAAGATATTTCCCGGGCAGCCTCTCTTGCCAAGCAGGTAACAGATAAGAATTTAAAGACCAAATCAAAGTTTACGATCACACCTGGTTCTGAATTGGTGCGTTTCACCATTGAAAGGGATGGCTTAATTAATACATTTAATAAGATTGGGGCAACCGTCTTTGCCAATGCCTGTGGACCATGTATAGGAATGTGGGACCGTTATGGGGATAAAGCGGCCAATGGCCCAAGGAATACAATAGTGCATTCTTTTAATAGAAACTTTGCTAAAAGGGCAGATGGAAACCCCAATACCCTGGCCTTTGTGGGATCTCCGGAATTGGTTACCGCCATAGCCATAGCAGGGAGATTAGATTTTAATCCCATCACGGATACACTGATCAATGAAGACGGGCAAGAGGTTAAACTAGATGAACCAAGAGGCTATGAGCTTCCTCCGGAAGGATTTGCAGTGGAAGATGCCGGATATGTAGCACCAAATAGTGATGGAAGCAAGGTGATAGTTAAAGTTGCAACAGATTCAGAAAGGCTGCAGTTATTAGAACCTTTCTTGCCAATCACCAACAAAAGCTTGCAAGGAATGAAATTATTGATCAAGGCTTTTGGAAAGTGTACTACAGACCATATCTCAATGGCCGGACCCTGGTTGCGGTACCGTGGTCATTTAGACAACATTGCCAATAACACCCTAATTGGAGCGGTGAACGCCTTCAATAAGAAAACCAATTTTGTTAAGAATCAATTAAACGGAGAATACGGTGGTGTGCCAGATACACAAAGGGCTTATAAGGCCAAGGGAATCAAAACCATTGTAGTAGGTGACCATAATTACGGAGAGGGATCATCTCGTGAACACGCAGCCATGCAGCCAAGGCATTTGGGTGTAGCTGCCGTGCTGGTAAAATCATTTGCCAGGATCCACGAGACCAATCTTAAAAAACAAGGGATGTTGGCACTTACCTTTGCCAATGAGAATGATTACGATAAAATTCAGGAAGATGACACCTTTAATTTTATCGATATTCAGGATTTTGCTCCGGATACACCATTGACTATAGAGTTGGTACATAAAGATGGATCTAAAGAGAACATTAAGGTGAACCACACTTATAATTTACAACAGATCGCCTGGTTTAGAGAAGGGTCTGCATTGAACGTCATAAAAAAGGAAAATGCGGCCTAGTATAGGTTGCATTAGACGTTACCCAAAAACCATGGAAAATTGAATTGTAAAAAAGATCCATACTAGATGGCCATAAAAAAAAAGACGGTTCTTAATCTCCTTCTTATCGCTTTTATTCTTTCTTTTTTTGTCACTCCTTTGGGGTACCATAGTAAGATCTTATTAAACCGCATTTTTTCGGGGACACCCTCTGAAATTCCGATAGGGAAAAGGAAGCATATAACAGACTATGACTGGCGGCTAAAAGATGCGGATTGGAATATTATCAACTTCAGCCCCTCTAAAGGGAAGGTCGTTTTTATTAATTTTTGGGCTTCATGGAGTTTGCCTTCTGATGCGCAGCTCAATAGTATCCAAAACCTGTACGATACCTATAAGGGAAAGGTACAATTTTATATCATCACCAATGAGGAGCAAGCGCCGGTGAGAGAATATATGGAGGAAAATGGGTACGATTTTCCTGTAACCTATCTTATTATCGGCGATAAATCTGCACTACCTGTATTAGAACCACCGGGATCTTATATAGTGGACAAAAAGGGTTTTGTGGTGGCAGAAGAACACGCAATAAAGGATTGGGATAACAAGACCGTATTTGCTTTGATGGAGGATCTATTAAACGAAAAATGAAGTTTAAACGATGGCCTTATATAATTATAGTAAGTTTTGGCCTGTTTATGGCCTTAATCTTCTTTACTCCATTGCAATTCTATGTGATAAAATATTCGAATAGACTTTTATCGAATAATCCCATCCCTTTAGTACAAAGAGAACAGGAAATTGTTGATGAATACGATTGGACTCTGAAGGCATCTGATGGCATAATTATAAATCTAAAGGAGTATAAGGGGAATGTTATTTTCATTAATTTTTGGGCAACATGGTGTGGTCCATGCATTGAAGAAATGCCCGATCTCCAGAAATTATATACTGCATACAATAACAAGGTTACGTTTCTATTTGTTGCACGAGATAAACAGAATAGGGTAGCCGCATTTCTCACAAAGAAGGGCTATGATATTCCAGTCTATTATGAGAGAGGTTTAACGCCCAAACTCTTTTATCACGGCTCTATTCCGGCTACCTATATCATTAGCAAAAGTGGTGTTATTGAAATGGCTAAAACGGGTTCTTACAATTGGAATGGTAACTCGGTAAGAGAATTACTGGATAACCTATTGAAAGAATAAAAGTGGCAGCACAGATCACTACCCTAACCTTTTTTCGGTATTCTTCCCTTAGAAACAAGATATGGGCCTTTGGAATGATGCAATTTGCCCACAAGCAGCTACACAATGTTGATGGCTTACTTTTTTATAGGCTTTTGGGAAGTGGTAAAGCCGAATTTAATCCAAGACCAGATTGGTCAGTATACGCATTATTGCAGGTTTGGGATAATGAGACAAAGGCAGATCAGTTCTTTGAAAGATCTGCAATCATGGACAAATACAAGCAACGTAGTTCGGAACAATGGACACTCTATTTAAAGAATAAGATCGCCAGAGGAAAATGGGCAGGGCAACAACCATTTATTACACACGATAAACTTTCAGATGCCATACCATATGTTGCTGCTATTACGCGGGCTACCATTAAAACCAAATTTTTAAGGAAATTCTGGAAAAGTGTTCCTGCTTCTCAAAAACCCCTGGGCGATAATGCCGGTCTGCTTTTTACAAAGGGAATTGGTGAAGTTCCCATAAAGCAAATGGCCACCTTTAGTTTGTGGAAAAATCAGCAAGCTTTGGATGAATTCGCATACCGAAGTAAGGCACATGTCAAAGTAATTGGTGAAACACGCCGACTCAATTGGTACAAAGAAGAATTGTTTTCAAGGTTTCAACCATACCGATCAATAGGGACATGGGAAGGTTTGGATCCTCTTCCTTTGTGATTATAGAGTAGCTCTAAAACCAACTAAAGAAATACACAAAGAACAGCAGTTGAGCAGCATACAGGTGAATGGAGAATCTCAGGTCTCCGGTAATTTTCATCAATGATACCAAGGCGTGGAATACAACAGCCACCAGGAACCAGGTAATATAGTTCTTTAGTGGTGCTACTCCGTCCCTGAACTCCCAAAAATCGAATCGCGGTGCACTTTGTTCCATAAAATAGTCCAGGATCAGCATAAGGGTGGCCCCCAGGAGGATCTGAAGTATGTTATTTTTACTAAAATATTGAGCTATTCTTGCCGTGATAAAAGTAAGCAGGGCCCAATTTATCCCTATCAGCACCGGAACACCATCTATTTTAACCCCCAGATTGGTTCCGTAGCTATATGTGCCAAAGAGGATGCCGTAATGAATACCGATCCATTCAGCAAACATACCTCCAAACCAAAGAAAGGCAAATACTGCAACTTTTCTGGCGTTATTCACGGGAAACGCCAGGAAGAGCAACAAAGAGGAAATCAAAAGATTTAAGGGGGTTTTTGTGACAAACCACTCCTCAAATCCAATACTTATGCCCACCAGGGCAGCCGCATTAAATATCCATAGAACCCAAATTGTCCAAATACCGTTTTTAATTCTCATCATTCCTTTTTGAGTTCTTTATTTCAGGGATCATATCTGCTACGATCCTTGCCGAAAGCAGACATAAAGGAATACCTCCGCCCGGGTGTACAGATCCACCGCAAAAATAGAGATTATTGATCTGCCTGGTAAAATTAGGATGTCTTAAAAAGGCCGCAAATCTTGAGTTACTGGCAGCGCCGTACAAAGCTCCTCTATATGAGCTGGTATTTGCCTCAATTCCTACGGGATCTAACACATATTCAGTAACTATTAAGGGCTCAATAGGTTGTTTTAAAATAGTACTTAACTTTTTGAGAATACCGGTCCTGGCTTTAGCTTTAAGCGCTTCCCAATCCTGTCCATAATTCCCGGGGGCATTGATCATCACAAACCAGTTTTCTTGTCCCTTAGGAGCATCTGAAGGAATATCCTTGGAGGTTATATTTACGTAAATTGTAGGATCTTCTGTGAGTTGCTTTTCTTCAAAAATAGTTTTGAACTCTTTATGGTAATCATCACTAAAAAAGATATTATGCAGATCCAGCTCCGGAAATGTCCCACGAATGCCCCAATAGAATATCAGGGCCGAACTGGAGCGTTCCTGTTTCAATGTATTTTCCGGATGCTTTGACCCAGGCAATAGTTTTTTATAGGTTGGATAGATATCCATGTTGGAGACTATAACCTCGGCCCGGTAATTATCTTTATTGGTTTTTACTCCGGTTGCTGTATGATCTTCAATAGTGATCTCCTTTACTTCTTCCTCAAAATGAAATTCAACTCCCTGTTCCTGTGCCAATTCAAAGAGACTTTGGCTAATTCGGTGCATACCTCCTTTAGGAATATAGGTGCCATAATGCATTTCCAAATGGGGAATAAGCGACATAATGCCTGGCGTTTGAAAAGGAGATGAGCCATTATACGTTGCATAACGGTTGAACAATTGAACCAGTTTCTGGTTCTTAAACGTTTTACGATTCACGGTATTCAATGAATCAAACAGGTCCAGATCTCCTAATTGAGCCATCGCATTTAAGGTATCCCGGGAAATATAAGTGCGTAGTTTGTGCAGAGATTTTTCAAGAAAAAGACCTGCGGTAAGCTCGTATTTTTTTTGATTCTTCTTAAGATATGCCCTAATAGATCTTTCATCTTCCTTAAAAAAGTCAACAGCCTCTGCTATAAAAGTTTCCCTATCCGATTGTACTGTGAAATGGCTATCGTCTTGCCAGAAGTAATTACAGACCGTAGATTTTTTTGAGTATGGAAAAAAGTGACCGGGATCCAGATCATATAGTTGAAAAAGCTCTTCAACAAAATGGGGCATAGTAAAGAGAGATGGTCCCAGATCGAACCGAAATCCGTCTTGATTTATGGCGTGTAATTTCCCTCCGGCGTATTTGTTTTTTTCAAAGACGTGTACTTCATAGCCTTTTTTGCAGAGTCTAAGGGCTGTGGCCAGACCACCAATACCTGAGCCGATCACTAGGGCTTTTGGCATGAATGTTATTTCTTGAAATATTTAAAAGGAACGAATAGCATTCCAAAGCATTCGCCTTCTTCCTTGCCCAGGTGTTTGTGGTGAATTTTATGGGCTCGTCTTACACCCCGTGCATACCAGTTGTTTGCATTGCGAAATATTTTGAACCGCTGATGAATAAAAATATCGTGAACCATAAAATACGCAGCACCATAAGCCATTATGCCGAAACCTATAGGATAGCCAATCCAGAAATCACTGTTATTTCCCAGCATTATAAAGCTCATACTGACCACAGCGTAAAAAATAAAAAAGGCATCATTCCTTTCAAACCAGGAATCGTGATCCTTTTTATGATGATCCTTGTGTAAACTCCATAAAAAACCGTGCATGATATATTTATGGGTAAACCAGGCCATAAATTCCATGATGCTGAAAGTGGTTATAAAAATAAGAATCCAGAATGCAATCTTCATCATATTCTATTTATAACAAATTTAATTTATAGTTTAGATACGAGCTAGCAAGTAACCCAAATTTTTGATAGTTGGGTACTCGGATCCTCGCGTTTTTTATCTCCATTGAGGGAGTTTTTTGGAGTTTTCTCAAGAGTTGATAATAGTATTTATATGCTGTATATACGCCAAATTTAGCATCATTTGGCAATTTCACTATTCCTTCATAGCCCTTTAAGAAGTCGGCTTTAATTTCTTCAACTATCCTGTTTTTGGAGGACTCATCTAACTGAAGTAAATTGGTATTGGGAAAATAAGACCTGTTCAAATATTCGTAATCTGCTTTAAGATCCCTCAGGAAATTCACTTTTTGAAAGGCAGATCCCAGGGCCATAGCCGATTCTTTCAGGTTTTCGTATTGCTCCTCATTTCCATTGACAAAGACACGCAGGCACATTAAACCCACCACATCTGCTGAACCATAAATATACTCTTCGAATTCTGCCTGGGTGGCGTATACCTGTTTTTCAAGGTCCATACGCATGCTTTTCATAAAGGCGTCTACCAGATGACGTGGAATTGCATATTGATGATAGGTATGCTGAAAAGAATTAAGAATAGGATTCAGACTTATTTTGTTCTCAATGCTATTATGGAGTTCTTTTTCAAAGCTATTAAAGAGTTCTTTTTTATTGTATTCATGAAAGCTATCTACAATTTCATCTGCAAAACGCACAAATCCATAGATGTTATAAATATCCTTTCTGATTGAAGGGGTAAGCATTTTAGTAGCCAGCGCAAATGAAGTGCTGTAAGATTGGGTTACGATCTTACTGCAGTCATATGAAACGTTGTCGAAAATAGATTTCATAAGGTAATAGTTACTTATTATGTTCAATGAGTTCGGATACTAATTTTCCTGAAATCAAGGATGGAGGTACTCCAGGCCCCGGAACTGTTAATTGTCCTGTGAAATACAGATCCTTTACTTTTTTGCTTTTAAGACCTGGTCTAAGAAAAGCAGTTTGTAATAAGGTATTGGCCATTCCGTATGCATTGCCTTTATAGGAGTTGTACTGTTCCTTAAAGTCATTTACACAGAAGGACTCTTTAAATATAATATTATTTTCTACTTTTTGTTTGGTGCGCTCTTCCAGGCGCTTGATGATAATATCAAAGTATTGCTGCCGCAAGGCAGGAGTATCTTCCAGATCTGGAGCAATAGGTACCAGAAAGAAGCCGGTTTCATTTCCTTTGGGCGCCATGCTTTTATCAGTGACCGAAGGGAAATTAACATAGAATAAAGGTTTGGTAGGCCATTTGGGCTCGTCATAGATCTCTTCGGCGTGCCTTTCAAAATCGGTGTCAAAGAAAAGGTTGTGATGCTCTATATTTTGTAACTTCTTGTTGAAACCCACATAGAATAGGAGTGAGGACGGAGCAAATGTCTTAGAATCCCAATAGGCTTCTGAATATTGGCGATATTCCGGATCTAACAAGGTTTCAGAGTGATGATAGTCTGCCCCTGACAAAATGAAATCTGCCCTAATCGAGGTATTATTTACATTAATCCCCGTTGCGTGGCCATTTTCAACAAGGATCTTTTCAACTGCATGTCCTGTATGTATGCTCACTCCTAGTTCTTCGGCCAAACTTTTCATTCCTTCAATGATCTTGTACATTCCTCCTTTAGGGTGCCAGGTCCCCAGGCCAAAATCCGCAAAATTCATAAAACTATAGAATGAGGGTGTTTTACTGGGCTTTGCACCAAGGAATAGTACCGGGAATTCCAGAGTGGCTATAAGTTTAGGATTTTTAAATTTTTTGCGAACCTGTCCACTAATAGTTTTGAAGAACTGATCTACCCTTAGTGCTGTATCTTTAGTCACTAGTTCAAAAGGAGATAAACCTGGTCGGTATACAATTTTATTGATCGCGATGTCATAATTCTCTTGAGCCTTGGCAATGAATTTTCGCAGGTACTTAGAACTCCCCGCTTCAATACGTTCAAATTCTGTACAGATCTTATCCATACTGTCTCCAATAGTGATCACATCGTCAGAAAAGAAGATCTTATAGGCCGGACTCAGTTTATCAAGCTCGTAGTAATCGGCTGTACTTTTACCAAAATCATTAAAAAACCGTTCAAAAATATCGGGCATCCAATACCAACTTGGGCCAATATCAAAAGTGAAACCTTGTTTAACCAATTGCCTGGCTCGCCCACCCACTGTTTTGTTTTTTTCGTACACAGCTACATCAAAACCTGCTTTGGCCAGGTAACAGGCAGCCGAAAGAGAGGAAAATCCAGATCCGATGATCACTACTTTTTTATTCATGTTGGGAGGAAATGCTTTTAAAATGCAACTATTTATAATGCTGCGGATAAATGTTCTACCGACTCAAAGGATCTGACATGGTCTGGCAGTTTCTTGTCTCTGAGAAATTCTGTTTGTCTGCCTAATATCCAAAGTTTAGAAATTCCGGATGGACTCAGTATCGTATTAAAATCGTGAATATATTGTTCCAAACCATCTTTGGTAGGGATTACGGTGAAATAGGATAGAAAATGTAGATTCGTATAATATTTTTCCAGGTCTGAAAGGCTTTCTAAAGGCATACTTGGACCAAGGTAAATGGTTTTATAGCCACGCAATAACAACTCATAATTTACGAACAACAAACCTATTTCGTGGATCTCATTCTCCGGAAGAAATAGGACAAAAACCTTATCCTTTCTTGTTGGCTCAACCGTCTGTATCTTTTCAGTGCTGGTGTAGATCTTTTGTTTGATAAGATTGGTAATAAAGTGCTCGTGTGAAGGACTTATGGTATCTGTCTGCCACAATAAACCCAATTCTGTCAATAGGGGAATAAATACTTCCCAAAAGATCTCCCTGAAAGACCTATCTGTCAATAAACTGGTATACGTTTTCTGAAATAGGGAAAGGTCAAAATTGATCATGGCAAGTTTAAATGCATTGATCGCATGATTTTTTGTGCTACTCTGGGCGACTAACTCCCTAACTATTACAGGTAATTCCCCTTCAGGTATTTTGGCGATCTTGGAGATCTTATAACCGCTATTATACAATAGCGTTATGTTCAACAGTTTTTGTAAACTCGCTAAACTATAAGACCGTATATTCGTTGAAGTACGTTCAGGAGCCAGTAGATCGTATCTTTTTTCCCATATACGTATGGTATGTGCCTTAATACCAGATAGATTCTCCAGATCCCTAATGCTAAAAAACTTCTTTACATTGTTCATTATATCCTTATAAAGATTAAACAAACTTACAATTTTTGAAATGTAAATTTCTAATAGGAAAGTTAAAATTTTAGCTTATTTGATGTTTCTAATCAAAAAATATAAGGATACTACAAAGCTCAAGTATCTTTTTTGAGTACAATTGGATCTATATACTATTGATATATAAAGGATAGTATGTAGGAAGGAAATATTTCCATAAAACGACTCTTATCTAAAACCGTCTTTCGGGATAAAATCCCTCTATAGGCATTGATAAAGGTTTTTCTGAAATTATTTCAGACACTAGTTTGCCAGTAGCGGGTCCAAGACTCCAGCCCATCATTGCATGGCCGGTAGCAATAGTGATGTTTTTTATTTTAGAAACTCTACCAATATAGGGCAGACCGTCTGGTGAAACAGGTCGCAGCCCACACTGAGCCTCCTCAATTTCTTCGTTGGTTAAATGTATGTTGTCGTAAAAATTTTCAGCTGCCATGGCAATTGCTCTTACCCTCTCTCTGCGAATGATATGATTGATCCCCGAAAGCTCCATGGTGCCGGCAAATCTCGTGAAATCGCGCATGGGTGTCACTGCTACCTTAGCTTCCATTAGAATGGCGGGAAGAGTGACCCCTATTGGTCTTTTAACATTTATCCGATATCCTTTACCGGGCTCTATAAGCAGACGCATCCCCAGAGCTTTCGCCAGGCCGGAGGTCCAGGAGCCACTGGCAAGTACGATTTCGTCCGGGGAATATACAGCATTGCTTGTGATCACCTTGCTGATCGTAGTTTTATTAAATTCAAATCGTTGCACCTCCTCATTGGTCCGAATAACAACCCCTGCTTTTACCAGATATGCCTTAAGTTGCGCCATGATCTCATTGGGTGAGGTATGGGCATCACATTCATAATGGACGGCCCCTAGGATATCCTTGTTTAAATTTGGTTGGAGCATATCTAAGGCTGAACGCGTAAGCTCCGTTACTTCAAGGCCTTCATCCGCTGCCCGTCTGGCTACTTCTTTTTCATGGTTTCCCTCCTTTTTTGTTTTGTACAACATCAGAAGACCTTTTTTTTCCAGCTGAAAATCACCTAATTCACCTGAATCGTGCATATCAGAATAGAGCTCCTTACTTAAAAGATTGATGTCTTTGATAAGAGGTATCGCTTTCTCAACATTAGCTTTGGTAGAGGATCTGTTAAAGGCCCAGGCCCATCTAATGAAATTGGGATCTAACCTTGGCTTCATATAAAATGGACTACTGCTGTTGAACATCCATTTCAGACCCTTTGCCATCATTCCGGGGGAGGCTAGTGGTATAATGTGGCTGGGGGTTAGATATCCGGCATTTACATAAGATGCCCCACCGTCCATGGCAGATTTATCAATAACGGTAACCTGGTTCCCTTCTTTTTGTAAATAATAGGCGCAACTTAGCCCTACGATACCACCGCCAATAATTAAAATACTTTTTCCCATAATTCAACTCAGGATCTAGGTGATGCTTGAAAGAACTAAAATAGGGAATTGATGGCATCGTAAAAATAAAAAACCGCCAATCTTCGAAATGTTCAAAGAAAAGCGGTTTTTGGTGCCCACGACTGGACTCGAACCAGCACGTCCTTGCGAACACTACCCCCTCAAGGTAGCGTGTCTGCCAATTTCACCACGTGGGCCTAATAGTATATTTTTAGGGCCGTAAAGATAGAAACCTTAATCCTTTCCACCAATACAATAAGATTTATTTATTTGTACCCTAATCAAAATCATCATTATAGTAGATCTCGCTGATTTCTAGCTGAAGCCATTGAAAGTCACCATCGACAAGTTTCCAGAATACCTCCGATTTATTTGGTATTCTTATCCCGTTAAAAATTTTAAATGATGAATTGTGTATCTGCCAAATTTCCAGGCTTGCATTCTTTCCCTGCCCCATATATCTTTTTGTCTCGAATGATACAAGGTCTCCTTCCGGAGAGAAGGTAAACTGACCAATTACTGTTTTATCGTCAATAGTCATACTAGCTTTTGCAGTAAGTTCGTCCAAAGATTCCCACTGTAAGTAAGATTCCATCGCTGCGGAAGGGAACCAGCAAATTTCAGCCATATAACGCTGCATAGTGGCTTCATCTATTTTAGGATCGTTCTTACTATTAACCACCGGGACTAGCCCGTTCAATTTTATCAGCATACTACCTTTTCCATTATATAACTTGTCTCTTCCAAGAAGATATAGCGGTCCCCACATGGAAACATCCGACTTCCATATAAAGGAAGGCGGAGAGATATTGAACCATTGTTCTGCCGTAAAAGGCATCCACTTTCCGGATGGAGAAGTTTTAAGTGATCCTTTTTGTTTTAAGAAAACTTTTTTGATTGGAGCCGCTTTCAAAGTACCGGAATTGAGAAGCCATTTTTGTACAATAGGGGGGAATTTCTCTAATGAAGCAATAGATTTATCCGGGAACGATGAAGTAGATGGTTGTCGGTAGATGAAAGCAACTTCCTTTTCCACCATGTTGTCAAAATAAAAATTGCCTAGTTCACTTATAGCCACAAAAAGAAAAATAATGTTCAGGATCGTACCATACCTGGCATCTGTCCAACTCAGTATTATGAGGATCTGTGAGATCAATATTGCAGCTACAAGTACAAAAGGCCAAAACGACTGCCTGTTGTAAAAAAGAAATACAGAAACGAAGAAGAGCAGGAAGGAAATAAGCCAAAAAATACCCGCTGTTACACCAATGTTTTGGGTCATTGGTGAGGTTTTCATAAAACCATACGCTTTCAAAAATCCCAGGAGGTGAATAGCGCCATGAATTATTATTAGGATTGGAATTAGATGTTTCATCGCCCTGCTTAGTTTACTGAGGCCAAAGAGATACCTATGAAATCTAGGAATCCAGAATATTCCTTAATTCTTCACTGTCCATAACGTATTCTGTTACTTTGAACACTTCTTTCCGACTTTCCCTAAATGTTTTCACAAACTCTGCAATTTCATTTTCAAGTTCACCATGGGTGGTGAAAAAGTCTTTTTTGGTAGTGTCATTGCCTCCTTTTACTATAATGGAGGCCATTTCCAGATGGGAAGACACTTTTTGTTGCAACTCATTGCAGCTAAGAGTAAGTTGGTGCTCTCTATTGCGGATATCAGCTACACTTTCCAGGTTCTCTTTCTTGGTGATCCAAATGAGATATTTCTCAATCAGATTATGAAGAAAACGCAAATCATCTTTGTAAAATTCAAGATCGGATTTCCAATGTTTTGCAAGGAAATAGAGTTCTTCCCAATTAGATTTTCCGTAGTCACTTTCGCTGGATTTTGTGCTCAAATTGCTCATGAGGAAAAGGTATTAGTGTGAGTATTAAAAGTACGGGGAGATTCAGACAATTCTTATGATTTATATCATATTTGAATAGTTCAGGAACCATGAGAAATGATTCGTCCATCCTCCATTTCTATTATGCGGTCCGTTCTTTTCGCAAAATCGTGGTCGTGTGTTACTATGAGTAACGATAGCCCTTGTTCTTCCTTGAGTCTTTTAAAGATCTGAAATACATTCTCTGCATTAAAACTATCCAGATTGCCTGTGGGTTCATCACCCATAAGAATGGTCGGATTATTAATAAGGGCCCTGGCAATTGCAACACGTTGTTTTTCACCCCCTGAGATACGCGAAGCCCTTTTGGGAGCCAAATGACCAATATTGAGCATTTCCAGTTTTTCTTTCGCATCATTCTCAATTTCTTGATAGTTCTTTACTCCTAATTTTTTGGCCGGTAGCATAACATTTTCCAGAACTGTAAATTCTGATAAAAGGTAATGGAATTGAAAAACAAACCCAATATGCTCGTTCCTTATCTTTGAAAGGGTTTGGTGCGAATTTCCTGTGACCAGTTCATTGTTCAGGAATAGTTCTCCTTCATAGTCCGTGTCCATGGTAGATAAGATGTAAAGCAAGGTAGATTTGCCTGAACCCGACTTCCCCATGATGGAAGCAAATTCTCCTTTTTTAATAGAAAAACTTATATCTTTCAATACGTGAAAATCCACGGGCTTCCGAAAATATTTGTTGATGTTCTTTGTTTCTAGGACAGGACTCATAATTCACATTTAGGTGCCTCTGATAATACGTACCGGATCTATTCGCTTTGCTTTATTAGAAGGAAGGTAACCCGCTATAAAGGTTGAGATCAGCGCAAATACAATTCCTATCACATAATAGTGTACCCTAAAATTAACCGGAAAAGTTTTAATGGTAGGTAAGGCCTCCGTATCAAAGGGAAGCTGGTCTATGAAGACTGAAAGACCAAATCCTATGAACAGTCCGAGTATACCGCCAACAAGGCCAATGATCATAGCCTGACTCATAAAAATAAGTTGTACATCCCTACCTGAAAAACCTGTAGCCTTCAAGATAGCAATGTCGTTCATTTTTTCATAGATGAGCATATTCAGGATATTGTAAATTCCAAATCCTGCAACAATAAGCAGGGTAATGGATACGGCATAAGTGATAAGGTTTCGGATATCGGTTCCTGTTTCAAATTGTGCATTGGCCGTATTGATATCCGTAGCTTTTATATTGAACTGTTTTTCGAGTACTTGAGACATGGGAAAGGCTGCCTTTATGTTGTTTAGTTTGATGTTGATATCCGTAATGTAATTGGTAGCTTCCCCTAAGATTCGCTGTACTGTAGCCAAATTGGCATAGCTCTGAATATTGTCTATCTCGGCAATTCCACTTTGATAGATCCCAACTATCTTCAGTGGAAAGATATCACCTCTAACAGTGCTGATCTGTACTCTATCGCCTACGGACAAAGACATTTTTTTTGCTAGTCCGGCTCCTAGTAAGATCCCATTATCCAAATTCTGCAAGTCCTCCGGACTTCCTTCAACTATGTAATCCCTGAAGTTAGACAAGCGAACTTCCTCCATAATATCCACACCTATTAAATTTCCACCTAATTCAATTGACCCGGATAGATAGAATATTTGTGCTCTCACTTGCGGGGTTGCTCCTTTAACTTCCGGGTCTTTCTTAAGATAATCTAGAATAGGAAGGGCATTGTGAATTTTTCGCTGGCTTTGTTTGGGTTTTACGGAATGAACTACATTAAAAGCCCCTTCGAAAGTATCATACAGGGCCACCGGTTGCTTTTCCGTGGGTTGTATTTCGTTGTAAAGGTGAATATGTGGCGTTTGGTTTAATATGAGGTCGTCTAACATAGCATTCAGACCTGTCATAAAACTTACAAGGGTTATATAGGCCCCTATGCCAAAGGTGACACCAAGAGATGCCGTTGCCGTAGACTTCATCTTGGTTAGGAGATGGGTCTTGGCTATGTTGAGTATAACTTTCCACTGGGTCATTCCTCTGGTTTTAAAAGATATGTCGTGCTATTGATCCCTGATAGCACTTCTGCGTATTGTAGGTTTTGTAGGCCAATAGTGATTTCTACCTCCCCATTTTCGGTTTCTACGGTAGTATTCCCAATTAGATATTCCTTCGGGATAACCAATGCATCTTCTTTTTGTTGAATTATAATATTGCCCTCGCCAGATAAACCAGGATATAATTTTTCTGGGGGAGTAACAAATGTGGCCTCAATTTTAAAAGTTTGGGAACGATCATCTTTTTTTGGATAAATTTTGTTGATTCTTGTTTCGAATACCACAGCCGGATAGGCATCTAGTGTGATGAGTGCTTTTTGCCCCAGTTGAATCTTCACAATATCTACTTCATCTACAAGCATTTCTACTACAAATACATTAGAACTCCCTACAGAAGCTACGGGTTCCATTGTATTTATGATCTCCCCTGGATTCTTGTACAAGGCGTAAACCGTTCCATTGATCTTGCTTTCTATTACAAAATCGCGGGTGGTGTTGGCAGAGTTTTTGTAAGAATTCATTGCTTGCTTGTATTTTGTTTCCAGATCATTCCTTGTTTGATCATAGGATGTGCGCAGCGTTCTCACATTATTGCTGGAAAGTTCATAAGCCAGTTTTTTATTATCGTATTGGGTCTGTGAACCAATATTTTGTTCCCAAAGGTTACGCTGTCTATTAAAATTCAGGGAGTCACTATACAGCTGCAGTTCGGCAGCCTCAATCCTTTCACGGAAACCTTTTAATACGGCATCATTGCCTAAGTAATTCTTTTTAGCCAATTCCAGATTCAACCGTGCATTTTCAGTATTTAATTTTGGTGTTGTGTTAATGATCTGTGCAATGGCCATACCCTTTTGAACTGTATCTCCTTCTTCCAAAAGATTTTTATCGAGAATCCCACTTACTGAGGCGTACGCCTGGTAAAGACTATCTGGCTGAATGGTAACGGAAGTGTAGACAGATTCTGTAATAGCAGTGACCTTAGGTTGTATTTTTTCCCTTTTGGTCCCACAACTTACCATTATTAAAACATTTAATCCGAAGAGAATTGCAAAAGTCAGAAAAGCTCGTAGTAGTTGCATACAACAAATAAATTTTACCTAAATTAGGTAAATAAGGGAATTGGAACAATGACAATTATCATAAGGTTTGCTCATTCATAAAGCCAACCTCTTAAGAAGATAAAACACGGAACATACATAGGGAGTTTAAATAAGCAATATATACGCAGTTAAAATAATATAGTCTTATTCTCTATAATTTTGAAATAGGTCTAAAGAGACTGACAAATATCATGGAATATGCATTAATAAAATTCTATTTTTATCTAACATAAATCTATTTACTATGACCATAAATATTCAGTACCTGCACATGCCTACCAGTGAGGCAATGAACGAACTACTAACTCAAAAAATTGAAAAACTTGGAGCTAAATATGATTGGATCGTTAGTACCGATGTCTACTTTAAGTTGGAGAACGATCCTACAGGTAAGAACAAGGTTTGTGAGATGAAAATAGAGGCTCCCGGTCCTCGGATCTTCGCTAAATCTAAAGAAGATAATTTCGAAAAAGCCGCCGCGGCAACCTTAAAGGACCTCGAAAGACAGCTCAAAAAAAGAAAAGCTATTCAGTCCAAATATTAGTCCTTAAAACTTTATTGGTGCGATTGAAGTATTTGCACCAGATCTTTTTTCTGAACCAGGCCAGATTGTCGCCATAACTGCTGACCTTTCTTAAAAAGTAATAGTGTTGGAACACCCCGTACCTGATATTTAGCGGCTAAGGATTGATTCTTATCAACATCTATCTTTATGACCCGAATAGAATCCCCTAGCTCATCTTTTACTTCTTTGAGAATGGGGGCCAACATTTTACACGGGCCGCACCAGTCAGCATGAAAGTCGACCAGTACAGGTATTTCGGATGATATGATATCTTTAAAACTGCGCTTCATGAGTCTGTTAATTTAGGTTGAAATTATAATATAAATTTATTGATTTACCTGACGAATATCATACTTCTGTGCTTTGTTTTGGGCTACCTTTAAAGAAGTATATCAAAATTCATTATCATGAGAAAAATTGTTGTACCAACAGATTTTTCAGACAATGCGTACAATGCTATTAAATACGCCTGCGAGATCTTCAAATACGAACGAAGTGAGATTTGCATTATACATGCGTATGCAGATGAAGTATATCAGCTGGGAAACATTAAGGACCGCAGCATTCTAGATAAAAGGAAAGATGAGGTAGAGCAAAAAACAGCTGCTGCGTTGGCAGAAGTAATGGCAAAAATTAAAGAATACGCCCCAAACCCAAAGCACACTTATACTTCCATAGTGGCGTTTGGATCTTTAATTGATGAGGTAAATGACCTTGTAGAGCGAGAAGATACAGACATTGTTGTCATGGGAACGCGTGGTGCATCCAATGACAGGAACAATACTTTTGGCAGCAATACGCTCAATGTCATGAAATATGTTCAATGTCCGGTGTTGGCCATTCCAGAAGATTACAGGTATCATCCACCTAAGGAATTATTGTTCCCTTCTAATTACTTAATTCCTTACAAACGAAGAGAGTTAAAGCTTCTATGCGAATTAACTGGCAGTTTTAGGTCCACTATCCATTTGTTGTATATAGATCCTATGAAGAAATTATCGCTAAGGCAGGAGGACAATAGAGATTTTTTAAAAGCCGAATTGCGAAAAGCAAAATTGATCTTCGAAACCACGCCCGAAAAAGACAAAACATTGGCCATTACAAAATACATTGTTCATAAGAACATAGACATGTTGGTGATGGTAAATACCAGACATTCACATTTAGAGGATCTTCTGATGCCTACCACACTGAATAAGTTAGGGTTGCATCTTAAAATACCATTTTTGGTACTTCAGAATTTAGCACGTTAATTTTAAAACATTCCAGAATGAAAAAGATTATTCTTCCTACCGACTTCTCTGATAATGCTTATAAAGCTATCTGTTATGCCTTAAAACTTTATAGTAAGGAGGAATGTACTTTCTACTTATTAAATACGTATACCCCTGCCATTTATCAATCGGAATATATTTTGCATAGTCCGGGACAAATTGGTCTGGGAGACATTTATCAGTCCTTTTCCATGGAACAATTGGAAAATTTGAAGAAGGAACTTGAGCAAAAATTCAAGAACCCGAAACATACCTTGATAATTCATTCGGTCTTTAATTTACTGGTAGATGAGATCGTCGATGTTGCAAATAAGGAAGAGGTAGATATGATCATTATGGGGACCCAGGGGGCCACTGGTGCCAAAGAGATATTCATGGGATCGCATACGGTCCACGTGATCAAGAAAGCCCCATGTCCTGTTTTGGCTGTGCCTGCAGGATACAACTTTCAAGAACCCACAGAGATACTGTTTCCTACAGATTTTGAGATAGACTACCAACATGCCAAATTATCCACTTTATTAGATCTTGCCACTCATTATAATTCCAAGGTAGATATTATCCATATTTCAAGTGGGAATGAGCTAACAGCCAAGCAACTAAAAAACAAGGATACTTTACATGACTTAATGGGTGAAAGGAACCATCATTTTCATGATCTTCCAAGTCAGGAGATCATTGAAGGTATCAATTCTTTTAAATCAAAATCAAAGGTGAACATATTAGTGATGATCCAGAATAAACACACTTTTATGGAAAGATTGTTCATAGAGCCTGTGATAAAGAAGATTGGATTCCATGTAACAATACCCTTCATGGTCTTACCACATCCAAATGAATAATAGCCTGCCTGTGACCTAAATTTAAATTTGAACTGCCTCATGGAGAACAAGGTTATTGAGATCAGGAAATCTTCCGGAGAAAGAGTTCCCTTTTCCTCCCTCAAGCTTGCTGAATCTCTGCGGCATAGTGGCGCCGATGAAAATACCGTTAATACAGTGCTTCAAAAGGTAAAAGAGGAACTGTTTGAAGGGATCAGCACTAAAGAGATCTACAACAGAGCCTATGCCATCTTAAAACGTAAGAGACCTCTTTTTGCCTCTAAATACAAATTAAAAAAGGCTATTTATGAACTGGGGCCTACGGGTTTCCCCTTTGAAAAATTTATAGGTACGTTGCTCGATTTTTCAGGATACGAAACCGAAGTTGGGAAAGTGGTAAAGGGAAAATGTGTATCTCATGAGATAGATGTACTTGCCAGGAAAAATGGTAAGACCTATCTCATTGAATGTAAATTTCACGGGGAAGAAGGACGTAATTGTAATGTGAAGGTTCCCTTGTACATTAATTCCAGATTCAAAGATGTCTGTGAAACAGAGAATAAAAGTGCAGGCTTTAAAGTTCCTGATGAAGGATGGGTAGTTACCAATACCCGTTTTACGGAGGAAGCGCTTACCTACGGCCAATGTGCCGGTTTATATCTTCTTAGTTGGGACCATCCTGAAGACGATGGCTTGCGCAACAGAATAGATAGGTTGGCTTTGTACCCAATCACTGTTTCTACTCTTTTATCTCAAAAGGAAAAGCAATTTCTCTTAAGTCGGGATATAGTGCTTTGCAGACAATTGATCAAGGATACGTTTTATTTAGATCATCTTGGGGTCTCAGAAAATAGAAAAACACGGATCTTAAAGGAAATTGGTCAATTATGTCAATTTTAAAAGGTAATTAATGCCATGGTAAAAGTGCAATTTTTAGGAGCTGCTCAAACCGTAACCGGATCTAAATATTATTTAGAAACGGAAGGGTTAAAACTGCTTATAGATTGTGGGATGTTCCAGGGTCTTAAAGCCCTTAGACAACAGAACTGGCTGCCTTTGCCTATTGATGTTGCTGCTATAGATCAGGTACTTCTTACACACGGTCATCTGGATCATACAGGGTATTTACCACGCTTGCTAAAAGAGGGCTTTAAAGGAAAAATATTAGGTACGGCACCTACATTGGCGATTGCCGCTATCATCTTGCGAGACAGTGCAAAAATTCATGAAGAAGAAGCAGAAAAGGCCAACAAGGAAGGGTATTCTACGCATAGTCCGGCATTGCCCTTTTACACCGTGGAAGAAGCCGAGAATGCTATAGATCTTTTTCATACGGTAGATCTGGATCAATGGATACATTTATCAGAAGAGGTACAGCTTCGTTTTTCATACAATGGCCATATTCTGGGTGCCACCTACATTAGCCTGAAGATCGATGAAAAAGAATATGTTTTTTCCGGCGACATTGGCAGACCAAATGATCTTTTAATGATGGATCCTCAGCGACCTGAGTGGGCTGATTATCTTTTTCTGGAAAGCACCTATGGGAACAAATTGCATCCGGATGAGGATGTGGAAGCCATACTTATTGAGTTGGTCCATAAAACTATTAATGAACAGGGGATACTGTTGATTCCTTCTTTTGCTGTAGAGCGACTTCAGCTGCTAATGGTGATCTTATGGCGGCTCTATCAAAAAAATCGAATTCCCAATATTCCAATTTTCATTGATAGTCCTATGGGGACAGACGTGTTAGATCTTTTTAAGGATTTTCCAAAATGGCATAAAATGCCGCTGTCCGATCTAAGCGCTATGTGTGATCATATGACACTGATCAGCTCTTATAGAGATACCTGGAAGACCATAGATGATCCAAGGCCTAAAATCGTAATTGCGGGTAGCGGAATGATATCCGGGGGAAGAATCCTTACCTATCTAAAGCAAAAGATAGATCTAAATACGACTACTGTTTTAATAGTTGGTTACCAGGCCGAAGGCACCCGGGGGAGAAAACTGCTTGAGGGAGCAACAGAATTGAGAATATTTGGTAAAGATCATGAGGTAAAGGCTTCAGTGGTTCATTTGGAGAGTCTTTCGGCCCATGCAGATCAGGCAGAACTGATGAACTGGCTAAGTGAAATTAAGAATATTCCGGAGAATACCTTTTTGATCCACGGTGAGCCTGAGGCAATAGAAGGGTTTAAGATCAAGATAGAAGAATCCCTTGGATGGCGGGTAACAACTCCAAATCTATGGGATACCGTGCAACTTATTTAAATGGATAGGTTGTTAGGAACAGAATGCCATTTTTAAATAGTAAAAAATATCATCTAAAAACAAATCCCGATGGATAAAAAACTAGTGCTAAGGAAAATGGGAATAGAAGAAATGCACCACGAATCAAAAAAGTGGATCTCACATCTTAATTTTATGGCAGACGAGATCGTTTTCTTTGATCATCTTCTGAATTCCTATGTTTTTGAACCAGATACCCCTGCATTATTTAAAGACTATCAAAAATTTGAAGGAAGACTGGAGGAGTCTAAAAAGCTTTGTTCAAAAGTTATTGAAAGTGTTTTTGATCATGAAAACAAATTAGGCGGATTATTGGAAATTTTGAATAGTACATTAGACCATGCCTATCAAAAAAAACATCAAAAGTTTAGGGTAGATGTAGAAGCTTGTCTTGAAGATTTTAAAAACTTAAAGTCTGATCTATATGTCTACGCTACGGCTATTTTAAAAAAACGGCACAAAAAGTCATAGATAATAGTGTTTAGCTGATAATTGTCATATGAAAATGCCACCAGGACAAGTATCTTGCTTTTGGAATTTTGAAGTGATTCACTTTGAATATGATAACAACAAAAGAACGTAGGTCATGAAAACATTCATTTGGTCCTTTTTCATATTGATCCTCGCCTGCAGCGATGCAGAAGTTGTAAGTAGTTGGAAGAATCCTGATATTGTTCTGTTCGATGCCTACAAAGTGCTGGTGGTTGGCATGACGCCTAGTCCTGATGCCAGATTGGAGTTTGAAACCAAGATGACAGAGAAATTTACCGAGCGGGGTATTGAAGCAATGAGAAGTATAGATCTTTTCGATGTGGCATTTACTACTTCAGTTCGCACAGATAAAGAATTAGATGATGTGGAAGAACGTTTACTTGATAAAGATTTTGATGCGATCTTATTCACAAAAATATTAGGTTCCGAGAACAGGCAGACACTGACTAAGAAACTTTCGGAGCTCGACAGAAACAATTCCAGGTTTAAGGATGATTATCTCAGTCATCAGAATATTTACTACGAAGATGAATACTATGAACAATACACGGTCTATTTTGTAGAAACTGCTTTGTATTGTATCTGTGTTGACAAGGAACGAGATCTTATATGGCGCGGGGTAATTGAGGTTTCCGATCCCATAGAGGCAAAGGACACCATTGAGGAATACATAGACCTGGTCGTTTCCACAATGGAACATGAAGATCTTATTTTCAGAAAAGAAAAAGAAAAAGAGTAGAGAGAACCTAAAGACAAATTTTAATTTTAAATATTACTTATAAAACAGGCGCAAAGACCCTTGCAGTGCCTTCAATAAGTTTGTCTAATGTTGGTCTTTGAGAATATAAATCCAACCTTAATTCTGTGCTCTTCTTACAGTCTCTCAAGAAATTCTTTCGCAGTATCTTGGCCGTGTCGCTGTCGTATAGGAGTGCATTCACTTCATAATTGTGCTCAAAACTGCGTACATCAATATTAGCCGTACCAATAGAGGCAATATCGTCATCACTTACAAGGATCTTACTATGCAGAAAACCGTATGGAAATAAAAAGATCCGAACACCGGATTTTAGAAACGAATCAAAGTAGGAGCGAACCGTCCAGTCCACAAGTTTACTGTCGCTTTTTTCTGCAATTAATAATCGAACATCTATACCGCTCAAGGCAGCTATCTGAAGGGCCTTTAGGATCTCATTACTGGGAATGATATAGGGATTGGTGATATATAGATACTTCTGTGCTTCGTTAATAATGGACAAATAAGAATGTTCAATATTGGGAAAGGCATCATCCGGTCCACTAGGAACCACCTGAACAATCGAATGAAAGCCGGTATCTGCAGTTCCCCTTGGTGCGGTTCTTACAGGCACTTTTTTCTCAGCCACCATAAACCAATCAGATATAAAGATAAGTTCCATAAAGGATACGGCCGGACCTTGAATGGCCAGATGCATATCGTGCCATTTTCCCAGATCACTATCTCCTCTTAGATACTTATCTGAAATATTGATGCCTCCCGTAAAGGCGATGATACCATCTACAACTATGATCTTTCGGTGATTTCGATAATTTAATGAAGAAAGGAACCTTCCAAAACGAAATGGCAGGAAGGGATAAACCTCTACCCCCATAGCTTTTAGTTTTTTAAGATATGAAGTACTCAAAGAATAACTCCCAACCCCATCATAAATCATCTTTATCAAAACTCCTTCTCCGATCTTCTTTTCAAAGAGGGTCAATAACTTATCGGCTAATTTACCTTCTTCAAAAATATAGTATTGAAGGTAAATGTAATCCTCGGCTTTTTCCAATGCTTGAAAGATCCTGTTGAAGGTGTTCGCCCCATCTTCCAGAAGTGTTACGCCATTATGAGAAGTTGGAGGGAAATGCGTCACCTTTTTAACCAGGGACATCATCTTCTTATATTTAGGTTGGGTCGTCTTAACTTCAATATTTTCTGAAGATGAGGGAATCTCCATGGAATTTTTTCTGAGTCGGGCCAGCTTTTTTTTACGCCTGTTCCTCCCTAACATTATGTATAAAAGAATACCGCCAACGGGAATTGTAAAGATAGCCAGAAGCCAGGCCAGTGTTCTTGCAGGTCGTACACCATTGATCAGTAGTCCGATGATCAGGAAAATGGCCAGGAGAATATAGAGGATAACCAGGGCAAGTACAAGCATTCGTTTGGTTGTTCTTTCAGATAAAATTAAAGGTACCACAGAATATTGACAATTCAGAACGGAAGCACAAAGTAATCTAAGTCATCCATCCCAAAAAAAGGCAAAGCTTTTCAATCTAAACAGTCATAATTATTTACTAGATTACTCGTGATGGAACACCCTAAAATTTACTGTATTCACATTAAAATAAGTAGTAATATTGCTATATAATTCGAGATGAATTTAGTATACTATAGGAACCCAATTGTGACTATTTATGAATCTTCGTGATGGTGTTAAAACCGCAGAAAACAAGGTCTCATCAGAAACTTTAAAACTAAGCGAATTTGTGATCGACCAAAGCAAGTCGGTTACAGATCGCCTGGAAAGTTTCGAGGATATCCTTAACCTTGAGGTTGGTGATACAGCTCTTAACAGGGCCAAGGCTTTAGAGCGTGAATTCAACATACGGCAATTGTACATCAAATATGAGGGAGACAACCCCACTGGCACCCAAAAAGATCGTATTGCTTTCGCACAAGTGTATGATGCCCTCAGACGCGATTTTGATGTAGTATCTCTCGCTACTTGCGGTAATTATGGGGTGGCGGTAGCCTTGGCGGCTAGTTTAGCCGGCATACACTGTAAGATCTATATTCCGGAATCCTATCATACAGACAGAATCGAAGAAATGCAATCTCTCAATGCTGAAATAATCAGATTACCCGGTAGTTATGAGGATGTGGTAGCTAAAAGTACAGAATTGGCAAAAGCCAATGACTGGTACGATGCCAATCCCGGAGCTACCAATACTCCCCTGCAGATCTCAGCCTATGCCCAGATCGCCTATGAAATATTTGAAGATCTGGGGGATGCGCCAAAATACTGTGCAGTTCCCGTATCTAATGGCACTTTGCTGGCAGGGATCTACAGAGGGTTTGTTAGTTTGTACAAACGTGGAAAAACGTCCAGGATACCAAAAATGATCGCTGCTTCTTCCGCCTATAAAAACCCTATTGTACAATCGTACAAAAAGGGATTGAACCATTGTAAAGACCTTGAACCCAAGAATATTAAAGAGACCAAATACAATGAACCTCTTATCAATTGGCATAGTTTTGATGGGGAGGAAGCATTGTACGCCATTCGTGAATCTGAGGGTGAGGCGGTAAATGTGAGTGATAGGAAGTTAAGGGAGATGAGTGCTTTTCTGCATAAAAAAGAAGGTTTCCGAATTCTCCCGGCCTCAACTGCAGGTTTGATCGCCTTGTTAGAGATACATGAGCGGCAACCTATGGAACCAGATCGCTATGTCGCTATTCTAACTGCAAAACATTAAACAAACTAGTATGAAAAAATCTATAGACGGCAATGCGCTGGTATATTGCGAAGGAGCCTTTAATACTCCTAATGGTAAAACCGCCCATGGTTTGGTACGCTTCACAGAACGGTACGTAGTGGTCGGCGTAATTGATAGCACATACGCGGGTAGAGATGCAGGAGAAGTATTAGACGGGAAAGTTAACGGCATAGCTGTTTTTAAAGATCTGAAGACAGCTGTCACTGCGTTGGCGAATGAAAATAAAAGTCCTAAAAGCCTGGTTATTGGTTTGGCACCAGATGGCGGCCGTCTTCCGAAAGAAGCAAAACAAAGCATCCGTGAAGCCTTAGAACTTGGTTGGAACGTGGATAGTGGTTTGCACGACTTTCTGACGAACGATGAAGAATTGATGACCATTGCGCGTAAGAACGGATGCAGGGTACGAGATGTTCGCAAGACACCAGACAGGGATAAACTTCATTTTTTCACCGGAGATATTGAAAAGGTAGACTGTTTAAAGCTGGCCATTTTAGGAACAGATTCGGCTATTGGTAAACGCACTACAGCCTGGATCCTTGTACATGCCTTCAGAGAGGCAGGCTTAAAAGCTGAAATGATAGGAACCGGTCAAACAGGTTGGATGCAGGGAGCCAAATATAGTATGATATTGGATAGTTGCATCAATGATTTTGTGTCTGGTGAAATAGAACATGCAGTGGTAAGTGCCTGGAAAAACGAAAATCCTGATGTCATTGTAATAGAGGGACAAGGTAGCTTAATGAACCCGGCCTATCCCGGTGGTTTTGAGATCCTTGCGGCAGGCAGGCCAGACTACATCATCCTTCAACATGCCCCAAAAAGGAAAGAATATGACGGATTTCCCGGATATCGCTTACACTCCTTACCAGAGCAAATAAAGGCCTTAGAGGTGATCTCCGGCAAGAAGGTAATAGCTATTACTGTGAACCACGAGAATATGACCAAAGAAGAGATAGAGCCTGCCTGTAAAGAGATCACCATTGAAACCGGAATTCCGGCTTTCGACGTACTTGCCTTTGGAGCTGAGAAATTGGTAACCCTATTAAAAAGTAAATTGTAAAATTGCCATTCCAGGTCGAAAGCATCTATTGGTATAATCCTTGATAAATGCTAAGAATACTTGTTTATGGCTAAAATAGATACAGACAGATGTCAAAAAAGTTGTTAATCTTTGTTTGCCTTTTCCAGTCGGTTTTGCTCTTTTCTCAGCAATACACCGCCCAGGAATTGCAGAAGTACATACAGGAATTCAAGAAGGACATCCGCGGCCCTTACAAGGATATTAGGTGGTTTTGTACGGATGGCAGTATTCGTCAGCCTAAAGATCCCTGTCCGGATCAGATTGGTCCGGGAGTGCAACATGCCCGCTACAAGGATGTAGTAGAAGAAATTGCCAAGAAAAACAAGATTTATTTAGGGCAGATACTGGCGTATTCGAAACCTGCCGATTTCTGGGATCCGCAAAGCAATTTTTCACCATTAAAACAGTATCAATTAGACAAATACCTGCGATCTGTAGATCAGGGGTGGATCAACACCAAAGGGCGTTACTACAGGGGTTCTATTCAGGCAGAAGATGAAACGGCTTGGGGTCTGGCTTTTTTTAAAGGTGTACTGGCCAGCGACAAAAATTTACAACAACATTTCTTTGTAATAAGAAATGCTATGCGCGATGTTCCTTATCAGGAAGATGAAAATCTGGCACAACAAATGAGGAGTCAGTCGAAGGTGATCTCTGATCTTTATCCTGCCTTTATGGATCTTCGTGTAAAAATTCATAGTCAGCCGCAAAGCGGAGACATACAGGATGTTACTCGTTTTATCGAAAGTAATAAAGGAAAGCTAAGTCCGGAGCTCAACACTCAGTTTTCAACCCTTTTAAAAACGATGAATGCTTTTTTTAAGCCAACAGATCTACAAAAGCTTACTAAAGGACTTTCGGCTATCGGAAACCCTGAGCTAAAGGCACAAATTTCGGGCTTTACCGATAGTAGTACTGAAGCAAAAAATGCTGCTACCCTGGTTCAGGAAGGTGCTGAACTAATGTGGTCTATAAGGCAAAACATCTTATCAGAGAAAGATCCAAAAACAAGACTACAATTAATGGATCTGTCTCTAAAACTGGAAGATATCATCTTTAAGAATGAAACCGACTGGAATCCTACAGACGTAAGGGGACAATTACAAAAGATCTGCAGCCTGGGCATGGCCTCAGCAGCTGCAGGCTACATGGAAATATACGAATGGGAACAAGTAGTATCAGATCTGACCAATTTTGAAAAAACTTCACTCACTTTGGAAGAGCTAACATACACCCTGGGGAGGGCCAGAAGCGCTGTAGAATGGAGCACCAGTATGTTTAAGGCCCAATTTGATGAGGTTGTTGGATTATATGCCCCTTTTGAACCACTGGCGAACAGTTTTATAGATGATAAGATCAGAGGGTCTTTGGTGCTGCAACTTGGAAAGGCTGTAGGTGATCTGGGAAATTTTATTGCTACAGAATCTGCTTTGATCAATAAGGTAATGGACATCTCAAATCAAAGTGCTGTTCGTGGCTTAAATCCGGGCTATGCATTTGGAGAATTGGTGGTGGTTGAAAATATGGTGGACGACCTTGAGGTTTCTTCAGACAAGATCTACATTTTTCAGAAACCACCTTCAGATCTAAAACCAATTGCGGGCATTGCCACCGTTGCGGAGGGAAACCTGGTCTCTCATGTACAACTCCTAGCCAGAAATTTAGGCATTCCTAATGCTGCTTTATCTGATGAAAATTTAAAAGAATTAAAAAAATATAATGGTACCCGTGTTTTTTACGCGGTTTCCAATAAAGGAAGTGTGTTGTTAAAACCGGAAAAAGAGATGTCCGCTGATGAAAAGGCGCTTTTCACAAAAAAAGAACGGAAAGATGAAAAAATAGCGGTTCCTGTGGAGGAAATTCGCCTCGATATAGTAAAAGTGCTAAATATGAGGGAGGTAGACGCCTCAAACTCCGGTAAACTTTGTGGTCCAAAGGCTGCCAATTTGGGACAGTTAAAGAAAATGTTTCCGGAAGATGTTGTTGAAGGACTGGTTATTCCGTTTGGGATCTTTAAGGAGCATATGGATCAGGATATGCCGGGCAATGCGGGTTCATATTGGAAATATTTAAGTACCATGTTTGCCGATGCAGAAGATATGCGGTCTTCCGGCAAAGAAGAACAAGAGGTTGAGAAGTTTCAGTTAGAAAAACTTGAGCTTTTGAGAACAGCTATTAAATCAATGTCCTTAAAAGAATCCTTTATTGACGATCTTGAGAATAATTTTAATGGAGTATTTGGGAAAGCCTTGGGCGATATTCCTGTTTTTCTGCGGAGTGATACCAATATGGAAGATCTGAAGGACTTTACCGGGGCCGGACTCAATCTTACGATTTTTAACACCCTGGATAAAGGAAAGATTTTACAAGGCATCAAAGATGTCTGGGCCTCTCCATACACGGAACGCAGTTTTAAATGGAGACAGAAGTACTTATTAAATCCTGAGAATGTGTACCCTTCTATTCTTGTCATTCCCAGTGTAGATGTGGATTACTCTGGTGTAATGATCACCAAAGGAATAAACATGGGTACAGAGAAAGATCTTACGGTTGCATTCAGCAGAGGAGCAGGCGGGGCAGTGGACGGTCAGGCAGCCGAAACGCATCTGATCACCGCTCAGGGATCTTTGTTGCTGGCACCGGCCAGGGACCTGTATTATAATAGATTGCCAACGACCGGGGGTACATCTAGAGAGATCGCGACCCTGGAAGATCCAATCCTTAACAAAGGAAACATTCGCCAGTTAAGGGATTTTGCGATCACCTTACGTGATATTCTGCCAAAGGCAACCAAATCTGATTATAAAGGTGCCTATGATGTAGAACTTGGATTTAAGGATAATAAATTATGGCTCTTCCAGATCAGGCCCTTTGTTGAGAACAAAAAGGCCATGGGGTCTGCTTATTTAGAATCCATTACACCCAAAATTCAAAACGACAAAAAAATTCAACTTTCAACAAAATTATAAGATGTATACAGCAATTAAATTACTTACCCTTCCCTTGCTCTGTGTCCTTCTCTTCGCATTCTTGTATCCTATTGATGGATTTGAGCGAACCGGGATAAAACGGTTAAAAAGGTTAGAGTTAATACAGATAGGAGAAATTAAGACTACAGCGCCCTTGCCCGCTGGTGCCTTAAGATCCTGGAAAGACATCAACCTGAATTTAATAGCTCTGAACAAGGATAGCCTATCAACTTTTTTTAAGGAGGACACCCAATTACAACAAGAGATCAGTGGGCTGTTCAGAGGCCTGGATAAGAGCTATTCCCTCAGTGTTTTGGACATCTCAGATCCAACCAAGGTGCGATATGCCCATAGAAATGAAACCCTGGGTTACCAGCCCGGAAGTGTTGGTAAATTAGCCGTATTGGTGGCGATATTTACACAATTAGAGAAGATATATCCAGACTCCTGGGAAAACCGGATGGCGCTGCTTAAGAACAAATCTGTTAAATCTGGTGTATGGGGTTTAACAGATGAACATACTGTACCTATTTACAACATAGAGAAGAATACCTTGGTGAAGCGGCAGGTGATAGCTGCAGATGTTTTTACCCTGTACGAATGGGTAGATCATATGCTTTCAGTAAGTAATAATGGCGCTGCCAGTATTGTGTGGAGGGAGGCAATGCTTATGGCCGCTTTTGGTACTGCATATCCCGAACTTACAGAAGAACAGGCATTGGCGTATTTTAAGGAAACTCCAAAAAAGGAATTGACAGATCTGGGGAATGATGTAGTAAACCTTCCCTTAAGAGCAATGGGTATTACAACAGATGAATGGAGGCTGGGCAGTTTTTTCACCAGGGGAGCAAATACTTATGTTGGCGATAAAGGCGGAAGCATTGGAACGCCTTTAGGTTTGATGAAATTTCTGGTGAAGTTAGAACAGGGTATTGTTATCGATGAGGCCTCCAGCTTGGAAATGAAAAGATTAATGTATATGACGGATAGAAGGATCCGTTATGCCCAATCTCCTGCTTTAAAAGAAGCTGCAGTTTATTTCAAATCAGGAAGTTTGTACAAATGTGACCGAAGCAAAGGAGAAGCTTGTGGCAAGTACGAGGGGAATGTTCAGAATTTTATGAATTCTGTTATCATAGTTGAACATCCCGATAATTGCAAGTATATGGTGGTGTTGATGTCTAATGTACTCCGAAAGAATTCGGCTTCAGACCATATGTACTTAGCCTCTGCCATAGATAAATCTATTCGTAAAGGTTAGACAGCTAATAGTTTTTTGAGGATCTGAGATGCGAAGTCTTCTATTCGTTCATCTTCTTCATTGGTCTGCATCATTTCAACAAGTGGTTTGTACTTTATGTTCTTTTGTTGCCCTATAAGGAATAAAACCGCGAGTTTTATTTTATGATCATTTGCCTGCAGTAAACTCTGGAAGCATTCATATTCTGTGGGCACCTTGGTGATCAGGCTTTGCTGAACTTCTTCCGAAGTAACATCCAGAATAGTGTTCTCTATGATCGGCAATAACTTACGTTTCAGATCCCCATAAAGCAAATTGTCCAGATATTCGATGGCTCTGGACTGTGCATCTTGTTTTTCGCTTAAGATGCCTTCATAGGCAATTTCAATATCCTTAGGACCGTATTTTAAACCGAGTAATTTAAAGATGCGTTCCAGGCCTGTATCAAGTCGTCTTTCAAGAAGTTCGAGCAGACTAGATCTTGCATTTCTTTCCTCATCTGTCACCAATTGTTTTGATTTTGTGCGGTTACGGTACGAAATAATTATCTGCGTATGCATTGCAGTAAGTGTATGGTGGTACATCCGGCATTCCTCCAGGATGTTCCGCACCACTTTTAAATGATCGAAATGATATTGTGGATAGTTTGTTTTTAATTCATTTAAGGCCCTGATCGCTTCCTGCCGGATGGTGACATCTTTATCATCCAGGAGTTCCATTAATCCGTTGACTGTCTGTTGTGAAGGTAAATTCTTTAAAACAGATGGGACGTACCGGCACAGAGGAAGAGAGATCGATCTATTTTCCAGGAGTTTTAATAAATAAGGTCCTAGTTGCTGCCCATAGGCAATTAATGACTCTACAGTCACAGGCCGCATGCTTTTATCTGGCAGGAAGTGGATAAGTTCAGTAATAAAAGGAGGATAGATGCTTAAACCAATTGCTTTTATAGCTTCCAGTTGATACGCCTTATCCGTGCTTTTTAAAGCATCTGAAAGTTCGGGATAGAATCTAGGGATATTGGCCGCGCCAATGGTCCTTAACAAAATTGGTGTCAAAATACCTTTTCCGTCCTTCTTATTTGAAGCTTCAATTTGTTGAGCTATTCTTTCCTTTAGCTGATATTGATTTCTCAGTGATACATTGTCTCTAGATTCTTTGGCAAGGCAAAACAACGCGGTGCGAGAGATCAACGGATCCGAATGGTCCAGGTAATGATCAAATACTACTTCTTTTTGAGTGTTTGCATGTAAAAGCAAATAGTCCAGGGTTGCAGTGATCAAACCTTCGTCCCTGGAGGCAAATAGTTCAGAGATCTCAGTGACAACAGTATGATCGTTCAGAAAATACATATTCTGTATAGCCGCTGTTTTTACTTTATTGGAAGGATGCTTGAGTAACTTATGAACCTCGGACAGGAAACGATTATCATTTAGTTCCCGCAGTTTTCCAAGCATAAACAATAGCTGCGATTCGGTTCCATTTTCAAAGACCTTCTTCATGCCATTGATAGCTGAAACTTTTTTCAACTCAATTTTCTTGGCAGGTTCCTTTGTTTCCAGGACAAGGGCCAGATTATCTCTAAAAGTCTGGAAATACTCATTCCTTACTTTATACACAAAATAGATCCATAGGAGCAGGAGAATAACTATAATACCGGTAATATAAACGGAGGGCAAGTTTAGGCCACGTACAATAAATATCAGAATAAATCCGGCAATACCGGTAGCAAAGCTATCTACCACCACATCTATATAAGACTTGGTCTTGTTCTTGAGTTCAAAAGGCAATGGAAGTGCCAGCAATTCCATGGCACTCTTGTTCACCGATTGTTTTAAAGAGCCATCCACAGCTTTTATAAAAATGATCACGGCCAGCTCCGGAAAAACCAAAAAAAGTAAACAACCGGCAAGTATACCAAGGGGTAGGAGTAACATGGAGAAGCCTACACCCCAAACCCCTACCACCCGGTGAGTCACAAAGAGTTGAATAGCAAGCGATAGTAAGTTGAAGGTAGAGAACCAGAATGCAAAGAAGGCCGTAAGTTCATCGGGATCCAATATAGCAGCCGATGCAAAATCACTAAACTGATAATCCACTAATTTGGCCACCAAAACACTAACGCCCAGGATAGAAGCCAGATAGGTGAGATGTTTAGAATTTCGTATTAGCCACAAAGGTTTGTCAGCATCATTACCTCTTCTGTTTTGAAGCTTGAACAAGTTTAATTTTTCTACACGAAGGCGCCAGATCGATTGTAATACCGGAATGCAAAGTATCAGTATTCCTATGGCCAGGAAAAACAGGTTGTCGTTTCCCAGTATCGGAGCCAGGATGGAGGTGAGATAACCACCAAAGATACCGCCCAATATGGCCCCAGAGCCAATAAATCCAAATAATCGTTTTGCTTCCCTGGGGTTAAAAACAAGGTTGGCCAGCACCCAAAATTGAGAGGCAGATAAGACGGCATGAATGGCCACCCATACATAGAAAAAGTACAGCATCCAGGCGTTTACAAGATTCAATTTCAGTAGGATCGTAAGTACCGCCAAAAACACAATCGTGATGACCAAAGTGGTTTTGATCACCTTCAGCAGTGAGAATCTTGTCAGGGCTTTTGTATAGAAGTAGGAACTCAGATAGGCAATGATGGCTACCCATAAAAAGGCGATGGGTAGGCTTTCTACGCCAAGTTCCGAAAGGAAAAGAGAATTTACGGTTGGTTTTATGATCAATAAACTGGTAATGATCAAAAACACATAGAGTTGCATCAGAAAGGAGATCTTAAATTCTCCTTCCCTTATATTAAATGTCTTTATAACAAGTTCCTGTAAAAACATTAATTATAAGGCGTCTAATTAACTTTTTTATAGTTCTTGGTATTTTTCAAGGCTGTTTCAACTGGTCGCACCAAGTTACGTATGATCTGTTCACCTGCAGGATCTTCTATTAGCGCCACCAGGATATATCTCCTGTTCTTATCGATTCCCCAAACTAAGGCAGAATCTGAATGATAATTTCTCCATGATCCCGATTTTCTAAAGATACGGGCATCCGGAGCCAGGATATTCAGGGTATTTACAAATTTATGGTGCAGGGCCGGATTTTCAAGCAAATCCAGCATCTGAGTAGATCGCTCTCTTGTAACAAGTTTACCGTTCGCTAATAAATAGTAATATCGGCATACCTGGGTAACGGTTGCAGCATGACTGAGGTTTTTCAAAGGTTCTCTATTGGTGTTACCACCCCCCCCATAACGTTTGCCTACCCAAAGTCCGCCACCGGTCTCCTCATCGTAGAACTCATATTTGGGATCTGTCATTACGGACTCTATCTGATCATAACCCACACGGTCTATCATACGAGTTGAGGCCTGATTATCAGATTTACTGATCATTAACCGCATATCTTTCTTTACCTCTGTAGTTTCCTTCAATGTTCCTTTTTCAATGGCATCCATGGCTGCTAATAAGATGGCTATTTTTGGCAGGCTGGCCGCATACATCATATGATTTCCATTGATCCGTGCGAACTTTACATTTTTAGGATCTCTGAGATCCACAACTCCTACAGACATTAGTTTGGCGTCTATCAACTTCTTCCACTTGGGGTTTTTCAAGATCTGATTTTCAACACTCATTTGTAATTTGTTGTCAAGCAAAGAACGCAGGGGTTTAATCTGATCATTGGGTATGGATAGTGGAAGTTCCTCCTGTGCAGGGAGTATTCCACACCATAGTAAAAGAAGTATTAAAATTGTAAATCTGATATTCATAAATTTCGTAAATATTAAGTACGCAAAATTATTTCAAATAACAATAGGGTTGATGTTAATTTTTATAGTGATTTATTTTCGTCAGCTCCCATGAATAAAGGCGATTCCGAATAATAACGCACTTTAATATGTTAAAAAATAGTACCTTTATTGGTACATGAGTTCTTTTATACACAGGATGTATCTCACAGCCTTTTTGTGATCATTCCATAATACTTTATCAATTGCATAAAATGGTTAGAATTAGTGAACTGGTTGTCTTCCAAAAACTCTTAATACACGAACTTATTGTAGAACCTAAAAGAGTGAAAGCTAGCTACACTGTCATAAAAAAAGATGGAAGTGAAGTAAGCAATCAGTTGATCTACTCTTATAATTCCTCTTACTTTGATGCAAAGAATGGTAAAGATGTGAACCTGGCTTCAATGATGGTAGCCCAGGTGGCATTGAATTACGGTCTTTTTTGTGAAGAAATTGTTTTTGATGGACTATATGACAATGCCGATCAGCGATTTCTGAAAGACATGATGGAAAATACATCGAGGGAGATCCTGGTATTAAAATTTTATGGAAAGAACGAATTCCTTAAACCTCCATTTGATGCCTTAGCATTAGAAACTCACTCCGAATACACGGCCGCAAAGATCACTTTTATCAACTCCGGTTTTCAAACCCTGCATGTTCCTAAATCCGATATGCATCCAAAAGACGATGAGTATGTTATTTTAAGCAGCGGTGGAAAGGACAGTCTGCTTACCTACGGCCTCATTAAGGAATTAGGCATCCCACACCCGGTATTTATCAATGAGTCTGGTCGGCACTGGTTTACGGCGGTCAACGCCTATGACCATTATGAAGAAATAGAGCCCAATACGGTAAAACCCTGGTGTAATAGTGACAGGATATTTAACTGGATGGTAAAACAAATGCCATTCATAAAGGAGAATTTTCAGAATATCAGGGCAGATATCTATCCAATTCGGTTATGGACAGTAGCAGTTTTCCTTTTTGGGACCCTGCCCGTAGCCCTAAAAAGAGGTACGGGAAATATTCTGATTGGGAATGAGTACGACACCACTGTAAAGGGAAATTATCATGGGATTACACATTACCATGGATTGTACGATCAGAGCAAGTATTTTGACAATACCCTCACCCGCTATTTCCAAAAGAAAGGATGGAATATAAAACAGTACTCCATTTTAAGATCCTTGTCAGAATTGCTGATCCTTAAGATCCTGGTGAAGCGATACCCCGAATTGCAACGATACCAGGTTTCCTGCCATGCTGCACATTCTGAGGGAGGTAAAATGCTGCCTTGCGGTAGCTGTGAAAAATGCCGGAGGATCATAGGCATGCTCATGGCTCTGGACGAAGACCCCAAACGATGCGGCTATACAGATGAACAGATCAAAAAAGGATTGGCAGCACTTCAACAAAGAGGGGTAAAACAATTGGGAAGTGATGCAGCTCATCTGTATTTCTTATTGGTTTCTAAAGGACTGATAGAGGTTACGGAACATACGCGGAAACTTGCAAAAAAACATGAGGAGATAGTTTCCTTGCGATTCGATAAAGAACGAAGTGATATTGCTGATATCCCAGTTCATATCCGCAATCCCCTTTTAACAATACTCTCAGAATATTCCGAAGGAAGTGTACAACTTCATGACAGGAAATGGCATACTTTTACGCTAGATACAGAGTACCTGGATCGCACATATTTTTTAATGAAACAAAATGAAAACAAAACCAAATAAAAAAACATTTCTTTGGGAAGAAATGACCTGGCCGGAGATCGAGGAATACCTCAAAACTGTCGATACAGTAATCTTGCCCTGCGGAGCCATTGAGCAACACGGCCCGCATTTGCCTGTAGATGTAGATTATTACGACGCCAAATATATGGCTGCTAAAGTAGCTGAAGCTTGTGAAGATCCTAAGCCCCTTGTATTGCCTCCAATCCCTTATGGTGTTTCTTACCATCATGATGCCTTTAAAGGTACTCTAAGTGTTACCAATGACGCCTTGTCCAGATTTGTTTATGACATTGGGATGAGCCTGGCAAAAAATGGTATCAAAAAGATCATCATCCTTAACGGGCACGGAGATAATGCGCCAACACTGACCTATGCGGCACAGATGATCAACCGCGATGCGCATATTTTTGTATGTGTAGACACCGGCGAAAGCAGTGATATAGACCTTTACGATCTAATTGATACACCCAATGACATCCATGCCGGTGAAATTGAGACCAGCACTTCGCTCGCGATTCGTCCCGATATGGTACAAATGGACAAGGCCGTTAATGAAACATTGAAATTTGGAAGTAAATTTTTAGATTATGACGATGTGCGAAGTGTAAATTGGTATGTAAGGACCGATAAGATATCAGAAAGCGGGATCATGGGCGATCCTACCAAAGCCACTGCCGAAAAAGGAGAGAAAATGTGGGAACTTATGATACATCACATGGTGCATCTGGTAGAATCTATTAAGAATACGCCACTAGATGATCTGTATCAAAAAAGTTATTAATGACAATAACCCGGGTTTCCTACGAAAGAATAGATCTGCAATTATCTATCCCTTATACCATAGCCTATGAAACGGTTTCGGAAATAAGCAATTATATCCTGAAAATTGAGACCGATACCATGATGGTGGGTTATGGCTGTGCCGCCCCAGACCTTGAAGTGACAGGAGAAACCCCTGAAATGGTTGAAGCAGCCATACAGAATTTCATCATCCCATTATTAAAGGGATCATCACCTTTCCATTATGCACGCCTGTTGCAAGATCTGAAGATTCATTGTAAAGACGACTCGTCAGCGCTGGCCATGGTAGACATGGCGTTGCTAGACCTAGTGTCCAAAAAGGCCAACTTACCTCTTTATCAATTCCTCGGCGGATACAGGGATAGTATAGCTACCAGTATCACGGTGGGCATCATGCCTTTGGATGAAACCCTGAAACAAGCAAAGGAATTCATTTTGCAAGGGTTCTCCATACTCAAAATAAAAGGTGGATTAGTGCTGGAGGAAGATATTGCGAAAATGATGCAGTTGCGGGAGCGTTTCCCAGATATTGTGCTGAGATTTGATGGAAATCAGGGGTATTCCGTGAAAGAATCGATCGCCTTCGTCAATGCCACGGCCTCTGTGGGAATTGAAATTTTTGAGCAGCCTACCAGAAAGAAACGCGGCAAAAAATTAGGCAAGGTAACACATAGGGTAGGGGTGCCGGTGATGGCAGATGAGAGTTTGAAAACCCTGGCCGATGCCTTTAAACTGGCCCGTAATGACTGGATCGATATGGTAAACATTAAGTTGATGAAGGTGGGCGGTATTTTGGAAGGGATGCATATAAATTCGGTTGCCAGGGCAGCCGGTTTAGAGGCCATGGTAGGCTGCCTGGATGAATCGGCCCTGGGGATCTCTGCCGGGCTACATTTCGCCTTGTCCAGACCTAATATACATTTTGCCGATCTGGATGGTCATCTGGATCTGGTAAATGATCCCTTCACCGGACTTTTTCGTCTCGAAAAAGGAATTTTATATCCATCAGAAGCATACGGACTGGGATACTCTGAGTAAAATTTGAAAAGATCCTGGGAGCAAACAAAAACGTATATCAGTTAATTAAATAAAAAAATGATCGAAATAGATAATATAGAATTGTCATATCTCAGCATTGATGATTATCAGGAACTAAAAGAAGCCATGATAGAGGCATATTCCACAATGACCAATGCGTATTGGCAAGAGCACCATATTAAAAAACTGATAGACCTCTTCCCTGAGGGTCAGGCAGTGATCAAGATCAATGGTGAATTGGCTGGCTGTGCCTTATCTATCATAGTGGATTACACCGAATTTGATGGTAGTCACACCTATAAAGACATAACCGGGAATTATACGTTTGGTACGCATACTATGGAAGGGGATATGCTTTACGGGATAGACGTATTCATTAAGCCCGAATTTCGCGGATTACGCTTGGGGAGACGCTTATATGACTATCGGAAAGATCTCTGCGAACGATTAAACTTAAAAGGGGTAGCCTTTGGGGGGCGCATACCCAATTATCATTTACATTCAGACACTTTATCACCCAAGGAATACATACAGAAAGTACGAAGAAAGGAGATCCAGGATCCCGTTTTGAACTTTCAGATCTCAAATGATTTTCACCCCGCCAAGGTCATTAAGGGTTACCTGGAAGGTGATGAAGCTTCCAATGAATTTGCCGTCCTTATGGAATGGGATAATATCTATTATGAAAAACCCACCAAAAAGGCCACTAGTCGTAAAAAGGTCATCAGGCTTGGCCTTATCCAATGGCAAATGAGACCTTATAAAGATCTGGATGAGTTGTTACAGCATGCAGAATATTTTATAGATGCCGTTGCGGGCTATCGATCAGACTTTGCACTATTCCCGGAATTCTTTAATGCCCCTTTGATGGCAGATAACAATCATATGCCAGAATCTGAGGCAATACGTGAACTGGCCAAACATACAGAAGACATTGTTAAGAGATTCTCCGAATTTTCCATTTCCTATAATATCAATATTATCACAGGGAGCATGCCTGAAATGAAGGATGGTAAATTGGTAAATGCGGGTTACTTATGTAGGCGAGACGGTAGTATGGAACGTTATGAAAAATTACACGTTACCCCGGATGAAGCGAAAGTATGGGGTATGCAGGGAGGCAAAGAATTAAAGACCTTTGATACCGATTGCGGTAAGATAGGGGTATTGATATGTTATGATTCTGAGTTTCCTGAATTAAGCAGATTGCTGGCAGATGAAGGCATGGATATCTTATTCATCCCTTTCCTGACGGATACACAGAACGGTTATTCCCGGGTACGGCATTGTGCGCAAGCAAGGGCTATAGAGAATGAATGTTATGTGGCTATTGCAGGGAGCGTGGGGAATTTGCCAAATGTGCATAATATGGACATACAATTTGCCCAATCTATGGTATTTACACCCTGTGATTTTTCCTTCCCTACCAATGGGATCAAAGCAGAGGCCACACCTAACACTGAAATGATCCTGATTGCGGATGTGGACATTGATCTATTGAGAGAACTAAATCAGTTTGGAGCAGTAAGAAACCTGCGTGATCGCAGAAAAGATATTTTTGATCTTAAGCGTACGAAAAAAGAATGACGGATTCAGAAACTCTGTAGCTTAGGATTCAAGTGTTTTTACCTCATCATTAAGTTGCTCTAGGGTAGCTTTTGCATCTCCAAAGAGCATTTTGGTCTTGTGGTGGAAGAACAATTGGTTTTGAATTCCGGCATAACCGGGACTCATACTACGTTTCATCACTACTACATTCTTAGCTTCCCACACATTGATAACCGGCATACCATAGACTGGACTTGCAGGGTCATCATAGGCCGCTGGGTTCACAACATCATTGGCACCAATCACCAGCACCATATCCGTATTTGGCATTTCCTCGTTAGCGTCTTCCATATCGAGTAATTTGGGATATGGGATGTCTGCTTCGGCCAGAAGCACATTCATATGCCCGGGCATACGACCAGCTACGGGATGTATGGCGTATTTTACATCTACGCCATTGGCAGAAAGAAGGTTGTCTAGCCTTTTTACCACTTTTTGAGCCTGTGCAACTGCCAACCCATAACCTGGAACAATGATTACACTTTGGGAATAGTAGAGCTGAATAGCCAGATCTGTATAGGTTATTTCTTTGGCCAACTGTTTATCTCCGGTATCGCTGGCTGTGTGATTGTTTTCGCCAAATCCACCAATTAACACGTTGAGTAGAGATCGGTTCATTGCATTACACATTAAAACGGTAAGGATGATCCCGGCAGAACCTACCAATATACCACCTACTAACATAATCTTATTATCATAGATAAGTCCGGCCGCAGCTGCTGAAAGACCCGTAAAGGCATTGAGCAGGGAAATAACTACAGGCATGTCTGCGCCTCCAATGGGAGCCACAAATGAGAATCCATAAATGAGAGCAAGTACCATCACTATAACGATATACCAAAGTGACGGATCTTGTATAGTAAGATAAACATATCCACTCATGGCTAATAAGGCTGCCAGTAAGAACAGATTTACAATATTGTGTTTGGGAAAGGTTACATGGTGATCCTTTAAAAGTCCTTGCAACTTGGCATAGGCCAACATACTCCCGGTAAAGGCAATGGCCCCTATCAGTAGTGTAATTAATAATATTAGCAGTTGTCCATTTTTAAGAATAGCGGCTCCACTGGCATATTGCGCCAATTCTGTAAATGCCAGTACTACGGCACAGGCACCACCCAGGCCATTGAACACAGAGACCATTTGTGGCATAGCGGTCATTTCAATTTTTGCTGCACTTACATACCCAATAATACCTCCCACGATCATGGCCCCGAAGATCCAGAGATAATTGTTGGGAGCATCTGTAATTGGGATAAACAAGGTTGCCAAAATGGCGATGCCCATTCCAAGGGTTGCCAGGGCATTCCCTTTACGAGCTGTGTCTGGTGAACTCATCTGCTTTAAACCAATAACAAATGAAGTTGCTCCCAGGAGATATGTAAGATTTATGGCGGTAGTAATCATCTTATTTTTTCTTTTTGGAGAACATCTTTAGCATTCGGTTGGTAACTGCAAAACCACCTACCACGTTAATCATCCCCAGGACTACACCTAAAGCCCCAAGGCTTAGGCTGAAGTAGTCATTAGGTGCCGCATTGCGGATGAGTAGAATAGCCCCAATGATGACCACCCCACTTATGGCATTAGCGCCAGACATTAAGGGTGTATGCAATACGGTTGGTACTTTGGAGATCACTTCAAACCCAAGTATTACCGTAAAAATCAGGAGATATATCAGGATCAGATTGTTGTCCAGAAAGAGAAAAATTTGTTCCATATAGTCTATTATTTCATTTTTTTAGATCCCTATGTGAGTAAGGTTTTTGCTATGATCACATTATTTAGGTCGAGGTCTAGTTGACCTTCTTTTACTATCAGTTTTAAATAGTTCGCCACATTATTACTGTAAAAAAAGCTTGCATCCTTTGGCATATCAGAGGCCAGATGACTATTTCCAATGATCTTTACGCCCTTGTGCAAAATGGTCTTGTTATTTTGCGTTACTTCACAATTGCCACCGGTGGAAGCTGCCAGGTCTATGACCAAGGAACCCGGTTTCATTTTGCTTACGGTCGCTTCCGTTAGCAGTATTGGGGCTTTTTTACCCATGATCTGGGCTGTGGTTATCACAATGTCCGATTTGGCCGCTCGGTGCTCCACTTCTTCTTGTTGTCGCTTTAAAAATTCTGGAGTCTGCTCTACAGCATACCCCCCTGCATCTTTTTTATCAATTGCCCCCGGGACATCAACGAATTTAGCACCAAGGCTTTCTACTTCTTCTTTGGCCGCAGCACGAACGTCAAAGGCCTCCACCATAGCGCCTAATCTTCTGGCTGTGGCTATTGCCTGTAAACCGGCTACTCCTGCCCCCAACACCAATACCTTACAGGGTTTTATGCTACCTGCCGCTGTGATCATCATAGGAAAAAAGCTAGGAAATTCATTGGCTGCCAATAAAACAGCTTTATAGCCGGAAATAGCTGCCATGGAAGAAAGTATATCCATCGTTTGAGCAATGGTGGTTCTGGGTATAAGGTCCAGACTCACTGCATTCAGCTCTAATTTCTTAATATGTTCTATTAAGTCTTCGTTTGTATAAGGCGAGAACATGGCCACGAGAAGGGCTCCTTTTTTAACGCTTTTTAGTTCTTCCTTTGGAATGGGATTGATGGTAACCAGAATATCAGCCTCTTTTAGGATAGATTCCCTGCTTTTGATGCTGCCGTACTTCTCGTATTTAGAATCAGGATAACTGGCCAGTTCACCCGCTTCTTTCTCTATCCAGAAGTCGGTATTCGCGGTTTTAAACTTTTTGAGAGTATTTGGAACCAGGGCAACACGCTTGTCGTGTGGTTCTTTAAGAATTCCTATGATCATATATGGGCAGATATTATCTAAGAGTCCTCAATGTAAGTATAAATTACCAAACTCAGAAACTGAAAAGCAGCAATTCAAATTAGAATAAGATTTAAGTGCAATTTTTAGCAAGTTATAAATACTCTATTCTATTTATTAATATTAAGAAGCAAATAAAAACCAACTAGCAATCTTACCCGGCAATCTCTCTTGTACCATCTCCCGGATTCACCTGATACGAAGCAATAGATCTGCCGAAACGCGCAGTATACTTCTTATTTGTTGCTCGAATAAAGGAATCGACCATATTTTTTTTAATAAGATTTAGGGTGCAGCCTCCAAAACCGCCCCCCATCATGCGCGCACCCAGAACATCTTCCGATTCCTTAGCCAGATCCACCAGGAAATCCAGTTCCGGGCAACTCACTTTGTATTGTGTCTGCAACCCTACATGAGATCTAAACAAAAGTTCCCCAAACTTTTGCATATCATTCTTCTTTATAGCGGTGACAGCTTCGACGACTCGCTTGTTCTCTTCAAAAACGAAAAGGACTTTTTGAAAGTCCTCATCAGTAAATTGGTTTCGACTATCCAATAATGTCTGCAGATCGAGTTCCCTGAGCGAAGTAACTCCCAATAGCTGAGCAGCCTTGTCACATACTTCACGGCGGTCATTGTAGGCGCTATCTGCCAGTAGGTGGGTGACATTTGTGTTCAATAAGAGGAGCCGGTATTCATTGGCTTGGAATGGGATCACTTCAAACTGTAAACTGTTACAATCCAGAAAAATGGCAGCATCTTTTTGGCCAAACATGCTGGCATATTGATCCATAATGCCACATTGAACACCTGCAAAATTGTTCTCCGCAGCTTGCGAAATCAGGATCATTTCCATTTTTGAGAGGCCCAGTTTAAAAAGTTCATTCAAACCAAACACCAGCGCGTTTTCCAGAGCTGCAGAAGATGATAGTCCGGCTCCCGGTGGAATGTCACCTCCAAAAACAACATCGAAAGGTTGTATTTGCTTTCCTTTTTTTTGGATCTCATCTACCACGCCCATCATATAGTTCTGCCATCCGCCACTGGCAACAGCCTCTAAATGGCTTAACTTGTAAGTAAAGGTTTCTGATCTATCAATGGCTGTTGCAGTGCAAATAGGTTGATTGCTTTTTTGGATTGCTAATACTATGCCCAGGTCTATGGCCGCAGGAAATACATAACCTTTATTGTAATCTGTGTGTTCCCCAATTAAATTAATTCGGCCCGGCGAGAATACCAACAGAGGAGTGGTCCGGAATTGCTCCATAAAATGATCCCTGACATTGCGAATAAGTAGTTGATTCATATGGTTATCAGCACTGTGGCATCAAAAATGCACAAAAAACCCGGAATAAGAAGAATCACCCTTTTGAGGTAGGGCAGGAGTCACGCTAAAAGAATCCCTTTAATTTGGTTACTCTTTTATTCCTAATTTATTGAGGATATCATCCATCAGGCACCATTTTGTAATGGAAGATTGCAAGAGGTTAACCCCAACAAAAGCGGTAAACCACAACCATTGAATGTTGACGTAGATAGCCAATATAAGGCTGATCAGGATAAAAGAACCGGCGATGGCCCGTACAATTCTGTTTTTCATATCACTTTTTTAAATGGATCTTTCAATAGGTACTACAATAGCTTTTATAGGATTGTTAGTTTCCAGGTTTTGATTGAACTCTTCAATAAGTTTAAAAAGCAGATCAATATTGGCCTCCTGTGTAAAGGAGAAAAACAAACTAGATTCTACACCACCTTTTTCACTGGGGAACCAGCTTGCGGTTCTCACCATGGATGTTGTATTCTTATACCCATCAATATGCCCTTCACTAAAACTTTCAATATTAGATTTTTTAAAGAGTCGTAGAATTTCTTTCTCGAACTCTTCAACGACTGTAACGATTAATAGTTTCATTTCTTTGTTTTTTTAAATTGACAGACTAGTTGGTGTCCGGTTTTGTCTCTTCTGCTTCAATTGCTACCTCCGGATAATTTTTGCGCTCTATCATATAATACACCAAAGGCACTACAAGTAAGGTTAGTACGGTAGAGACGATGGTACCTCCCATTAGGGATATGGCAAGACCCTGAAAAATTGGATCAAAAAGGATGACAAATGCACCGATAACAACAGTACCTGCAGTCAGTAATATTGGGGTAGTCCTTACAGCGCCAGCCTCTATGACGGCTTGTTTTATGGGTATGCCGTCAGCTAGTCTCAGATTCACAAAATCGATCAGCAACACCGAGTTTCGCACCATAATACCGGCTAAAGCGATCATACCGATAAAGGAAGTGGCCGTAAAAAATGCACCCATCAGCCAATGCCCTAATACAATACCTACCAGAGATAGTGGAATGGCAACCATCATAACAACAGGGGCCTTAAAATTTTGAAACCAGCCTACTATCAGGATATAAATGATGACGATAACACCCAGGAAGGCAATCCCAAGATCGCGGAAAACCTCTAAGGTGATCTGCCATTCACCATCCCATTTTATGGTGTAATTATCCTCAAAATCTGGTTGTTTAATATAGAGTTCCTCAACATCATAGCCTTCCGGTAAATTCAATCCTTTTAATTTATCGGTCATACCTAAAATAGCATACACCGGACTCTCCAATTCCCCCGCCATATCAGCTATCACATACACCACTCTTTTTTGATTCTTTCTATAAATGCTCTTTGCACTTGTGATCTGCTGTATGTCTGTGAGATCACCAATGGTGATCATATTCCCCTGGTTAGATCTTACTTTCAGTTGTGCAATATCACTAATAGTTGATTTTTCCTTTTCATTCAGGGCCAATAGCAGCCCCACCTGCTTAACGGCATCCTCATCGTATAAATTTGTTATTGCCCGCTCTGAAAGAGCCATGTTCATGGTGTAAGCAATCTGTTGAGGTGTAACGCCATATAACATAGCCTTTTCTTTATCGATTATAAATTGATACTCCTGCTGGTCATCCTCAACCATCCAATCTACATCCACCACATCTTCGGTATTTTTAAGAATACCCTGAACCTGATTTGCAATATCCATTTGTGTATCATAATCCGGACCATAGATCTCGCCTACAATGGTTGAAAGTACGGGAGGCCCCGGCGGTACTTCAACTATTTTGATATTGGCATTGTATTTCCTGCCAATCCGTTGGATCTCCGGACGATAACTACTAGCGATATCATGACTTTGTGCGCTTCGATCACCTTTATCCACTAAATTGACCTGAATATCGGCCATATTACTACCACCGCGCAGATCGTAATGCCTTACCAATCCATTAAAGGTAATTGGTGCCGAAGTACCTACATAGCTTTGGTAGTTAACTACCTCCGGTTTGTTACGAAGGTATTGGGCAACTTCCTGACTTACTACCGCAGTGCGCTCCAGGGTAGTGCCTTCCGGCATATCAATGACCACCTGAAATTCATTCTTATTGTCAAAGGGCAACATTTTCACGGCTACCGATTTCGTAAAGAATAGGGCCACCGAACCTAATAGTAGTAAGAAGGTAATTCCAAGGAACATCCATCGGTATTTTTTATTCTCGATCAATGGCCGTTCAAACTTGGCGTACATTCTGTAGATAAGGGTCTCCTCCAGGGTTTTCTCAGTTTTTTTGGCTGCCGTTTGCGAAGATTTCTCCTTTTCCCGAAGAAATATATACCCCAGATAAGGTGTAATGGTAAGGGCCACAAAAAGTGACAGCAACATGGCAATTGATGCCCCTATGGGCATAGGTGACATATAGGGCCCCATCAAACCAGAAACAAAGGCCATTGGTAAGACCGATGCAATAACCGTAAACGTAGCCAGGATAGTGGGGTTTCCCACCTCATTAATGGCGTAGAGAGCAGCCTGTTTAAAAGGCAATCGTTTCATTTTAAAATGCCGGTGCATGTTCTCTGCGATGATAATGGAGTCGTCCACCACAATACCCGTAACAAATACCAATGCAAAAAGGGTGATTCGGTTCAGGGTATAATCCAGCATATAATAGCTCAACAAGGTAAGTGCGAAGGTGATGGGTACAGACAAGAACACCACCAACCCGCCACGCCAGCCCATTGCCAGCATAACCACAAAAGTTACCGCAATAATAGCGCCCATTAAGTGCATCAGCAGTTCGGATACTTTGTGGGAAGCGGTTTCCCCGTAATTTCGGGATACTTCTACATGCACATCATCGGGGATCAAATTCTTTTTGAGATGGTCTACCTTCTCCAGAATGATGTCCGAAATCTTCATGGCATCGGCTCCCTTTCTTTTGGCAATAGAAATGGTGACCGCAGGATATTCAGATCTATAATTGTCTGCCTTATCACTTGCCTGTCCATAGCCATGTGATACATAGTTCTTAGGAAGCTCAGGACCATCTTGAATACTCGCGATCTGCTTCAGGTAAATTGGCCGGTTTTGCTGAACGCCAACAACCAGGTTCTCCACATCAGATAAGCTCTTCAAAAAATTTCCGGTAGTGACCAGAAATTCCGTATCGTTCTTGTTAAAAGTGCCACCGCTCAACTGTTGGTTATTAGCCTTGATCATCTCAGCAACAGATAGAAAATCGAGTCCGCTGGCTGCCATTTTATCTTTGTCTAATACCACGCGTAACTGCCGGTTACGGCCACCGATCTTTTGAGTAGCTGAAACATCCGTTATTTTTTCGATCTCACTGGTCAGTTCCTGCGCGATCTGTTTTAAGCGATAATCGTCATAATTTTCACTCCAAAGTGTCAACCCCAACATAGGCACATCGTCTATGGCACGTGTCTTTACAAGGGGAAAAGTTACCCCTTGCGGCATAATGTCCATATGCTTATTGATCTCGTTGTAGAGTTTTACGAATGAGCGTTCAATATCTTCACCTACATAAAATTGCACGATGACCATCCCTTGTTCCTTCATGGAAGTGGAGTACACGTATTCAACCCCCTTGATGTTAGAGATCAGCTTTTCCAGGGGTTTTGCTACTCTGCTTTCAACTTCAGTTGGACTTGCACCCGGATAGCTCACAAAAATGTCGGCCATCGGCACATCTATCTGAGGTTCTTCTTCACGCGGAATTAGAAACGAGCTATACACTCCAATGACCATGAATACTATCATCAAAAGCACCGTTAGTTTGCTGCCGATGAACATTTTGGCGATTTTTCCTGCTAAACCTTCTTTCATTTTTTGTAATATTTTTGGTATTGAACCTGCTATTAGCCTTTACTTTTAAATTTGTACAGATACCTATAGCGCAATCGCTTTATATTTTACCTGATCGATCTTTCTCCCGGACGTTTTGTCGTACCGGATGACCTAACCCGGTGTTGTTTATTGAATTGTAATTTTGACTCCGTTGTACAACTTTCCTTCTGCCGAGATAATATATCCTTCATCTGCGGACAAACCCGAAAGTACTTCCACCTTATCGCCAAAGGTCCGTCCAAGACGCAACCATCGTAACAAGGCTGTATTATTTTGGCTTACTGTATAAATGCCTGTTAATTGTCCGTTGTGGACCAGTGCATCATTTGGTATCATGATCGCTTTTGAGGATTCCTTTGCGACCGGAAATTGAACTGTGGCGTACATTCCAGACAGTATATTGGCATCTGAGCTATCCAATAGTACTTTTACCATATATTGCCCTCCGGTATTCTTGGCCGAAGTACTTACTTCGGTTATTTTTCCTTGTACGATTTTATCCAAAGTTTTTAATTGAACATGCACTTTGGTGTCCTTTTGAATGTCCAGAATTTCTGATTCTGGCACCATTGCTAGCACCTGGTAGGCACCAGGAGATTCTACTTCCAACAGTGGCATACCCGGGTTTGCCATATCGCCGGTGTTTATAAACTTATTGGTCACCACTCCGTTAAAAGGCGCACGTATATTTGCGTACGATACTTGAGCATTCACTTCGTTTTTCATTTGTCTGGCGGCTTCCAAACGGGCCTTAGCCATTTCGAAGTGGGCAGTTATATCGTCTAACTCTTTTTGCGAAGCACTTTTTTCCTGAAACAAAGCTGTATAGCGGGTATAATCCCTTTCAGCATTATTGAAAGCGGCTTGTGCTTCTGTGATCCCAGCATTGACTTGCGCTAATTTGGCGGAAACATCAGCATTATTGACACTCATCAATAGTTGTCCACTACGCACCTTATCGCCAACTTGAACATAGATTTTGTCTACATATCCCATCATTCGGGTACTGATGTTGGTACTTTTAGCAGCTTCTACTTTGCCGCTAGCCGTTACAAATGGATTACTACTGTCCCTGGAAACCGAACTTACTCTTACAGCTATTGCCGGAGAATTGTCGGTAACTGTTTTTTTGTCATCTGTGCCGCAGCCAATTGCCAGAAAGCTTAGTGTAAAAAGTCCGATTATATAGTTTTTATGCTTCATGTTTTTTTTATTGAGTATTTCTAATGTTATGAACTGTGTTTATTCCTTGGTTAAAAACTGTACGTATGCCAAGACGTAATTATGTTGATAGATTGTTGTGTAATATTCCAGCTGTTTCTGGGAATATTGTGTTTCAGCCAATAGCAGATCGGTTGTCTTTTCTAAACCTTGCCCAAAACGATTCGTCCTGATACGCAATGATTCTTTCGATTGTTGCAGGGCCAGTTCTGTTAGTTTTAGTTTGTTCCGGGCATCGTCCAAACTTCTTTTTGCCTTGTTCAGTTCTAATTGACTTTCTGATTTGTACTGGGCAAACTGTAATTTAGATTTGTCGTACTCTGCCTTGCTCTTTTGTGATTTTCCGAACCGTTTGCTACCCTCAAATAGATTCCATTTGAGTTCTGCGCCAAATAAATAACCGTTGGCATTCCCCTGAAAAACTTTATCGTCATGTAACTCGTAGGTTCCAAAAGCATTTAATCTGGGAAGAAAGGCCATTTGATCTGCCTTGTGCATTTGCCAATATGCTTCTGTTGCGGAATTCATTGCCAGGATGTCTTTCCGGTTTTCCAAAAAATTATCCACCGGGATTGTTTGAGTAACAATGGTCAGGGAATCAGAAGGTTTTAATATTTGATCACTGTCTGCGTTCATCAATACAGATAAATAATTGCTGCTATTTAGAATATTGCTCTTTGCATACTGCAATTGATTGTCGATTTCAGTTACACGTACCTCTACGGCCAGGACATCAGATTTTTGCAGATATCCCTGTGTAAAACTATTATTGGCAATTCGTTGGTTTTCCAAGGCGGTTTCCATTGCTTTTTTCAGTACTTCTACCGTCTTGTATGCCAGTTGTAATTGCATATAGGCCTTTTCTATTTCCAGGGTTACATATTCCTGTGTGCGTTCAGATTGTAATTCAGTGGCTGTCCATTTGGCTTTGGCAGCTTTACGTTGAAAGATTCCATCGAAATTTAACAGCGGTTGCTGTATCTCAATTCTGGTAGCGAAATCTTCTATTTGATTGGGGTTGTTTAGTAGATCGGGGTTAAAATCGGCTGCAGTCAGTATCTCCTGGTTGAGTTTTGAACCAAACGCCATAAGGGGATTAGTGGTGGCGATCCCGGTATGGGACACGCTGATATTGGGTAATAAAATGGCATTCGTCTGGTTAAAATCGCCCTTGGCGGCCAATACATCCTGCGCTGCTATTTTAATGGTATTGTTGCTTTCTTTTACTTTGGCAATTACCTCATCTTTGGTAATAAGCGTCGTAACCTGGGCTATTCCCATTTGAAAGACAAAAAATAATAGCCATCCTAATTTGTGCGTCATAGTAATTATTTATTTGCACCAAAATTAGAATAGAAAAACGTTATAGATGGTAACCAATGTTACCGAAGGAATTAAGTATTTGATTTTGCCGGTTCACAGGCACTATAAATTGAAAAAGACACTCCCATTCCGGAAGTGTCTTTTGTCAACCAACCAATAACAACAAACTCAAACCTGAAGTCTGTTTACTTTTTGGGGGACTTAGTAAAAGTATTGAATAACAATCCTCCCATTAATCCGCCGTATAAGCTGCTATTTATCGGATCGGAAGTAATTGCACAACTTCCGCTCAAACAGCCTATTTCAAGGTAGTAGATATACCCGGCCAGAGCGCCAATTGCAATTCCAGCTACTGTCAATAATATGGCCTTTTTTGTCATCTTTTAATATCTTTTTGGTTCTCCCTGTATCCGTACTTCACCAAAGATGAACATTGGTGGGAGCAGATGTGTGGGCTAAAAAAACCAACTACTTTAATTAAATTTTAGATCTCTTTTTTAGCAAGGTACCATTCCACTTTTTCCAGGGTGTCATCTGCCAGTCGAGCGTTCAGTTCATCCAGAGATTTTGGCGGAGGCACTATCACCTTATCGCCTTTTTTCCAGTCTAAGGGCATGGCTACCTTATGTTTATCGGAGGTTTGCAATGCTAACAATGCACGAAGGATCTCATCCATATTCCGGCCCACATTTAGGGGATAATACATGATCAATCGAATTTTTTTCGTCGGATCTATAAAGAATACGGCCCTTACGGCAGAGGTTTCACTTTCATTGGGCTGAAGCATTCCATAGCGTTGGGATACTTTCATATCGATATCGGCAATGATCGGAAAATCGAAGTAGACACCGGTCGTTTCCCGTACATTTTGCACCCAGCCAAGATGTGCATGTATGCTGTCTATACTTAATCCCAACAGTTCGGTGTTTAGCGAATCGAATTCTTTCTTTCGAATGGCGAAGCCACTCATCTCGGTAGTACATACAGGGGTGAAATCTGCCGGATGTGAAAACATCACTATCCATTTGCCTTTGGCAAAATCAGACATTTTGATTTTACCCTTGGTGGTTAATGCCTCAAAATCTGGTGCCTGATCCCCAATTCTGGGCATGGACACCACTGGTTCCTGAACTAAAGTTTCATACATTTTATTATAGTTTTTAATTATTGTAATTATTTATTTTATAAAGTTATACTATTAAAAAATTATTTTTTGTAACATATATCACACTGCAAGAAGTATGGTATTAGGGAGTTCATATTTTGTATGGAGTTTATACCTGGCTTCTGAGATCGGTTCAAGGAAAGATGATTAAATGAATGATGTATGACCAAAACCACTATCCATCATTTTTGCACTCTGGACTACTTCAGATTCCCTGATATCATCTGCCAAAAGATCTATCTCATCCGCTAAGCAATTGAATCTCATTTTTTCGTTACCCTGGGGGTATTATTTTTGCATTTTTTTGGGATGGAACCAGTAACTGATCCCGGCCGAAAAATAGAAGGTGCTTTCCAGGTCCTCTGTTATTACTGCGTCTTCGGTGGTAATGGTAGCACTGCTCTGTGGTAAGGCTAAAACTGGGGTAAAGGAAAAAATGAAGTGTTTATGTTGGTATTGCATCGGGAGTCCTACCTCTATATTCAATACCTGAAACTTGGAAACCTCTTTTATCTCCACAAAGTTGGTAGCCAGAGGTTCGGTATTGCCGTTCCCTGCGCCTTGTCCTTTACGGTTGCCTAACCTGCTGGTATTATAATATTCTTCATAAAAATATTGCGATCCTGCATAAAGGGTTAGGGTAGGGTCTATCACAAAGGAACGGTCACTGTTGTAAATGGCCTTATCCAACATCAATCCGGTAAAAATGTCGGCCGAGCTTCCATTGTTAAAGAAGGTGCTGGCAAGTAGTGACACATCCATAATGCTAAGGCCATATGTCAGAAATCCGGAGATGTCCCCTACGGTTTCTGATCGCACATTATAGCTGTCTTCACTGTAAAAATAGGCAGTTCCCGAAATTCCTGCATGCCATTTTTTCCATTCAAAAAGGAATCCCGTGCTTATTAAAAACAAATCGATACGGTTCTCATCGGAATTGATAAGGTACGAAAAGGAAGCATCTGCAAAAAAGCCCGATTTATCAAAGTAACTGATAGAAGGATAAATATAGGGGGCTGCAATTGAATCTCGTCTTCCCATGAATACCGCATCATTTATAAAGCTGACATCTGTTAAAAAGAACGATTCACTACTGCCATCTATTCCTGCAACCGAATTCTTATTGCTCTGTGCGCTGAGATTGACATGCAAGAATATAAGTACGAGAAATCCAAGTCCTAAGTTGATTCGCATTGGAGAGAAGATTTAAAAGGAAGGGCAGGTGAAGAGGAACCAATGATCCATATTTTCCTAACCTGCCCGTCACTAATTATTTGCTACTTTTTTTTCCTATTGTTTTTTTAACCCCTTTTTTCATCATAGTTTTCTTTCCTACCATTTTTTTCTGGGCAATTATTTTACGGTGCTGATAGGTGTTTTTGAACATTGCGCCGTCCATATTGATACATTCACCGTCTTTCAAGTGTAATTGCTTACGTTCCTGGTTTTGGTAGCTGCCATCAGGGTTCACGATTATACCATCACCCAGGCTTACTTGATCCTGGATGCGGTTTTGCTCACGGTTCATGATTTGAAAGGCTTCCCCTTCTATCATCATGATTTGGTACCTGTTTTGGTTCCTTTCCTGAATTTGAGCCTGAGCAAGTCCTTTACTTTCTTGATGTACCTTATATCTGTACTGATATTCGTTGCGATATCTTACACCGTCGCTGTCCAGACATTCTCCATCATTTAAACGAAGCCTGTCGCGGTCTCTGGTCATATAAGAGCCATCCGGATTCACAATAGTTCCATCATTTAAGGTGATGGGTTCCTGTAAACGTATTTGGTCACGATCCCTTATCTGAAGGACATCACCATCTACCATCATTAATCGGTCCTGATCCCGATCCTGGATTTTATCCTGGTCCTGGGCGGTAAGTGCAGTAGTTCCTAGAACTAAACATGCAGCTAATAAGAATGCTTTTTTCATGGTATTATATTTTAGAATGAATATTGGCATAAAAGTATAAGCATTCGCGACCAGCGGAAATGACCTAGGTCAGTCAAAGTCAATAAACATGGGGTTTTCGTGTAACTTTTGTTACATAGAGACGTGTTTGGTCTTGCTTGATGACCACCTTATTTGTACTAACAACAATCATTATATTTAACTAGTATATGCCATTAGACCTGGAATAAACTCCCTAAGCTATTAGTATTGTTATGTTTCAGGAAATACAGGTCCATACGCTTCTGGCATTCTCATACCTTATTATACGATTCGACCTTAACAAATAAGGTATATTACCCCTATTATTCTTAATTATTCCTTAAAAATGGTAAAATAGCATAGAAACTGGAAAATATCCTTGTTTTTTGGGATCCACAATTGTCGGAATTTTGTCTTGTTAAATTTAAAAATGACTATCATGAGTAAATACACATATTATCCTACAATGTTTCATACAAATCCTTTTGCCTATAATTGGACAGATTTAATGGATATAAATGAAACCAGGAACGCCAGGGAATTAATATTAAGTAACACACAGACAACTGAACTGGGGGTTTCCGAAATGTTCCTGACCATTACTAAGTTCTCAGCATTTGATGAGCATGGGAAAGAACACTTTATTAAAGACTTTCCTAAGAAGGCAGAATTGAATCCAAAAGGGATGCATACCGAATTTTTTATCAAGATAAAAAGTATGCTGGGGCTCGATAAGGGTACATATACCTCATTTCGATTCTATTTAGCGAATTCAGGGAACAGTGTAACATACAAGGACAGAAGTAGTGAAAGCATTGCTGATCTAAAATATCTTGATTTTGAAATTAAGAATGGACTTAAAGTAAAAGAAGATGAAGATCGGCAGGTAGTATTGCGCTTCGATTTTACGCCTTTTACCCTTGCCAGCCATTTTAGACCGATCGTAAACCTCTTTAAAAGATCCAAGACCTTTACCGGGAAATTGGCCGGAAGTTTAGGAAATTAAAAGATCAAATGAATTAAATTATAAAGGCACCCAAGTGGGTGCCTTTTTTGTTTCTTGGACTAAGCACTCCCAAGGTTAAAAAGTAGAACCCACCCAAGCTGTGGTTGCCGCTTTTTTCTTCCGAAAATCCCAAACGATCTGTGGTTAAACTTGCCTGCCCGCCCGCCTTCCGGAGTTTCGTACGGAGGACAGACAGGCAGGTTTGCTTCACTGGTTGAACCCAGCTGACATTATTGGTATTCCGAAACCATGGTTCCTAAACCAATTCCGCTTCTTTGGATTTACGGCGGTTTTCTGCAAGATTTTCGATCAGATCAGGTACTTTTTCAAAGGCAGCGGAAAGACCGTGAGATTTAACTGCCTCCAGGAAGCTGATTTCATCTCCTTTGGTGACCAGGAATCCGATGGGTTCAATACCCATACCTGCTCCGGCTCCCATACCTTGTCCTTTGCCTTTTTTGGTATCAGCGCCTTCAGCACCTCCTGAGCCAAATCCCATTCCCACTTTGATAACAGGAACGCAGGTAAATTCTCCAAGTGTAAACTGTTCTCCGACAATGGTTTCTGTCTTGGCCTCTGTCTTAATAAATTCAGTGATCTTTGCCAGTAATTCTTCAAAATGTAATTCCATGGTATAATATTTTAAGGGTTAATAAATGATTTTATCATATTAATTGGTCTGTTCCGTAACAGGAGCAATGCATGGTTCCTTCCTTCGTAATTTATGTTGAAGCCCCCAAAACGGTAATTCATTAAGGCAAACAAGGGATAAAGCTTCGAATTGGTGATGCAATCTCCCGTATCCAGATCGAATTTCCACTCTTTGATCCTAAAGGATCTTATCAATCTCAGTATGGTTTTAGGCTTTAAATTATTCCTGCTTTTGCTTCCTTTTTCGGTTTTTCTTTTCTCTCTTTTTTTATCAGTAGTCCAAGCCTTTAAGGGAAAAAAATAAAAGACCTTGAAAGGAACCTTTAACCGAATTCGAATTATTTCTAACTCATCCGGCTCTATACTTGCCTTGGCCAGACCTTTGAGTTCCGCATAATAATTGTTGCCTCTTGTGTCTATGAATATATTTATTGGGATGAATAATAGGCCCACCAAAATCATAATGAAAACAAGTAAAATGGCAGCAATAACAAGGCCCATGACTCTTTTTTGCAAAGGAAGTCAATATATCGGGGAGAGGCAATGATCAAAATCATTCCTGTGGGATTTTTCAAAGAAATATTTTTTGCTGTAAGCTAAGTTCAGGCTGCCTAAAGGGATTTTAATTCCGCACAAAGGCTCAAACGAGTTCAAACTTTCTATGGAATTTGGGTCTACTGTTCTGTGGTCGTTTCCTTTTTGGTAGTAAAGGGGTGTAATCTTGGCCTTTGATAAAGAAATAGTGAGTTTCGGACAATGATAGTTTCCGTTGGTCCCAAATTTGGAAGTTATGGCGGAGAATTATGTTATTTTAAAAGATTACTAACCAAACTCTAGAAATTATGAAAACACAATTAAAAAGCAGCCTGAATTCACTATTCAAGATGACCTTTCTAGCGGTCATTTTCTTGACCTTTTCCTGTTCACAGGAAAATATCACGGACCTCTCACAAGAGAATCTTAAGAGTGAGCAAGCCAAGGGTAAGAAGGCCAATAATAAATCTGTTCTTAAAACCCTAGTAAAAGGGGCTGCCCTGAACGCCGCCAATGGTCTGGACGTTGGTCCCAACGGTAATTTGTACATAGCAAGTGTCAACGGACAGGAGATTGTGGAAATGAACAAGAATAGCGGAAAAATTATCAATCGTTTTGGCCCGGAAAGTGGTGTATTTGGTCCAGATGATCTAGTGTTTGGCCCGGATGGAACCCTCTACTGGACCGACATCCTCACCGGGTATGTAGGACGCATGACGCCGGATGGGCAAATTTTGGGATATCAGTTTGTTGCTCCTGGGGTTAATCCAATCAGGTTTTCAGAAGACGGGCGACTTTTTGTGGGCCTTGATTTCCTGGGAGACGGCTTATACGAGCTTGACCCTCAATTTGATTTTGCGAACGATGCTAATCCACGGCAAATCATATCATGCCCCGACAAATTTGGTTTAGGTTTTTTCAATTCCTTTGACACCCGGTGGGAGGATGGACGCACCTGGTTATACGGTCCTCTGTTTGCTTTAAACGTGGTTATAGCGATCGATGTAGATTCTTTTGATGATACGGAATTCCCGGCAGATCTTAGCGGCCTGTTTGCAAGCTTAGGTACCGGTCAGATTCGTATTGTGGCAGGCCAATTAAACCCACCCTCTTTCTCCTCAGATCTGTTTAATCCAGCAGCGGCTAAGTTCGGCCCAGAAGGCTTGTTATATGTGCTGGACCAGGCTGGTAAAGTTTGGAAGGTAAATGCCGACGAGGAAGATGAAAAAACACTGTTTACTACCCTGCAGCCTGGATTGGATAACATGACCTTTGACAAAGATGGTACGTTATACATGACCAACAATGACGAAGGTTGGGTAGCAGAGATATTTCCAAATGGGCAAATCCGATACATCAGCCCTGGGGGCATGATATTACCACAAGGCCTGGCTGTGATGGCAGGTCCCAATAATCAAGACATGCTCTTTGAGGCCGATCTTTTCAGATTAAGAAAATTCAACGGAACAAGTGGGCGGCAGGAGGAAATCTATAAAGGATTTTTAATCAATACTCCAACTTTTGACTTACCCATATTACCCATGAATATTTCAGCCGCCGGGGACAAATTGGTGGTTTCTTCATGGTTTAGCGAGGCCGTTCAGCTTTGGGATATTAGCACAAACCCGGCTACAGTGGAAGTTGCTCACGACATGCCAGTTCCTATTGATGCCGTTCAAATTGGTGATGATATCATAGTATCGGATTTTGGTCTAGGGGGCGTGGTCAATGCCAGTCAGGAAAATGCCGTGATAAAGGACTTAGATGCAGCAAGTGGTCTGGCCACAGATGGCGAAACCTTATGGGCAGCCGATCTGGGAATACTTCCGGGTACAGGCAAGATCTGGCAAATAGAGTTTGATCCTCCAAATGAAACTATTGTTGCTGAAGGTCTTGACGGACCTGAAGGATTGGCTTTGGATAACCAAGGAAGATTACTGGTGGTTGAAGCAGGTGCTTCCCGTCTTTCGCGTATCGACCTGTCCACTGGAGATGTGACAGTGTTGGTGGAGGGTCTTGATCTTTTTGGCCCTGGTCTTGGTGTTCCTCCGACGTGGGGATTTGATGGGGTAGCTGTTGGTCCATCCGGTGACATTTATGTTTCAGGAGCTGGAGCCACCGTAATCTATAAGGTCAAGGATAAAAATTAATTAGATATATCTGACGACTAGAATTAGCGTTGTAATCAAAAAACCCACCAATTGGTGGGTTTTGCACTTGTAAGTGACCTGGCTGGGGTTGGCTCGCTTCACTTGCCTGACCCAACCGTCCCGAGCTGCAAATCAAAAGCTAGAATCTATTTTGAAATTGACCCCTAAGTTATTGGGATAGGAGTTTGTTTATCGTTCCTAGTACTTCGTACTCTCGTGCCTCGGGGCTGTGGTCAACTTCACTTCGTTCGTTGGACCCAGCGCTCCCAAGGTCAAAAAGTAAAAGTACCGTAGTTTTTTCACTGTCAATTGATATAGCTTACTTCTAACTTTACACAGCACTGGGGTTAACTTCACTCACTTCGTTCGCTCGTTGGACCCAGCGCTCCCAAGGTCAAAAAGTAAAACCCACGCAACCTGCGGTTGCTGTTTTTTATACTGTCGAAAATCTCAAGCAAGCTTGGCTTTTCTCCAAATAAAAAACCCACCGTGTGGTGGGTTTTACTTTCTCTGGTGACCTGGCTGGGGCTCGAACCCAGGACCCTCTCCTTAAAAGGGAGATGCTCTACCAACTGAGCTACCAAGTCAAAATGTTTAAGGTCGTTTTTCTTCAAAAACCTCATAGGTATTCCCTAAGAGGCTGCAAATATACTATTCATAATCTATTTTTCAAGACCGAGAGGGGAGAAATTTAATTTTTTTTGAATATCCCGGTAATTGCGCCATTTTTACCAAAAAATAACAGAATGATCATCGTCCTTATTGGGTATATGGGTAGTGGAAAATCGGTTGTAGGGAAACTTCTTGCAGATACCCTGGAGCTTCCGTTCATTGACCTTGATGAATATTTAGAAAGTGAATTACAAGAAAGTATATCAGAAATATTTAGCAAAAAAGGCGAGATATATTTTAGAAAGAAAGAACACGAATATCTGCAAAAAGTGGTGCATGATAATGAAAGTCTGGTGTTAGCCACAGGAGGGGGTACCCCATGTTACTCCGGAAATATGGAGTTCTTGTTAGAGAAAACTTCGCTTGTGTTCTATCTTCAGGTATCTGTACCGGAATTAGCCAATCGACTTTCAAAGGAAAAACAACACAGGCCAATAATAAGCCATATAAGCGACGAGACCCTCCCGGAATACATTGCCAAGCACCTCTTCGAACGCAATCCCTTTTATATGAAGGCAAATAAGATAATTCTATGTGACGGAAAATCAATAGTAGAAGTGGCCACTGAAATAAAGGACCATCTAGTCTAGAAAAACCTCGTCTTTTTTAGGTTGGAAACGCACATGAACGTGTTCCTGAAGAGAAGTAGAAAGTGAGATACCTTTAAAATCTGCCTTTACAGGGTATTTTTTATGATTCCGATTTACCAGAACTGCGGTCTTTAATTGTTTCAAAGGTGTTTTAAGAAAGTGGTGCACCCCATAGATCAGGGTAGACCCAGAATTAAGGACATCATCAACCAGAACAATAGATCCATTCTTGTATTCTTCTGGTGGTATGGAAGTGGTTACATCGCTTTTCAAAGGGTTTTTCTTATCCATGCTCACTTTGCACAATAGTATCTCGGCTTCTGTGATCTGCTTCAGCACTCGCTGTATTTTCTTCGCAAAATCTAATCCGCCCCCTTCGATCCCGGCAATAATGATCCTTTTCTCTTCCACATTGGCCTCCAGGATCTGATAAGCAATACGCCGAATAATATGTTCTATTTGATGATGATTCAGGATTTTATTTTCCATGGGTCAGTCAGATTTCTTCTCAAAGATAAAAAAGAGTTCGGTTCCCTGTCTTGGTGGGATGGAATTATAGGCTCGTTCTAGTTTCCTGATGTGAAAATAAGCAGCAAAAAGGGATCTGTACACCTCAAGTTCGCCGCCAAATGGAGGTCCTTGTTCCGTTAATGGAAAATCGAACAAAAGTCCGGTCAACAGACCACCATCCTTAAGAAGTTGATGCATTTTTATAACATAGCGTTCCCTGTCTTTTGGTAATAGGGCACAGAAAAAGGTTTGTTCCAAAATAAGATCAAAATTATTGAGCTCCAGCTCAAAAAAGTCGCCCACCAGCAATTGGTTTTCAGGAAACTCAGGATGTCTTTGTTGAAAGTCGTGCAGGGGTTTTTCACTAATATCGAGCGCATAAACGGAATGAAAGCCTTGTTCAAATAAATAACCCACTTCATACCCATTACCTGCTCCCGGGACCAGTATCTTCAGATCTTTGGATGGTAGCTGATCTATAAATTCCTTTATGGGAGTTGAGACGCTTCCAATATCCCACCCTAATCGTTTTTCGTGATAACGTTCGTCCCAATACCTTTTACTCCCCTTCATCCAGATAATCATCTATGGTTCGCCTGTCCTTTTTTGTAGGTCTTCCCATTCCTTTTTTTCTATAGTATTCCTTGGCAAGTTTTTGAACCTCCTGATGTTGCAATGCATCTGCAGGGGTGGTATCTATGCGATATAAGCCTACAATTTTCGCAGCAACTCTGCTATTCGGGATCTCGAGCACCGTGAGTTGATAATGGATCTGATTCTTTCGAACAATTAATTTATCTGTAGGAAAGACCTCCCTTGATGGCTTTACTACCTGCTCATTGATCTGTATATGACCTTTCTTGCAGGCCTCTGTGGCCTGGTTTCTGGTCTTGTAATAACGGGTACACCATAAGTACTTATCTATGCGCATAAACAAACTAAATTCTTTGTTAAGGTCTTCAACAAAAATAGGGGAAAATTGTATCTTGCGGGCGTTAAAAGGAAAGCTATGCAATTAAGAAAAGTCGTTCTTGCAATGACTGTGTTTATTTTTGTTCTGTCTTGTGGAAATGATGACGGACCTGGATTTGATTTAATTCCACCCCAATTATTGAGCGATGTGGTTGTTGAGGATGAGGCGGCGCTTCAGGCCTATCTGGAAACTCATTTCTATAATTATGAGGACTTTGAGAACCCACCTGCCGATTTTGATTTTCAAGTAGTATTAGACACCATTGCCGGTATCAATGGTGATAAGCGACCCCTTATACAAGATGTTGAATCGTTAACGATTGAGGTATCATCCGAAGATTTCGAGCTCGATGATAATGAGACCGTACCACACACCTTATATTATCTTATTGCCCGTGAAGGGGCAGGAGGAATGCCTACCCCTGCAGATTCTACCTATATCCGATATCAGGGGTCCTTACTAAATGGACTTTTATTTGATGGTACCTCTGACTATACCTGGCAATATTTACCTTTTTTCCTAAGAGGGTATTCTCAGGCAGTTTCAAATTTCAGAGTGGGTGATGGCATAGTCGCAAATCCTGATGGGACCACAGAAATTACCAATGCCGGAGTAGGGGTTATGTTCCTTCCTTCCGGGTTGGCCTATTTTAATGGTAGTTCTAATGGAATACCTGCGTATTCACCATTGATCTTTACGATCTCTGCCGGACTTTATATTCCAGATACGGATTATGATGGAGACGGTATCCCGTCTATTATGGAGGACCTGAACGGAGATGGGGATGTAACAAATGACAATACCGATTTAAAAGAGGAAGAAGCCATACGATCGCCGGCCTTCCCAAATCACCTCGATCCTGATGACGATGAAGATGGCATTCTAACCAGGGATGAAATAGTTATAGATGCACAGGGAAATATAAGTTTCCCGGATGATGACAATGACGGGATCCCAAATTATCTTGATAAGGATAGTTGATTCAAATGAAAATAAAAAAAAGCCCTGAAAGTTTCAGGGCTTTTTTATTTTATAGTTTTAAGGAGAAACTTAAGATAAGCTGATCCGGTCGCGTATCAATCCTGCTCTCGCCTACCGTGGTAAGGTTGGTATTGATAAATGTCGCTTCATTATCGCTAAATCCACGTTCGTACCGCAGATCTATCCCCAATTTCCCAAGGTTGATCCCGGCGCCTATATTTAGTCCAACCGTAAAATCATTCTTAACATCACTGATGGTAATGCCATCGTATTCTGTATCCAGGATATACTGGAATGCAGGTCCGGCAAAAACGTGCAATGGTCCAATGACCTTTGTTCCTATCAATAGAGGAAGGTCTAACTTTTGCATCTTAAAATCGTCATTATCGTAATCAGACGTTGTGCTGGTATACACTATTTCCGGACGCAGGTAAACCTGGGACCCTATCTGGCCAAAAAAGCCAATATGGTATCCTACATTTCTACTCGGATTCTTTGCAGCCGCGCTGGCAGATTCAAAATAATCCCCGTTTGCATTGTAATTAACTCCGGCTTTTACCCCAAAATTAGAATCGGTCTGCGCAAAAGAAATTGATGTAAAGGCAGCAAAAGCCACCATAAGAAGTGTTTTTTTCATAATGTGTTCTTTTTAAGACTAAACAAAGTATCAAGAATGATACCGTAGTTTATTTTTTTCTTTTTAACACCTGATAAACGGCCTTCTCTATGGCTTTATTGTCTAATCCGTATTTTTCCATTAATTGATCTGCAGTTCCACTTTCTCCGAAGGTATCACGGGTGGCTACAAACTCTTGTGGAGCCGGGTAGTGCTGGGTTAGTGTGCGAGCAACACTTTCGCCCAAACCTCCTAAAAAATTGTGTTCCTCGGCGCTAACTACGCATCCGGTCTTACGTATAGAAGCTAGTAGCGCTTTCTCATCCAATGGTTTAATTGTGTGAATATTGATAACCTCAGCAGTGATGCCTTTAGTTTCCAATGCTTCTGCAGCTTCCAGAGCTTCCCAGACCAGGTGTCCGGTTGCCACAATGGTCACATCTGTACCTTCGGTTAGAACAATGGCTTTTCCAATCTCAAACTTCTGATCTGCAGCTGTGAAATTTGGCACTTTTGGTCTTCCAAAACGAAGATATACCGGCCCGTGATGTTCTGCTATGGCAAGCGTAGCGGCTTTGGTCTGGTTAAAGTCGCATGTATTGATCACCGTCATCCCCGGCAACATCTTCATCATCCCAATATCTTCCAGGATCTGATGTGTAGCACCGTCCTCTCCCAAAGTAAGGCCGGCATGCGAGGCGCATATTTTTACGTTCTTACCAGAATACGCAATAGATTGCCGTATCTGATCGTATACTCTTCCCGTTGAGAAATTCGCAAAGGTGCCTGTAAATGGAATATAACCTCCAATAGTTAATCCGGCAGCAATGCCCATCATATTGGCTTCAGCGATCCCTACTTGAAAGAACCGTTCAGGATTTTCTTCGATAAACTGTTCGATCTTTAATGAGCCTACAAGATCGGCACAAAGTGCCACCACTTTTGGATTAGATCTTCCTAGTTCGGTCATACCTGCTCCATAGCCACTTCGCGTATCCTTTTTTCCTTGATCGATATATTTTTTCATGTAGTAGTCTTAATATTTATATTAATAATCCCCAAGGGTTTCAGCGTTTTGGGCCAGGGCAGTTGCCAATTGTTCATCATTGGGGGCTTTTCCATGCCATGCATGGGTATACATCATAAAATCGACCCCATTACCCATGATCGTTTGCATTATTACACATACAGGTTTTCCTTTTCCCGTTCTGCTTTTAGCTTCTTTCATGGTTTGAATGATCGCATTGACATCGTTCCCTTCTTTAAGTTCAATAACATCCCATCCAAATACCCTGAACTTTTCACCCACATCTCCCAGGGACATTACATCTTCGGTAGCGCCGTCTATTTGTTGTCCGTTTCGGTCTATGGTGGCAATCAAATTATCTATTTTCTTACTGCCTGCATACATGATGGCTTCCCAGTTCTGTCCTTCTTGTAATTCTCCATCTCCGTGAAGGCTGTAAATAAGATGTTTATCTCCATTGAGCTTTTTCGCATGCGCTGCACCAATAGCCACAGACATTCCCTGGCCTAAGGATCCAGAGGCAATTCGCACTCCTGGCAATCCTTCATGTGTTGTAGGATGACCCTGTAAACGAGAATTAAGCAATCTGAATGTATTCAACTCCTCAATCGGAAAATACCCTTTGCGTGCCAGAACACTGTAAAAGACAGGAGAGATATGTCCGTTGGAAAGGAAGAAAATATCTTCCCCAATACCATCCATAGAGAAGGTCTTCTTGAGTTCCATAACCTCGTAATAGAGGGCCACAAAAAATTCTGTACATCCCAGCGAGCCTCCGGGGTGGCCTGAGTTTACCTTGTGTACCATACGCACAATATCTCTGCGCACCTGAACAACGATCTCTTCTAATTCTTGCAATGTTGGCATAATTATCTTCTTAATTTTCGAGCTAAAAGTAACCGCAATCTTTGGCTTGTACAAGGGGAGTTATTATATTTTATCAACGAGTACACGGCCACTGAACTTTATTTTTTTGTTAAGGAAAATCTATACTGTGTTACCTATCTTTGCGTACTCAATACGCTACTTGCAATTTTCACTACTACATACAGATCCATCTACTAAGGCAAGGGCCGGTGAAATGATCACCGACCATGGTACCATCCAAACCCCCATTTTTATGCCTGTGGGTACGGTGGCCACTGTTAAGGGGATACATCAAAAAGAATTACGGGAGGAAATAGATCCGGATATCATCCTGGGAAATACCTATCATTTGTATTTAAGACCCGGCACAGAAATAATTCGAAAGGCAGGCGGACTGCATGCCTTTATGGGATGGGATAGGAATATTTTAACCGATAGTGGTGGCTATCAGGTGTATTCCTTGTCGGCCAACAGGAAGATAAAGGAAGAAGGGGTAAAGTTTAAGTCGCATATTGACGGTTCTTCACATATGTTTACTCCTGAGAATGTCATGGAGATCCAAAGGATCATTGGGGCAGATATCATCATGGCTTTTGATGAATGCACTCCCTATCCTTGTGAATACGACTATGCCAAGAGATCGATGCATATGACCCATAGGTGGCTGGACCGATGTATGGCACATCTAAAAAAGACCCCGAGCCTATACGGATATTCCCAGACGTTCTTTCCAATTGTTCAGGGGTCCACGTATAAGGATTTAAGAAAAATGTCAGCAGAGTATATAGCCGGTGTTGGAGCAGAGGGGAACGCTATTGGCGGGCTTTCTGTTGGAGAACCAGCAGAAGAGATGTACGCTATGACCGAGGTGGTTTGCGATATTTTACCCGAGGATAAGCCCAGATATTTGATGGGTGTGGGTACGCCGATCAATATTCTGGAGAACATTGCACTTGGGATCGATATGTTCGATTGTGTGATGCCAACCCGCAATGGACGTAATGGGATGTTGTTTACTGCGCACGGAACCATTAATATTAAAAATAAAAAATGGGAAGATGATTTCTCACCAATAGATGAACATGGACCAACCTTCGTAGACAGAGAATATACGAAAGCCTACCTTAGGCATCTTTTTGCCGCTAATGAATATTTGGGAAGGCAGATCGCCAGTATTCATAATCTGGGTTTTTATCTTTGGTTGGTGCGTGAGGCGAGAAATCATATTTTAGCGGGAGATTTTGGAGCCTGGAAAACGATGATGGTAAAACAAATGGATAAACGCTTGTAATGCTAAAGATTCTGGATCGGTATATTTTAAAGCGATATCTCGTCACTTTCGGGACGATGCTTCTATTATTTGTGCCAATTGGGATCATGCTTAACCTGGCAGAACAGATAGGGAAAATGATAGACAACGAGGCTCCATTGAACGAGATCCTTATCTATTATATGAATTTTACAATTTACATTGGGAACCTGCTGTTCCCTATTTTTCTCTTTCTCTCTATTATCTTTTTTACATCCAAGTTGGCAAATAACACCGAGATCGTGGCTATTTTGAGTTCCGGGGTCTCTTATAGCCGATTTTTACGCCCTTATTGGATCGGGGCCTCAATGGTTGCCATACTTATGTTCTTTATGAGCATGTTTATTGTACCTAATGCCAGTATAGGCTACCATGAGTTTAAATTCAAATATCTCAAAAGAGGCAAACAAGACCGGGTAACGAGCAATATTTATAATCAGCTGAATGAGAACGACTTCATTTATGTAAGTAGTTTTGATCCGGATCGCCAAATAGGCTACAACTTCACTTTTGAACACTTCGATGAGAACAATGAGTTATCGGAAAAAATTAGCGCCGGCAATATCAGATGGGTCTCAAAAGACAGCGTCTATAGGCTTACAAGCTATACAAATAGAAGGTTGGTGGGAAATGAAGAAATAGTGGTGACCAAACGGAGACTCGACACTATTTTTAATTTTAAAATAGATGATCTGACACCGGTTTCCTATGTGGCTGAGACGAAAAACCTCTTTGAACTGAATAAGTTTATTAAAGTGCAGCAAAATAAGGGTGCCTCAAACATCAACACCTATATTTTGGTAAAATACAAACGATGGGCTTTACCTCTAACTGCTTTTATTCTCACTTTTATAGGGGTGGCAGTATCCTCAGTAAAACGCAGGGGAGGCATGGGGGTTAATCTGGCCTTTGGTATTGGGGTAGCTTTTATCTATATCTTTTTTGATAAGGTATTTGGCACGCTTGCAGAGCAATCTGGCTTTTCTCCAATGCTGGCAGTGGTTATCCCAAACCTGGCATTTGGTGTACTAGGTTTCTACCTTCTTCAAAATGCAAAACGATAACCTAAAGAATTATCTGCTTCTTCACCTCATTGTATTCATCTGGGGGTTTACAGCGGTATTAGGAAAATTGATCAGTATTGATGCCCTTCCCCTGGTGTGGTACCGCATGTTTTTGGCATCAATTTGTATCCTTATATATATTGGAATAAGAAAATTTAGGTTAAAGGTCTCTTCAAAGACATTGATGATCTTAGTAATTGCAGGGATCACCATTGCATTACATTGGATCACTTTTTTTAGTGCCATTAAGGTTTCCAACGTTTCCGTGGCACTTGCCACTATGGCTACAGGAGCCTTTTTTGGGTCCCTCTTAGAGCCGCTATGGTATGGTAGAAAGATCATTGGTTATGAAGTTGTTTTTGGTTTGATAGTGATCATAGGGTTATATTTTATTTTTAACGTAAGTACAGAATATACCCTGGGGATCATACTCGCCCTTATTTCGGCTCTGTTAGGGGCTGTATTTACTCTTATTAATGGACAATTAATAAAGACCCATAAACCTTCTGTCATCGGTTTCTATGAACTTTTCAGTGGCATGCTCTTTATTACTGTTTACATTCTATTTCAGACAGGATTTAGCAGGGAATTTTTTGATTTGAGTGGATCGGATTGGGGTTATTTGCTCATCCTCGCTTCCATATGTACAGCCTATGCCTTTATTGCCTCGGTAAAGATCATGCGATTCATTAGTCCATATACCGTATTACTCACCGTAAACCTGGAACCTATTTATGGAATTCTTCTCGCCTATGCTATTTTCGGCGAGAGCGAAAAAATGACTGGCTTGTTTTATGCAGGGGCCGGTATAATTTTACTTACAGTAGTTGCTAATGGGATTTTAAAGAATCGTAAACGATTAAAAAGAACGGGGTGACCAAATTGGTTCCCATTAATATTTTATATTTGTTAGTTGAACAAAACGAAACTAACAATAGATGGAATATTTGGATTTTGAACTTCCCATAAAGGAGTTGGAAGAACAATTAGAGAAATGTCAGGTCATAGGGGAGGAGAGCGATGTAGATGTTACAGAGACTTGCCAGCAGATCGAAAAAAAGCTTTCGGAAACCCGTAAATCGATCTATAAAAATCTTTCCGCCTGGCAACGGGTACAATTATCGAGGCACCCCAACAGGCCATATACACTAGATTATATCAAAGCAATCTGCGGAGATACCTTCCTTGAACTGCACGGAGACAGAAATGTGAAGGACGATAAAGCAATGATCGGTGGCCTCGGAAAGATCGGTGATCAGAGCTATATGTTTATTGGTCAGCAAAAAGGGTATAATACGAAGACCAGACAATTTCGGAATTTTGGAATGGCCAACCCGGAAGGTTACCGAAAAGCACTTCGATTGATGAAATCTGCTGAGAAATTTGGGATCCCCGTAGTATGCCTAATAGATACTCCCGGGGCCTATCCGGGAATTGAGGCTGAAGAACGTGGACAGGGAGAGGCCATAGCAAGGAATATACTTGAAATGACCCGACTAAAGGTCCCGATCATAGTGGTCATCATAGGAGAGGGTGCTTCAGGGGGAGCCTTGGGTATTGGTGTTGGAGATAAGGTATTGATGCTTGAGAATACATGGTATTCTGTGATCTCTCCAGAATCTTGTTCTTCTATATTATGGAGGAGCTGGGAATACAAGGAGATCGCCGCTGATGCTTTGAAACTTACTGCCATCGATATGAAAAAGTTAAAACTCATTGACGAGATCGTAAAAGAACCAGAAGGTGGAGCACATTCTAATAGGGAGAAGACATTTGACATTGTTAAAAACAAAATTTCCAAGCATTACGAAGAGCTCAAAAAGTTATCACCAAAGGAGCTCGTTAAAATGCGAATGGAGAAATATGCCGATATGGGTGTTTTTGGCGGGTAAAACGCTGGCTTAAAAGCTAAAACGAAAACCGAAGTTATTCCACTTCGGTTTTTTTAGGTTATCAACACAAATTCGTAACTTATCAACATACCAATTGTTGATGACCCGTTAATATCGGAATTTCATTTTTAAATGGTAACTTAAGGTTAATGCATACTTTAGCAGCTATGGAGAAACCAAGTCCTGTTATAGGTCATAAAATAGGAAAATCTACCCTGATCAACCTTGAGAAAGGCAAAATACCACCTCAAGCCGTTGATTTAGAGGAGGTTGTGCTTGGTGCTATGATGATAGATAAGAAGGGAGTAGATGAGGTAATAGACATTCTCCACCCCGATGCCTTCTATAAGGATGCACATCGTTTTATCTATGAAGCGATCTTCAAATTGTTTGAAACCTCTGAACCAGTCGATTTATTAACCGTTTCTGCCCAATTGCGTAAGGAAGGAAGATTGGATCAGGTGGGAGGTGATTTTTACCTGATAAAACTCACTCAAAAAGTAGCCAGTTCTGCACATATTGAGTTTCATGCCCGCATCATCCTTCAGAAATATATTCAACGTAGTTTAATAAAGATTTCAAGTGACATCATTGAAGATGCTTATAATGAGTCTACTGATGTTTTTGATCTCTTAGATAATGCAGAAGCAAAATTATATGAGGTTACCCAGGGTAATCTAAAACGCTCTGCAGAAACAGCGCAAAATTTGGTTATTCAGGCCAAGAAAAAGATAGAGGAAATATCCAACAAAGATGGATTGAGCGGTATTCCTTCCGGATTTGATAAAGTGGATAGGCTGACTTCAGGATGGCAACCGAGCGACTTGATAATTATTGCGGCAAGACCGGGAATGGGAAAAACAGCCCTGACGCTTTCCATGGCTAGAAACATGGCGGTGAATTCTAATATTCCGGTAGCCTTCTTTTCCCTGGAGATGTCCTCAGTTCAGTTGATCACCCGTCTTATTTCATCAGAAACGGGCTTGTCTTCTGAAAAACTTCGTACCGGAAGACTGGAAAAACACGAATGGGAACAATTGAATGTAAAGGTAAAAGCCCTCGAATCAGCCCCGTTGTTTATTGACGATTCTCCATCATTGTCAATTTTTGACCTTCGTGCCAAGGCAAGAAGATTAGCTTCTCAGCACAAGATCAAACTTATAGTATTGGATTACCTGCAGCTAATGACAGCAGGAGGTAGTCAAAAAGGAGGGAACAGGGAACAAGAAATTTCCATGATCTCCAGAAATTTAAAAGCCCTGGCTAAGGAACTAAACATCCCCGTTATCGCCCTATCACAGTTATCTAGAGCGGTGGAAACACGTGGAGGAAGCAAAAGACCGATCCTTTCAGACCTCAGGGAATCTGGTGCTATTGAGCAGGATGCGGATATTGTTTCCTTTATCTACAGGCCGGAATATTACAAAATAGATGAATGGGACGATGAAGAACGTACTCCAACCCAAGGGCAGGCTGAGTTCATTGTTGCTAAGCATAGAAATGGGGGCTTAGATAATATTAGGTTAAAGTTCATTGGACAATTAGGTAAATTTGATAACTTGGATGACTTTGATTCACCTTTCGAATTTCAGTCCAAAATGAATGCCGATGGGGACAATCCGTTTATTACCAAAAATCTACCGAATGCAGATGAAGCCTTTGGAAGTGCAATGAACGATAATCCAGATCTAGACCCGGATGACAACGAAGTCCCATTTTAAGAATAGAAGAACAGCACTCACATTTTCAATATCATTTCTTTTGCCTTTTTTGAAAAGTGTATCACTCAATACCTTTGCACTTGGTTTACGGAAAAGGAATTTCCTTTTAATATTCATGCTTCTTGCCTTCAATTTTTCCACTATGGCGTCCATGATCCTCATCCCCATGGATGCGGAAAGTCAGGAAAACCATTTAAAAGCCTATGGTATTACCTTCTGGATCCTTACCAAGGAGCAAAAGGTGCAGTGGTTGCTAAATTACCGCGGTGGTTCTTTTTTGTTGCCAGATGGGGAAGCAATACGAAGTGAATGTCAAATAAGGGGTGTTTCCTATGAAGTAATTTCAGACTCACAAGCAGAAGCAATCTTAGATGCCATTGCCAGTCCTTCACAGAATCAGGAGGCTGTTATCCTTGAGAAGGCGCCAAAAATAGCAGTGTACAGTCCCAAAGAAAACCAACCCTGGGATGATGCGGTTACTATGGTCCTTACCTATGCCGAAATACCCTATGTTACAGTATATGATGAAGAGGTCTTAGATGATCAGTTAGCCTTGTATGATTGGTTGCACCTGCATCATGAGGACTTTACCGGGCAGTATGGAAAATTTTATCAGGCCTATCGTTCACAACCCTGGTATATTGAAGGGAAACTTAATGCAGAAGCACTGGCTTCCAAACTGGGATATTCTAAAGTTTCTGATGAGAAGGGGGCAGTAGCCTTAAAGATCAGGAATTATGTCATTGGCGGAGGATTTATGTTTGCTATGTGTTCTGCTACCGATAGTTTTGATATTGCCCTGGCTGCGCAAGGTGTAGATATCTGTGAACCCATGTTCGATGGGGATCCTTCAGAGCCTAATTACCAAAGCAAATTAATTTTTGGAAATACGTTTGCCTTTGAGAATTTCACTTTAGAAAGAAACCCACTGAGGTATGAGTTCTCCTCCATAGATATGACCAATAAGCGACAGCGTGTACCCAGGGAATCGGATTATTTCTCCTTGATGGATTTCTCGGCTAAATGGGATCCGGTGCCTACAATGCTATGTCAGAATCACACCTCTCTGGTCAAAGGATTTATGGGTCAAACTACTGCTTTTGAAAGAAGTGAGATCAAACCCACCGTGCTGGTGTTGGGTGAAAATAAACTCAATGGAGAGGCGCGTTATATACATGGTATCAAGGGAAAAGGATTTTTCACCTTTTACGGGGGGCATGATCCGGAAGACTACCAACACCGGGTTGGAGACCCAAAGACGGAACTCGAATTACATCCTAATTCCCCGGGATATCGCCTTATTTTAAACAATGTTCTTTTTCCGGCAGCTCGAAAGAAGAAACAAAAGACCTAACTGAGGCTATTCAATAAATTTTCAAGGATATTTTCAACACCAAATTGGTCATTGCTATCAGTTCGGTAGTTAGACGCTTTCAGCACATTAGGATGGGCATTGGCCATGGCAAAGCTATAGTCTGAAAGGGCCATCATCTCCAGATCATTGTTGTAATCTCCAAAGACAAGGGTTTCGGCAGGCCCAATGCCTAACTGGTTCTGTATTTTTTGCAGGGCATACCCCTTATGAGCATTGGGATGGGAAATATCTACCCAGTGTTGACCGGAAATCTTGACCATCAGCGATTGTTCAAAGGGCGCAACAAGAGGGTAAATAAACTCCTCAGAACTATCAAAATGGTAGATGGCAACTTTCATGACCTCTTCCTTAAAGTTGTATAGATCATCAATGATCTCAAATTCGGTATAATACTCTTTTAAGACCGTGAGAAAATCTTTAGAATGGCCTGAAACAAAAGCGTTATTCCGGGCACAGAGAACCGGGTGAACTTCCCCAGAGCCTTTCAGGGAATCCAGAATGGTATTTTTAATGGACCCATTGAGTGGCGTTGAAATGATCTCCCGATCTCCAAACATGGCGAGGCCTCCATTTTCTGCTATCACATAGATCTCTTCACTAATTGGCTGTAACTTAGAAACAATACTGTTATACTGTCTGCCACTGGCCGCGGTAAATTGGATACCCTTGGCGCTTAAGGCTTTATAAAGATGAAAAAAACGAGGACTTACTTCGTGCTGAGAATTCAGTAAAGTACCATCCATGTCGGTCACCACAAGTTTTATACGGGAAAGATCTATCAAGACGCTCAATTTTGTTTACAAAGGTATTTCTAATGTTTAATTTCTTGGCATCTTTGGAAAAGTATTCTAATTTATAAAATCTCAGTCCAATGTTGATGCTTCAAAAAGAAATGATTTTACCTCCTTTCCACAGGGGTGTGCACTTGATCACAGATCTGATTAAGGACGAATTTTCGGAACTAAAGAAAATAGAAGTGGGCATGGCGCAGATATTTATAAAACACACCTCTGCCAGTTTAACCATCAATGAAAATGCAGATCCTACGGTAAGGACCGATTTTGAAAAACATTTGAATGTGATGGTACCCGAAAATGCACCTTATTTTATCCACACCTATGAAGGTCCGGATGATATGCCTGCACATATCAAAGCCTCACTCATGGGATCTTCTGTTGTTATACCTGTTACAAAAGGCAATTTCAATCTGGGTATTTGGCAGGGCATTTATTTGTGCGAACACAGGAATCATGCCCGTGGACGACAATTACTTCTAAGTGCCTGGGGAGTCTAGGGAAAGAAGAAAATTTCAAGATAATGTAGTAGAAAATAAAAAAAGTCCTGTGGGTTACACAGGACTTTTTTAGCGAGATATTTGTTCTTGTTATTTTACCTTTTCAATGATGGCTTTAAAAGCATCCGGGTGGTTCATAGCCAAATCGGCTAACACCTTTCTGTTAAGCTCAATATTGTTGGCTTTTACTTTCCCCATAAATTGAGAATAAGACATTCCGTGCATTCTGGCACCTGCATTGATACGGGTTATCCAAAGAGAGCGGAAAGTTCTTTTCTTGTTTCTGCGGTCTCTGTAAGCATAGACCATGGCCTTTTCCACGGCATTCTTTGCAACTGTCCAAACATTTTTACGTCTTCCAAAGTATCCTTTGGCAAGCTTCATCACCTTTTTTCTTCTAGCTCTTGAAGCAACTGAATTTACTGATCTTGGCATTTTTTCTTGTGTTTTTTTGTAGCAGGCGGCTTTTTAATTTAAAGCACTTTTAGGGCCCGACTCCACGGTTAATAATTTTACCTTTTGTTGCGTTTATTTCAATCGCAACTGTAGCTTAATGTTATCCGAATCCGCTTGGTGTACCAAACCGGAATGGGTTAAGCGCAGCTTACGCTTTTTACTTTTTTTCGTCAGAATGTGACTTTTAAAAGCGTGCTTTCTTTTGATCTTTCCAGAACCGGTAAGCTTAAATCGCTTTTTGGCACTAGATTTAGTTTTCATTTTAGGCATTGTTCCTTCTTATTTATATTTATCTCGCTTTGGTATTCTTATTTTTTCGTCTTCGGGGCGATGAACATGGTCATTCTCTTTCCTTCTAATTTCGGCATTTGCTCAACCTTCCCTAATTCTTCTAATTCCTGAGCTAACTTCAATAATAAAATTTCACCCTTGTCCTTGTATACGATAGACCTTCCTTTGAAAAAAACATAGGCCTTTAATTTTGCGCCTTCTTTAAGGAACTTTTCCGCATGTTTCTTCTTAAAATCGTAATCGTGGTCATCCGTATTTGGACCAAATCTTATTTCCTTAACGATCACTTTAGTAGCCTTGGCCTTCATTACCTTTTCTCGCTTTTTTTGCTCGTAAAGGAATTTCTTGTAATCTATAATTTTACATACGGGTGGATCCGCATTTGGCGAGATTTCAACCAAATCCAATTCTAGTTCTTCGGCCTTATCCAGGGCTTCTCTAATGGGGAATACCCCCATCTCTACGTTATCACCCACCAAACGTACGTTTGGAGATAAGATCTTTCCATTGATTTTGTGAGGGTTTTTATTTTCCCTCCTAGGTTGGGGCCTAAATCTTCTTCGTATTGCTATGGCTGCGT
>CAWJQE010000020.1:0-36473 GCA_963844995.1 uncultured Flavobacteriaceae bacterium | reverse complement strand
GTTAAAAATACGAAAACTGTAAGTATTTTTTTGTGTATGAATTATTTTAAAATTGAAATTTTGACTTATATTTGCAGCCCCGTATGAAACGGGACTTGCAGGCGTGGTGGTCCCGATAACTATCGGGAGGTAGCAAGCTAGACTTAGGATCTAGTGCCTAAAAGTATTTTAATGATGCAGGCGTGGTGGAATTGGTAGACACGCTAGACTTAGGATCTAGTGCCGCAAGGTGTGAGAGTTCGAGTCTCTCCGCCTGTACGAAGTAGAGGCCCATCCGGATAGGATGGGCTTTTTTTATTGAAAAAGTGGAGAGATGAGAACCTGCCTGCCGGCAGGCAGGGTTTATCCCGCCCTTGGCGGGAAGTCTCGGAGTTTATCCTGAGCGTAGTCGAGGGGCCTGTACAGAAAAAAGCTTCTCTTTTTATAGAGGCTTTTTTATTTTAGATATTCATTTGTGGTGGCCCCGATATCCAGATAGTTATCGGGACTACGTCTGTACTTGAAAAAAAACCCTGATTTTCAGGGGGTTTTTGTTTGGGCAAAGCCCTTGTTTGAGAGATGAAAACTTGCCTGCGTGCAGACAGGGTTTATCCTGAGCGTAGTCGAAGGGCCTGTACATATAAAAAGCTTCTCTTTTCAGAGAGGCTTTTTTGATTCTGAGTATAAGGCAGGAAGAACAGATCATTTTTTTCTTTGATATTGAATAAGGTCAATTTCTTCTTTCGAATTAGTAGTCTTTTCGATTCTCCGATTGCCTGTATATGTGTTTAAAAACATAGAAAAGAGGTGTCCCTATCAGTACTGTAAATATTGCAACAGAAGATTCCACAGGGCGTTCAAAAAAGGCCAAAATCAAAATAGAAAGGCTTATTACAATATAAAATAGTTGCACCCAGGGATATCCCGGAAGTTTTAATACGGAACGTCCTGACATTCGAAGCCTGAATACCCCTAGTACTGCGAGAATCGGAAAAATCCCCAGGGAAAAACCCATATAGGTCAATATTTGGTCAAATGTTCCGGAGAGCACCATGACAATGGCAATAAGGGCCTGAATCAGTATAGCCCTGGAAGGTACTTTGAAAACGGGATGCACTTTTGCCAGGAACTTAAAAAAATACCCATCCTTAGCCATGGCATAATACACTCTGGGTCCTATAATTATAAAAGCGCTCAGGGAAGAAAATAAGGCAAATGAGATCAGCAAAGAAATAACAGCATCCGTTCTTGCGTCAAATAAATTGTTTACTGCCAGTCCGCCTATTGCGATGACACCTTCCATATCTGCAGGTGGAATCGCATAAATAAAAAGTATATTCAGCAATACATACAATACCATTACAATTCCTGTTCCCAGGAGCAGTGATTTTGCAAGATTTCTTTTTGGTTCTTTTATTTCTGAACCCACATAGGTAGCGGCGTTCCATCCGCTGTAGGCGAACATAATCCACATAAGGGACAAGCCTGCAGTTTTCCAGCTTCCAAAACCGGAAGAAAGTGTCTCTCCCTGGTTGAAATGAGAAATATCCCCATTACCAATTAGGAATCCTGCAACTATTAAGCCTGCAACCAATAACACCTTTAGTACGGTTAGAAAATTTTGAATTATTGCTCCAAAACTCATCCCCCGAAGATGTACTAGTGAGAACAAAATAATTACAAGAATGGCTACTATTTTTTTTAAAACGTCTAGCGGCATATCTAAAATAAGAGCGCTATTTGGGAAGGCACGGAAGAGGTATTCACTAAACCCAAGGGCCGAGGCCGCTATAGGTGCCGAAAAACCGACAATAAATGATACCCAACCGCTAAGGAAACCAGAAAGCGGATTGAAGAGTTTTGAGAGAAAAATGTATTCCCCTCCTGCCTGGGGCATTGCGGCACCAAGTTCACCATAGCTCAATGCACCACACAGCGCTATTAACCCGCCAACAACCCAAAGAAGGAGCATCAGGAACGGATTTCCCAGATCACCCATCAACAGTCCGGAAGTGGTGAATATTCCAGCACCTATCATGTTGGCAATCACGATGTTCGTTAAAGAGAACAGGCCTAGTTTTCTGGGCAGATTATTTTCTTCGGCTGACTGCAAACTGTCTTTAGTTTTTATAACTTATAGCCAATCCACCTCCGGAATTGTCTACGGTAGTAGCATAATTTTTAAGACCCTGTACGTATTCCAAATATTGACGGGTTCCTGTCATTCCACTACGGCCTTTACCTACAGGGCGCACATTGTGTGCAGTAAAACAGCCTCCGTCCATTAACTTTGGGGCTATATCCTTGAAGTAATTTACATACCAGCCTTTATCTGCATCACTAAACACAAAATCAAAGGGGCCGGGGAGTTCTTTTACCAGGTCGTGGGCGTTAGCAAGCCTTGCGTCCACAAAATCTGATAATCCTGCTTTTTTAAGGTTTTCAACTGCCTCCTTGTGACGGGTTTCATCGATCTCTATGGTGATCAATTTCCCTCCCGTTTTGCTTAGGGCCCAAGCTATCCAAATAGTAGAATGCGCGGTTGAAGTGCCTATTTCAAGGGCCTTTTTATATCCATTTTTTAGGATGATTTCGTGAAGCAATTTCCCGTCCGAAGCAGGAACATTTAAGTCGCGCCACTTACCTGTTTTACTATCCAAGAAAGCTGTTACTTTTTCGTCCAGTTCGGTTTGCTTTGTCATTACTTGCGCCAGGATCATATTTCCCGCAGAAGCAAACAGAATGAAGGCAATTAGCGCATATGGTTTCATATAAAACGGCAATGTCTTCATGTCTTTAGGATTTAATGGTTAACTCATGGAATACAAGTTAAACAAATGTCTTCAGAGGACCACTTTTTTAATTCCTAAAGGTGCATTTACATTATTATCCAAACTAATAACTAAAATGAGATATTGACAAAAGGTAGTATAGGGCTGGTATAAACGCTTTCATCCTCCTTGTAGAGCATATTGTATTTGGCACCAACAGCTATTTTCTCGGTTATGTTTATTCCGGCTCCCAGAAACAAGGCAGAATCCCAATAGGTATCTTTTGTTTCTTCTGTCAACGTTTCCGTTTTGGTCGTAACATTCAGGCCAACATATTCGAGTAACAGCAGTATTTTTTTACTGGGATTGAACTGGGTTACTACATTTCCGCCAAAGGTGGTAGTGTTTTGCAGATCTTTTATGGCTGCATAACTACCCTGGATCCCGGCACCAATGGCTACTTTATCACTAAGACTGTACATTAAATTAGGGGAGAGGCTAATATTGGTGCCGCCCACAAAATTCAGTCCAAATCCTACGCCAAATTTTAATCTCTTTGGCTCTAAGGCAGTACTATCAATAACTGCTATGTTCGTGCTGTCTAAAACGGCAATATTTGTGCTGTCAATGACCGCGATATTGGTAGTTTGTGAATGGATATTTTGACTGTAAACAAATATTCCAAGACCTATTAATAGTTTTGAAATAATTCTGTGTAATTCCATGGTTTTGAATTTAATGGTATTGAATTAGTGATCTTATTTTGCAGATGCTCCAAATATATAGTTTGTTATTCTCATGCTCCAACAAAACTAGCGTTTTAATCTTCTTTCTCGTTTATTAAAAAAGCGGATCCTTTTAAATAGGATCTATTTTCATTAGGTGTTGTCAAAATTTGTATTTAATTCCAAGGCGAATGATCTGCGTCTCAAAATAGTTCTCGTACCGTGCAGTAAATCCTTCTCCTGTAATTTCCTGGCGAATTCCAAAGGTGTTGAACAAGTCGGACGCCGCTAAGGTCACTTCACCTTTATTCTGCCACAATATTTTTTTAATACCCAGGTCTAGTGAGGCCCTGCTCAACTGTTCTCCCTGCGGGATATTTCTCCTTGAAAAATATACCCCCGTGAGCTGAAGGGTGTACTCTTTTGGCAAAGTAAGTTCAGTGCTTAGTTTGGTATCCCAGGCATTGTTAGAGCTGGAATCAATAAAGAAAGGTCTTTCAAATGGGAACAACAGAATTCCTTCATATGCATCTATGGAATTCACATAAAAATTGACACTTGCAGACATCTTCCAAAGGCTGGTTACATCCTGACTGAACAACACTTCCAAACCGGAATTGGTGGCTCTGCCGGTATTTTCATAGATACGGTTTATAATATCGTAATCCGGGTTGGAATCATCAATGCTAAATATTCGTTGATATTGGTCTTTGATGATCCTGTGATAGACCGCTGAAAAAAGCGATCCGCTATCCCAGGAGTATTTATGTGCTACCTCAAATGAATTGGTAAATTGAGGTCTCAGATACGGATTACCCACTTTTAAAAGTTCGGGATCGTCATATTTTGGGAAGATCCTCAATTCTGGTTCCCCCGGCCTGTCTATACGTCTATTATAAAATGCGGAGAGCTTGTTTTGGGATCCTATTTTATATGTAAAACGTGCACTTGGAAAGAGTTCAAAATAGTCGTACTTATCATTATTGGGATAATACGCATTCGCCGGATCTATTTCATAAAAGACACTTGTGTGTTCCGCACGGAGGCCGGCTTCTATGTCAAAACTCTCACGTTCCAAAACATAGTTGGTATAGCCTGCAAATAAGTTTTCGCCCCAATCCGAAAAGTCGCCCAGATCTGGATAAATAATGGAATTATTCCCAGGGGTAATGGTATAGGTAACAGGTAATCTACGTATACGGACCTTGGCTCCTAATTCTAATCGCCCATCGCTTAAAGGCCGCACATAATCTGATGAAACACTGGTTGTATATTCTATGGCCCTGATATTGGTCTTATCGCGCCCAACACGTACGGCAGAACTATCATTTAATGAGTAGGTCTCATCTTCCAGTCCCTGGGTATACTGCAGGTCTGCTTGAAGTGTATGTCCCGGTTGTTCAAATTTATGACGATAACTGACTGCTGCATTAATATACCTGGTTACTTCTTCTTCCTGCCATGTGTACAGCCGCTGCCTGATATCTGAGTTCAGATCGATAAAAGCCACCTGAGCCGTATCAATATGCTTTTCACGATCATAAAGTCCGGAGAACGTAAAACTGTTCTGCTCGTCGGGGTTATAATCTAACCCTCCGTTAATGATAGCCCTGAATTGGCGCCTGTTTTCGGGCACCTGGGAAATGATGTTCCGTCCATCATCATAATTCCGGGTGGTAAACTCGTTGTTCGGCAAGGCCTCCTGCAGAATAAATTCCGATTGAAGGAAATAGTTTAACTTATCTTTTCTGTAATTGAGGTTTAAGCTGGGGATGAGTTTCGGATTAAAACTATAGGAACCCAGATCGGTCTGGGTATCTTCTTTTCTTTTCCCAAGAGCTCCCATACCAAAAGATAATCCCAGGTCTCCATTTAAGCCGGTTTGGTTTTCTTTTTTGTATATAAGATTGATGATCCCGGCAAAACCATTGGCGTCGTATTTTGCTGAAGGGTTATTGATGATCTCTATCTTTTCAATATTTGAAGCCGGTATAGTTCCGAGTCCTTTTTGATTTCCAAATCCGGTGAGGCTACTTTGTTTGCCATCTATTAGGACCACCACCTTATCACTGCCCCGTAAGATCACTTTCCCGTCCTGATCAAAGGCAACTCCGGGCATGGTTTTCATGGCATCGAGCACCGAACCGCCAGACTGGGCAACATTATCCTCGAGAGCATATGATTTTCGGTTGAGGGCTGCATTGGTCGTTGCCTCTTTGCCTATAACTTCCACTTGTTCCAAGGCCTCAGCTGACACTTCCAACGGTATTTTTCCCAAATCGAATACAGTATTGAGTCCGTCCGCCACCAACGTTCTTTCAGCACTGGCATAGCCAATAAATGAAAAATAAAGACGGTATCTCCCCAAGGGCAGGTCTTTTATCTCAAACCTTCCCTCTTCGTTAGTAATAGCTCCTGTTACCAGAGTAGAATCCTGATATGTCATTACGGTAGCATTCGCAAAAGATAAAGGCTCTGAAGTAGCAGCATCCAAAATTTGACCGCTCAGCGTTACTTTCTCCTGACCATTAGCTAAAAAATAGCCGAATACAACTATAAATAAAGTAAAATATGTACGCACTTGATGTGGTTACCTGCACAATGATACAACAGTATCTTAGAGCATTTTTAAATTAAATGAAAATTTAACACAGTGCACCTAACTATGCCTGAGAAAGAAAATGAGGAGGGAATATTGGGATTAGGAAAAGACACCAAAAAGTGCCAAAATCAAGCAGACGACCACAGCGGCAAGAATGCCAACCAAAACAACCACCATAACACTTAAAAAGCCATTTAATACCCTTGTTCCGAAGGTGATTTGTTCATCCATGATTCATGTGGTTTAGTCTAATTTACTAAATAATGGTCAAAAATGCCATATTAGCAACGGACAATTTCATTAAAAAATGATGGCCTATTGCATTTTAAAGATGTGAGGTTAAAATTCTCGATAAAAAGGTGTAACACTGCTATTTATCCCTTTTGCGGACTTAATTTTTTACTTAATTCCTCCAGGGAGATACCTTTGGTCTCAGGCATCAGAAAGATGACGAAAAGGAGTTGCAATACCATCATAAAGGCAAAGATGCTAAAGACAATTCCAGGTCCGATACTTCCAAAAAGAAAAGGAATGGAGGAGGGAATAATAGCCGCCAATACCCAATGAACAGAACTCCCGAAACTCTGTCCGTAGCTCCTGAGGTGGTTTGGGAATATTTCTGAGATGAATACCCAGATCACAGAACCTTGTCCTATGGCATGCGCCGCTATAAACACAAAAAGGAAAATAGCCACGGCCATACCCTCCCAATCAAAAAAGAAGGCACAGGCTACCAGGGTTAAAGAAACAATGTAGCCTACAGATCCTATATACATTAATTGCTTTCTGCCCATCCTGTCAATGAGGTAAATACCTACAAGGGTAAATACCATATTGGTTACGCCAATACCTATACTGCTCAGCAAAGCGGTACTTGCTCCCAGCCCCGCCTCTTCGAGAATCCGGGGGGCATAATACAAAAATGCGTTGATCCCGGAGAGTTGGTTAAAGAAGGCCAATAAAAATGCCAGCATTAACGGAAATCTATACTTTCGGATAAAGATATTTTCTCCGGGGATGGTATTCAGATTCTCTGCCTTCACATCCTCTAAGAGTTTATCTATATCCCCCTTAGGATTAATACTAATAAGGACATTTCTGGCTTCTTCATAACTCGCTTTGCTCAATAACCAACGCGGACTCTTGGGGATGCCAAAGGTCATGAGGGTATAAATGGCTGCCGGAATGGCCTCCACGCCTACCATCCATCTCCATGCATTTTCGCCAATGCCACTTAGCAAGTAATTAGAGAAGAAAGCTATAAGGATACCAAATACAATATTAAACTGATAGAGGCCCACCAGTTTGCCCCTGTCCTTAGCCGGGGCTATTTCTGAGATATATGTCGGCGCCGCCACGGTAGAGGCTCCAACTCCCAATCCACCTATAAATCTGAATACTGCAAAAGTAATAGGGTCGTTTGCAAAGGCAGACCCTACCGCAGACAGCGTATAAAACATACCAATCCAGATCAATGTTTTTTTTCTGCCAATTTTGTTGGTGGGAATACCTCCTAATAAGGCTCCTACCACCGTGCCCCATAAGGCCATTCCTATGACTACAATGCCGTGAAAACTATCGGAAGATTGCCATAAGGCCTGGAGCGTTTTTTCGGCTCCTGAGATTACTACGGTATCAAAGCCAAACAGAAATCCGGCTAATGCGGCGGTGATCGAAAAGCGGAGGATCTTCTTATCCATAACAGTTTGGTTTTAAGTAAATCTAAAGAAAATATATTTTAGGAAGTGAAATAAGAAGATGATCCCTAAAAACTAAGATGCTCTTTGATGAAGCTTATAATCTTTTTGCTGGCACCTTTTTGATCCTCGACATACTGTTTATTGATCCTTCCCAATTTCTTTCTATACGAACTGTTATGTACCAATTGATCTATAGTTTGTGTAAACGCTGCCCCGGAATTGACAACTGTAATACCACCCAGTTGCACCAGGTCCCGGCTTCATTAAATCCGTCGTATTGAGGTCCAATGATCACCGGGATCCCAAAAACTGCTGGTTCCAGGGTATTGTGTAATCCTGTGGCAAAGCCTCCGCCTACATAGGCCATATCGGCATAGGAATATACCTTTGTTAACAAGCCTATGGTATCCAGAATAAGAACCTGATATTCTGAAAGGTCCTGATCCTTTATGTCCGAGTAAAAGATATACTTTCCGGGAACAGAGTCTCGTAATTTCTGGAGGTGCCCCTCTTTGATATCATGGGGAGCGATCACTATTTTGAGAGAGGTAGTTGTATTCTGCAAATAATTTTCAATAAGGACTTCATCCTCAGGCCAGGAACTACCCAGCACAAGACACAGGGAAGTTCCTTTAAAATTTTCCATAAAAGGAAGGATATTGTTTCTTTCCAGGATCTCGCTCACACGGTCAAATCGGGTGTCTCCGGAAACAGAGCTGTTTTGTAATCCAATGCTTTTCAACAGATCCAAAGAGGAGGCGTCTTGCACATAAAAGTGAGTGAACCTGCCTAAAGCTTTTCTCATAAAACTTCCATACCATTTAAAGAAGACCTGCTCTGAATTAAATCTGCCGGAGACCATCAATGTGGGAATGTTTCTTTTTTGTAGGCCTCTGAGATAATTGGGCCAAACCTCGTATTTTACGAAAATGGCCAATACCGGGTGAACCATCCCTAGAAAGCGATCCACATTTTGTGAAGTGTCCAAAGGAAGGTAAGTGATCAGATGGGCTTCTTCAGAATTCTTTTTCACCTCATACCCGGAAGGGGAGAAAAAGGTAACCAGGATCTTGTGATCTGCATACGAAGACCTCAGTCTTTTGATCACCGGGAGTCCCTGTTCAAATTCCCCCAGCGATGCCGTATGGATCCAGATGACCTTATCTTGTTTCGTTAAATTATCTTCTAAAAAGGAAAAGACCCTGTTTCGACCTTTTATAAATAGCCTCAATTTTGGATTGAAGATTGCCGGGATCTTCAGCAAATACCAGCTTAAGGAGATCGCAAAATTGTAGAGGAAATTCACCAATGGTTCGTTTGTCGCTAAAATACGCTTCTTTGGGAAATTACATTGTTAGCCGTTCCTTAATTATGTAATTTTGCAAGCATATTTTACAGGCATGAAGAAAATACAAATGGTTGACCTCGTAGGTCAGTATCAGGAGATAAAGGCTGAAGTGAACGTATCTGTGCAGCAGGTTTTTGATACCGCAGCTTTTATTAATGGACCCGAAGTGCAGGCTTTCCAAAAAGAACTGGAAGACTATCTTGGGATCAAACATGTGATCCCATGTGCAAACGGTACAGATGCGCTTCAAATTGCTATGATGGGACTGGGCCTGAAACCGGGGGATGAGGTTATTACAGCCGATTTTACCTTTGCGGCAACCGTAGAGGTCATTGCATTATTGGGGCTTACTCCGGTGTTGGTTGATGTGGATCCTGAAACCTACAACATAGATCCGGTTGCCGTGGAAAAAGCGATCACCTCAAAGACAAAGGCCATTGTTCCTGTACACTTGTTTGGGCAATGCGCACCTATGGACACCTTGCTGGAAATTGCAGAGAAACATAAACTTTTTCTTATTGAAGATAATGCCCAGGCTATAGGAGCGACCCATACTTTTAAAGATGGGAGTAAGAAAAAAGCTGGAACCATGGGTCATGTTGGAGCTACCTCCTTTTTCCCTTCAAAAAATCTGGGCTGCTATGGCGATGGTGGCGCCATTTTCACGAATGATGATGATCTGGCCCATTACATAAGGGGCATTGTGAATCATGGAATGTATGAACGCTATCACCACGATGTCATTGGGGTGAATTCCAGACTCGATTCTATTCAGGCAGCTGTGTTGCGCGCAAAATTACCACGGCTAGATGCCTATTGTGAACGAAGGAGGGAAGCAGCACGGAAATACAATATCGCTTTTCAGGGGAACGATGCCATCATCCTTCCAAAAACTGTGAACAATTGCGCCGGTATTTGCAGCACCTGTGATTGTCACGTTTTTCACCAATATACCCTTAGGATCACTAATGGAAAACGAGACGCCCTGGCATCCCATTTAGCCGAGAAAGGGATTCCCTTTGGGATCTACTATCCTATCCCGCTTCACAATCAGAAAGCATATAAAGATTCACGTTATAAAGAAGAGGATTTTCCCGTGACCAACCAATTAGTAAAAGAAGTGATCTCCCTACCTATGCATACCGAATTAGACGATGAACAAATAGGATACATCACACAGATAATACTAGATTTTATTTAAATATTATGAAAATACTTGTAACAGGGGGACTTGGGTTCATCGGCTCTCATACGGCAGTTGAATTACAACAAAAAGGCTATGAGGTGGTCATCATTGATAACTGCTCCAATGCCTCAGAAGAGGTGCTGGATGGAATTACTGCGATCACCGGCAAAAAACCACTTTTTGAAAAGATAGACCTCCGGAATAAAGGGGATGTATCCGATTTTTTTCAGAGGCATAGGGATCTTGATGGCGTTATTCATTTTGCAGCCTCAAAAGCCGTAGGTGAAAGTGTGGACAAACCCTTGCTGTATTATGAAAATAATTTAGGCACATTGGTATATCTCTTACAGCACTTATCAAAGCAGAATAAAGCTCATTTTATCTTTAGTTCCTCCTGCACCGTATACGGTCAGGCCGATGTAATGCCTATCACCGAGGATGCCCCGGTGAAACCAGCAGAATCGCCTTACGGGAATACAAAACAAATTGGCGAAGAGATCATACAAGATACATGCAAGGTAACACCTCATTTACATGCCATTTCTCTGAGGTATTTCAATCCTATGGGGGCTCATCCCAGTATTGAAATAGGAGAGTTGCCAACCGGGGTGCCTCAAAACCTTGTGCCTTTTATAACTCAGACTGGGATTGGCTTACGAGAAAAACTCTCGGTTTTTGGAGATGATTACCCCACCGAAGATGGCACCTGTATCAGAGATTATATACATGTGGTTGACCTGGCAAAAGCTCATGTTGTAGCTTTGAAACGGCTTATAGAAAGTCAAAATAAAAGGAATTATGAGGTCTTTAATGTCGGAACAGGCACCGGAAGCAGTGTGATGGAAGTGATCCATAGTTTTGAAAAGGTCTCCGGAAAAAAATTAAATTATCAAATAGTAGGGAGAAGACAAGGGGACATAATAAAAGCCTATGCTGACACCTCCAAAGCGAATTCTACACTTGGATGGAAGGCCCAATCCACGCTAGATGAGGCTATGCTTTCGGCCTGGCAGTGGGAGCAAAAAATAAGGAAGGACTAAATTCTCCTCCTTCTTCAAATGATCCGGTTAAGAACTGGCATCGTATGTAAGATATGCCAAAGGAACACAAAACAAGTCTGGAGTTGCTGCAGTATGCAGCCTCTATCGCTTTATATGAAAAGCTGGTAGCCCAGTTAAAGAAAGATTTTGCACTGGCAAATATTTCCGTAGACTTTCCTGAAGGGATTTCCCCGGAAGCATTAAAAAATATACTCAAAGAGAAGATATATGTTTTGCTGTTAGAACGCTTTCCGGACTACCTCAACTTACTTTATATAATTGATGTGCCTGAGAAGGCCTTTTCCTCAATAAAAAGCACAAATATTGTAGAGGTGGCAGAAGGGGTTAGTTTTCTGATATTAAAGCGCGAATGGCAGAAGGTATGGTTAAAACAATCCTATAGTTCCGGAGGTGGGAAAAACTAAAAGAATACGCGGATAAAAGGCATCCAGGGATCGGCGTATATACTTTTGTTTTCGTTGTATAATACATCATAACGAATCCCGAAAGTAACCGGACCACTGGTATATCCAACCCCCATAAACAGTACAGGCAGCCAATAGTCTTCTTTCAGATCCGGAAAATTGTCACCATAGCTTCTATGCACTCGTAATTGTTCAAATTCTGAAGAGAATTGGAGGGAACGAATGGGATTGTAATACCCGAGGACCCCAGCACCATACGCTGTGAATCTGCTGTCCCCAAATTTGGCATAATTAAAACTCAAATTACTCCCTAGTGCAAAGCGGTCATTGAATTGATAAATGGCACTGGGGGCAGCAACAATATTTACCGAATTATTCCCAAACCCTACACCAAAAGCCCCACCAAATCTCACCTGGCTCCAAAAAGGATTTTGAGGACCATATCCCTGAGAAAAACAGCTCATAAATGCGCTCCCAAGAAAACTCAGGAAAAGCAGATACTGTCTTTTGTTAAACAGAAGTAACTTCATGGATTTAAATTAGGAAATATTAGAACGCAAGATCATTCCATAAAGTATTAAATATTGTATTTTTGATTAATTTTCAGGAAAGAAAGAGCACGATCATTCATGGATAAATATTCCTTTTTAAACGCCGCACATACCTCCTTTTTTGCGGAGATGTATGATAAGTATCTAACGCATCCGGATAGTGTAGAACCTAGCTGGCGAGCCTTTTTTCAGGGCTTCGATTTTGGCATGGAAAGCGCCCTTGATGAGGCAGGTATAGACACCGATTCAGCGACAGTTACCATGTCTAATGGACAACAAGTTGAAATTCCGGAAACCCTGTACAAGGAATTTCAAGTGGTACGACTTATTGATGGGTACAGAAGTCGGGGACATTTGTTTACCGCAACAAATCCGGTTAGAGCACGACGAAAATACTCGCCAACGCTCGACATTGAAAACTTTGGCCTGTCTGAAGCCGATATGGATACGGTATTTAATGCCGGGGAGATCATCGGAATAGGGTCTAATAAGCTGAGAGAGATCATCGGTACCCTGAAAAGGATCTATTGTGATGCCATAGGTGTAGAGTACATGTATATACGAATTCCTGAACGTGTAGCATGGATACAAGACTGGTTGAATAAGAATGACAATCATCCCAATTTTGCAGCGGATCAGAAAAAATATATCCTTAAGAAGCTTAATCAGGCGGTTTCTTTCGAAAGTTTTCTTCATACCAAATACGTTGGTCAAAAAAGATTTTCCCTTGAAGGAAACGAATCCCTTATACCGGCAGTAGACGCTATTGTTGAAAAAGCATCCTCCTTAGGCGTAGAACAATTTGTAATGGGTATGGCCCACAGAGGCAGGCTCAATGTACTTACCAATGTTTTTGGCAAGGCAGCAAAAGATATTTTTAGTGAATTTGATGGGAAGGACTATGAGCAAGAGGTATTTGATGGAGATGTAAAATACCATTTGGGATGGACCTCAGAACGCACAGCAGATAATGGAAACAAGATAAGCATGAACATTGCTCCCAACCCTTCGCATCTGGAGACAGTGGGTGCCGTGGTAGAAGGGATTACCAGAGCAAAACAAGACGTACACTTCTCGGATGATTACTCCAAGGTTTTACCCATTGTAGTGCACGGTGATGCGGCAATTGCCGGACAGGGGATAGCCTATGAACTGGTGCAGATGGCCAATCTGGACGGTTACAAAACCAATGGAACCATACATATAGTAGTAAACAATCAAATTGGATTTACCACTAACTATCTGGATGGCCGTTCCTCAACCTATTGTACCGATGTGGCCAAAGTAACTCTGTGTCCGGTATTGCATATTAATGCAGACGACGTGGAGGCAGTGGTGCATGCATCTCTTTTTGCATTGGAGTACAGAATGCGGTATAAATGCGATGTGTTCCTGGACTTGCTGGGGTATCGTAAATATGGGCATAATGAAGGAGATGAACCAAGATTTACACAGCCAAAACTATACAAGGCCATTGCCAAGCACAAAAATCCAAGAGATATCTACGCTGAAAAATTAATAGCGGAAGGGGTTATCGACAATGACTACGTAAAACAACTGGAAGAAGAATACAAGTCGAGCCTGGAAGAAGAGTTGCAGGATTCCAGAAAGGAAGATAAAACCGTGATCACTCCTTTTATGGCAGATGAATGGAAAGGATTTGTCAATGTTCGCGAATGGGAAATGATGGATGTTGTAGACACGGGCTATGACCAGAAGAAATTAACTCATATCGCTGAGATCATTACTTCTTTGCCTAAGGACAAAAAATTCCTGAGAAAAGTAGAAAAGTTAGTAGGGGATCGCAGGAAAATGTTCTTCGAAACCAACAAGCTAGATTGGGCTATGGGCGAATTGCTGGCCTATGGAACTTTGCTGGAAGAAGGCTATGGTGTTCGTATGAGTGGACAGGATGTTGAACGTGGTACTTTTTCTCACCGGCATGCCGTGATGAAAGTAGAGGAAAGCGAAGAAGAAGTATTGCTCCTGAATCATATTTCGGAGAATCAGGGAATGTTTCAGATCTATAATTCCCTGCTCTCAGAGTATGGGGTCCTTGGCTTCGATTATGGCTATGCCATGGCAAGCCCAAAAACACTGACTATTTGGGAGGCCCAGTTTGGGGATTTCAGCAACGGCGCCCAGATCATGATCGATCAATATATTTCTGCAGCAGAAGATAAATGGAAGTTACAGAATGGACTGGTGATGCTTTTACCACATGGATATGAGGGCCAGGGGGCGGAACACTCCTCTGCCAGAATGGAACGATACCTGCAATTGTGTGCCAGGGACAACATGTATGTAGCAGATGTAACTACACCTGCGAATATGTTTCATTTGTTGCGAAGACAATTGAAGAGTAATTTCAGAAAACCCCTTGTTGTATTTACACCCAAAAGTTTGCTTCGTCATCCGAAGGCTGTTTCAACAGTTGAGGAGATGGCAAATGGAAGGTTTGAGGAGGTCTTTGATGATCAGGAAGCAAAGACAGATAAAATTAAAACGTTGGTTTTTTGCACCGGGAAATTCTATTATGACCTCCTGGCAACCAGGGAAGAATTAAACAGGACGGATGTGGCACTGGTACGCGTAGAACAATTGTTCCCTTTGCCTTCTGATAAGATGAATAAGATTATTAAGAAATACAAGAACGCCGATGATCTGGTTTGGGCACAGGAAGAACCTAGAAATATGGGCGCATGGTCTCATTTAATGATGCATTTCAAAGGAGCTCAAAAATTCCGTGTTGCTTCGAGACGTTTTTACGCTTCTCCTGCAGCCGGAAGTTCTGTACGTTCTAAAATGAGACATCAGCAAGTCATTGATTATGTTTTTGATAAGACCAAGGATAATATGACAAGGCCAGCCGTAAAAAAATGATCCGATTCAATGAATAAATATTTTTTACTGCTTTTATTGACGTGTGGTCTCACTTTTTCTCAGGAAGAATTGCCCCGGTATGCCAATGCAGTATCTCAGTTTGCCTCCCTTTACAACGCAGAGGATTATCAGGGGATCTATGAGCTTTATGATGTGAATATGAAAAAGGCCCTTACTCCCGAAGAGAACAGTCAATTTTTTAGGGAAAATGTAAATCGTATCATGGGGAGCATAAAAGAATGGGAGTTTGTAGGGTATCAGAGAGGCGCCCATGTGTATCGAACTTTGTTCGAACGTGCCTTGTCTAATGTAATGATCTCACTAAGTACACAGGATAATAAGATCAATGGATTTTACATTGCCCCGCCAAGGCCTTTGGAGATCCAGATCCTTGAAAGAAATAGTACCAGGATGATCATTCCCTTTGAGGAAGAGGTTTTTGTATATTGGGGAGGTACTACCTTGGCTCAGAACTATCATGTTGCAGAGGTCTCACAACAATATGCCTATGATCTTCTGATGGTAAAGGATGGCAGTTCTTTTGTAGGCGATCCTCTTGCTAATGAGAATTACTACGTTTTTGGCAAAGAGATAGTAGCCCCATGTGATGCCAGGGTGGTAATGGTGATTGATGGGGTTCCGGACAACATTCCGGGAGAAACGAATCCCGAACAGCTTACAGGAAATACCATTGTGTTGCAAACAGATTTGAACGAATATGTGCTCTTCGCTCATTTAATGGAAGGCTCTATTCAGGTTGAAGAGGGAGAGGAAGTAAGACAGGGGGATCTGATAGCATTATGCGGAAATTCTGGTAATACCACGGAACCACATTTGCACCTTAGTTTACAGAACTCAGTAAATATGGAAGAAAGCACAGGTGCCAAACTTTTTTTTGACCAGATTATGGTCAACGGAGAAATAAAAACCGATTACCTTCCTGTAAAAGAAGATTTTATTAGAAATTTGGAGTAAGCAATTCAATACAAAAAGTAGAACGCATGATATTAGAAATGAAAGTTCCCTCTCCGGGAGAATCCATTACCGAAGTAGAGATCGCCGAATGGTTGGTGAAGGATGGAGATTATGTGGAAAAGGACCAGACTATTGCCGAAGTAGATTCGGACAAGGCTACCCTTGAATTACCTGCGGAAGAAAGTGGGATCATTACCCTTAAGGCTGAAGAAGGGGATGCTGTTGGGGTAGGGGAAGTGGTTTGTCTAATAGATACAAGTGCCTCCAAACCCGAAGGTGCTAAAGAAACAAAATCAACCTCTGAAAAAGAAAGTTCTGCAAAAGCCGCTTCAGAAGAAAAGGCAGCTCCTGCAAAGGATACCAAGCCTGCAGAGACCGCAAAGACCTATGCCAGTGGTTCTCCCTCTCCTGCGGCCAGTAAGATCTTAAAAGAAAAAGACATTTTAGCATCAGCAATCAAAGGTACCGGGAAGGACGGCCGAATTACGAAAGAAGATGCTATGAATGCAGTGCCATCGATGGGTACACCAACAGGAGGTAAAAGAGGCGAAACGCGAACCAAACTTTCCATGTTGCGTCGTAAAGTGGCAGAACGCCTGGTGGCTGCCAAAAATGAAACGGCCATGCTCACTACTTTCAATGAAATAGACATGTCTGCTATTTTTGAATTGAGGAGTACTTACAAAGAACCTTTTAAGGAAAAGCACGACGTAAGTCTTGGATTTATGTCCTTCTTTACCAAAGCTGTGATCCGGGCATTACAACTTTTCCCTGCCGTAAATTCAATGATCGATGGAAAGGATATGATTACCTACGATTTTTGTGATATCAGTATTGCAGTATCGGGGCCGAAAGGTCTTATGGTACCTATAATCAGAAATGCAGAGAACCTTACCTTCCGTGGAATTGAGACCGAAGTAAAGCGCTTGGCGATCAGAGCTCGGGATGGGCAGATCACCGTAGATGAAATGACGGGCGGAACCTTTACGATTTCCAATGGGGGCGTTTTTGGATCCATGTTATCTACGCCCATCATAAATCCGCCACAAAGCGGAATTCTGGGGATGCATAATATTGTTGAAAGGCCGGTAGTAAAAGATGGGGCTGTGGCAATAGCTCCTATCATGTATGTGGCCCTCTCATATGATCACAGGATCATTGATGGGAAAGAATCCGTTGGCTTTCTGGTAGCGGTCAAAGAGGCCCTTGAAAATCCGGTTGAACACCTTATGGACGGCAATATCAAAAAGGCATTGGAAATGTAGTGCTTCACAAAATTAAGAAGCCTGGGATATAAAAAACTCCTTTTATTTCTTCTTTTTAAGATATAGGGTGGCAGTCTTATAATCAATAATGGCTCTGCCTTTTTGCAAAACATCGGCACCTATGATCCCATCTACAGGAAGTGCTTCATGAGCTGTAAGGGCGTCATTGATATGTTGAAGATCAAAGAGAATGATCTTTAATTTTTTTTGCTTCCAGTTTCCTATTTTCAAGGCATTCTTGGTAGAAAGCTGAGTCTCCATATTCGTAGCGCCTGCTCCTGCTGCCTTTACATCAGATTCTTTTGAAACCAGGTTAAAATCTGCAATTTTATCGAGACCCACGCAAGAATTAGAGGCACCGGTGTCCAGGATAAATCGTCCATTTACGCCATTGATGCTGGCATTCACTTCCAGGTGATGTGTGGCAGTCAGTGTTAAAGGTATCGGGATGTATTTTTTCTTTTTTAAATACTTTTTTAATGTCGCCATCAAGCTAAATTTTGATAAAGATAATCCTATTTTTGTTCCATGCTCATAACAGATACACATACACACCTTTACAGTGAGGCTTTTGATGAGGACCGGAAAGAGGTGATCCAAAAAGGAATAGAGAACGGGATTGAACGCTTTTTTATCCCGGCTATAGATTCTGGGTATACACAGGCTATGTTAGATCTCGAAAAAGCATTTCCAGAGAATGTGTATTTAATGATGGGCTTACATCCAACGCATGTAAAGGATAACTATTTGGAAGAATTGGCGCATGTGGAAGCCATGCTTCAGCAACGATCGTTTTACGCCATTGGTGAAATAGGAATCGATCTGTATTGGGATAAGACTTTTTTAAAAGAGCAACAAGCGGCTTTTAAAAAACAAATTACCCTTGCGAAAAAATACAAACTACCAATAGTGATCCATTGTCGCGATTCCTTCGATGAGATCTTTGAGGTGCTTGAAGATGCAAAGGGAGGCGATCTCTATGGCATCTTTCATTGCTTTACTGGTAATTTGGAACAAGCCCAAAGGGCCATTGATTTAAATATGAAATTGGGCATTGGGGGAGTAGTGACCTTTAAGAATGGTAAGATAGACAGGTTTCTGAATCGAATAGCATTAAAGCATATTGTCCTGGAAACAGATGCACCTTATTTATCCCCGGCACCATATAGGGGGAAACGAAATGAACCGGTTTATCTTTTGGAGGTATTGAATAAACTTTCAGATATTTACCAACTACCTGTTGAAGAGATCGCTAACATTACCACTGAGAACTCGAAAGATGTTTTTGGTATCTGAAGTTAGTGGTATGGGTTGGGGATCGGATTTAAAGAATATTTAAATAATTTATCATTGAAGAACAAGCAAAGCAAGATCTTGCTGATCTATACAGGCGGCACCATTGGAATGGTGAAGGAGTATAAGTCGGGTGTTTTAAAAGCGTTCGATTTTAAAAAGTTAGTTGACAATATTCCGGAATTGGGGCAACTAGACTGTGTTATAGATAGTGTCTCCTTTAAAAAACCGATCGATTCCTCCAATATGAATCCAACGCATTGGGTTTCTATTGCAACCCTGATAGAAATGCACTATGCCACATATGATGGATTTGTAATTTTACATGGGAGCGATACAATGAGTTATTCCGCTTCGGCCCTGAGCTATATGTTAGAAAATCTTGCTAAACCCGTCATTTTTACGGGTTCACAGTTGCCTATTGGGGATTTGCGTACGGATGCCAAAGAGAACCTTATTACTTCCATCCAAATTGCGGCACTGAAAGAAAAAGGGGAGGCAGTTATTCAGGAAGTTGGACTCTATTTTGAAAATAAACTTTTTAGGGCGAACAGAACGACTAAGATAAATGCTGAGCATTTTGAAGCATTTGCCTCATTGAACTACCCAATTTTGGCAGAATCTGGGGTACATTTAAAAGTGTATCATGAGAATCTCTGGAGAGGAAATAAAAGAAAACCACTAAAAGTTCATAAGGTCTTAATTGACAAGGTTGCCATTTTAAAGCTCTTTCCGGGATTTAACAGGGAGTTGCTACAGAGCGTTCTCAATATTCCGGGCCTTAAAGCACTGGTATTGGAGACCTATGGGGCGGGCAATGCGCCTACAGATTCCTGGTTGCTATCTGATCTGAAAAAGGCAATTGCGAATGGATTGTATATAGTGAACGTTACCCAATGCTCCGGAGGAAGTGTCATTATGGGTCGCTATGAGACCAGTATGGAGTTAGCCCGTATGTCCCTGATCAATGGAAGAGACATAACCACGGAAGCTGCTATTACCAAACTAATGTATCTCCTGGGAAGTGAGGTTTCGGTAAAATCATTTGGCACTATTTTCGAAACTTCTTTACGGGGCGAAATGACCTAAAATTAACTACTCAAAATTTTAGTAACTAAGTTTTTTTTTGTTTCTTACCCGCCCCTTAAAAAAGGGATTAAGAGAGGTGGCCGAGTGGTCGAAGGCGCACGCCTGGAAAGTGTGTATACACCACAAGTGTATCGAGGGTTCGAATCCCTTCCTCTCTGCAAAAGTTTATTATTTTTCCAAACAGCTATGTATAAAAATTAGGATTTCTAATTTTTCCAGTTATATTTGTCAAGTTGACAATTATAGGTTGTTTATATGGCTTATAACGCAAAACTTTTAATTTTTAATTGTATATTTTTTATATCTTTAACCTTATTAACTAACTAAATTTAAGTTGAACAAAATGAAAAGATTATTCTCGATCCTGGTTATGACCGGGCTATTTGTCCTAAGCACAAATACGGTAAGCGCAAAAGCGAATGCAATAGTTTCAAATCTGTCTGCAACGGTTGCTACAGCTGTTATGACGATACAGGAAACGCCAGCTGAAGAAATGGTAGATGAATCTGAGAAAGGATTTACCCAAGTTTTGAAAGAACAGTTCATTCAAGGGGGCGCTGGCTTCATGGGAATTGTACTATTATGTTTGATCTTAGGTCTTGCAGTAGCTATTGAAAGAATCATTTATTTAAATATGGCTAGCACCAACACCAACAAGTTGAAACAACAAGTTGAGGATGCCTTGGCTTCCGGTGGAATTGAAGCTGCCAAAGAGATTTGTAGAAACACAAAAGGTCCTGTTGCTTCCATATATTATCAAGGATTAGACCGTGCCGGAGAAGGTGTAGAATCTGCTGAGAAAGCTGTTGTGGCTTACGGTGGTGTTCAAATGGGTCAGTTAGAGAAGAACGTTTCCTGGTTAACTTTATTTATCGCCATTGCTCCAATGCTTGGATTCATGGGTACGGTAATTGGTATGATCCAGGCCTTCCAGAAGATTAGCGCTGTAGGTAACCTTAGTGCTTCTTTGATTGCGGGAGATATTCAGGTAGCATTATTAACAACGGTTTTTGGTCTTATTACGGCTATCATACTTCAAGTTTTCTATAACTATATCATCGCTAAGATCGATAGTATAGTAAATGACATGGAAGACTCTTCGATCACATTGATCGATATGTTGGTAGATCACAAAAAATAATAAGATCCTAAAATCAAGATATTATGAATAAATTTGTAAAAATAGCCTTAGCTGTATTGGGTCTTGTATCCGCTGGCCTGTGGTATTTTCTACCCGGCTCGGAAGTACCAGCCGGAGAAGCAGCTGAAAGTGCGGCCATAAACGGAATGTTCACTATTACTTTTATTCTTTTGGGAATTGCGATAGCAGTAAGTCTGGTCTTTACCTTACTGAACCTGTTCACTAATCCACAAAGTTTAAAGAAAACACTGATCGTTCTTGGTTCGTTCTTAGTTGTAGTGGTTTTCTCCTATCTTTTAGCCTCAGGAACAGATGTGAATCTGGATGAAATGGCCAATAGGGGGATAGTTACTTCAGAAACTACTGTAAGAAGGATCGGAACCGGACTTAATTTGTTCTTTTTCCTTGTAGCCATTGCAATTGGAGCAATGTTAATAGGAGGAGTTAAAAAGATGACTAACAAATAAATTAAACAGTATGTCTAGAAGAGGAGGACCACCAGAAGTAAATGCAGGCTCTATGGCAGATATTGCCTTTCTATTGCTGATCTTTTTCCTGGTAACTACTACCATTGAAACAGATGCGGGACTAGACAGGATGTTGCCACCCATAGATCCGCCAGATGAAGAACAAGTCGTAATTAAGCAGAAGAATATCTTTACGGTGAACATCAACAAAAGCGGTCAATTACTCGTAGAAGAAGAACTGACCAATTTAAAGGATCTCCGTAAAAAAGCGATGACTTTCTTGGATAACGGTGGAGATGGAACCTGTAACTATTGCAAGGGAAGAAAAGATGCGTCTTCTTCGGATAATCCTACCAAGGCCATCATTTCCTTAAAGAATGACAGGGAAACAAAATATGCTACCTATATAACGGTTCAAAACGAACTAGTTGGCGCCTATAACGATCTTAGGGACAGGGAGGCACAACGCCTTTACGGTAGAAATTTTACACAGATGGAAGCGGAGTATTTAAATCCGGAAACTCCTGCTAATATTCGGGATGGATTAAAGGAAAAAGTTCAAAAAATACAGGAACTTTTCCCTCAGAAATTATCAGAAGCTGAAACTTCATCCTCTAAATAATACACCTTAGAAACAGCAAATTATGTCTAAATTCACTAAGAAAAAAGGTTCAGAATTACCTCCGGTAAATACTGCCTCATTACCAGACATTGTCTTTATGTTATTGTTCTTTTTTATGACGGTAACAGTTATGAAGGACAGTTCATTAATGGTGGAAAATGTTTTGCCAAATGCATCTGAGGTAAAGAAATTGGAGAAAAAGGATAGAGTACTGTATGTGTATGTAGGTACTCCCACGAGGGATTATCAAAAAGTATTTGGTACAGAACCAAGAATTCAATTGAATGATAAGTTTGCGAGTGTCAGCGAAGTTGGAGATTTTATCCTTGCTGAGAGGGCAAAGAAACCACAGGAACTTCAAAACGTGCTTACCACAGCCCTGAAGGTAGATAAGAATGCCAATATGGGATTAATTGCAGATATCAAACAGGAATTAAGAAAGGTAAATGCCTTGAAAATAAATTATACTACGTACGAAGGAGACGCCTTTAGAAACGTACAGTAGTTATAGTACTTATTAAATTTAGTTAGAAAACGCTTCAATTTTTTGGAGCGTTTTTTTATTGCTTTTTAGCCAAATATCCTACCTTTAAAAATATGAGAAATGCCATTAATATTGCAGTAGCGCTTTTCTTTTTAACATTGCCTGTGATCGCCCAGGAAGAAGATCAAGTCGTAGATCTTAATTATCTGGAGGATCAGTTTTATGTGGGTCTTACTTATAATTTTATACTCAATAAACCCGTAGATGTTAATCAACAGAATTTATCATACGGCCTGCAATTGGGATTTATAAAAGACTTACCCCTCAACTCCTCAAGGACCTTTGCAATTGGGGTGGGGTTGGGGTACGCGGTGAACTCCTATTATACCAATTTGAAAATTGATGAATTGGCCAATGATTTTCAATATGGAATTGTGGAAAGCGATCTGGGTGCTAAACGCAATAAATTGGAAACACATTTACTGGAGATTCCCTTAGAGATAAGATTGCGCAATTCAAACCCTACAGAATACAAGTTTTGGCGTCTCTATCTGGGTGCCAAATTGGGATACGCTTTTGGGAGCAGGTCTAAATTGGTAACAGACACGGGAAAGGATTCGTTTTATGTAACAGATGTGGAAAAATTCAGGTATGGACTTATGGCCAATTTTGGATATAACACCTTTAATATCCATGTCTACTATGCTCTTAATAACCTTTTTAAGGATGGATTAAGTTTAGATACTGGGCAGGATCTTACATTTACTCCCTTGCGTATTGGATTTATATTTTACATCCTTTAGACATAGGCCGATTAGCTACCCTTATAGCCAGAATTTAATGGTGAGGAGTTGGGACATTATTCCTACTAAAAACCCAATAAGTAATTCTGCCCGGGAATGTGCCTTTAGATAAAGTCTTGCAGTAGCAACCACCCCTGATGCAAATAGCATAAAACTTATGGCTATTACGATATTTCGTTCAAAATGAAAACTTAAGGCGATCAGGAACATTAGTAAACTGCCCATCCCCATCATATGCAAACTGGTTTTAAAGTGAAGGAGCAAAAGTAACAGACAAGTACTGGTAGCCGCAATAAGTCCAAGAAAAAAGAAATACAATTCTATAGTGTAATTATCAGGTATCACCTTTAACAGGATCATTAATAACAAGATGAGGTTGATTAACAATGGATACCGTCGTTCTTCAGGTTTTGTTAAGAATACAGAACTAACAACTCCTATATTTTTCAGTATAAAAAAACTTAGAATAGGAATGATTATGGTCAGTATAAAAATGGGTAAGATGTTTCCACTCCGCAGCTCAATGGTGGTGTATTTTGGGGTAATAAGAAAGTAAGATATGGTACCTGCTAAGGGTAAAAATATAGGATGAAAGATATATGATACTAATTTGGAGAGAATTCGCATTAGATCTCCTTTCTTAAGCGGGCAACCGGGATTCCTAGTTGTTCCCTGTATTTAGCTACGGTTCTTCTGGCAATGGGGTAGCCTTTATCCTTTAAGATTGTGGCCAGTTTATCATCGGTAAGTGGTTTACGTTTAGATTCTTCTCCAATAACCGTTTCCAGGATCTTTTTGATCTCTTTGGTAGAGACATCTTCACCCTGCTCATTTTTCATGGACTCCGAAAAATATTCTTTAATAAGTTTAGTGCCATATGGGGTATCAACATATTTGCTGTTTGCCACACGGGAAACTGTGGATACATCCATATGTATGGCATCTGCAATATCTTTTAGGATCATGGGGCGTAGTTTACGCTCATCACCCGAGAGGAAGTATTCCTTTTGATACACCATGATTGCATGCATTGTGATATACAGCGTTTGCTGCCTTTGCCTAATAGCGTCTATAAACCATTTTGCAGCATCTAATTTCTGTTTAATAAAAAGAACCGCATCCTTTTGTGATTTGGATCGCTCCTTGGCACTCTTGTATCCCGCAAGCATATTGTTGTATTCTCTTGATACATGAAGTTCCGGGGCGTTCCTGCTGTTAAGACTTAATTCTAGCTCCCCCTCCACGATACGAATAGAGAAATCTGGAACAATATGTTCAATGATCTTATTGCTCCCGGCATATGAGCCTCCGGGTTTAGGATTTAGTTTTTCTATTTCGGAAATAGCCTCTTTTAGCTGTTCTTCCGTAATATTATGCTTTTGAAGCAGCTTGTTGTAGTGTTTTTTCGTAAAATGATCGAAGGACTTCTCCAGAATTCTAATAGCCATATCAACAGCCGGTGTTGGATCTTTTCTTCTGAGTTGAATCAGCAAACACTCCTCGAGCGATCTGGCAGCTACACCAGGTGGATCCATATCCTGAACGATCTTTAATACTTTTTCAATAGTATCTTCTTCCACATAAACATTTTGCGTAAAAGCAAGATCATCCATAATGTCTGCAACCGGTCGTCTCATATACCCGCTCTCATCTACGCTGCCCACTAAGAATTCAGCAATGGCCCATTCTTTGTCATTGAGGTAGAAAGTATTTAATTGATTTATCAGGTATTGATTAAAAGAGATCCCTGCGGCGTATGGAACTGTTTTTTCCTCATCATCCGTACTGTAATTATTGGCACGTGTGCGATAATCCGGTACCTCATCATCACTCAGATAATCGTCTATATTGATATCATCTGTGTTGATAGAATCATTGTCATTGTCCCCATCGTACACATCTTCAAATTCATCCTCATAGGCGTCGGGCTCTTCCTTCCCGGTTTCCAGAGCCGGGTTTTCCTCCAATTCCTGCTTCAGGCGCTGTTCAAAGGCCTGAGTTGGCAATTGAATAAGCTTCATCAACTGGATCTGTTGAGGAGATAGCTTTTGTGAGAGTTTAAATTGTAAGTGTTGCTTTAGCATTGGGGCTCCTTGTTCATTCTTACATAAAAGTAACTAAAATACCTTTAGAACTCTGCGTTCTGTGGTGTTCTGGGAAACGGAATAACATCGCGAATGTTGCCCATTCCCGTTGTAAATTGCACAAGTCTTTCAAAACCAAGGCCAAAACCACTGTGTATGGCAGTTCCGTATTTTCTCAGATCCAAATACCACCAAAGTTCTTTTTCATCGATCCCCAAGGCCTTAATTTTATCGAGCAAGACATCTAAGCGCTCTTCACGCTGAGATCCACCAACGATCTCCCCTATACCCGGGAATAAAATATCCATAGCTCTCACCGTTTTACCATCTTCATTAAGTCGCATATAAAATGCCTTGATCTTGGCGGGATAGTCGAATAAGATAACCGGACATTTAAAATGCTTTTCAACCAGATAGCGTTCATGCTCGCTTTGTAGATCTGCACCCCATTCTTCAATTAGGTATTTAAACTTCTTTTTCTTATTTGGGGTACTATTCTTGAGGATATCTATAGCTTCAGTATAGGTGAGTCTGATAAATTTGTTATCGATTACAAATCGCAGCTTATCCAATAATGGCATTTCACTGCGCTCAGCCTGAGGTTTGGTTTTTTCCTCATCGAGTAATCTCTTCTCCAAAAATTCAAGATCATCCTGGCAATGAGAGATCACATAGCTAAGCACATTTTTTATAAAGTCCTCCGCAAGGTCCATGTTATCATTTAGGTCAAAGAATGCCATTTCGGGTTCTATCATCCAGAACTCGGCTAAATGCCTAGAGGTATTAGAATTTTCAGCCCGGAAGGTAGGTCCAAATGTGTAAACCTTACCGAGGCCCATTGCATATGCCTCAGCTTCTAATTGACCGGAAACGGTTAAATTGGTTTCCTTCCCAAAAAAATCTTCCTTATAATTTACCTTTCCGTCCTCTGTTAGGGGCGGATTCTTCGGATCTAAAGTAGACACGCGGAACATTTCACCTGCTCCCTCCGCATCAGACCCTGTAATAATAGGGGCATGCATATTAAAGAAGCCGTTGTTTTGGAAATAGCGGTGAATAGCGTAGGACAATTTAGATTGTACCCGCATTACCGCAGCAAATGTATTGGTACGTACTCGTAAATGTGCCTGTTCCCGAAGGAACTCCATGGAATGTTTTTTTGGTTGAATAGGGTAAGTCTCCGGATCAGCAGTACCGTGCACTATTAGATCGGTGACCTGTATCTCTACTGTTTGACCTCTTCCCTGGCTTGCCACAAGTAGACCTTTAATATGCAAAGCTGCACCGGTTGCAATTTGTTTTAAAAGCCCTTCATCAAAATTATCAAAGTCTACAACACACTGAATATTGTGCAGGGTTGATCCATCGTTCAAGGCAATAAACCTATTACTTCGGAAGGTTTTTACCCAACCGTTTACTTCTACTTTTTGCTCTTTTGGTGATTGTTGGAGCAGTTCATTTATTCGCATCAAAGCCATGAAAAACTATTTCTGATTTGCCTCGCAAAGATAGTTTATTGAGTAAAACTATATAGTCAGAAAGCCCTATATTTCTATAAGGGAGGTCACTAAAGTTCCAGATCATCACCATCCGGCAGTTCATCCTTGGGCAAGATATCGATCTGTGGTTTTTTAAGTACTTCTTTGTTGGCAATACTTCTTTCCAGAGATAAAAGGAGAGAAGGCAATAAGATAAGATTAGCCAGCATGGCAAAAAGCAAGGTTGCGGATACAAGGGCACCGAGGGCAACCGTACCTCCAAAGCTTGAAAGCACAAATACTGAGAAACCAAAGAAGAGAACAATGGAAGTGTAGAACATACTTACGCCTGTTTCACGTAAAGCTGCATAAATAGACTTTTGGATCCTCCATCTATTAGCAGATAATTCTTGTCTGTATTTTGCTAAGAAGTGAATGGTATCATCTACCGAAATTCCAAAAGCGATACTAAAAACAAGAATAGTTGATGGTTTAATAGGAACTCCAACAAAGCCCATAACACCCGCTGTTACCAAAAGAGGCAGCAAATTGGGAATTAAGGAGATCACAATCATCCTGAAAGACCTGAATAAATAAGCCATAAAAAGGGCGATTAATCCTATGGCCAGGGATAAGGATAAGATCAGGTTTTTTACCAGGTATTTCGTGCCTTTTAAAAACAGCAGTGCCTTGCCTGTTAAAGAAACCTTGTAGCGATCCGGAGGGAAGATCTTGTTAAGATTTACCCTGAGCTCAGTTTCTATTTCCTCCATTCTTTCAGTTTTAACATCACGGATAAAAGTTGTGATGCGGGCTACCTGTCCTGTAGAATCGACGAAATTATTCAAAAGATTACTATTCCCCTGCGACTTTCTGGCCACATCCATAATAAAGGTATTCTCTTGAGAAGTAGGTAATTGATAGTATTTAGGAATACCGTTATAAAAGGCTTGTTTTGAATATTTGACCAATTCCACTACAGAAGTGGGTCTGGATAATTCAGGAATTTCCTGGATCAGGTCACTTATTTGGGCCATTTTCCGCAAATTGACCGGTCGTAAAACTCCATTCTTGCGCTCCGTGTCTATGACTATCTCAATGGGCATTATACCGTCAAACTCTTGTTCAAAGAAACGGATGTCCTTAAAGAATTGAGCTTTTTTGGGCATATCTTCAATAGGACTTCCAGATATATTTATTTGATAGATGCCAATGATGCTCATTACCAGAAGTACAACTGAAATAACATATACAGTTATTCTTTTATCACGTACAATTCCTTCCATCCAATTAACGAAGGCATCTATCCAGCGTTTGTTCAAATGCTTTAAGTGCTTGGTTTTGGGCAATGCCATAAAACTATAGACAATAGGGATGATCAACAAGGATAGGATAAAGATACCTATGATGTTGATGGAGGCCACAATTCCAAATTCTGTGAGTAGCTTACTATCTGTTATGATAAAGGTGGCAAATCCCGAGGCCGTAGTTATATTGGTCATTAAGGTTGCATTCCCAATTTTGGAAATGACCCTCTGTAATGAAAGCGCCTGGTTCCCGTGCTTTTTTACTTCCTGCTGATATTTGTTGATCAGAAAGATGCAATTTGGTATCCCGATTACAATGATCAGGGGAGGAATCAAGGCAGTAAGCACAGTGATCTCGTACCTCAGTAATCCCAAAACACCAAACGCCCACATAACCCCAATGATCACCACACACATGGAAATAAGGGTAGCCCTAAAACTTCGGAAAAAGAAAAAGAAGATAAGGGAGGTGACAAGCAAGGCTGCACTAATAAACATCCCAATCTCATCGATGATGTTTTGGGCATTCAAAGTTCGTATATAGGGCATGCCCGAAATACGAACATCTAACTTAGTTTCATTTTCAAAATTGTTGACTAAGTTGGTAAAATCATTCAGGATAAAATCTTTACGCACTGAGGTATTCACAATGTCCTTATCCAGGTAAACAATGGTTCGGAGTGTTTCAGTATCCTTATTATAAAGCAATTGGTCATAAAAAGGCAGATCATTGAACAGGTGCTGTTTTAAACTATCCAGAACTTGCTGACTCTCTGGTTCGCCTTTCAGAAAGGGAGTTAAAATAAATTCCTGACGCTCATTATCTTTTACCAATTCCTGCAAATTATCTGTAGAGATCACAGATTCTACCTCAGGAAATGCGGCGAGTTGTTTGCTGAGAATATTCCAGCGATTAAATTTTTCAGGTGTAAATAAGGTTGGATCTTTTACAGCAAGTACTATGGCATTACCTTCTTCTCCAAAAAGTTCAAGAAAGGCATCATATTCTAGATTTGCAGGGTGATCATCTGGCAGAAGATTGGCCTGGGTATTGGAAAACTGCATGTTTTGCCATTGAAAGCCAAAGAAGACGGTAATGCCGGCAATCGCAATTAAGATAAGAATACGATTCCTCAGGATGATCCTCGCGGTCTTTGTCCAGAAATTTTGTGTGAGCTTCGCTACCATATTCTTTTTTAGCAAGCCAACCGATCTTTTTCCGCTTTAGTAGATCTTAATTCCTTATTTAACTAGCAGAATTTTGATGTTGAACGCCTGCCGTTCAAATGCGGTCAAAGGTAGAAAATGCCTCGCAGTGTTCCTAGTATCAGATTGGGAAATAAAGCCGTGATAACCACGTAACAGTTCGTATCTTAGGTAAACCACTTCGGCAAATCAGATTAATACGTATTGAAAGAATGACCGGGCAAAAAAATTACAGAAGATATGAGCGTGCAATCTACCGCGTACTAATAGTAATTTGTGCTTTGGCTGTGATCTTAGCCATTTTGGTCATGTATTTTTATGGAGATACTGAAATACTATAAATCAAGAAAGAATAGCTGGTTTAATAAGGGAATAATTGGAGACTAAACCTTCATGATCTCAACTTCCTTGGAATCTAGGATGTTATCAATTTTGATCACATAGGAGTCCGTTAATTCCTGGATATCGATGACAGCATTTTTTTCCAGGTCCTCAGAAACTTCAAGATTTTTGATCTCTTTATTGGCCTCCTGTCTGGCGCTTCGCACACTTACCTTGGCATCTTCGGCTTCCGCCTTAGCTTGTTTAACCAGTTGTATTCTCCGTTCTTCCGTTAGTGGAGGTACATTGATGATTACGAAATCACCGTTATTCATAGGATTGAAACCTAAGTTGGCATTCATAATAGCCGTTTCAATGACCTGTAGCATATTCTTTTCCCAGGGCTGTACAGATAAAGTTCGGGCATCGGGGGTATTGATGTTTGAAACTTGTGACAAGGGCGTTAAGGAACCGTAATACTCAACCATTACAGATGAGAGCATTGCCGGACTTGCCTTTCCTGCGCGGATCTTGACCAGTGCTTTTTCCAAATGGGAAATGGCACCGTCCATACTTTCTTTCGCTGAATCTATTACAAAACTAACCTCTTCGTTCATAGCATTATTTTAAAAACAAAGTAACATAATTTTTTGAAAAACTAAAGATTTACTACCGTTCCGATGTTCTGTCCCGATACAATTTTTAGAAGGTTTCCTTTTTTATTCATGTCAAAGACCACAATTGGAAGTTTATTTTCCTGGCTGAGCGTAAAGGCCGTAGTGTCCATTACCTTTAAGCCTTTTCTAAGCACATCATTGAAGGAGATAGTATCAAATTTGGTCGCATTTTTGTCTACTTCCGGATCACTGGTATAAATGCCATCCACACGTGTGCCTTTGAGGATCACATCGGCCTCAATTTCTATGGCCCTTAAAACTGCCGCAGAATCTGTGGTGAAATAAGGATTTCCTGTGCCACCGCCAAAAATCACTACACGACCTTTTTCCAAATGCCGCATGGCGCGTCTCCTAATAAAAGGCTCGGCTACTTCATTGATCTTTATGGCCGATTGTAAGCGTGTTTGTACCCCTTTATCTTCCAAAGCACTCTGAAGCGCAAGACCATTAATGATGGTTGCAAGCATTCCCATATGGTCTCCTTGCACCCTGTCCATACCGTTACTTTCTCCTGCCAAGCCTCTGAATATATTGCCGCCACCTATGACAATGGCCACTTCAATACCCTTCTCTACCACCATTTTTATCTCATCGGCGTATTCTGAAAGTCGCGCAGGGTCTATCCCATATTGTTTGTCACCCATTAGGGCTTCCCCGCTGAGCTTAAGAAGAATTCTTTTGTATGGCATTTGAATGTCCTTGTTTACGGACAAAAATAGTCAAAAATATTGATGCCAAACCGCTTCCCTGCGTATTAATCCAACTATAATATTTTCATGTTATTTATGTTATACTTATTTAAAATTAATGATCTTGCATTCTAAATTCTGAATTTATGATAAGGAAATTTCTGATTCTTTCTTCCTTGGTGCTGCTGCTAAGTTGTGGGGCAACTAAACCCCTGACCACCGCAGATAAGGCGCCTGTAGCTGTCAGTATAGACCTTGTTAATGTTCAGGATGATAGGGTCCTTGTAACCATAGATCCCGGTAAGTTCACCCAGGAAGAAATATATTTTTACATTCCCAAGATGGTGCCGGGAACCTACAGTGAGGACAATTATGGTAAGTATATTGACGAGCTTACTGCTGTTGATTACGAAGGAAGAGCCCTACCTATAAATAAGATCGACACCAATAGCTGGCTTTTAACAACTGCCCAAAAAATAGATAAGATCACCTATTTTGTCAATGATACATTTGACACTGAAACGGAGGAAGTAGAACCCGTTTTTTCTCCCGCAGGCACTAATATTCTGAAGAATGAGAATTTCTTATTGAATTTACATGGCTTTGTAGGTTATTTCAAGGGTCTTAAAGAAATACCATACGAGTTAACCATTACAGCTCCTACTTCTTTACAGCCTTCAACTTCATTTAAGGAGGTAACAAAAGGAGAACTAAAACAAGGTCAGAAAACGTATGTGGCAAACAGATATTTCGAAGTCATAGACAATCCTATCTTATACTCCAAACCCAATACGGTTGCCTTCCAGATAAAGGACATCTCGGTAACCCTAAGTGTGTATTCACCCAACGGCACCTTCAAAGCTAAAGACCTGCAACCTAAAATGGAGGCCATGATGCAGGCTCAAAAGAACTTTTTAGGAGATATAGACGGAACCAAACATTATACCATCTTGCTCTACCTATCAGAATTATCTAACACAGATGCTACTGGTTTTGGAGCTTTGGAGCATCATACTTCAACCGTTGTGGTCCTGCCGGAACAATTGCCAAAAGAAAGTCTGGAAGAAGCTATGGTAGATGTCGTCTCTCATGAGTTCTTTCATATAGTTACTCCTTTATCAGTGCATTCGCGTGAGATACAATATTTCGATTTCAATGAACCTAAGATGTCCATGCATTTGTGGATGTACGAGGGCACAACGGAATATTTTGCAAATCTCTTTCAGATACAACAAGGACTTATTGATGAAACTGCTTTTTATGTGAGGATCATGGATAAGATAAGTAACGCAATGGGTTATGACGATACAATGTCATTTACCACTATGAGCAAGAATATATTGGAAGAGCCATATAAACAAAATTACGCCAATGTGTACGAGAAAGGTGCGCTGATCAATATGTGCCTGGACATCTTACTCAGGGATCTAAGTAGTGGTGAAAAAGGCGTGCGTTGGTTAATGAAGGAACTCTCTAACAAATATGATGTAAATACACCTTTCAATGACCCGGACCTGATAGACGAGATAATTGCGATGACCTATCCGGAGGTTTCAGATTTTTTTGAGAGACATGTGTTGGGTAATGAACCTATTCCCTATGATCAATACCTGAAGAAGGTAGGTCTGGAGATCGCTACAACAGATCAACCGGGGTCATATTTCTTTTTAGGCCAGTACCCTTATATTGATGCAAACCCCACTAACCTCAATTCTATCTTTATACAAAAAGGAATAGAATTGAATTCTTTTTTTAAGGATCTGGGCGCTAAGGGAGGTGATATAATTACCAAATTCAATGGCACCGATATTACACTAGAAAGCATGCGGAATATTGTTGGACAAAGCTTTGGCTGGGATGCAGAGATGGATATCGCTATGAGCGTAGAGCGCGATGGGGAAGTGATAGAACTCACTGGAAAAGCAGGAACACCCACCTATAAAGAAAGAAGAATCGTTTCTATAGGTTCACCATCTGTTGAAGCTATGGCGCTTAGAGAGGCTTGGCTAAAGAATTAAATTTTACAATAAAAAAAACCCGCCTTCGAAAGAAGGCGGGTTTTTTTAGTTTTAGTAGTTAACTACTTACCCTAAGGCAACACGTTCAAAACCGGTTACTTTAAGATTAGCATCGACCGACTTTACATATTGAGCAACACTTTGTTTGCTGTCTTTAATAAAGTCCTGGTTCACTAAGGTATTATCCTTAAAGAATCGTTTTAGTTTTCCTTGAGCGATCTTATCTAACATCGCTTCTGGTTTGCCTTCTTGTCTTAACTGATCTTTAGCGATCTCGATCTCCTTATCAATGATCTCCTGATTTACACCAGTCTGATCTAAGGCCACGGGATTCATGGCAGCAGCCTGCATGGCCACATCTTTGGCGGCTTCAGCGGAACCATCAACAACAGCAGATAATCCTACCAAAGTAGCGATCTTGTTTCCTGCGTGAATGTAAGAGCCTACAAATGGTGCAGACAGTCTTCTAAACCCACCTATTTCAATCTTTTCACCAATAACACCAGTTTGCTCCGTAAGTTTTTCTTGTACGGAAATGCCATTGTAATTGGCGGCCAAAAAAGCGTCCTTGTCTTTGAATTGAAGCGCCAGATCTGCCAGTTCATTGGCCAGACTTACAAAGGTGTCGTTCTTTGCCACAAAATCGGTTTCACAATTCAGGGAGATGATCACCCCTTCTGTATTACTTTTATTGACCTTTGCAATGGCAGCTCCTTCCGAAGAATCTCTATCTGCTCTTTTCGCAGCTACTTTCTGACCTTTTTTACGAAGGATCTCGATGGCCTTATCAAAATCGCCTTCAGCTTCAACCAAAGCGTTTTTACAATCCATCATCCCTGCACCGGTAGTTTTTCTCAATGTATTAACATCGGCAGCGGTAATTTTTACCATGTCTATTATTTTTTTTGACACCAAAATTGGTATCTAGTTTTATTTAGTTTTTATACTTATTCTACACCTGCTTTGGTGTTGTCTTGCCAAACCTTTAACTCATCCCATTTTCCATCCGCAGCCATCTTTGCTTGTTTTGGCCATGACGCCGGATTTTTTGAAGCATATCTCGAACCAGCCTCAGCAAGGATCGTTTTAAGATCTTCTTCGGATTTTCCTGCCAGTTCAGCAAAAGAAGTGATACCTGCACTATGGAAAACCTCAGAGATCTTTGGTCCAATACCCTCTACCTTGGTAAGATCATCGGCAACTTCTTTTTTAGCTTTTTTCGGAGCTTCTTTTTTAGCGGGTTCTTCAGCAACCGCAGCAGTTTCTTTTTTAGGAGCTACTTTTTTTGCTGGTTCTTCAGCAACCACAGCAGCTTCTTTTTCCTTTTTAGCAGCTTTTGGCTTGGTCCCTGCTACTTCATCTTTATCAACAGCCTCTACTACTTTCTTTTTAGGTCTGTGCGCTTTTCCTTCTTCACCTTCATTACCTGCCTGCTTTTCGGATTTGCGTTCTGCTAATCCTTCAGCTATTGCGTTGGTCACCTGAGACATGATCACTTCAATAGATCTTGAAGCATCATCATTAGATGGAATTATAAAATCGATGGGTCGAGGATCCGAATTGGTATCTACCATTGCAAAAATGGGGATATTCAATTTTTGAGCTTCCTTTACGGCGATGTGCTCACGCATAGTGTCTACAATAAATAGTGCACCAGGAAGTCTTGTCATTTCCGAGATAGAACCAAGGTTCTTTTCTAACTTCGCTCTAAGACGATCTACTTGTAAACGTTCTTTTTTGGACAAGGTGTTAAAGGTCCCGTCTTTTTTCATGCGATCAATAGAGGCCATTTTTTTAACGGCTTTCCTGATAGTCACAAAGTTGGTTAACATTCCACCAGGCCACCTTTCAGTGATGTACGGCATATTTACATTCGCCACTTTTTCTGCAACGATGTCCTTTGCCTGTTTCTTGGTAGCTACAAAAAGTACCTTTCTTCCTGAAGAAGCAATTTTCTTAAGGGCCTCGGAGGCTTCCTCAAGTTTGGCTACTGTTTTGTATAGATTGATTACGTGTATCCCATTTCGCTCCATATAAATATAAGGGGCCATGTTGGGATTCCATTTTCTTGTTAGGTGACCGAAGTGTACACCTGCGTCTAAAAGATCTTTAACTTCTACTTTTTTTGCCATTTTAATTAGTTTACGTTCTTATGAATTAGCAATGACCAAGTGGTATTCTACAATAGAAAGCCTTGGTCATTTAGATGCTAAACTAAATGTTACTGAATGCTGTCAGAGCCGATGAGCGACTACTAACAGGATTTCAGAATTTTAATTGTCCCATGACGAGGGACTTTCAATGAACTTGGGTTACTATATATAAATGCCCTATAAGGCACTCTTTACTTTTATTCTTAACGTTTAGAGAACTGGAATTTCTTACGGGCTTTTTTCTGTCCGAATTTCTTGCGTTCCACCATTCTGGGATCTCTAGTTAACAGGCCTTCTGGTTTTAATGCCAGTCTATGCTCAGCATCAACTTCGCACAAAGCTCTGGATATACCTAGCCTTATAGCTTCTGCCTGTCCTGTTATACCTCCACCGTAAACATTTACCTTAACATCAAAGCTATCTTCATTGTTGGTCAAAGCAAAAGGTTGCTTTACCTTGTACTGAAGGGTAGCAGTAGGAAAATATTCTGTCAGATCTCTTTTATTGATCGTGATAGCACCTTTTCCCTCAGAAATATATACACGTGCAACAGCTGTCTTCCTTCTGCCTATTTTATGTATTACATCCATTATTTAAGGTCTTTTAAAATTATTGTTGTTGGTTTTTGAGCTTCTTGATTGTGTTCTGCTCCTGCGTATACCTTAAGGTTGCGAAAAAGTACAGCACCTAATTTATTCTTGGGAAGCATGCCTTTAACCGCTCTCTCCACCACTGAAGCCGGATTCTTATCCTTTAACTGATTGGCCGTAGTAAAACGCTGCCCACCAGGATACCCGGTATGTCGGACATAGGTTTTTTCCTCCCATTTATTACCTGACAAATGCACTTTTTCAGCATTGATAACAATTACGTTATCTCCGCAATCTACATGAGGCGTAAAATTTGGTTTGTTTTTACCTCTAAGTAAGATAGCCACTTTAGAGGCTAGTCTTCCAAGTGTTTGTCCTTCTGCATCTACCAGCAACCATTGCTTTGTAACGGTAGCCTTATTGGCAGAAACAGTCTTGTAGCTCAATGTATCCACTACTATTTTATTTAATTAGTATACAATTCAATCCCGAATAACGGGCTGCAAATGTACAATTATAAAGTTGAATTACAAATGGTTGTTTCCTACTTTTTCATTTTTTTTAAAAAGAAAATGTGGATCAAATGTAAGGGTATAGAGCA
>CAWJQE010000019.1:0-41509 GCA_963844995.1 uncultured Flavobacteriaceae bacterium | reverse complement strand
TGGTTCATAGCCAAATCGGCTAACACCTTTCTGTTAAGCTCAATATTGTTGGCTTTTACTTTCCCCATAAATTGAGAATAAGACATTCCGTGCATTCTGGCACCTGCATTGATACGGGTTATCCAAAGAGAGCGGAAAGTTCTTTTCTTGTTTCTGCGGTCTCTGTAAGCATAGACCATTGCCTTTTCCACGGCATTCTTTGCAACTGTCCAAACATTTTTACGTCTTCCAAAGTATCCTTTGGCAAGCTTCATCACCTTTTTTCTTCTAGCTCTTGAAGCAACTGAATTTACTGATCTTGGCATTTTTTCTTGTGTTTTTTTGTAGCAGGCGGCTTTTTAATTTAAAGCACTTTTAGGGCCCGACTCCACGGTTAATAATTTTACCTTTTGTTGCGTTTATTTCAATCGCAACTGTAGCTTAATGTTATCCGAATCCGCTTGGTGTACCAAACCGGAATGGGTTAAGCGCAGCTTACGCTTTTTACTTTTTTTCGTCAGAATGTGACTTTTAAAAGCGTGCTTTCTTTTGATCTTTCCAGAACCGGTAAGCTTAAATCGCTTTTTGGCACTAGATTTAGTTTTCATTTTAGGCATTGTTCCTTCTTATTTATATTTATCTCGCTTTGGTATTCTTATTTTTTCGTCTTCGGGGCGATGAACATGGTCATTCTCTTTCCTTCTAATTTCGGCATTTGCTCAACCTTCCCTAATTCTTCTAATTCCTGAGCTAACTTCAATAATAAAATTTCACCCTTGTCCTTGTATACGATAGACCTTCCTTTGAAAAAAACATAGGCCTTTAATTTTGCGCCTTCTTTAAGGAACTTTTCCGCATGTTTCTTCTTAAAATCGTAATCGTGGTCATCCGTATTTGGACCAAATCTTATTTCCTTAACGATCACTTTAGTAGCCTTGGCCTTCATTACCTTTTCTCGCTTTTTTTGCTCGTAAAGGAATTTCTTGTAATCTATAATTTTACATACGGGTGGATCCGCATTTGGTGAGATTTCAACCAAATCCAATTCTAGTTCTTCGGCCTTATCCAGGGCTTCTCTAATGGGGAATACCCCCATCTCTACGTTATCACCCACCAAACGTACGTTTGGAGATAAGATCTTTCCATTGATTTTGTGAGGGTTTTTATTTTCCCTCCTAGGTTGGGGCCTAAATCTTCTTCGTATTGCTATGGCTGCGTAATTTTAATTAAACTTTATTTTTTTTCGTTAAAACGACTTTAAGGTACTATTTATTTCTTTTTCAACCAAGTGGACAAATTCTTCCATGGTAACAGCACCAAGGTCTTCGCCTCCATGGCGGCGAACGGATAGGGTTTCTTTCTCTTCTTCATTCTCTCCAACGATAAGCATAAATGGAATTTTATTCATTTCTGCTTCCCGTATTTTCTTTCCTACCGTCTCATTTCTACTATCAACGAGCGCGCGAATTTCGTGATTTTCTAGGGATTTTAAAACTTTTTCCGCATATATTTCATGTTTCTCACTGACTGGCAATACGATAGCCTGATCCGGTATAAGCCATAAAGGGAAGTTGCCACCGGTATGTTCTAGTAATAATGCCACAAAACGCTCCATACTTCCAAAAGGGGCCCGGTGAATCATTACCGGCCTGTGAAGTTCGTTATCACTGCCTTTGTATGTTAGATCAAAGCGTTCCGGGAGGTTATAGTCTACCTGTATGGTACCCAGCTGCCAATTCCTTCCGAGGGCATCTTTCACCATAAAGTCGAGTTTAGGTCCATAAAAAGCGGCTTCTCCGGGAACAATCTCATATTTGAGCCCTTTCTCTTCGGCTGCATTTATAATAGCTTGTTCTGCCTTTTCCCAATTATCTACTGAACCTATGTATTTCTCCGGTTTATCGGGATCTCTGACGGAAACCTGTGCCGTAAAATTATCGAATCCTAATGAACCCAGAACATACAAAGAAAGGTCTATCACATCCTTAAATTCCTGGTCTAATTGTTCCTGAGTACAGAAAATATGCGCATCGTCTTGTGTAAAACCTCGCACTCTGGTGAGCCCATGAAGTTCCCCACTTTGTTCGTATCGATAAACCGTACCAAATTCTGCGTAGCGCTTAGGCAATTCTCGGTAGCTGAAGGGTTTTGCATTATAGATCTCACAGTGGTGCGGACAATTCATGGGTTTTAACAAGAATTCCTCGTCTTCTTTTGGGGTATGTATAGGTTGAAAACTGTCTTCCCCGTATTTGTCGTAATGCCCTGAGGTGACATATAATTCCTTTTGCCCAATATGAGGAGTGATGACCATTTCATAGCCAGCTTTTTTCTGTGCTTTTTTTAAGAATTGCTCCAGTCGTTCTCTTAATGCAGCCCCTTTAGGGAGCCATAACGGAAGACCCAGACCTACTTTTTGGGAAAAAGTAAAAAGTTCTAGTTCTCGCCCAAGTTTTCTGTGATCTCTCTTCTTGGCCTCCTCTAGGAGTTCTAAATACTCTGTGAGGTCTTTCTGTTTAGGAAAGGAGATGCCATACACCCGGGTCAGTTGGGTGTTTTTTTCATCACCGCGCCAGTAAGCGCCGGCAACGCTAAGTAGTTTAAAGGCCTTTACAATTCCGGTATTGGGAATATGACCACCTCGGCAGAGGTCAGTAAAAGTATCGTGATCGCAAAAAGTTATAGAACCATCTTCCAGATTTGAGATCAACTCAACTTTATACTGGTTATGCTGTTTTTTATAAAAATCAAGAGCCTCCTTTTTAGATACATCCCGCATTTTATAAGGATGCTTACCTCTTGCTATCTCAATAGCTCGTTTTTCAATAACCGGAAAGTCTTTTTCGGAAATACTGTGTTCCCCAAAGTCGATATCGTAATAAAATCCGTTATCAATAGCAGGCCCAATTGTTAGTTTTACTCCGGAATACAATTCTTCAATGGCTTGAGCAAGTATGTGAGAGGACGAATGCCAAAAAGCTTTTTTACCAAGGTCGTCATTCCATGTATACAAGGTAAGACTCCCGTCTTGTTCCAGGGGAGTAACGGTTTCAACAATTGAATCATTGAATTTTGCGGAAATAACATTCCTGGCGAGGCCTTCACTTATGTCCTTGGCAACATCCATTGGAGTGCTACCCTCATTAAAGGTCTTAACGGAACCATCCGGAAGCGTAATATTGATCATATTCAGTGCCTTTTCACTCTAGATTCGCAAAGATAGTGTGTTGGATGTAAGCGGACAATAGCTGCCCCCTACTTAATTCTTTACCTTAGATTTCTTGCCAAACAAGGAATCAATGATGGTTTTTATACTGTAAAAACCCATAATAATGGCGGAAATTGCCAGAATACATCCAATAATCAGTATTGGAATGTACCAGGGATGATCCTGATTTTTAAATGCCTGATAGAGTACAACGGGAGCCGTAAATAGCAAGGCCGTTGTATATGCCAGGTATTTCACTCCTTTAAGTAGTAATTCTTTGTTGGTTCTCAAGCTAGTTTTTCTTAGTAGGTCCAAAAATACGAATTAACAAGATGAGCATTGAAAATAAGGGTTTTTTTAAACTGCCTTTCCTATTCAATAACCACCTGTCTTTTTTGTTCCTGAACAAGTGCGAAGTAACCCAGTGGAAATACCTCAGGTTGATCTACATTATCCAGAACATCAATATTGTCCAGATCGGTGACATCAAAAACATTCCCGCGAACGGTTGATACCGGCGTTTGAAAAGGACCCTGCGAATCACCACTCTGCACTATCAATTGGTTCATATAGTCATAGAACGTCTGATCCACTCCAAGAATACTTATTTCCAGGACCGTCCCGGATTCAAAGGATTGCTCATAAAAAAAAGAAAATTCGAACTCTTGTCCCTGATAAAATTCATCTTCTGTTACCAGATATTCCCCAAAGTCGAAGTCGAACAGATAGTAATTATCCTCAACTGGTGGATCGTTATAATTCACGATAACTTCAGTTTCATTGTCACCAAATAAAGTGCTGTTTCCCTGCTCTATTGAATTTAAAGGTACAACAGGGACAAATTTTGTCTGGGCAAGATAAAGCCTCCCTTCATGTCTCACAAAAAGCGTATACACATAATCTCTGTCTAGCGCAGAAGTCGGGATCCTCTGGTCAGAACTGAAGTTGGGATCAGGTACATAGATGCCGGAACCGGGCGATGTTTCTGCGAGGCTGGAAGAGCCTTGCGAAACCACAATGTTATCCTCTATCTCCTCATAAGTAATTAGCACGCTTTCTGCTGAAGTAGGCAAGTTTTCTTCGAAAAAATTACTAGACAAGGACAATTTTATCTCTATGGGAATATACTGTTCAATGCGATCTACCCGGATTAGTCCGTCGACCACAAGCCTGGTCTCCTGATCGGTTATCTCTACATCAATAACATCTTCACACCCTATGCAGAGTGCACCTAAGATCAGAAACAAAAATGCAGTACGTTTCATATGCCAGCTCAAAATTTAAAGTTATAGGTTACGGCAGGGACAATGCCAAATATAGAGGTACGAACAGCTTCATTGACCCCCGTGTCCTGGTTTCGTCTAAAGTTAATGGAGGCAGCATTCATACGGCTGTAAACATTATATATGCTAAATACCCATTCTGTCTGAAATTTTCTTTTCAGATTTTTTGCAGGCGTTAGAGTTGCCGCAATATCTAGTCGGTGATAATCCGGTAGTCGTTCTTTATTACGTAAACCGTAAAAAGGAACTGTAAGTCCCTGAAACTGGAACTGCCCCACAGGATAGTTGGTAGGTTGACCTGTTTGATAGACAAAATTGGTATTAAACCTCCATTTTTTATTTAGGTCGAAACTGCCATAGAGTGAAATATCATGGGTCTTATCATAGGGTGTGCTGTACCACTGCCCAAAATTGATCCCGGTTTCCTGGTTAGATCTGCCATTATCCTCAAAGGGATCCCTTCCGGGCGTGCGTTGTTCAGAACGAGATAGGGTATAGGCAAGCCATCCCTTAAATCGGCCTTCGTTCTTCCTTAACAAAACCTCCCAGCCATAAGCCCGGGCCTTTCCATTAAGGATCACCTGTTCAATAGCATTATTGGCAATGAGGTTTGCACCATCAATATAGTCGATCCTGTTTTGAATATCCTTGTAGAATACTTCTGTTTCCAAACTGTACTCCCCATCTTTTAGTGACCTAAAATACCCTAAGGCGTATTGATCCAGTATCTGTGGTTTTACAAAAGGTCCACTTGGGGTCCATACGTCTAATGGAGTAGGAGAGCTGGTATTGGATAATAAATGCAGGTATTGGGTTATTCTGGTGTAGCTGGCCTTTATGGATTGTTCCTGATTTAAAGTATAGGCCAAAGAAAGCCTGGGCTCAAGATTTGTAAAAGTGGCCAGTTGTTCGCCTCGCCCCGGATTAATGGTCCCGGTAGGTGTAGCTTCCTTATAGACCAATAGAAAGGGGTCAAATATCACCGGATTGTTATTCTCATATACATTCAATTCATCCTGGCCTAAACGGATAAAATGACTAAGACGCAACCCATACTGCAGGCTAAGTGACTCTGAAATGGAATGTTCCACATCTACATAAGCTGCAAATTCATTAGCGTATTTTTTAATAAGTTGCTCTTCCAAAATACCCGAACCCGGGCCAATGGGAGCGATCTTCCCTGGGTTAAAGGTATAGTAGATGTTATTGATCCCGTAATTAACTTGAAACCTATCGCTGAGGTAGTGTTTTAGGTCGTACTTAATATTGAAATTCTGGATCCCGGAATTCCATTTAAAGCCTACAAAATCTAGTTTAAGACCGTAATAAAAGTCGGAATATATCAGGGAGAGGTTACTGAATAATTTGTCAGAAAAAAGGTGGTTCCAGCGCACATTGAGGACGCTATTGCCATAAGTATTTTCAAAGCTGCTGGAGATCGCGAAAACATCGCGCCCAAAATATCCTGAAAGGAAAAGACTGTTGTTGTCGTTTAATTTATAGTTAAGTTTTGTGTTCAGATCGTAGAAATAGGCCGTGTTATCAATGTCGAACAAAGGAAGAAAAAGATGAGCATAAGATGCCCTTCCGCCAATCAAAAATGCGGCTTTATCCTTTACTATAGGCCCTTCCGCCAGTAGCCTGCTGGCTACAGCTCCTATACCACCATTCATTTTAAACTCTTTGCTATTCCCTTCTTTTTGGAAGATCTCCAGCACTGAAGAAACCCTGCCGCCATAACGTGCAGGGATGCCCCCTTTGAATAGTTTTACATCCTTGATAGCATCCGGATTAAAAACGGAGAAGAATCCAAAAAGGTGAGAACTGTTAAAGATTGTGGCCTCATCTAATAAAATAAGGTTCTGATCTGCTGCACCACCTCTAACATTAAATCCGGATGCCCCTTCGCCTGCATTGCTTACCCCGGGCAGAAGGATGAGCGACTTTATGATATCTGCCTCTCCCAAAACCACAGGAATATTTTTGATGGTCTGCACCGATAAATTATTTACACTCATTTGTGGTTTACTGATATTCAGTTTTTCCACATTCTCGGTTAGGACAACCTCATCCAGGATTTCAGCTTTTTCTACTAACTGAAAATTGATCTTTTGGTCTCTATCAAAGGTGATGGTCTCTATCACTTCCTGATACCCCAAATAGGTTATCTGTAATTCATACGTGCCTTTGGGCAGTGTAAGGGAAAAAAAACCGTATTCGTTGGTAGTTACTCCGGTCCTTAGAGATGGGATGGCAATAGTGACGCCTATGAGGGTCTCGTTACTTGAGGCTTCACTGATAACGCCATTAAGTGTAAATTTTTCCTGTGCTAAAACTAAAAAGGGGAGAAGGAAAATAAGAAACGTAAAAAGGCGCCTTAAAGGTAGCCGCATAGCAAATTTTTTCTAAAAATAAGAAAGAAAAAAGGATGACCACCTCCTTAACTCAAAAAAGAAATTACTTTTTCTAAAATAGGAGTTTATGGGTTTTAACTAAGCATTTTCAATATCCTGTTAAAGACCTGGCTGGGTCTCATTGCTTCCTCAATAAGGGAGGGATCTGGTTTGTAGTACCCGCCAATTTGCTGCTTACTTCCCTGGGCGTTCTTCAATTCTTCAAGAATTTTAGGAGTATGTGATTCCAACTCATGCGCTATTTCCTGAAAGCGTTTTTGAAGAGCTGTATGCTTCTTTTGGTTGGCGATGGCTTGCGCCCAATAAAGGGCAAGGTAGAAATGGCTTCCCCTTGTATCTAGCTCTCCTACTTTTCGAGAAGGAGACCGATCGTTATTCAGAAATGTTTCGGTTGCCAGGTCCAGTGCTTCAGCAATCACCAGCGCTTCTTTATTGTCATTTTTGGTTCCGTAGAATTCAAGAGAAACAGCCAGGGCCAGGAATTCACCTAAAGAATCCCATCGCAAATGCCCTTCCTCCATAAATTGTTCAACATGTTTTGGAGCTGAGCCACCGGCACCGGTTTCAAATAAACCACCACCTTTCATCAAAGGAACGATAGATAGCATTTTGGCACTGGTCCCTACTTCCAGAATTGGAAAAAGGTCTGTTAAATAATCTCGTAATACGTTTCCGGTAACGGAAATAGTATCCTTGCCTTCTTTTAAGCGCTGCAAGGTAACTTTTGTAGCTTCTGTAGGGGAGAGGATCTTAATTTCCAGTCCGCTTGTATCTTCTAGAGGGAGATACTGCTCAACCTTTTTTATAAGCTCTCTGTCGTGGGCTCTTTCGCTATCTAACCAAAAGATAGCCGGCGTCTGGGTAGCTCTTGCTCTGGATACCGCCAATTTGATCCAGTCCTGAACAGGCAGATCCTTTACCTGGCACATTCTCCAGATGTCTCCTGTTGAAACAGTATGTTCCAAAAGTGTTTTTTTAGAATAGGTATCGATCACTTTTACGATCCCTTTTTCTTTGATCTCAAAGGTCTTGTCATGGGACCCGTACTCTTCAGCCTTTTGAGCCATAAGTCCTACGTTGGGCACTGTACCCATGGTCCGGGGATCAAAAGCTCCATTTTTTTTACAAAAATCGATTGTGGCTTCGTAAATACCGGCATAGCTGCTATCAGGAATGACTGCTTTAGTATCCTGCAGCTCTCCTTTTGGATTGTACATCTTTCCCGATGTACGGATCATGGCCGGCATAGATGCATCGATGATGACATCACTGGGTACATGAAGATTTGTAATGCCTTTGTCAGAATTCACCATGGCCAATTCCGGGCCTTCTGCAAATGCTTGTTGTATGTCTTTTTCTATGGTCTTTCGCTCATCTGCAGGTAGATTCTGGATCTTTTCCAGTAAACTTTCCAGGCCGTTATTGGCACTAACTCCCAATTTTGTTAGAGTATTTCCATGTTTTGCAAAAACATCTTTAAAGAAGATCTCCATTACATGTCCAAAAATGATGGGGTCAGAGACCTTCATCATAGTAGCCTTCAGATGAATAGAGAACAGAACCCCTTTCTTTTTTGCATCGGCGATCTGTTCTTTAAGGAAAGATAGCAGGGCCGTCTTGCTCAGTAAGGTGGCATCAATAATTTCTCCTGCCAATACAGGGATGTCACCTTTTAAAAGGCTGGTCTCTCCCTTTTCATTCTGGAATTCAATAGCAAGCATGCTAGAATTGTCAAGGGTTAAAGATTTTTCATTGGATTTAAAATCACCCTTGGACATGGTAGCTACATGGGTCTTGGAATTGGACTCCCATGCTCCCATACTATGTGGATGTTTCTTTGCAAAATTCTTGATTGGTTTAGGTGCTCTTCTGTCTGAATTACCTTCTCGTAACACCGGATTTACAGCACTACCCTTAATCTTATCGTAACGAACTTTAATGGCTCTTTCCTGCTCTGTTTTGGGTTCATCAGGATACAACGGAACAGGATATCCTTTTTCTCTTAATTCTTCAATAGCTTCCTTTAATTGTGGAATGGAGGCACTAATATTTGGTAATTTTATGATGTTAGCTTCCGGAGTTTTTGCCAACTCCCCAAGGGCCGCCAGGTCATCAGAAATACGTTGTTCTTCTTTTAGAAAATCGGGAAAGCCGGCAATGATCCTGCCTGCCAGGGAGATGTCCTTTGTGGCAATGGTAATTTGCGCTTCCCGGGTAAAAGCTTTAATAATAGGTAAAAAAGACTGTGTTGCCAGAGCTGGCGCTTCATCCGTAAGGGTGTAAACAATTTGCGACATGGAAAGATTTGTTTTCGTTAAAGCCAGCAAATATACAATTTTATGTTGGAGAAAAAGACGAAAATGATAGGCCTGAATGTCTGATCAGGCATCTTTTTATAATGAGATAAAAAGCCTGCTAAAATCTGGAAAGGGCTAAAAACAAAAGCCATATCATTGTAACAAGTACATTGACATGGCTTTCTAGAAACAGTTTGCAAAATCCCAATACCGAAGTTCTGGAACTGCAACCCTAAGGTTGCTATTGCATTCTTATTTCAACGTTTGAAACATTCGCTGTTCTTAATTATAGAACCAAGACTCAATTCGTGTTTCTCTTTGTTGCTTTTGTATAATTTTTCTAATACCTAACCCTAAGGTTGCGTATTCAGTCTGATCATACAAGTACAGTTCCGGAAAACCGAGGCTTTCTTTTCCTGCTTATGTTTTTTCTGTCCTAGGTACCTAAGTCCCTATTCGTGAAAATGCCCATAACAACAAAATAAAGAACGTCAACTCTATCTGATTTTTTAGATCTACCCGTAAGGGCGTTTCTTCCAAACCATAGGTAAATATAAGATAAAGAATTAATTTTCCTAGTTTTGTAAGCAATTAGAAATCAACACTTTGTAAACCGCAGTTATAAACATTTGTTGATAACTCCAATGACCTTAACTCTAGTCTCTTTAATCCGATTTTTTCAGCTGTCGCTGGATCTTCCTGATCGCAGATTCTATCGATTTTTCGGGCTCTATGATATTGTATTCTCCCCAAAAGTCGGGATCCGAAAATCCTACTGCTTCATCGCTTAAGATCATAGTAGATTTGAGTCGGTCTCTATACCTTGGTTCACTCAGTTCCTGGTTCTTTTCCCAATCAGTTATGGCCATCTCACAGGTCATACTATATACAGAATTAAACAACTTTTTGTCCCAATCTATCTTAAATTCGAGTATGGCATTACTATAGCCATAATACCAGCGGCCATCTTTTTCCCGATAATCTACCCGATACGCTACCTCTGTTGGATATACATTTGCATTCCTTGGTTTTTTTCGAACAAAAAGTCGACTCGCCATTTCCCTGTCCGTTATGTTAAGAGAATAAATGGCACTTGTAAGAACTTTTTTCTCCACATCTATGTATAATTTGCCTTCATATAAAGGTTCCCGAATGTAATTACGTTGCCTGAAATTGATCACATAGATGAGTCTGTCATTAATGCGGGTAGACCTGTCAAAACTAAAGGTGTAGTTGTCTATAGATTCCTCTGAAAAGATATATTCTGGGTACTTCATCACATCTACATAGAGTGCATTGAATGGTCCACCTTGTAACTTAAGGGCCAATGTATCTAACTTACTGTAATCTGTACTTTTACGCGCCTTATACATTTGCACGGCATCTCGCCTTGATGACGTATACGGCGTCTTAAAAATGGTAACAACCGCCTCTGAAAGCGATACATTCCTACGCCTTTTTTTAATGGTTTCCCGGTAAAAAGCAGTCATAACACTAGGATCTATCAGGTAATTTTCTCCTTTCTTTCTCAGGGTTTCCTTGACCAGAATAACTGCTTCACGCGGCACACTAATGTTCACTGCAGGTAATTCAGTTACCAATACATCCATGGCAATCTTGTTATTCTCTTCTTGAAGTGATGATAATGCCACTGTCTTTGTTCCATATCCTAAAAAAGTAATGATCAATGATTCACTTTGTATATTGGTAGGCACTTTTAATAAAAAGCTTCCTTCAGTATTGGTCACAGTACTGATGTTGGTCCCTTCAACCGTTAAGGTAGCGAAGACCAGGGGTTTTTTTGTTTCACTGTCGATGACCTCTCCTTTGTAAGAAGTGAATTCAACAGTCTGCGTTTCTTGTTCCTGAAAGGAGAAAGAAGCCATAGCTTCCTCTGTAGCCAGACCGTATAATAAAACACCCAAAAGAGGTAATATTAATTTTTTCATAGCGTATAATTTAAATTGTAAACTTCCTTCAGCATTTGAAAAATATGCTGAATTCCAAGCTATCTAAAGATACAAAAAGGAGGCCTTAATTAAGAGGATAACACCAGTTCTTTTGTGTTAATTAACTTTCACTTTAAGGTATTATTTCTCTTTTTTTATCGATAAACGCTCAATTCCATAGACCATTGGTTTTTACAGTTCATTTGCTTCAACCGAAAAAAAATACACTTCATCTACTTTTTAATCAATGACCGTAAAATAAGGGGCTTTCAGCGATTTATGTGCATCTAAAGACGTTTTTGGTAGTTTCTTTAGTATACAAAACGCCCAAGTCTTGAAAGCACTTTTAACCCTTTTCCTGGTACTTTTTTTAAGTGCCGGAGTCTTAGCTCAAAAACAGGAAGATCATGCTAAAATTGAAAATCATCAAATGGATTCTTTTCTGGATAATAGGCCTGCTAGTCCTATTTTTTGTTGGGAAAGTAAGAAAGATGCGACAGAGAAAGTAGCTCGACTATATCGCTTTAAAAATGCCCGCATTAAAAAAGAACTGGCATTCAAAACTAAAAAACAACACTTCACCGTCTAATACACCTAATTATGATCCTATTTATTCTTTTATTCCCGGTTGCAGTATTTTGTAGTTCTCTTCTTGTTTTTTCTCTTTTACCATCCTCTTTACGTCCTGTAGCAGTGCCTTTGCGTCGTAGATAATCCCATCTTTGATGGTATAGCTCACGCCACCTACCCGCACTACCTCATTATCTTCGGTTAGTTTGATGGCGCCTGTGCCATAAAGAACTTTTAAATTTTCTAAGGGGTTTTCCGACACTATCACAAAATCGGCCAACTTTCCTACGGTCACCGTACCTATTTTATCACTTATACCTAAAGCTTCTGCTCCATTGAGGGTGGCACTTCTAATGATCTCTAAGGGATGAAACCCGGCTTCACGCAGTAATTCTAATTCACGTACATAGGCAAAGCCATAGAGCTGGAATATGAACCCGGAATCGGATCCTGTGGTGACCCTGCCACCACGATTCTTATATTCATTAATAAAGGTCATCCATAGGTTGTAGTTCTTTTTCCATGCTACTTCTTGTTCTGTGCCCCAATAGTGCCAGTAAGAGCCATGAGAGATCTTGCTGGGTTGATAGAATTCCCAAAGGGATGGGAGTGTATATTCTTCATGCCATTCTGCTCTGCGGGCCCTTTGCAGGTCTCTGCTGGCCTCATAAATATTAAAAGTTGGGTCTATGGTAAAATCGAGGGCAATAAGTTCGTTCATTACATTATTCCAATGGTCAGAATAGGGTGGTGCTGCTTGTTCCCAAAGTCTGCCTGCTTCTTCAAAACGGTGTTGTTCATTGTTGTAATTATAGTCCAGAGGATAATTTTGAACAGTCCTGTCTTCAAATAGAGCCTCAGGAAGTCCGTACCAGTGTTCCATGGAGGTTAGACCTGCCCTGGCAGAATGTAAGACATTCCAGCGCGCAACATCGAGCTGTGCATGGTGGCAAGCCGACCGTAATCCAAGTTTTTTATTTTCATCGAGGGCGGCGGTCATGATCTCCGGCGGAGCACCAAAGAATTTTATTCCATCAGCTCCTTTCTGGGCATTGTTCCGTACCCAGTCCCTGGCCATTTCCGGAGTACTTATCTCCTCCTTGCTACCCTGACCAAAACCGGTATAAGTAAATATCCTGGGCGCAATGATCTCATTTTTAGCACTTTTTCGTTTCAGGTCCAGTGCAACATCAAGTCCGCGGCCGCTGGGTTCACGCACGGTAGTAACCCCATGGCCCATCCAAAGCTTAAAAACATAATCGGGATCAGCTCCCTGGGAATTACCTCCTATGTGACCATGCATATCAACAAAGCCGGGAAGCAGATACATACCTTCGCAATTCAATTCTTTTCCTCCTGCGACCAGTTTAGGTCTTCTTGCTTCATTAATGGCCACACCCGGGTAGCCCACCACCTGGATCTTTTTAATGACATTATTTTCTACCACGATATCAACCGGACTAATTGGTGGTGCTCCGTTTCCATTGATAAGGGTAACCCCGCGTATGATGAGTTGAGGAAATGGGCCTTCGCTCATTTGGGTTTGCGCAGTGCCAAGGAAACAAATAAAAATAATGGCTACAAAAAGGATTCTCGACTTCATAAAACAGTTATTTAGGTACATTTATATGGTTGCCAAGGAACAAGGCATTCAGAAATAATCTGTTTGTGCCGTACCAGGAACCTCGGAAATTAGGATTGTCTGCAAATAGGACCACTCTGCCTCTACCCAAGGGACTAACCAGCAAGGAAGCTGAGGGTTTTAAATACGTATCCATGTTGGTATCCGTAATAAACCCATCAATTAAGGGTTGGGATGTGTATTTGGCAACCGTAGAATACTCATTCTTACTTGGGGCCAGCCAAACAGTGTTGTTTTTGTAAACCGGAATTACCTCATTTCTGTATCCAAACCCAAGCGGGTGGGTAAGGTCTAGCTGTGCTTTCACAATGATACCACCGACACTTTCTTTCCCAAGATTTTCACCCGCATCTACATACGGTTTTCTAGTTGCTGTTTTGGTGGAATCTTTCTCAGATTTAATAAGACTTTCCTTTACAAACTTTTTGTCGATCGCCCATTTAGAGGCACTGCCTATAGTGATAAGTGTATGTCCTTTCTCTACCCATGCCTTCAGTTTGTCCATGGTTTTTTCGTTAAAGGAATACGATCCTGAGACCATAACCAGGGTATTGTATTTATCAAGATCAACTCTGCTAAAATTCCGCATGGGGATCTTAGTAATGGGCATATGAACACGCGTATCCAATAAATGCCAGACCTCTCCTGCTTCATAAGAACGCACTCCTTCGCCAATGATCATGGCTGCCTTAGGGGTTTTAACAGGCTGTATATATCTGCTGCCCAGATCTACGCCCCCAAGGTTAAACCCGGAAGACACACTATACATAGGGACGTTAAATTTCTTTTGTGCCTTACTCAATAAGCTAAATACCTCTTCACTACTTTTCTTTTGGAGTTGCACTGGTAACAATAAAGTACCATAGTTAAAGGATTTGATCCCTGATTTTGTGCTAGAAGTAAAGGGTTTAAAAGAGGCTGATACAACCAATCCATTCTGTTGCAGATAATTCAAGGCTGCCGGTGCATTGTAATCATCCCAATCTATAAGATATGCATAGTTAGATGGTTGTAACGGTGTAACCACAGCTATATTATCCGTAGAAAGGACAGGAGCCCCCAAATTGGCCTTGGTTACCTCTTGGTATCCTATATTATAAAAATTGGCCACGGACCAGGCAGAGGCATCGTAATAAACGCTATCCCGGTATTTGCTGTAAGTTTCAAACATAGTTTGCACCATACGATACTGAGGCTGCTTTGTAGGCACCAGATATGATTTATCCCCGTCCTGGTAGACTTTTATTTTATGTAGTAATAGTTTGTCAATAAATGCCTTCACCCTGTTTTGATCATAGTTGTCCCCAAATTTGTAGGCTTTGATAGAACTCTTCCCGGCATTGGTAAGAGCACTCTTAAAGAAATTTTGTTGGTATTTTCTCAAATATGCCTTGTTTTCTGTGGCTGCTTTTACTGTTGTAATGCTGGAAGTATATTGATTTCGGATCGTAAAAGGAAAGGTGATCTCTCCAAAAGCCGTGGTTTGTTTATGCCCCCTGGAACTAGCCTGTTCAAAGAGTACACCAAGTCCGCCCTGCAGATCCGGATAGGAAGATCCATAACCGGGATAAGTGCCATCAAAAACCTCTTTTGTAAAGTACAAGGATCCTATGCTATCTAATGCCTTGGCATAATACGCTGCAAACATTGAATTGAGGTCCTCATAATTCTCTTTTGGCATAATAGGATTTAAAGAACCATTTGTTTTCATCGGTTCAAAAAAATAGGTGCTTTGGCTCCCCATTTCATGGAAATCGGTTACCACGTTAGGATACCATTCATGATACCAGCCTAGTTTTCCTCTGCTTTCAGGGTTAATTGCCAAAAGCCAGTCGCGATTTAGATCGAACCAGTAATGGTTGGTCCGCCCTCCCGGCCAATATTCGTCGTGCTCCGCATCCTGAGGATCTGCGACAAGCGGACTCCCCTGATACATATTGGCCCATTGCGTATGCCTGTCTCGCCCATCCGGATTAATGGCAGGGTCTATAAAGATCACAGCCTTATTTAGGTAGTTTGTTATTTCCGGAGAATTGGATGCCGCAAAGGTAAAGGCAGTAAGCAGGGCTGCCTCAGAACTGGATGGTTCATTGCCGTGTACATTGTACGCTAAATTGATAAATACCGGAACCTCATCGTAATTGGAAGATGATTTGTCAGGATCTGTAAAGGACAGGTGTTGTACTTTAAGAGCTTCCAGATTATTGTGGTTTTCGGGGGTAGTAATGGTCAACATGCTCAGAATTCTGCCTTCATGTGTTTTACCGTATTCGTAAAAGCTTACCCGGTCAGAAATTTCTGCCAGTTTTTTAAAATAGGCTACAATAAGATCGTGTCTGGTATGTCTTTCACCAATGCCGTAGCCCAGGAATTCTTCCGGTGAGGGAACATTGTCCTGGAATGGTTCATATTTTTTAAGGAAGTAGTCTTGTCCCTGAAGGGAAGTTAAACAGCAAAAAAGGAGGAGGTAAATAATCTTGTGCATGGTGTTGTCTTTGATTTTGAATTATTAAATATAGGGATAAAACCCTAACATGCAGACCCAGGTTTTAGTTGAAATAAAAAAGTAGTTAAAGAGACTGGAGCTACTTAGAATTTATGCAACTGATGGGAAAGGTTGTGGTTCAATTTCTCTGAATTTAACGATGTAGTTAGTGCCTTTTTTAGAAGGATCTCTGGTGATAGTTCCCTTGAGTTGCCGGGCAAGGTTATGGATTAGTTTTAGGCCGAGAGACCTGCTATTTTTTAAAGTAATTGAGTCCGAATATCCTGCTCCGTTATCTCCAATGTGCAAAACATAACTATGTTCATCCTCTTTCTCTATGGAGATATAAATTTCACCTTCATGATCATCCTTTATCCCATATTTAAGGGAATTGGTTATTGCCTCATTGATTAACAAGCCTAGGGGAATGGCCGTATCTATACTGAGTTCAATATCTGGAATGTCAATGTTCAGGGTTACCTTGTTGTTGGCTCCTTTTAGCGATTTAACCAAATATTCACTTAATTCTCGGACATAGGTCTTGTATTGTATCTTGGACAGATCCTCTCTCATATATAGCATTTCATGTACCATGGCCATTGAGATCACTCTGTTCTGACTGCTTTTTAATATGCTCTTTGTTCTGGGGTCTTCAATACCTCTTGATTGGAGGCTTAATAAACTCGATACCGTTTGCAAATTGTTCTTTACTCTGTGGTGAACTTCTTTAAGCAAGGTATCCTTTTCTTCACTTTTGGCCAGCATTTCCCGCTTTGATTTATACAGCTGATGATGTACATGCATCAGGTCTTTTCCAAAGATTCCCCCTAACAGATAAACAGCAAACAAAACACTTAATAGGGCAAAAATATCGCGCGCGTTTTCGGGAACCTCGTTCGGAATATTCAATTGAAGGAATCTTCCTTGCAGGAAAATAAGGATCGCCATCGTGGAGATCACAAATAAATAGGTTTTTCCATAAGACCTGGCAGTTGCGTAGCCTGCCAGCACCAATAAGGTAAGGATGAAAATAAAGGGGCTATAGATACCACCACTTAATGCGGTTATGCCTAGGATAGCCACTAAACTTACAACCGAGGAAATATGATAGGTAAGCGATAGGTTCTTATGAAATTTATAGGCATAGGTATTACTTAAACTTAGGATTGCAAAAGCCAGGAAAATGAAGGATAGAACAGATTGGATATCTAAAAGGAAGAAACAAACTAAAAAGAAGACAAGGCTCAATATTGAGGCATAATTGGTGGCCTTTACCAGTAGCTTTTCTTTATTCTTATGCCGTTCTTGGTCAATATAGTTGTTCTCCATAATTCCTTATTTTAAGCTGATCCCGGAAGCATTTCCAAAGCTGTTTTCCTAAACCTATGATGTAAAGCTACTTATGTTTTATAAGATAATCAATAGCACGGGGGGCTAAAGTTTCAGCATTGAGGTAATATAAAAAAGAAAAAGGGATAGCCTGCTGACCATCCCTCGTATTGTAAATGCATTGATTTTTATGAATCAATCAGTACCCATTCCCCTTTGTCTATAAGCGGTTCGGCCTGTTTGAATTTTACTGTTTTACTCTCGCCAGACATCACATTCTTAATGGTCACCCGGTCATTTCTGCCAATTTTTGGCTTTTCCCTGACGATTGTTTCTGTAACCTGAGGCCGTCCTCCCTGATTCTGACCTACTGACCGGTTCCTTGCAGCCAATTCATCACTGTTAGGGATCTCTTCTTTCGTGGTCCTAAGATTCTCCTTTTTCTTCCGAATATTTCTTGCTTCCTGAATTTCATCTGTGTTGCCTGAAGGTAATTCCCCTTTAAACAAGAAGGAGACCACATCCTTATTCACTCTATCTATCATTCCTTTAAAAAGCTCGAATGCTTCAAATTTATAGATCAATAAAGGGTCTTTCTGCTCATGCACCGCTAATTGCACAGATTGTTTTAATTCATCCATTTTGCGAAGATGGGTTTTCCATGCCTCATCAATGATCGCCAGGGTGATATTCTTCTCAAAATCTGTGACCAGCTGTTTTCCATTACTTTCATAGGCCTCTTTGAGGTCAGTCACCACATTAAGCGTTTTGATCCCGTCTGTAAAAGGAACCACAATACGCTCAAATTTATTGGAATTATCCTCATAGACCTTTTTGATGACCGGAAAGGCTGTCGTAGCACTGCGCTCCATTTTTTGCTGATAATGCGCATAGACCGAACTGTATACTTTGGTGCTGATCTCCTGAAAACCGATTTTACCAAATTCTTCTTCTGAAATTGGAGAGGTTATGGAAAAATATTTGATCAGTTCGAACTCAAAATTCTTGTAATCATTGACAGCTTTGTTGCTTTCTGTGATGACTTCACAGGTGTCATAGATCATATTGGCGATATCCACTTTAAGACGTTCCCCCTGCAGGGCATGGCGTCTTCTTTTGTAGACTACCTCACGCTGGGCATTCATCACATCATCGTATTCTAACAATCGCTTCCGGATCCCGAAGTTATTTTCTTCCACTTTTTTCTGAGCGCGTTCAATGGATTTGGTCATCATGGAATGCTGAATTACTTCGCCTTCTTCCAGCCCCATTCTATCCATCATCTTTGCAACTCTGTCTGACCCGAACAAGCGCATTAAATTATCCTCAAGGGAAACGTAGAACTGCGAACTTCCCGGATCTCCCTGTCTACCCGATCTACCTCGTAACTGCCTGTCTACCCTTCTGGAATCGTGTCTTTCTGTCCCTACAATGGCAAGACCTCCGGCCTTTTTAACCTCGTCGGAGAGTTTTATATCAGTACCCCTACCGGCCATGTTGGTTGCAATGGTTACTATCCCGGCATATCCTGCCTCCGCCACAATATCGGCTTCTTTCTTATGCAACTTGGCATTCAGTACATTGTGGTTAATTTTTCTAATACTCAACATTCTGGAGAGCAATTCCGAGATCTCAACAGAAGTGGTCCCAATCAGCACAGGTCTGCCTTGTTGAGACAACTGAGTTACCTCATCGATAATTGCATTGTATTTTTCTCGTTTGGTCTTATAGATAAGATCGTTCCTGTCATCCCTGGCAATAGGCCTGTTGGTTGGGATCTCCATCACATCCAGTTTGTAGATCTCCCAAAGTTCTCCTGCTTCTGTTACCGCAGTACCGGTCATTCCTGCAAGTTTCTTGTACATGCGGAAATAGTTCTGAAGTGTAATGGTAGCAAAGGTCTGAGTCATAGCCTCGATCTTTACATTTTCCTTTGCCTCTATCGCCTGATGCAATCCATCCGAATAGCGGCGACCATCCATAATCCGTCCGGTTTGTTCATCAACGATCATTACTTTGTTGTCCATTACCACGTATTCCACGTCCTTCTCGAACAGGGTATAGGCTTTCAACAACTGACTCATAGTATGAATACGTTCGCTTTTTATGGCAAAATCCTTAAATAATTCTTCTTTCAGGGAAGCTTCCTCTTCTATGCCCAGATCCTGATTCTCGATCTTAGCAATCTCACTCCCAATATCGGGCATCAGAAAAAAGTCCTTGGATTGATCACCGGAAATATGTTCAATCCCCTTATCTGTAAGTTCAATTTGGTTGTTCTTTTCGTCTATCACGAATAAAAGATCAGAATCTACAACCGGCATCTCCCGGTTGTTATCCTGCATATAGTAATTCTCTGTTTTCTGTAATAATTGTTTGACACCCTCTTCACTCAGATATTTTATCAGCGCTTTATTTTTTGGGAGTCCCCTGTGAACTCGCAATAACAAAAGACCACCTTCCTTTGTATCTCCTTCGGAGATCTTTTTCTTGGCTTCGGCCAGCACTCCTGTTAAATGTTTGCGTTGAATATCCACAATGTCCATGACCTTTGGACGCAATTCATTAAATTCATGTCTATCGCCTTCCGGTACGGGTCCTGAGATGATCAGGGGGGTACGGGCATCGTCAATAAGTACAGAATCTACCTCATCCACAATAGTGTAGTAGTGCGGTCTTTGAACGAGGTCGCCCGGGGTATGGGCCATATTGTCTCTCAGATAATCAAAACCGAATTCATTGTTTGTTCCGTACGTTATATCTGAGTTATAGGCTGCTCTTCGGCCATCCGAATTTGGTCGATGTTTGTCAATACAATCTACTGATAGTCCGTGGAATTCAAAAATTGGTCCCATCCATGCACTATCCCTTTTAGCAAGGTAGTCATTCACGGTAACCAGGTGCGTTCCTTTACCCGGGAGTGCATTTAGATACATTGGCAAGGTAGCCACAAGCGTCTTTCCTTCTCCGGTTTGCATCTCGGCTACTTTTCCCTGATGCAGAGCGATGCCACCAATGAGCTGCACGTCATAGTGTACCATATCCCAGGTAACTTCTTTTCCTGCGGCATCCCATGAATTCTTCCAAATGGCCTTATCTCCCTCCAGGGTAACATAATCGTTGTTCCCGGAAAGCAAACGATCGTTCTCAGTGGCTGTTACCGTCAGTGTTTCATTATCCTTAAACCTGCTTGCGGTTTCCTTTACCACGGCAAAGGCTTCCGGTAATAACCTGTCCAGGGTATCTTGTGTGATCTTATACGACTCTTCTTCCAGCTTGTCTATCTGGGCATATATCTCTTCATTCTTGTCAATATCGGTAGAGGCATTCACCTCATTCTTTAATTCTTCTATTTGCTTTGTCAAAGCTGAACAAGCCTCTGCAATCGTAGCTTTAAAACTATTTGTCTTAGCACGTAGTTCGTCATTAGACAATGATTGCATGGCGTCACCAAATGAATTGATCTGTTGTACTAAAGGCTCTAATTCCTTGACATCCTTTTTGGATTTATCCCCTACAAAGGCCTTAATAACGCTATTTAAAAAACTCATGGATTTATATATTATCTACATCCTTGTCTTTGGTGGTAGTGCGGGCAGTGATGTGAGTTAAAATTTGATTTCTATGATGGTTCTTTCGATGCCTAAAGAAAGCAAAAGCCGTTCCAGTTTCGAAATCACCGGTATTTCTGTGCAAAGTCTGTCAAAATTACATAAAAAAAAAGCCTCCGAAGAGACTTTTTAAAGCAATTTGATCTAAATATTAATATTCGTCCTCATTCCAGAGGTAGTCTTCTTCCGTGGGATAGTCGGGCCATATTTCTTCAATACTCTCGTATATTTCTCCACCTTCTTCTTCCATTGATTGAAGATTCTCCACCACTTCTAAGGGCGCTCCGGTTCTAATGGCGTAATCTATTAATTCGTCCTTAGTTGCCGGCCAGGGTGCATCACTTAAATAAGATGCTAGTTCTAACGTCCAATACATTGTACTTTTGGTATTTTAAATTTTTGCAAAAATAATTTTTAAACTCAGACTGCCAACTTTTTTTAGGTTTATTTCAATATTTATTGCAAAAAAAGAGGTTTTAATACTTGGATAACGAAGAAAAAAGGGAATTATTAGTCCTTTTTCTCCGGAATCCACTTTATCTCTTCTGCCTTCAAATCATATGATAATTTTCTTGACAACACAAAAAGATAGTCAGATAAGCGGTTTAAATAGGATAATACTGTGGATTCAATAGGTTGATTTTCATGTAAAAGGCAGGCCATGCGTTCTGCCCTTCGGCAAACCGTACGTGCTATATGACAGTATGACACGGTTGGGTGCCCACCGGGAAGTACAAAATGGGTCATGGCTGGCAGCGACTCATCCATTTTATCCATCTCATTCTCTAGCAAGACTACGTCAGTGGAGTTGATTTTGGGAATATTGAGCCGTTCTTTACCACTTTTTAAAAGGGCCTTCTCCGGATCCGTAGCCAAAATGGCTCCTACAGTAAACAGGTCCTCCTGGATCTTCATCAGCAATTCCTTATACTCATTTGCAATATCCTGATCTCGTATCAAGCCCAACCAGGAGTTTAACTCATCTACAGTTCCGTAGCTTTGAATGCGAATATGGTGCTTGGGGACACGCGTTCCGCCAAAAAGTGCCGTCATTCCTTCGTCACCGGTCTTTGTATAAATCTTCATATGCGCCTTTTTGGTTATTGTAACCTTATTTTTTTTTGTTCTTTCGATCATAGCCATCCATGAACTTGCGCGACTTTCGCTCTTTAGACCTTTTTCTGTTGAAAGCAGACAGAGCAATGTAAATGAGGGCAACGATCCCTAAAATATAGTAGACAGTGTTATCCATAAGACTAAAATCTTGCCAAAATTAAGGGTTTAAATTCGAATCCTAAAATGTTGCTTTACCTGTTCCGTTCGTACGAATATGATACCGCCAAAATAAAAATCAATGGAAACGGTCACCCACGCATTCTCACAAAGGGACTGCCACATTGCTGAGGTTTCACTTGATCGATGTATATCTTCCAGTAAAATCATGCTTTGTGCATGGCAATGATCATTGAGCCATATTGTATTTATCTGAAGTAATTGATCTCTTCCCACATAGATCAGATCTGCACAACCAGGCTCAAATTCTATTTTCGGATAGAAGCTTGAGACCTGTGCTTTTATAGTTTGGGTGTTCGTTCTTACAAGTAACGACTGTACTTTCAGATAAGGTATGCTCTTCATCAGTACTCTGTGCACTCTGCTGCCTTTTTGCCCGGAGTTCTTGTAAAGGCATTTGGTGAGATACTGGTAAACAAAAGGAGAATGCACCCCATGTTGATTTGTGGAGCGAAAAAGAAATTTTAAATAAGTCACTATGCGATATGCCATGCAAAAAATACGTAAAGCTGCCCAGGCAGGCCTTTATTCCTCGATCAGAAGAGACAAATCGAACCATCGTTCTGTTTTATCCTCTAAATTGGTCTCTACCTCCTGTAAAGATCTTGATAAATCGGCTATTTGTTCCCCGGACAAGCTTGCATCCAGAAATTCATTTTGGATCTGCTGTCTTTTTTTTTCCAGGACTTTGATCTCTTTTTCTAATTGCTTGTATTCCTTTTGTTCTGAATAAGACAATTTCTTGCCTTTAGTTTCCTCACGCCATTGTTGTTTTTCGGCAGATACTGTGCTCTTTTCCTCGTTTTGCTGTTTTCTTTTTTCCAGAACCTGACTGTCTTCATAGGCCCTGAAATCTGAGTAGTTCCCCGGGAAATCCTCAATGATCCCGTCTCCCCGGAAAATAAAAAGGTGGTCAACTATCTTGTCCATAAAATACCGATCGTGTGAGACCACTACCAAACATCCGGGGTAATCGAGTAAAAAGGATTCAAGTACGTTTAGGGTTACCACATCCAGATCATTGGTGGGTTCGTCAAGGATCAAAAAATTGGGGTTTTGAATAAGCACAGTGCAGAGATATAATCGCTTCCGTTCACCACCACTCAATTTTTCGACAAAATCGTATTGTTTTTTTCGATCGAACAGAAAGCGTTCCAACAACTGCTGGGCAGAAAGTTGTTTTCCTTTTTTTAATGGAATGTAATCGCCTATATCCCTGATAACATCAATAACCTTCTGTCCTTCTTTTATTTGGATCCCATCCTGAGTGTAATATCCAAACTTGAGGGTCTCACCGGTAATGATCTTTCCGGTATCCGGGGAATCGCTGCCGGTAATAAGATTAAGGAAGGTTGTTTTTCCCGTACCATTCTTGCCAATAATACCAAGACGTTCTCCCTTTAAGAAGTTGTAATTGAATTTTGTCAGTATAGGCTTTTCCGGATACGATTTTCCTACGTTGTGAAATTCCAGGATCTTACTCCCAAGACGTTCCATATTTATTTCCAGTTGAACCTCGTGTTCTTTACGACGCTGCTGGGCCTTGTTCTTGATTTCAAAGAAATCATCTATGCGCGACTTAGATTTTGTTGTTCGGGCTTTTGGTTGTCTGCGCATCCAATCCAATTCTTTTTTGAACAACTGTTTTGACTTGTGCAATTCAGAGACTTCCTGAGCTTCACGAGCTTCTTTTTTTTCAAGATAATAGGAATAGTTTCCCTTATATGAATAGAGTTGCCCATTTTCCAGCTCAAGGATCTCATTGCACACACGTTCTAAAAAATATCGATCATGAGTAACCATAAAGAGCGTGATGTTCTCTTTCGTGAAATACTGTTCTAACCATTCGATCATTTCCAGGTCGAGATGGTTGGTAGGTTCATCAAGTATAAGCAGATCTGGACGGTTTAGCAGGGCGTTGGCGAGTGCTATTCGTTTCTTTTGTCCTCCAGACAAAGAGCCCACTTTTGCTTTCAGATCTTCCAGTTGTAGCTTAAAAAGTATCTGCTTATACTGTGTCTCAAAGTCCCAGGCTTCAAAACGCTCCATAGCCTCGAACGCTTTTTGGTATTTTTTTTCATCCTCAGGATATTCCAAAGCATGCTCATAATTCTGAATAACCTTTAGAACCTCATTATCTGAGGCAAAAATGGCCTCTTCAATAGTGAGGTTGGGATCTAGTTGAGGATCTTGTTCCAAATAGGAGATCCTGGTACTTTTTCGCACCGTTACCAGACCCCGGTCTGGTTTGTCTATGCCTCCTAAAATATTAAGAATGGAGGTCTTACCGGTTCCATTCTGGGCTATCAGTGCTATTTTTTGATCCTTATTGATTCCAAAGGAGAGTTCTGAAAAGAGAATCCTCTCCCCAAAAGATTTAGCGATCCCTTCAACAGAGACTAGATTCATAAGGTGGAGGTTTCTAATTTTTTTGCCCGATAAAGCAAAAAGCTATAACGAACAGCAAGGGTGGCCAACAATACAGCCAGTATGGGGGAGAATATTTGTATTTCCAGTAGCCAAATGATCACTGTACATACAAGCAGAATTAAAAGACCTAAAAGATACATGGTGATCCATGCCGGTGTTGAGGTGTTTCGAAAGAGGTAATAAACAAGTACCAAATTAAAGGGGAAGGCCCATAGTATATTAAAGTTTAAGGTGGTAGCTTGATGGTCTGTTAAGAACCATAGAAAGAAAATTATACAACCTGCTATACCTGTCAGCAAGAAAAGTACAATATCCAGGACCTTACTGCGAACCTCATTCCTGAAATCGATAAAGGTGATGGTACTGGTAAAAAGAAACAACAGTCCAAACCAAAAGAGTGGGGAGGTAGTGAAAAAGTTACCCCGGTTTTGCATGTTGTAATCCAGTATGGTTCTTTCGCGCTGCACTAAAGGCTCTCCATGCAGTTCAGTATGCTCAAGCTGGCGTAAGACATAATTGGGCAAGAAGGTATATTGGAGGGGAGTAGCCTTTTTGTCGATCACCGCACCCAAGGCCAGATCTATGCCAAAACTAGACCAGGAATTCCGAATTAAATTCTGTTGAATCAGGTCTCGGAAGGTATATGTAATTGAATCTTGATAGGTTTCAAATTGCAGATCATTCCCCAGGATTTCCTTTAAAATCGAGGGGATTTTTGTGGAACAATTGTCATAAAGAAAATCGTATTTGTACTTTCTGTTCTCGGGTAAATAATTGTGTTCCAGAAAGGAGAACAACTCATTTTTTTCTTCAGATGATAAATTCAGGAGCTGCTCTTTTACCCATCTATTCTCTAATTCATAAGTATAGAGAAAGTTTTCCAGTCGCTGCTTGCTCAGGGAATAAAGTAACTTACCTCTGGCAAATTTGGAATAAAAATTAGGGGTATTAAAATCGAATGTCCCATAATTGTAGATCCAGTCAATCCCTTTTTCACTGTCCTGAACCCGAAAAGAAGTATGTCCAAAGGAAGAGTAAAGATCTGTACCAGGACCGCAGGTGAGAACACTGACAACCGACTTGTTCGATAGAAATGACTCCTGGGAATGTGTGGGGACCAGAAAGAGTAGTAATACAAGTAGAATAGAATGCTTAATCGTCATTGTCCAAGCCCATCTTCAGGCTATTTCTATTGATGAGGCAAATATCTGAATAAATTACGGGACAAAACATCTTCCATTAAAATTATGCTATTTTTACGGGAAACATATACAGGTGAAGCAACATATACCTAATATTCTCACTCTATTAAATGTATTTTCGGGCTGTTTGGCTGTTCTTTTTGCAGTTTGGAATAGGTGGGAGCTAATGGCGTTTTTTGTGTTCCTGGGAATGCTGTTCGACTTTCTGGATGGTATGTCTGCGCGTGCACTAAAGGTGCAAAGTCCGTTAGGAGTTCAATTAGATTCCCTAGCAGATATGATCACTTTTGGTTTGGTCCCAGGTATTGTGATGTTCCAACTACTCACTATGAGCGAAACAGGGGGTTGGAATTTGAAAATTACAGAATCTTTGAATTGGCAATCTTTTTATAGCATATTACCATTTTTCGGCTTTGTCATTACACTTTCATCTGCCTATAGATTAGCCCGGTTTAATATCGATGAAAACCAGGCAACTTCTTTTATTGGCTTGCCCACCCCTGCAAATGCACTTCTTATTATATCATTACCCCTGATCCTTATGTTCAATGGCAATGATGCCCTCAATACCATTATTTTAAACCCCTGGTTTTTAATAGTTCTTACGGTCATTAGCAGCCTCCTGCTCAATGCTCCCATCCCATTATTCGCATTAAAATTTAAGACCTGGGATTTTAAGGACAATGCACTGCGCTATATTTTTATTCTGGTAAGTCTTGTATGTATTGCAACAATGAAGTTTTTATCCATCCCTGCGATCATAGTTTTTTACCTGCTAAGCTCTTTTTTTCTACCTCATAAGGAGAAAAAGGATTAATAAGGAAGCAGGTGATGTTGTCTTTAGAAGTGGTTGGGATAAAATAAATTCTAGAATTCCAGTTTTTTCTTCCGAAGCTCAAAATTTTGCCCCAGATACACTTTACGAACCATTTCGTCCTCTGCCAGATCTTCAGGGATCCCGGATTTTAGGATACCACCCTCAAACATAAGATAGGAACGTTCGGTAATTGCAAGTGTCTCCTGCACATTGTGATCGGTGATCAGGATCCCGATATTCTTATCTTTTAATTGTGCAACAATCCTCTGTATGTCTTCTACGGCTACCGGATCTACTCCGGCAAAAGGTTCATCGAGTAAAATGAATTTTGGATCAGTAGCCAATGCTCTGGCAATCTCTGTCCTTCTGCGTTCTCCTCCGGATAGCAGGTCGCCCCTGTTCTTTCTAATATGCCCAAGACCAAATTCTTCAATGAGCTGCTCCATTTTCATGTGCTGCTCTTTTTTGCTGAGTTTGGTAAGTTGAAGCACACTCAATATATTTTTCTCAATGCTTAGTTTGCGAAAAACCGAGGCTTCCTGAGCGAGGTATCCAATGCCATTTTGAGCCCTTTTATACATTGGGAATTTGGTGATCTCCGTATTATCAAGAAAGATCTTTCCTCCATTGGGTTTTATAAGGCCAACGATCATGTAAAAACAAGTGGTCTTTCCGGCACCATTGGGTCCTAATAGTCCAACGATCTCCCCCTGGTTTACCTCCAGGGAAATACCCTTTACTACTTTACGGCCGCGGTAGGCCTTCATGATATTTTCTGCTCTAAGCTTCATCGTATCGTATGGATCAAAACTACAGTATTCTATAAGGAGTGAAAAGGAATTACATTTTTTTTAACCTTCCTGGTTCTCCAGAAGTTCCCAAAATTCATAGGCTCTTCGCAAATGAGGCACCACTATAGTGCCGCCAACAAGAGTAGCGATTCCCAGAGTTTCCATTACTTCTTCCTTACTGGCACCTACCTTATGTGCACTTTCCAGGTGGTATTTTACGCAATCGTCGCATCTAAGAACTGCAGAAGCTACAAGGCCAAGTAATTCTTTGGTCTTAACGTCTAAGGCACCTGCCGCGTAGGCATTAGTGTCCAGATTAAAGATGCGTTTAATTAATTTATTATCAGCACCGAGTAATTTCTCATTCATTCTGGTGCGATAGGCATTAAATTCGTCAAGTTGATTTGGCATATTTTTTTGCTCTTTTAGCTTCCCGTTTCAAAACGCGTCCGGAAATATAGATACTCAATTGATATAGGATCAGCACGGGTACGGCCACAATGATCTGGCTGGCTACATCGGGAGGGGTGATCACCGCCGAAATAATAAGAACTATGACCAGTGCTATCTTTCTATATTTTTTTAATATCTCAGGTGTCACCAGGCCTACTTTGGTCAGAAAGTATATAATGATGGGTAGTTCAAATATAAGCCCGCAGGCAATTACAGCGGCCCTCACAGTAGATATGTAGGAGCTTAGATCAATATCATTAAATACTTCATCACTAACGGTATATCCCCCTAAAAAGTTAATGGAGAGGGGCGCAACCACGTAATAACCAAAGAGTACTCCCATAAAAAAGAGCAAGGATGCTACAAAAATAAATCCTCTAGAATTACTGCGCTCCTTTTCGTAAAGTCCAGGACTAATAAAACGCCAAAGTTCATATAATACATAGGGAAATGCGATAATAAAGCCGGCCCAGATAGATGTCCAGATATGTGCCGAGAACTGACCAGCCATGACCCTGCTTTGTACTCTGAAGAGGGGTTCTGTACCACAAAAGGCCTCGCTGAACCCTAACATTTTTGATAGCTTGCAAAAAAGAGCGTAGGTAGGAAAATCTGGTTTTTTGGGCCCGAATATGACGGTATCAAAAATAAAGTCCTTCATTAAAAAGGCTACCATTCCTACAATAACCACCGCTAATGTTGACCGGATAAGATGCCATCGCAACTCTTCCAAATGATCTAGGAAAGACATTTCATTGGGGTCCTCGGTTCGCTTTGCCATTAAAGTATGCCTTCGTTAATAAGGTTGTGTAAGTGTACTACTCCCAGGTAGGCCTCGTCTTTTTGTACCAGCAACTGAGAGATGCCGTTTTTTTGCATCTCTTTTAGCGCATTAACTGCCAACACTCCGGGATCAATAGTCTTAGGGTTTTTGGTCATAATATCCCTCGCCGTGAGGCCATTGATATTTTCGTATTTGTTTAGCATTCTACGAATATCCCCATCCGTAACAATACCTATAAGTTTTCCATCTTCCAATACAGCTGCAACGCCCAGCATCTTCTCGGAGATCTCAACAATCACATTCTTAATTGCTGAATTAGCCTCTACCTGTGGCTTCATATTTTTTCCTGAAATGTCAGAAACACGCAGGTATAGTTTCTTTCCTAAGGTACCTCCGGGGTGAAATTTCGCAAAATCCTTTGGGCTGAATCCTCTGAGCTCCAATAAACAAATTGCCAGGGCATCGCCCATTACAAGTTGGGCCGTAGTACTTGTAGTAGGGGCCAGATTATTGGGGCAGGCTTCCATCTCTACATAAGTATTCAAAATAAAATCTGATTGCTCTGCTAAATAAGATTCTGTATTGCCGGTCATGGCAATTAACTTATTACTGCCTATTTTGATCAAAGGGACCAGCAATTTTATCTCCGGGGTATTGCCGCTTTTAGAGATACAGATCACAATGTCTTTCTGCTGAATGGTGCCCAGATCCCCGTGGATGGCGTCTGCTGCATGCATAAAGATAGCAGGAGTCCCGGTCGAATTTAAAGTGGCCACTATTTTAGAGGCAATCAATGCACTTTTTCCAATTCCTGTTATTACAACTCTACCTTTTCCGCGGTATATGCAATCTACTGCATCCGCAAATTGTTGATCTAAAAGGGAAGCCAAATGGTGAATGGCGTCTCCTTCGGTACGAATGGTTTTTTTTGCCAGTTCCAATATGCTTTTGCTCTTGCTCAAAGTACCTTGATAATTTTGTGAAATTGAATGCAGATTTTGTCTAAAAATGTAATTGCTTTCTAAAAGAATGTATTATATTTAAGAAAACAAAATTACGCAAACTTATTTTATAGGGTATTCTTATAACACAAGAAAAATACTTCAACAACCCAAAAACATTTTGTAAACAATAGCTTATTGTGGTGCATGGGATTTTTAATGCTGGTGGGATAAAATAAATTATTAGGGAATGGTATTGAATGATACGGAACTTCAAACGTCACTCAAAAAGTATTTTGGATTTTCTACGTTTAAAGGTCTACAGGAGGAAGTGATTAAAAATGTTGTAAAAGGCAACAACACCTTCGTAATTATGCCCACAGGCGGCGGTAAATCCCTCTGCTATCAACTTCCTGCGCTTATGAAGGAGGGTACTGCTATTGTAGTTTCTCCATTGATCGCCCTCATGAAAAACCAGGTAGATGCTCTTAGGGGTATTTCTTCTGAGCACGGAGTTGCTCATGTGCTTAATTCATCACTTAACAAGACGGAGGTTAAACAGGTTAAACAGGATATTTCCGATGGGATCACCAAATTATTGTACGTAGCGCCGGAATCCCTAACAAAAGAAGATTACATTCAATTCTTACAATCTGTTCCCCTCTCATTTGTCGCTATCGATGAAGCTCATTGTATCTCTGAATGGGGACACGATTTCCGACCGGAATACAGAAATTTAAGGTCTATCATCAATAGATTGGGAGATGATATCCCTATTATAGGCCTAACGGCAACGGCTACCCCAAAAGTTCAGGAAGACATTGTAAAGAATCTGGGTATCACGGATGCCAAATTATTTAAGGCATCCTTCAACAGGCCTAACTTGTTCTATGAGGTACGGCCAAAGACCAAGAATGTAGAGGCGGACATTATTAGATTCGTGAAAAAAAATTCTGGTAAATCGGGGATAGTCTATTGCCTCAGCCGAAAAAAGGTTCAGGAACTGGCGCAGGTACTACAGGTAAATGGTGTAAGTGCCGTGCCTTATCACGCCGGTTTTGACGGGAAGACCAGATCTAAGTATCAAGACATGTTCTTAATGGAAGATGTTGATGTGGTAGTGGCTACCATTGCCTTTGGAATGGGAATTGATAAACCGGATGTCCGTTTTGTGATCCATCACGATATCCCGAAAAGTATAGAGAGTTATTACCAGGAAACGGGTAGGGCCGGCAGGGATGGAGGAGAAGGACATTGCCTCGCTTTCTACTCCTATAAAGATGTTGAGAAGCTGGAAAAATTCATGTCGGGGAAACCGGTGGCGGAACAGGAGATCGGGAATGCATTATTGCAAGAGATCGTTGCGTATGCGGAGACCTCTATTTCAAGAAGAAAATTCATTTTGCATTATTTTGGGGAAGAGTTCGATGAGGTAGATGGTGATGGAGCGGGAATGGATGACAATGCCAGGAATCCGAAGGAGAAAGAAGAGGCCATGGACAATGTGGTTAAATTGATCTTGGCGATACAGGGAACCAACGAAAAATTTAAGTCAAAGGAAATAGTAAAAACCTTGATTGGTGCTACAAATGCCCTTATAGCATCCCATAAGACCGATGAGAAGGAGTTTTTTGGATCTGGGGCAGATAGGCCCAAAGAGTATTGGATGGCTCTTATACGGCAAGTTCTGGTAGCCGGCCTTCTAAAAAAAGAAATTGAGCAGTATGGCATTCTACATGTCACGGAAGCTGGAGAGACCTTCTTAAAGCAGCCAACATCATTTATGATGACCAAAGACCATGTCTACAGTGCTGAGATGGATGACGCTATCGTTTCGGCGGCAAAAAGATCGGGTGGTGTGGCGGATGATCGACTTTTAAAACTCCTGAAAGATCTGAGAAAAAGAGAAGCCAAAAATCTGGACGTTCCACCTTTTGTGGTTTTTCAAGATCCTTCCTTAGAGGATATGGCTCTAAAATATCCCGTAAGTATGGAAGAGATGATCACCATACATGGGGTAGGAGAAGGGAAAGCTAAAAAATATGGTACTCCTTTTCTAAAAATGATCGCTTCTTATGTGGAAGAAAATGACATAATCAGGCCAGATGACCTGGTAGTAAAAAGCACTGGTGCCAATTCCGGATTAAAATTGTACATCATTCAGAACGTGGACCGAAAATTACCACTAGATGACATAGCTGCCGCCAAGGGGCTGGAGATCAATGAGCTGGTAAAGGAAATGGAACAGATCGTTTTTAGCGGCACAAAGTTAAACATTGGCTATTGGATCGATGAGATCCTGGATGAAGATCAGCAAGATGAAATACACGACTATTTCTTAGATGCCGAATCTGATGATATAGAAGTAGCCTTAAAGGAATTCGATGGCGATTATGAAGATGAGGAACTAAGACTATATCGCCTGAAGTTTATGAGCGAAGTAGCTAATTAATCAATAAAAGCAAATTAAAAAACCCCGAATTTTCGGGGTTTTTTAATTTTAGAAGTCATTGAATTCTCCTGCAGTAATTAGAGCAACAATGGCCCCAAAGTACAGGATCACAAACAGTAAATAACACAAGGCCAGTGCCAGGCCAACATACGAAAGTACCCTGCCCGTTTTTACGTTCTCATAGCCCGTGTACATACCAGGGTTTTCATTGTAAAGTCGTTCTGCTTTTCCTGCACTATTAAGTCCTATGATGGTAAAAATTATTCCAAAAGGCCCGCAGCAAAGCAAGGTCAATACTACCGATAATATTCCCATAGTAAGGGCGTTACTGGCCCCGGGGAGTGATTGCTGGTTCATATGGTCTGTTATTTAAGTTTATTCTTCTAGTCCAAATTGCTCCATCATCTCTTGTGATCTTCGCATGGCTTCTTCCCATCCACCCATGGCCCAAAGGTTGTAAATATTAAATATCAAATATAATACCCCCAATACCAGACCAATGATCACAAGGATCTTGGCAGTTTTCAATTGACTTTGATTGGAATACAGCTCAGGATTTTCCATCAGGGTCTTTTCATCCTTTTTTACAAGAATAAGACCAATACCAGACATGATGATGGCCGGAATACCCCAAATACAGCAGCATAGATATGAAAGAATAGCAAGAACTATAACTATAGTAACATTAGGTAATTTTTGTTGTTCCATAAGGGTTAGATTGGTTATACTATTTTTAATATGAAATTAATTAGGATCGAAAGAACACTTAAAATCATCAGGCTGATGATAATTTTGTTGACGTATTTAATTTTAAAGAATTGATCTAGCAACAAAAAACCGAACAGTCCTAAAATTGGATAAATGGCCGGATACATTTCAAATGCGGCGAGAAATTCTCCCTGAAATAACAAATAGACAGATCGTTGAATTCCACATCCCGGACAATCCATCCCCAACAACTGCTTACTTAGACAAGGCAGCATATAGTCTTTTGCTACAAGGAAAAATAAAGCCAGTTTCACCGATGGTTTGTTAAGGTTCCTAATCCGAAAAATACTATTATTTTTAGGGAATGAAAATTAATTAGACTTTTTATTTTTTATTGTCACGACCATTTTAAATGCTAATCTTGCACTCACAATGAGAAAAATAGAAGTTGGAGATAAAGTAGAGGTTCTGGATGATACTATGGTGGGAACTGTAAAAAAAGTAGTTGGGTCAACTATCACTATTATCTCTTCAGACGGTTTTGAACTTGAGTTTGACCAAACAGAATTATTGCTTGATAGCGGACATGGAGCAATAAAAGTCAGCAACTTCGAAGTGGCTCAAATAAAGAGTGAGAAGGACAAACCGAAAAAGAAAACACCTGCTAAAGTAAAAGTAAAAGATCGCAACATCCCGAAGATGGAAGTGGACCTGCACATTCATCATTTAGTACCCACTACCAGGGGTATGAGTAATTTTGATATGTTGAATGTGCAGTTAGAAACTGCTAAAAGACAATTAGAATTTGCCATCAGTAAGCGAATCCAGAAAGTGGTCTTTATTCACGGGGTTGGCGAGGGCGTTTTAAAGGAAGAATTGTTTTATTTGTTCAGGAAATATCCAAATATCACTCATTACGACGCAGACTTCCAGAAATATGGTCTGGGGGCTACCGAGATCTATATTTATCAGAATCCCTAAACTACCAAATTACTGTTCAGTGGTAATGGTGCCGAATTCATTGATACTGATATCGGTAATGCGCTCGCCTTGTTCATTGATAAGGGTAACACTTCTAAGGAGGATGGTGTGTTCAAATTGTGTGCTGTCTGTTGGATCCAGACTGGTGCTTATCAAAACTTCCCCATTTACAGCCTCAATTTCTTCGAGTACAGATGGCGTAGTTAATGGGATGGCATCACAGAAGTAGTTACTGCTCACACTACCTGAAAATAATCGATAAATTAGATTACTTTGCCCTGGAAGTGTGCTTACAATAGTGTCTTGTGACACTTCATTCTGGAGGAGCCCGCTTTGTAATTCCAGGATCAGCGTTTCTTCTCCGTTAATTTTAAAAAAGACGGTACTTGATGTAGTGACGGTAGATTCACAAGTCTCAATGGAAACACTATCAAAATCAATGGATTCTATTTGAAGGTCTCCATCATTGCAGGCCAAAAATATCACAAATAGTGGCAGGAAAAAGAATCGTTTCATGCTTCAAAGTTACAGTAAAATAGAAGTAAAAACCTATACCTTTGTCTCCATTTTTAAAAGATTTTACGTTTATTTCCTTTATTTTTGATTACAGCTCACAATGAATAAATGATCATGGAACAAGTATATTTTGATAATGCGGCCACAACACAGGTAAGAGACGAAGTAATTGTGAAAATGCAAGATGCTCTGGCCAATTGTTACGGCAATCCTTCCTCTACACACGGTTTTGGAAGATCGGCTAAAACAGCTATTGAGACTGCAAGAAAGACCATAGCGAAATATATGAATGCTCATCCTTCTGAGATCATTTTTACCTCTGGAGGTACAGAGGCAGATAATATGATCTTAAGATGCTCCGTGCGAGATTTAGGAGTTAACACTATTATCACCTCTAAAATTGAACACCATGCGGTCTTACATACCGTGGAGGAACTGGCAAAAGATCATAATGTAAACGTACAGTATGTAAATCTGGATGCAGGGGGCAATCCGGATCTTGATCATCTAAGGGAACTACTGAAAGAGCATAAGGGAAAGAAACTGGTAAGTCTTATGCATGTAAACAATGAAATTGGAAATATAATTGATATGCAGGCAATTAGTTCTTTATGTAAAGAACATGATGCCTTATTTCATTCAGATACAGTACAATCCATTGGCCATTACAACTGGGATGTACAGGAAATTCCCATCGATTTTATGACAGCTGCTGCGCATAAATTCCACGGCCCAAAGGGAGTGGGCTTTGCCTATCTAAGGAAAAATTCGGGGTTAAAACCAATGATAGTTGGAGGTTCGCAAGAACGAGGCTACAGGGCCGGTACAGAACCTTTTCACAATATCGTTGGACTCGAAGAAGCTTTCATCCTGGCATATGACAATTTGGAGAAAGAGAAAAAGTATGTATCCTCCTTAAAGAAACATTTTATCCAAGCCATTAAGAAAGCCTTTCCGGAAGCATCCTTTAATGGCCTCTCCGGGGACATGGACAAGAGTACGTATACCTTGGTCAACGTGCGTTTGCCTATATCTCAGGAAAAGGCACTTATGTTATTGTTCCATTTGGATATTAAAGGAGTGGCCTGTTCTAAAGGCAGTGCTTGCCAGTCTGGCAGTGATGGTGGATCTCATGTCCTATCCGAGATCTTAACGGCTGAAGAATTAAAAAATCCGTCGCTTCGGTTCTCATTCTCCATTTATAATACCAAGGAAGAAATAGACTATGCCGTAAATGAGTTGAAGGAATTCAGTAAAGATGAAAAGGCGCCTGCCATCTCCTAGCGTTCTTTGTCATAAGGAAATTTTCGGGTAGCTTTTTTCATCATGGATTCTATGAGATCTGTGGTATTTCTCCCCGATTTTTTGTTGATCTCCTTTTCATATTTCCACAACAATTTGCCGGTATTGCCATCACTCACTTTAATCCCGATCCTGCCGTAGTTGGCATCGCCCAGGATATAATCAATAAAACTAAATTTGGAAGGAATCCCTTCAGAGAGCAAAATATTTAGGTTCATGTTGCCACTTACAATCCCGTCTACTCCTAACATTTCACTTAATTCCTTAATGGTATAAGTATCAATGTTTTCGTAGGTGATATTATTTTGAGCTAAGATGGCATTGGTATTATTGGTGTTTTGAAAATCTACTGAAAACTTTTTTCGCTTCTTACCCCGTCCAAAGTAGGTTTCCAGGGCATCCTGAACGGCGTATCCTTCTCGCTCTTCCAGCTTTGTCAGATCAGATTGATTCACTTCTTCCTTAAGGTCAAGATTTGTAAAAAAAGGAATGATCGCCAATATCTTATGATCCTCACTGAGGCTCTCAAACTTATCACTTTCGTAAATATTCTTTTGAGCTTGCAATGAAAACAAGGGGATAAAAAGCAGTAAGTAAAAAAAACGTTTCATGTGGCTGTATTCACTAAAATCGTACGCGTAATTTTATATTCAGTATTCGTGAGGTCATAAAATTTGGAACTGCATACTCATTTTTACTGTCCACATCTCTAACCCAGGTATTTGTAATGGCATTTTGATTATTAAAAAGATTGAAAATCTCAAATCCCAATTGCAATTCTTTACAATGATATAACCAATGGCCTTCCGGAAAAGATTGATTTTCATCTACAAAAATATGAGAAATTCCCAAATCGGCCCGTTTATAATCCCTTAATCTATTTTGAAAGACATATGGATCTGCATAACCGGGAGAACCGCCGGGCACTCCGGTGCTATACACCAAATTTAAATACATCTTTAAATTGGGTATGTTAGGAACGTAATCCTGGAACAAGATGGCAACTTTCATACGTTGGTCTGTTGGCCTGGGAATATACCCCCTGTCCTCACTATTTTCTTTGGTTGTTAAGTATCCTAAACTGATCCAGGACTCTGTGCCCGGTACAAAGGCGCCATACAATCTAAGATCCACACCATAGACATAGGCCGTGGCATTGTTGTTGGCTACATAGCGCAAACGAACGTCATCCAGGGTATAGGTGTTTACATCCCAAAGGCTTTTGTAATAAGCCTCACTTTGTAAACTAAAAGGTCTGTTCCATAATTGGAAACTGTATTCATTCCCTAAAAGGAGATGATACGACTTTTGGGCCTTTACTTCCGGCCTTATAGTCCCTTCAGAATCCCTTAATTCTCTGTAAAATGGCGGTTGTTGATATAGTCCCGTACTTAGTCGAAATACAATATCTTTCTCCCAGGCTGGTTTTAGTGCGAATTGCGCTCTGGGACTAATGATGAACTGAGAGTTTTGAGAAAATCCAGTGCCTTTTAAGCTCCAGTGTTGAGCCCTAACCCCAAGGTTGTATGAGAATTGATGTTTCCCCACGCTTATTCGTTTGCTTAGCTGTAAATAGCTCGCCAAGCGTTGGGTTTGGGTGGCATTTCTGGCATTGATATTCTGGTAGGCCACTAAAGGGGCTATAAAGGGTTCTTCGGGTTGATTATTCATAAATTCCTCTAGTGGAGGTCGGATAAAGAACCCTGCCGAATCTATAAATTCGGATTCTCGTATCTGATCTCTCACATCTTCATAGGTATAGCGAAGCCCCCATGTTAACACCGAACTATTTTTTCGATATTCACCTTTGTGAGACACCGTATGGATAAGCGCATCCAAATCATTTCGGGATCGATTGTATTGAGCGCCAATGCCTCTGGAAGAGGTTACTTCCCCCAAATTATTACTGCCTAAACTTGTTTCAATCTCCCCCAATTCGTATTGTGCAATAACATCGGAATATTCCTCCTCTATAGTATGGTAGAGGGATGTGATAAAATTTAACCGAAGATGCTCATTGACAAAATAATCTGCTTTCAGAGCACCCAAAGCTGTTGAATAGGTATTCTTTTCTTGTCCGAGATAAAAGATCTGCAGGGCTTGTGGGTTGGCGATAGTGCCAAAATTAGTCTGCCGTGATAGGGGCTGGTTACGATATTCGTTCAGGCCAAGATTCCCCAAAAAGTGAAGGTGTATTTTCGGAGAGAACCTATAAGTAAGGTAACTTTGAAGATCTACAAAAATTGGGTTAAAGTTGCTTTTGGTTTGTTTGCTGTTTACCAAAAGACTGTTGTTGCGATATCTCAAACCCGTTACACTGCTAAAGTTCTTATTACCGGAAATGGTTTCCAAAGTAGTGCTGGCGCCAAGTAAACTTGCTTCTGCCTGAAGTGCAAAACGCGCTGGTGTCTTGTACGTTATGTCTAAAACCGATGAAATTTTATCTCCGTATTTTGCCTGAAACCCACCGGGTGAAAAAGATACCTTTTCCACCATATCACTATTTACAAAACTAAAACCTTCCTGTTGTCCTGCGCGAATTAGAAATGGCCGATATACCTCTATTTCATTGACATAGACCAGGTTCTCATCGTAATTTCCCCCACGAACCCCGTATTGTGTGCTTAGTTCGTTATTAGAAAACACACCGGGGAGCAGTTTCAATACATTTTCGATTCCGGCATTGGCTCCGGGGATCTTTGTCGCCAGAACCGGTGAAAGATTGGTGATCCCTGAAACCGACTTCTCACCTGTTGCAGAAACTTCAACACTATCTATCTGGATCACACGGGTCTTCATCACCGGGTTGAATGCAAAGACCTGATTGGTGGTCAAGACAAGACCTCTTAGCTCAATTCTTTCATGACCAAGATGAGAAAACATGATCGTAATTTCTGTATCTGCACGCACCTCAAGCAGATAATAGCCAGTATTATCTGAGATTGTGCCTCCACTTTCATAGGCAATGGAAACGTTTGATAAGGGTCTGTTATTCTCGTCTAATACGATACCTGTTATGGTGGCAGATTGCGCTGTAAGGAAGTTAACAGCGCATAAGAATATCAATATAAATAAAATCCCAAAACGGTTCAATAGGCTAATTTCTATAAAAACTACTCGTAAAGGTAGCAGAATTCCCAACATTATCAGTCACTACCACCCGAAGGTCATATTGCTTGTTATCCAGGATTTTATCATCGAAATTATAAGTAAGTGTTCTGCTCTTGGGTTCATATTCCATCAAGATCCATTCACCATTCAGCGTGGCCTCATAGTTTGCAATTCCGCTGAGGTTATCTGCTATAATCACACTAAGATATTTGTAGTTAGTTAGCCACTGCTTTGTTTTAAAGTTTTTTGGTCGTATCAGCGGGGGTACAGTATCCTGAGCTAAGGTATAGGTCCCGAGGTTTCTGGTGCGGGTAGTGAATGTTTCTCCCCGCTTATAGGTCTTTACGTAATCTGGCTTGTTATTCTTGTCTAAACGAGCTATAAAAGCTGTCTTACGGTACTCTGCTGGCAGGTGAGTTGTATTGAACGTCAGAGTAAAATTCTTGTGGGCAGGAACGCTGCTATTATGAATGGTAACTGTATCCCCACGATCTTGAAGATCTATATAAAAGTCTTTGTAAAAAGTATTGGCCGGAAAATATACCTTGGCTTTGCCCAGCTCAAAATTATTTGGTTTCCCGGCAACGATATAGTGTTCAGTTTTAACCGGTTTTTTAATATTTACAAGTTGCTCTCTCTGACCTTCAACAGGAATAACAAGTTTGGTCAAATTCCCTTCAAGATCACTCATTTCTATTTCCACCGTATAATCATAACCTTCATCAACCCTGACTTTCCCTTCATTTTTCAAAACACTATAGATACTTAAATTGTTTCCATCTGCTAAAAAGCAGCGTTGAATTCGTCTTCTGTATTTAGCAAAGTATTCATAATCTATAAGTGTATTGATAAGTCTGGTTTCCCCAAAGGAAAACTTCTCAAAATCTAAAGCGGTATATAGGGTGCCATTTACTTTTTGCTTTAGCGAGTAAAGTCCATTTTGATTTGCTGCCAGGTCTTGTCTGTCATAGGCAGCGATCCCAAAACCAATGGTGCCCAAAGCCTTCACTTTTTCTGCCAGATATGTCCCATCTGCTTGCCTGCTGAAAGGGATCTCAATTCTGTCATTACTTTGATTAACCACTGAATTTTGCGTCAGGGGATAGGCATAAAGAGCTTGAATGGATGGGTTGGTAGCATCGCGCACATCTAACCCGTACAACAGGGGATTGGTTGGTTTTTCTGAGATACTGCTTCTAATTTCAAAATGAAGATGAGGTCCGGATGATCCTCCTGTGTTGCCGGTATAGGCAATCAGTGAATCTTTGGATACTCTAAGTTCGCCGTATTCCGGAAACACCTCAATCTCATAGGAACGTTTTTGATATTGTGTTTTTTTTACAAATGCCTCTATTTCCGGGCTAAATTTTTGCAAATGTGCATATACGGAGGTATATCCATTTGGATGGGCAATGTATAGTGCTTTTCCATATCCCCAATGAGATATCTTTATCCTAGTAACTGTTCCATCGCCAATGGCAACTACTGGCAATCCTTGTCTTTGTTGGGTCTTAATGTCTATTCCGGAATGGAAATGATTAGAGCGCAACTCACCAAATGTACCGGCCAGGATAAGAGGAATTTCCAGCGGCGATCGGAAGGCATCTTTAGGATATTGTTCTTGCCCAAATGACAAATTAAACAGTATCAGAAAAATAAGGACAACTAATTTTTTCATAAACAATGATTGGCGCGAAATTAATTAATAGCAGCTTAACTTTGAAATAAATATAAGCGCAAGAAGTATTTACTTCTATTATTGATCTTAGCAGAGTGATGATATGTTTAAATCACCCGAAACTAAATTTAAGAATGATCATTAATAATTGGAAAAACTATTGCTAAGTCGTTCTAGGTGTGTTAACTTTGTTATGAACGCATTGATATTTGCCCATGAGCGAATTGGTTGAAATAGTTGATTCTCTTGAAAATAAGATTAGCAAGTTATTACACAAGTTAGAATTGCTCAATCAAGCTAAAGGAAGACTGGAAGATGAATTGGTACAGCTAAAAGCGGACCAGGAAATCACAAAGAATTCTGTTTTGGAATGGGAAGAGAAATACGAATCCCTGAAACTGGCAAGTACAATGTTGGGCAGTGAAACAAATAAAACAGAAGCCAAGCTCAAAATAAATACATTGGTCAGAGAGTTAGATCATTGCATCGCACAGCTCGCTGAATAATGGACTCAAAATATGGCCGAGAAGCTAAAAATAAAGCTATCTATTGCAGACAGGGTATACCCACTAACAATAGACCCAAGTCAGGAAGAAGGCTTGAGAAAAGCAGCAAAGAATATTGAGCAACTCGCCAAAAAATTTGAGCAAAATTATGCCGTTAGAGATAAACAGGATGTATTGGCCATGTGTGCCTTACAGTTTGCCTCAAAGATTGAACAAGGCGGCTTAGATAAAATGGAAGATACCAAAGATGTTGTGGAGCGATTAACTGCTCTGGATGAATTGGTAAATGCCAAGCTTAGCTTAAAATAAGTTCTTTAACATATATCAAAGTTATTGCCCACATTGGTATTTAATTTTTGACAAACTCAACATTAATTTTTTTGAAAAGGGTGAGTTTAGATTGTAAAAGCAGGCCTTCTTGAAAGGATCCTTGAGCAGTCTGTTAGCCCTAAACCTGTTCATAGGAGTTTGTACAAAACTTCCATCAATGTGGGCTTTTTTTATTCTCCGAATTGCGGAAAGTGAACCGGATGAATAAAAATGACAAATGGAGAATTCCTTTTTGAATCGATCAAAAAGAACTCTTCAAAATAAGTGTACAAATGGGCTAAGCCCATAATAAATCTAAACATACTCATGGATACTACAACAATACTCATCGCAGGGGCCATAGGATTACTAATAGGCTTTGTAATTGCTAAATTCCTTGAAAAGGGGAAGGCTTCCAAAACGATGGCGAATGCAAAAAAAGAAGCAGCGATGCTTTTAAAAAATGCC
>CAWJQE010000018.1:0-100686 GCA_963844995.1 uncultured Flavobacteriaceae bacterium | reverse complement strand
ACTTACCGACACCGAATTCGAGAATTCAAGGTCATTAAGACAAGTTCTCTGGCTCTGGAGATAAATGCTGAAGAATTCATGATGTACTTGGTATGGATGGCTCTCCTTTAAAGTTAATGGATTATGGTCAATTATAAAAATGTAACTATCAAAAAATGACAATTATAATGGCTTTCAGTGTTTCTAGGGGCAATGATGAAATGAATTTCCTATGATTTACCTGGGAATCATAATTGTAAACCTTAAAAATATTTTTAAAGTTTAATAAACATAATTGGAATTAACTATAACATAGAATAGAGAACTTCAAGTAAGAACTAGGATCATGGATAGTATTTTCTAATTAGCAGTTCTCATATCTATCGATCCTAAATCTAATATAATCATCCAAACCAATTGACCAACGGGTCGTATTGCATAAACTAACAACAGCATGAAAACAGCATTAAGAGGTTTCATTGCGCTGGCCTAGTATTCTCACTTCAATCCTTAACGGGCAGCAGAATATCGTTACTGGAACAATTAGATCCGCCGATGGATTGCCACTTCCAGGGGTGAAATTGTGATCAAAGGAACCACTCAGGGGACCCAGTCAGATTTTGATGGAAAGTATTCCATCCAAGTTGGCGAAGATAACTTCATTGTGTTCTCCTATCTTGGATATCTAGTAGTTGAGGAGTTAGTTGGTAACCGCACAGTGATTGATGTCCGACTGTTGGAAGATGCAACCCAACTTGAAGAAGTAGTTGTCGTAGCTCTCGGTATTCAACGTAAAAAAAAGAGCTTAGGTTATGCCACTCAAGAACTGCAAGGGGAAGATGTATCCTCAATCACAGAATTTTGTGAACTCCCTCTCAGGAAAAGTGGCCGGTCTCGATATCAGGCCCTCGGGAACCTTGGGAGGATCTACAAATGTAGTGATCCGGGGAACAGTTCCATTGAAGGGAATAACCAGGCCCTTTTTGTAGTAGATGGAATCCCTTTTAATAATGACACAGGGAAGCAACTACAACGTCAAGGTTTTGGAGGCGCAGATTATGGAAATGCTGCCTCAGATATCTGGATGATATTGAAAGCATCAATGTCTTAAAAGGAGCCGTTGCTACTGCACTTTACGGTTCCAGGGCTGCCAACGGGGTCATCATGATCACCACAAAAAAGGGCAGTCGGAAAGATGGAATCGGCATCAGTGTCAATTCTACCTTCACTCTAACCTCGGTTGATTCTGAAACACTCCCGTTTATCAAAAAAGTTATGGGGCAGGATATGGCCCATTTTATGATAGCACAGACGGATATTTTGGGTTGTTCGATGTAAACGGTGATGGGGTAGACGACCTTACTACCCCATTTACCGAGGACGCTTCCTATGGAGCTCCCTTTGATCCTTCTTTAAATGTTTATCAATGGAATTCCCTCTTTCAGGGATTGGACACTTACCTGCAGCCAACCCCATGGTAGCAGGAGCCAACGACCCGAATTATATCTGGGAGGAAGGTATAACTACCATCAATACGGTTGCCCTGGACGGTCAGACCGAGAAGAGCGCATTCAGATTGAGCATTACCAATTTCTTCCAGGAAGGAAACCTTCCTAACAGCGAGATCAAAAGAAATACCATCAATTTCTCAGCCTCTCATCAACTCACGGAAAAACTAAAGGCATCTACGGTGTTCAATTTTGTCAAAGCTGATGGCCTTGGACGCTATGCCACAGGCTATGATGGCAACAATGAGATTATAAGTTTCAGGCAATGGTGGCAGGTGAATGTAGATATGGAAGAACAGCGGGATGCGTATTTTAGATTAAGGCAAAATGCCACCTGGAATCCCTTAGGAGCAGATATACCGAAGCCGATTTATGCGACAACGCTTATTGGGGTTGGTATGAGAATTTCACTTCTGATACGCGTAACCGCTATTTTGGAAATTTTGTTCTGAACTACGAGATCAATGACTGGCTCAGTGCTTTGGCCCGTTTTACATTCGACACCTTTAATGAGCTCAGGGAGGAACGCACAGAAGTAGGGAGCGCAAATATCCCAGGCTATATCAGGCAAGATCGAAATTTGGCCGAATACAATTACGACCTTATACTGAATGCTAACAAGGCCCGTCAGATAATTATGGCCGGGACCTTGGGATTCAACTTGCGCAGGAATGAATGGAACAATACGAGTTCGCGTACGAGCGATGGTCTACTGATCCCAATCTTTTCACCCTCTCTCTAATAGTGAAGGCCCTATTGTTTCATCACAATATGATGCCACTAAAATGGTGGACGGTTTTTACGTTCAGGCCAGTTTGGGATATGACTTTTTTGCTTATCTGGAAGGACTCTCCAAGCTAATTGTCCCTCAGCGCTTCCGGCGGCCAGTAACCGATATAACGACCGGTCTTTAACGGGATCCCTGATATTTTCTCAATTACTCGATTTGCAGATTGAGCGGGAAAACTAAAGGGCTACTACGTGTAGTAAATGACAACGATCGATTTCCGTGTTGTAAAAAATCTTCCACGTCATCACTCCACCATTCAAGTGGTGGTCTAGGCTTCACTGGTTTTCACGGAACAACGAGAATCTGAGGCCGGAAGAACAACGTAACTGGGAGGTTGGCCTGGAAATGATCTTCCTCGATCGAAGAGCAGGTTTCGACATTTCGTATTACGACAATCAAAATATAGACCAGATCACACAGGTTCCCATCTCAGGTGACCGGTTTCCAGTCCGCCGCTCAATGCAGGGACCATTGAGAACAAAGGTTGGGAAGTACAATTGTACGGCAGTCCGATCAAAACGGCGGACTTCAAATGGGACAGCGCCGAACTGGACCCGTAACAGAAGCCTGGGTTTTCGTGAACTTGGCGGAGGGGGTAGACAACCTGCTGGATTTTTTCAACAGGCTTCCCTTAAATGCTGTTCCCGGGAGAGCCCTATGGAACCATACGAGGCACTAATTTCGTCTTTCACGAAAATGGGCAACCCATTGTAGATGAATTTGGGTTTTACCTGGTGTTTCTCGATACAAGTAATGAGGTCATAGGCGATATCAACCCGGACGGACCGCGGGTATCTGGAATGGCTTTACCTATAAGAATTTCGGTTTGTCTTTCCTTATTGATATCAAGAAAGGGGTGATTCTTAGATACTTTCTATGGATATGAGCCGACCGGCATCTACGATTTTTCTGCTGCTAATAATGATCTTGGAAATCAAATAAGAAACCCAATAACCGATGGTGCAGATAGTGGGGGTATTTTGCTTCCAGGGGTTCAGGGAGATGCACGCGACCGTGCGGGGAGATATGAGCACCTTTATAAACCCGCTAGGATTCGTATCTCCGAGGCCCTCCATGTATATGATGCCGGATTTGTTAAACTTCGGGAAGCCAGCATAACCTATACTTTCGGAGAGAAGTTGCTCTCCAAATCTCCCGATCCAATCTGGATCTTTCTCCATTATTGGAAGAAACCTGTGGATAATAGATAAAAATGTTCCCTATTCCGATCCTGAAGTAGGGCTTAGCGCCGGAAACTTACAGGGGTTTCAAGTCGGTGCATATCCTGCGATCCGGGAGATAGGTTGTAATCTTAAATTTCAGTTTTAAAACGGCAGATCATGAAAAGACTAGCTACATCCCTTATAATCTTCATCCTTCTTACTTCGTGTTTATCCGATGAACAATACGAAGAATACAATATTGATCGTAACAATCCCACAGCGGTTGAGGCCGATTTTGTGTTCAACTCTGCCTTAAAAAGCCTGGCAGATCAATTGGCGACTCCAAGTATCTTTTTAAATGTCTCCCGAATGTTAAGCCAGTACTGGGCAACAACTACGTATCCTGGCGAATCCAATTACAATTTCGATAATAGCAATACTCCGGATAATCATTGGGCGGCTATGTATCGTTTTGTATTTCAGGATCTGAAAACCGTCAAGGAGATCGTCATGGCCGATGAAAATTTATCAGAGGCACAAAAATTAACAAGGATCGCACAGGCCGATATCCTCGAGATCTACGGCTGGCAAAATATGGTGGACACCTTCGGGGATATTCCGTATACCGATGCATTGCGTTCTGATGAGACTACACAACCCGTATATGATGTAGCAGCTTCAATTTACGAAGACCTGATTAATCGAATTGATGGGGCAATTTCCAATCTTAATTCTGACGGATTTGAGATCGATAATTTGTACTTCGGGGACATGGCGTGTTTTTGGCGTTTCCCTTAAGCTCAGATTAGGTATTATGATCGCAGATATTAATCCTTCACTGGCACAAACTACCGTAGAAAGTGCTTACAGTTCAGGAGTATTCACATCTAATGCAGATAATGCCTCTTTTGCCTATTTGGGGACCTCAAACCCCAATCCCATTTGGACCGATGTGGTGCAATCAGGTCGTCAGGACTATATAATTGCTAATACCATTACCTGATTGAACGCGTTGGATGATCCCCGGCGCGATGTATACTTTTCTGATAATCTGTGGGACCCGGGATCTGATGATGGGGGATCTGATGGAGATTTCAACACCTTGACCAGATTGCGGAAACGACCCTGACGCTTATCCGCTTAGTTTTATAGATTTCGCAGAAGTGTCGTTCTACCTGGCGGCACAGAGCGAGGTTTTGACGTAGGCGGTACGGCAGAAGACTATTATAACCAGGGAATTACCGCATCCTTTGAGGATTGGGAGTGGAAACTGACAATCAGACCCATCCTGGTGAATCCACGTGGCTTATTCTCACGGCCGAGGGGCCGAGACTGGCGACAAAAGATCGGTACCCAATTCTGGCTTGCTATGTATAATCGGGGAAATGAGGGCTGGAATATCTGGCGAAAATTTGATTCTCCGCAATTCGTCGGAACTACCGGCCCTGTCCGAATTGCATTTCGTTAAGACTTAAGTATCCTGTTAATGAGCAGAACCTAAATGAATCTAATTATTCAGCAGCCTCGGGTGCTATTGGGGCTGATGATAGGACACGTATTTTCCTGGGATACCCAATAATATTAAATGAATGAATATGAAAGCTTATTTTAAGGAATTGCAGCGCCGCCATGTGGTAATAACTTCCATTGTGGCGTTCTCTGGCTTATCGTACAGGTGATCACCGTCTTACTCCCCTTATTTAAAATACCTGATAGTATCAGTCAGACAGTCGTGATTATTCTCTCGCCGTTGGTTTCCCGATCTGGTTGGTTATTGCCTGGATCTATGATTTCTCCTGGGGGAGTATTCAGAAAACCGAGGATGTACCTTATACCCCTGAGGTCTCCCGAAAGAAAAATATAGGATTAAACAAGTTTACGGCGGAATGGCTGATTGCTTTGATCTTATTAATGGTTAATACTGTTTCCGCTTGAGCAACAAGGTAGATGAAATAGAAGGCAGTACCTGGCCATGGAGTTTACCAATTCCCTTGCTATACTTCCTTTTGACGACCTGAGCCCAAAACAAGACGATTTTTCAGATGGCCTGGCATTTTGTCATGATGCTAGCTCAATCAAAAGATCTAAAACTCATAAGCCCCACTTCTTCTTTTCAGTACCGGATAAGGATGTGAGCATCGAGGTAATTGCGGAGGAATTAGGGGCGGAAGGTAGTGTGCAAATGTTCGATGACCGCTATAGGGCAAGCATTAATCTGGTGCATATAATATGGATCTACCTGGTTGAAGACTTTTGACGACACTTTGGAAGATGTGTTGAGTACTTATGATGACGTGGCCTCTAACATTGGTAATTTCTTAAATGTAACCATTGCTAGCGAAGACGTTAGGAAACGAAAGGTAGATCCGGAGGCGTACTGCTATACCTTAAGGCAATAGATACATTGCAATCAAATGAATATAAAAAAGAGGATGTTTTAGTTGCTGATTCTTTAATTCGCGAATTCGACAACGAATAGACCCTACCTATTCCCAATCCCATGCAAGATTGAGTCAGACAACATTACACAAGGGTTTGTATGGCGGTGAATATGAATTTGACGCAAAAGCCCTTGGGAATAGGGCTAAAATCTGCCCAAAAGGCTATCGAATTAGATCCTGAATATTATTATGGGTACAGGCTATCGAATTGGCAATGGCACGCGAAAAATTTAAAGGCGTCAAACGAAGCTTTAAGTAAGGCCCAAAAGGTAGCTCCGAAGTAGTTCCGAAGTAAACTATTACAGTGCATTCCACAGGAGGCGACAGAATCGATTAACGGAATGCTTAGCTATGGTGACTGTTCTGTAGCACTAGACCCTAAAAGTCAGAAAGTTGTGGATTATGAAATTGTTGCTGCAAATTATATGCTAGGTGATTACGAAAGAGCTGAATGGGCATTGCGGCGATCAGCTGGGCCGACAATGCATCCAGCGGGGACTTAGGATATTATATTTTCTAAAGAGTGACCTAGAGAAAGCAATGAGTACGCCAGTAAGAATAAAATATTGCACTCTCGATACTTCGATCAATCGCTGATCTTTTATGCTGCAGGAGATTTGATTCAAGCAGATAGTACCTTGAGCTTGCTAAAAGGACTTCCCAACGATGAAAATTACGGTATGAAATACCGATTTTTATCTTTCCATGGTATACGCCTATTTAGGGGAAAAAACGACCTGGCGTTTGAAATATATGGATCGATCAAAGGATTATATCAAAGTATATCTCGAATTTTTCTTCACAGTTCCAATAGTACAAAAACCTCTACGAAGACCCCCGTTGGGGTTAGTCGGACCGATTGCTTAAGCGAAGAGTTTAATTATGATTTTCCACATAGACCAGAATAATCATGGGTAAATTCCAACATCAGTGGAAAGTACTCTCAACGCCGCCATGTGGTAAAGGCAGGACTGGCCTATCTGGTTGTGCCTCGTTGCTGGTACAGGTCCTCTCATAGTTCTCCGGCTTTTGGTATGGGACAAGGCTGGATGAAAACCACCATCCTTATATTGTCTATTGGTTTTCCCATTGGCTCATCCTGGCTGGATCTATGATTTCTCCTGGGGAGTATTCAGAAAACCGAAGACGTAACTTCCTTAGGACTCCCGAAATATTGGGTTGGAACAAGTTTATCATCGGCGGACTGGCTATTGCTGTTATCCTGTTATTGGTAAACACTTTACGCCTTAGCTCTAAAGTAAATGATATAGAAGGCCTAGTACCTGGCCATGGAGTTTACCAATTCCCTGGCCATCCTGCCCTTTGATGATTTAAGTCCAAAACAAGACCAGCGCTATTTTTCGGACGGCCTTGCTCGCAGCATTTATGACCAGTTGGCCAAGTACAAGGATTTACAACTAATTAGTCTGACTTCCTCCTTTCTTGATATAGAGATAAATACGTTAGATTTGAAGTGATCGCAGAGGAATTAGGTGTGCGTCACATCTTGGAAGGAAGCGTACAATTGTTTGGAGACTAATACCGTGCCAGTATCAATCTGGTGGATACCCAAAATGCATACTCCACCATTTGGTCCAAGACCTTCGAGGACAACCTGGAAAACGTCTTGATTACATATGATGAAGTATCTGAAAATGTGGGAAACTATTCAAATGTGACATTGACCAATATGGATGTCCGACAACGAGATTCTGAGGCGTATTTGTTGTATTCAAGGGCAGAGGAGAACATCACAATATTTTACTACTGATGATGGAGCTGATTCCCTGATTCGAAGGTCAATTTTAATTGATCCTACCTATGCTCCTTCACATGGAAGACTAAGTAAGATAACAATACATGTGGGATTATATTTAGAACATTATTCACTTGAGGCAAGCATCAGGATTCGGACCAAGCTGCCAAAGAAGCCGTTCGACGATCCCACTTCTGCAGTAGGATATGTCGGCTTATCTAACTGGAAGTGGCACGATCGTGATGTTAAGGCAGCAATGCAATATATGGATAGTGCCTTGACTTATGGGTCAAAATACTCCCAAAAAGAACAACAACTATGCAAACCATCAGACCAGTTGATTGAATTAAATTCAAGAAGCGTATGATTTAGCCAAAAAGGTCTTAAATTGGATCCATTAGAGACAGACCTTCACATGTCTAAGATGTATATCGAACTTTTGGGCCGATTATGAAGCTGCATTAAGGTCTTTCAAAAAATTTACTGAAGTGGCTATATCAAAGGAATCACACAATGCTATGGAAGCTGCCATACACCGCATGAATGGAGATTATGAAGTAGCATTGAAAACCATTGAAAGAGAAAAGGATCGATATATCTCAGATTTCTCATAAAATACCCATACTCTACGAATTAGGTAGAGATAAAAAGCTGATAAGTTGATTGTGGAATTTCAGAATTTTCCAACTGATGCTTTACCAACTAACGGCTGGCCTAATTTTGATCTGGCTATAAGGATGCCCATAGAAAAAATCATGACAAGGCCTTCGATTATTTGAATAACGCATTTGATGCTGTGAGTACCTATACGGAGACTTTCTTTATGCTTCCCAAGTTCCAAAAACCTGTATGGCGACCCCCGCTGGGACGCCTATATCGATTGTCTTAAGCGAAGAGTTTAATTATGATTTCCCCCATAGACCGGAATAAACATGTGTAAACTTCAATACTGCTGAAAAGATCAATGCCGCTGAAATTAAGAAAGAAGGTAGGCGAGTACAATTCTGTTTACTGAGGAAATTTACTGGATCAACGCAGTTATTTTTATTTAATGGGCCTTCATTGGTATCGTTTATTATTTCTTTCCTAATTTGATAGCCTAATTTAGTTTTATGAAATTCGTGCTCGCTCCGGATAAAGTACACAATATCTCTTAACAGGGTTAGAGATCTGGCGCATGTTGGTGAGGCCCAGAAAGGTGTACCCTGAGAGTGATATCCCTTAAAATGCCCTTGGACGGGGTGCGGCACTATTGAAGTGGTGCGATATTACCTGAAAGCCGATACAATAAAAAGATCCGTAAACGATCCCTTGTTCAGGCCCGTCTAGCTTCCTACCTTTATTCTTCAACCTCCAGAACGGCCGCTATACTAGAAATGGCCTTGGAAGCCTCCGGACTTAAAGTTTTAAAGGAGCATGAAAAAGGATGCCATGGAAACCACTACCTTAGGTACCGGTCAACTTATCGGCACACGCCATACACAAAAGACGATTCTGGGTATTGGGGGCAGTGCAACCAATGATGCCGGGAATGGAATGGCCTCCGCCCTGGGATTTCACTTTCTGGACAAAGACGAAAAAATTCTTTTGCCAACCGGAGCTAATTCCTGATGAAAAGTGCTCTCTTCTAAAATTGATAGTTCTGGAGTACATCCTGAACTCAGAAACATAAAGGTAAAAGTGGCCGCCATGTTACTAATCCTTTTTACGGCCAAAACGAGCGGCATATGTCTATGCCCGGCATAAAGGGTACTATAAAGAAATTGTCCGGTTAGATAAAAGGTTAAGAAATTTTGCTAGTATCTTGGAGAGTACAATTTAAAGTTGATGTTCAGAATATCGCCGGAGCAGGAGCTACTGGGGGTCTGGGAGCTGCAGCAAGCATTTTCCTATACTTTGGATCCAATTGGTTAAGGAAATGGCGCATTTTGATACTAATATTAAAGGTGCGGACTGGATCATCACCGGGGAAGGAAAACTAGACGATCAGACCCTATCGGGTAAAGCATTACAGGGTATATTGCAATCGGCTAAAGATAAAGGAATACCGGCGGCGGCTTTTTGTGTGCTCATCGATATCTCCGAGACTACAACCAGGAAGTTGGGGCTGGCCTACACTGTGCGATTTCTTAAAAAGATATGCCCAATTTGGAAGAGGCTATAAAAGCTGCTACAAAAATTTAGAGGCTGCTGCCGAGGAGTTTGCAAAAGTCTTACTTAGATTTTTAATCTGCATATATTTGAGAATTGAAGATGGAAAAGAAGGTACAAAAACAAGGTACGAACTTACTAAATGACATAGTTGCTATGGATGTTGGTGGATCATCCGTTAAAAGTGGCCTCTTTAGCGGTGAAACCGTAGAAGACATAAAAACAACTCCTATAGATAGTAAAGGGAACAGTGAAAACATAATCACCACATTTTCCATATTATTAATAGTTATTCCGCTGCAAACCAAATTAGTGGTATTGCCTTTTCCATGCCAGTGACCCTTTGACCATTCAAAAGGTATAAGTTATATGCCAAACCAGGGTAAATACCGAAGCTATTTATGATGAACCTCAAAGAACTGCTTTTGGAAAGGGTATCCACAGAATACCCAATTACTTTCAGAGATGATGGGGAGTCTGCTATTGCGGGAGAAGCATATGGTGCCGGAAAACCATATGAACGGCTTTTAGGAATAACGCTCGGAACAGGCATAGGTTCCGCCTTTATCATTAATGGCGGAACCTCAGTATGTGGGAAAGGGGATTCCCGAAAATCTGCTTTATGATTGTCTATGGGAAAATAAGAGGCTGGCATGATGTTCAATTGGGGATTGAAGTCCAGACTAACTCGTTGGTTTTCATGGAGAGCCTAAGGAAGCCACCAACTAGCGAAAACCCATCATGAAGTAAGAAAGGTATTCGAGTTATGGGGAGATGAATTGGGTCTATTCCTGAACAAATACGTTTCATATTTTAGAACCGCCAGAGGCGGCTGATAATTCAAAGGCGGACTTGCCGGTGCCTTTGAACTTTTCGGGAACAGATCCAAAAAAATATGCAGGCCGAGGAGTGCGCCAATGCCCTGGGTTCAAAAAGCTGCACTTTTGGGTGCCAGCGATAAATTCAGAAAAACCTATCAAGGGCTCCGATTATTTATAACTTTTTTCTTTTGCCCTATAGATCACCTTTATGCGGTACTTAAGTTAATAAAAGTGGATGCTATTTTCAAAAGATACCCTTATCTTACATACAAGTCGATCAACCTTTTGTGAAGATATTCTACTCTTTTCTTTCCATAATACTCTTCGGGACCTCCTTTCTTCAGGGTCAGGTTGCAGAGGCTACTCTTGAGCCGGAGGTTCTTAGGGGAAATAAGGATCGATGGCTATATGGACGAAGAGGAATGAAAAATGCCCCGCTCTTACTACCTTTCAAACTACAGTCCCTGTTGAAAAAGGAACACCTTCTGCTGCTACCCTTGTACGCGTATTAGTGGATGATAAGGCAGTGATCATCGGGATCCAATGCGATGACCCCGAGCCGACAAGATCAGGTTCTCTAAATTAAGGGATACGGATATTTAATGAGGATCACGTGAAAGTGGTCCTTGATCCTTTCCTGGATCTGGAATCCCGGGTATTCTGGTGGTAAATGCCGATGCCGCTCGTTATGGTGACGTCCTTGTCTCCAATAGGGAGAGTCTGAGAATGAGGATGGATGCTATTTGGGAAGCCCGCGTAAGCATCAATGAGAGCGGTTGGGTGGCAGAGATCCGCTTGCATAGGCAGACAATCGCATTTTGAAAAAGGGACTCACCGAATGGGGATTTAATGTAGAAAGACGAATTTGAACGCAACCAACAGACTATATGTTGGTGACGCGCAAAATGCGATCAGTTCTTTGGGCAGACGAGCAGGGCCGGAATTTCTCCAACAATTTTTTACCGGAGTTTAATTACGGATTGGGCCTTAATGTTCGGCCATCCCTGGGTAAGTTCCATGAACAAAGAGGGTGCGACAATGCCCAGCCATAGTGGACTTTGAAGGCAGTTTGGATGCCAGTCAACGCCTGGGTCCAAACGTCCTGGCAACTGTTACAGTAAATAAGGAGACGAGACCGAGGTAGATACCCGGCAAACCAACCTTATTTTCTTTCCTGAGAAAAACCGACATTTTTTCTGGAAGGCTCAGATATTTTGAATTTCGGTACAGGAAACAATACCGTATTACCTTTTTTTAGCAGGAGAATAGGGCTGTTTAGTAATACACAGGTGCCAATAATGGGCGGGGCCAAGATCTAAACGGAAGAATAGGGAATACAGCCTTTGGTGGATTAGGGATCAGGACCAATTCTTTTGCTACTGATGCGGCCTCATATGACGCCACATCTATGGGGGTAATGCGTATACGCCAAAATGTTTTTAAAGAAAGCACGGTAGGCCTTATCACGTCTGTCGGTGATCCCTTAGGAGGGTAACGGTAGCTTTATGTCTGGAGTAGATTTTACGTATCAGACCACCCGTTTTAATGGGGATAAGAATTTTATTGCAGGTGCCCGGTCTGTATACAGGGCCCAGGCACCTGCAATAAAATTCTTATCCCCATTAAAACGGGTGGTCTGATACGTAAAATCTACTCCAGACATAAAGCTACCGTCCCTCCCTAAGGGATCACCGACAGACGTGATAAGGCCTACCGTGCTTTCTTTAAAAACATTTTGGCGTATACGCATTACCCCCATAGATGTGGCGTCATATGAGGCCGCATCAGATAAATTGCAAAAGAATTGGTCCTGATCCCTAATCCGCCAAAGGCTGTATTCCCTATTCTTCCGTTGATCTTGGCCCCGGCCATTATTGGCACCTGTGTATTAACTAAACAGGCCTATTCTCCTGCTAAAAAAAGGTAATACGGTATTGTTTCCTGTACCAAACCCAAATTCAAAAATATCCGAGCCTTCTAAAAAAAAGGTGCGTTTTCAGGAAAGAAAAGAGCAAACCGCGTAAGGTTGGTCTGTCTTGAATCTACCTCTGTCTCGGCAAAATCTGTATTTGACTGAAGATGCAGTACCTTTGGATCCACTCGTTGACTGGCATCTAAACTGCCTTCACAGTCCACAGTGGCTGCGCCATCGGCACCTTCATGTTCATGGATCTTACCAGGGACGGATGTACATTAAGGCCCATGCCGTAATTAAACTCCGGTAAATTTGTTAGAAGTCCGGCCCTGCTCGTCTGCCCAAAGAACTGATCGCGTTGCACATTGGCCCAACGTATGGTCTCCTGGTTGCGTTGAATTCGTCTTTCTACATTAAATCCCCATTCGGTGAGTCCCTTTTTAAAATAGATACTCTGTATAGGCAAGCGGATCTCTGCCACCCAACCGCTCTCATTGATGCTTACGCGGGCTTCCCAAATAGCATCCCAGTCCTCATTCTCAGACTCTCCCCTATTGGAGACAAGGGCATCATAACGAGCGGCATTGGCATTTACGGCCAGTATATACCCGGATTGCCCATCCAGGAAAGGATCAAGGACCACTTTCACGTGATCCTCATTAGAAATATCCGTATCCCTTAATTTAGAGAACCTGACGATCTTGTCCGGCTCGGGGTCATCGCATTGGATCCCGATGATCACTGCCTTATCATCCACTAATACGCGTACAAGGGTAGCAGCAGAAGGTGTTCCTTTTTCAACAGGGACTGTAGTTTGAAAGGTAGTAAGAGCAGGGGCATTTTTCCATTCCTCTTCGTCCATATAGCCATCGATCCTTATTTCCCCTAAGAACCTGCCGGCTGCAAGAGTAGGCCTGTCTGCAACCTGACCCTGAAGAAAGGAGGTCCCGAAGAGTATTATGGAAAGAAAAGAGTAGAATATCTTCACAAAAGGTTGATCAACTATTTGTATGTAAGATAAGGGTATCTTTTGAAAATAGCATCCACCTTTATTAACTTAAGTACCGCATAAAGGTGATCTATAGGGCAAAGAAAAAAGTTAGCTTATAAATAATCGGAGTTATTCCTGATAGGTTTTTCTGAATTTATCGCTGGCACCCAAAAGTGCAGCTTTTGAACCCAGGGCATGGCGCACTACCCTGGCCTGCATATTTTTTTGGATCTGTTCCCCGAAAAGTTCAAAGGCACCGGCAAGTCCGCCTTGAACTATCACCGCCTGCGCATTAAATTGTGAAACGTATTTGTTCAGGAATAGACCCAATTCATCTCCCCATAACTCGAATACCTTTCTTACTTCATGATCGGTTTTGGCTAGTTCGGTGGCTTCCTTAGGCTCTCCATGAAAACCAACACCAGTTAGTCTGGACTTCAATCCCCGAATTGAAAATACCTCATCCGCTCTTTTATTTTCCCATAGACAATCATAAAGCAGATTTTCGGGAATCCCCTTTCCCACATACTGAGGTTCGCCATTAATGATAAAGGCAGAACCTATGCCTGTTCCGAGCGTTATTCCTAAAAGCCGTTCATATGGTTTTCCGGCACCATATAATGCTTCTCCCACAATAGCAGACTCCCCATCATCTCTGAAAGTAATTGGGTATTCTGTGGATACCCTTTCCAAAAGCAGTTCTTTGAGGTTCATGCCATAAATAGCTTCGTATTTACCCTGGTTTGGGCCCATATAACTTATACCCTTAGAATGGTCAAAGGGTCCTGGCATGGAAAAGGCAATACCACTAATTTGGTTTGCAGCGGAATAACTATTAATAATATCGGAAAATGTGGTGATTATGTTTTCACTGTTCCCTTTACTATCTATAGGAGTTGTTTTTATGTCTTCTACGGTTTCACCGCTAACGAGGCCACTTTTAACGGATGATCCACCAACATCCATAGCAACTATGTCATTTAGTAAGTTCGTACCTTGTTTTTGTACCTTCTTTTCCATCTTCAATTCTCAAATATATGCAGGATTAAAAATCTAAGTAAGACTTTTTGCAAACTCCTCGGCAGCAGCCTCTAAATTTTTGTAGCTCGCTTTTATAGCCTCTTCCAAATTGGGCATATCTTTAGAAATCGCCGCAGTGTAGGCCAGCCCCAACTTCCTGGCTGTAGTCTCGGAGATATCGATGGCACCACAAAAAGCCGCCACCGGTATTCCTTTATCTTTAGCCGATTGCAATATACCCTGTAATGCTTTACCCGATAGGGTCTGATCGTCTAGTTTTCCTTCCCCGGTGATGATCCAGTCCGCACCTTTAATATTAGTATCAAAATGCGCCATTTCCTTAACCAATTCAATCCCGGAGGTTAATTGAGCCTTTAGGAAAATGCTTGCTGCAGCTCCCAGACCCCCAGCAGCTCCTGCTCCGGCGATATTCTGAACATCAACTTTAAATTGTTTCTCCAGGATCTTAGCAAAATTTCTTAACCCTTTATCTAACCGGACAATTTCTTCATCAGTTGCCCCTTTCTGCCGGGCATAGACATATGCCGCTCCGTTTGGGCCGTAAAAAGGATTAGTAACATCGCAGGCCACTTTTACCTTTATGTTTCTGAGTTCAGGATGTACTCCAGAACTATCAATTTTAGAAACTTGGATCAGATTAGCTCCGGTTGGCAAAAGAATTTTTTCGTCTTTGTCCAGAAAGTGAAATCCCAGGGCGGAGGCCATTCCCATTCCGGCATCATTGGTTGCACTGCCCCCAATACCCAGAATGATCTCTTTTGCCCCCTTATCTATGGCGTCTGCGATAAGTTGACCGGTACCTAAGGTAGTGGTTTCCATGCAGTTCTTTTCATGCTCCTTTAAAACTTTAAGTCCGGAGGCTTCGGCCATTTCTATATAGGCCGTTCTGGAGGTTGAAGAATAAAGGTAGGAAGCTAGAACGGGCCTGAACAAGGGATCGTTTACGGATACTTTTATTGTATCGGCTTTCAGGTAATATCGCACCACTTCAATAGTGCCGTCGCCCCCGTCTGCCATGGGCATTTTAAGGATATCACTCTCAGGGTACACCTTTCTCAGGCCATTTTCCAGAGCATCGCAGATCTCTAACCCTGTAAGAGATCCTTTGTATTTATCCGGGGCGAGCACGAATTTCATAAAACTAAATTAGGCTATCAAATTAGGAAAGAAATAATAAACGATACCAATGAAGGCCCATTAAATAAAAATAACTGCGTTGATCCAGTAAATTTCCCTGCAGTAAACAGAATTGTACTCGCCTACCTTTAATACGTGGCGGCGTTGGAGTTCTTTCCAGCAGTATTGAAGTTTACAAATGTTTATTCCGGTCTATGGGGGAAATCGTAATTAAACTCTTCGCTTAAGCGATCGATATAGGCGTCCCAGCGGGGGTCGCCATACAGGTTTTTGAACTCGGGAACAGTAAAGAAAGTCTCCGTATAGGTACTCACAGCATCAAATGCGTTATTCAAATAATCGAAGGCCTTGTCATGATTGTTTCTATGGGCATATATTATAGCCAGATCAAAATTAGGCCAGCCGTTAGTTGGTAAAGCATCAGTTGGAAAATTCTGAAATTCCACAATCAACTTATCGGCCTCTTTTATCTTTCCTAATTCGTAGAGTATGGGTATTTTATAGAAGAGATACCAATATCGATCCTTTTCTCTTTCAATGGTTTTCAATGCTACTTCATAATCTCCATTCATGCGGTGTATGGCAGCTTCCATAGCATTGTGTGATTCCTTTGATATAGCCACTTCAGTAAATTTTTTGAAAGACCTTAATGCAGCTTCATAATCGGCCCAAAAGATTTCGATATACATCTTAGACATGTGAAGGTCTGTCTCTAATGGATCCAATTTAAGACCTTTTTTGGCTAAATCATACGCTGTTCGAATTTGATTCAATCGACTGGTCTGATGGTTTGCATAGTTGATTATTCTTGCGATATTTGACCCATAAGTCAAGGCACTATCCATATATTGCATTGCTGCCTTAACATCACGATCGTGCCACTTCCAGTTAGATAAGCCGACATATCCTACTGCAGAAGTGGGATCGAGTCGAACAGCTTCTTTGGCAGCTTCCATCCCGATCCTAATGCTTTCCTCAAGTGAATAATGTTCTAAATATAATCCCACATGTATTGTTATCTTACTTAGTCTTCCATGTGAAGGAGCATAGGTAGGATCAATTAAAATTGACCTTCGAATCAGGGAATCAGCTGCCATCCTGGATTCAGTAGTAAAATATTGTAATGTATCCTCTGCCCTTAGATACAACAAATACGCCTCCGGATCTACCTTTCGTTGTCGGACATCCATATTGGTCAATGTCACATTTAAATAGTTTCCCACATTCTCAGATACTTCATCATATGTAATCAAGACGTTTTCCAGGTTGTCCTCGAAGGTCTTGGACCAAATGGTGGATCCATTTTGGGTATCCACCAGATTGATACTGGCACGGTATTGATCTCCAAACAATTGCACGCTTCCTTCCAAGATGTAACGCACGCCTAATTCCTCTGCGATCACTTCAATGCTAACGTCTTTATCTCTATATAGAAAGGAGGAAGTAGGACTAATTAGTTGTAAATCCTTGTACTTGGCCAACTGGTCATAAATGCTACGAGCAAGGCCGTCCGAAAAATAGCGCTGGTCTTGTTTTGGACTTAAATCATCAAAGGGCAGGATGGCCAGGGAATTGGTAAACTCCATGGCCAGGTACTGGCCTTCTATATCATTTACTTTAGAGCTAAGGCGTAAAGTGTTTACCAATAACAGGATAACAGCAATAGCCAGTCCGCCGATGATAAATCTGTTCAACCCAATATTTTTCTTTCGGGAGTCCTCAGGGTTAAAAGGTACGTCTTCGGTTTTCTGAATACTCCCCCAGGAGAAATCATAGATCCAGGCCAGGATGAGCCAAATGGGAAAACCAATAGACAATATAAGGATGGTGGTTTTCATCCAGCCTTGTCCCATACCAAAAGCCGGGAGAACTATAGAGAGGACCTGTACCAGCAACCAGGCGCCAACCAGATAGGCCAGTCCTGCCTTTACCACATGGCGGCGTTGGAGTTCTTTCCAGTAGTGTTGGAATTTACCCATGATTATTCTGGTCTATGTGGAAAATCATAATTAAACTCTTCGCTTAAGCGATCGATAAACTCGTCCCAACGGGGGTCTTCGTAGAGGTTTTTGTACTCTGGAACTGTGAAGAAAAATTCGAGATATACTTTGATATAATCCTTTGATCGATCCATATATTCAAACGCCAGGTCGTTTTCCCCTAAATAGGCGTATACAATGGAAAGATAAAAATCAGTATTCAGACCGTAATTTTCATCGTTGGGTAGTCCTTTTAGCAAGCTAAAGGTACTATCGGCTTTAATCAAATCTCCTGCAGCATAAAAGATCAACGATTGATCGAAGTAGCGAGAGTGCAATAACTTTTATTTTTACTGGAGTACTCCATTGCTTTCTCAAGGTCTCTCTTTAGAAAATATAAATATCCCAGGTCCCCGTAGAAATATTCGTCTTCAGGCCCAGCTGATCGCCGTAATGCCCATTCAGCTCTTTCGTAATCACCTAGCATATAATTTGCAGCAACAATTTCATAATACGGTTCCTGACTTTTAGGGTCTAGTGCTACGGACCGTTCACCATAAGCTAAGCATTCCGTTAATCGATTCTGTCGCCTTGTGTGGAATGCACTGTAATAGTTTACTTCAGAACTGTTCGGAGCTACCTTTTGGGCCTTACTTAAAGCTTCGTTTGACGCCTTTAAATTTTTCGCGTGCCATTGCCAATTAGATAACCAATTATACCCATAATAATATTCAGGATCTAATTCGATAGCCTTTTGGGCAGATTTTAGCCCTATTGCCAGGGCTTCATCAAATGTATATTCACCGCCATACAAACCCTTGTGTAAGGTGGTCTGACTCAATCTTGCATGGGATTGGGAATAGGTAGGGTCTATTCGTATCGATTCGCGAATTAAAGAATCAGCAACTAAAACATCTTCTTTTTTATATTCATTTGATTGCAATGTATCTATTGCCTTAAGGTATAGCAGATAGGCCTCCGGATCTACCTTTCGTTTCCTAACGTCTTCGCTAACAATGGTTACGTTTAAGAAATTACCAATGTTAGAGGCCACGTCATCATAAGTACTCAACACATCTTCCAAAGTGTCGTCAAAAGTCTTGGACCAGATTGTAGATCCATCCCGTGTATCCACCAGATTAATGCTTGCCCTATAGCGGTCATCGAACATTTGCACACTACCTTCCAGCATATACCGCACCCCTAATTCCTCAGCAATTACCTCGATGCTCACATCCTTATCCCGGTACTGAAAAGAAGAAGTGGGGCTTATGAGTTTTAGATCTTTTGATTGAGCTAGCCGGTCATAAATACTACGTGCCAGGCCATCTGAAAAATAACGCTGGTCTTGTTTTGGGCTCAGGTCGTCAAAAGGAAGTATAGCAAGGGAATTGGTAAACTCCATGGCCAGGTACTGCCCTTCTATTTCATCTACCTTGTTGCTCAAGCGGAACGTATTAACCATTAATAAGATCAAAGCGATCGCCATTCCGCCAATGATAAATCTGTTTAATCCTATATTTTTCTTTCGGGAGACCTCAGGGTCAAAAGGTACATCCTCGGTTTTCTGAATACTCCCCCAGGAGAAATCATAGACCCAGGCAATAACCAGCCAGATTGGGAAACCAACGGCCAGAATAATTACGACAGTCTGACTGATACGATCGGGTATTTTAAATAAGGGGAGTAAGACGGTGATCACCTGTACGATAAGCCAGGAGAACACCACATAGGCGATCCCGGCTTTTACCACATGGCGGCGCTGCAATTCCTTAAAATAAGCTTTCATATTCATTCATTTAATATTATTGGGTATCCCAGAAAATGCGTGTACTCTGTGCATCACCCCCAATAGCACCCGAGGCTGCTGAATAATTAGATTCATTTAGGTTCTGCTCATTAACAGGATACTTAAGTCTTAACGGAATTGGATTGCCGGACAGGGCAGGAAGATTCAATTGAGGATAATCAAACTTTCGCCAGATATTCCAGCCCTCATGTCCCCGATTATACATAGCAAGCCAGAATTGGGTACCGATCTTTTGTCGCCAGTCTCCCTGGGCCGTAGAATAAGCCACATCAGGATTGGCCAGATAGGTGCTGATATCCTGGGCTCCCCAATCCTCAAAGGATGCGGTAATTCCCTGGTTATAATAGTCTTCTGCCGTACCCCCTACTTCAAAACCTCGCTCTGCTGCCTCTGCCAGGTAGAAAGACACTTCTGCGAAATCTATAAACCTCAGAGGATACGTAGGATCAAGCGTCGTTTCAGCAATCTGAGTATAGGAGTCAAAGGTGTTGAAATCTCCATAGATCCCCCCATCATAGATCCCGGGTCCCAGATTATCAGAAAAGTATGCCTCACGACGAGGATCATCCAGCGCGTTCAACAGATCGGTAATGGTATTCGCAATTATAAAGTCCTGACGACCTGATTGCACCACATCGGTCCAAATGGGATTGGGATTTGAGGTCCCCAAATAGGCAAAAGAGGCATTATCTGCATTAGATGTGAATACTCCTGAACTGTAAGCACTTTCTACGGTAGTTTGTGCCAGTGAAGGATTAATATCGGCGAGCATAATACCTAACCTCAGCTTAAGGGAAACTCCAAAAGCACGCCATGCATCAATATCACCAAAGTACAAATTATCGATCTCAAATCCGTCTGTAGTTAGATTGGAAATTGCTACATCAATTCGACCAATGAGGTCTTCATAAATTGAAGCTGCATCATCATAAACGGGCTGTGTGGTATCATCAGATCGCAATGCATCCGTATACGGAATATCCCCAAAAGTGTCTACCATATTTTGCCAGCCATAGATCTCCAAGATGTTGGCCTGTGCGAGCCGGGTTAATTTTTGTGCCTCTGATAAATTTTCGTCGGCCATGACGATCTCCTTGGCCGTGATCAGATCCTGAAATACAGAACGATACATAACCGCCCAATGATTATCAGGAGTATTGCTAAAGTCGAAATCGTAATTAGATTCATCAGGATAGGTGGTCGTTGCCCAGTACTGGCTTAGCATACGGGATACATTAAAAAAGATACTTGGAGTCGCCATTTGGTCTGCCAAATTTTTAAGGGCCGAATTAAACACAAAGTCGGCCTTTACTTCTGTAGGATTGTTGGGGTCCACATTATATTTTTCATATTGCTCATCGGATAAGCAAGAAGAAAGAAGCACAATTACGAGTAAGGATGTCGCTATTCTTTTCATGGTTTTCCGTTTTAAAATTGAAATTTGAGATTACAGCCTATCTCCCTAACTGCAGGGTAAGCACCAACCTGAAAACCCTGCAAGTTTCCTGCACTAAGCCCGGCTTCGGGATCGGTGTACGGCACATTCTTATCAATGATCCACAGGTTTCTCCCAATAATGGAGAAAGAACCAGATTCAATCGGGAGTCTGGAGAGTAATTTCTCTCCAAAAGTATAGGTTATGCTGGCTTCTCTCAGTTTAACAAATCCGGCATCATACACGTGGTAGGCCTCCGGCGCATAGAATCCTACCGGGTTTATAAAGGTGCTCATATCTCCCCGTACAGTATTAGGTGTACCATCTGCCTGCACCCCCGGAAGTAAAATACCCCCGCTATCTGTACCATCAGTTATTGGATTTCTTATTTGATTCCCGAGATCATTATTCGCCGCTGAGAAATCATAGATCCCAGTTGTATAGCCATAAAAAGTATCCAGGGAAAAGAGGTCGCCGCCTTTCTTTATATCGATCAGGAACGTAAGGCCAAAATTCTTATAGGTGAAACCATTCCAGATACCCGCGGTCCAATCCGGGTTGATATCGCCTATCTCTTCATTATTGGTGTCTGAAACCAGGTAAAACCCAAACTCATCTACAATGGGTTGCCCATTTTCGTGAAAGACAAAATTAGTACCTCTTATAGTTCCATAAGGCTCCCCCGGAACAGCATTTAATGAAGCTTGTTGAAAGAATCCAAGCTGCAGGTTATCTACCCCTTCCGCCAATTTCACGACCAGGCTTCTGTTACGTGTCCAATTAAGGCGTATATCCCATTTGAAATCCTCCGTTTTTATCGGACTGCCGTATAATTGTACTTCCCAGCCTTTGTTCTCAATGGTTCCTGCATTGAGCAAAGCAGACTGAAAACCGGTGGCATCCGAGATGGGTACCTGCGTGATCTGGTCAATATTTTGATTGTCGTAATACGAAATATCTAAACCCGCTCTGCGATCAAGGAAGATCATTTCCATACCAACCTCCCAATTACGTTGTTCTTCCGGCCTTAAATTTTCATTGTTTCGCGAATCGGGATTGGAAGCCAGGCCGCCGTTAAATGGAGGCGTAATTACATCAAAGGTATTGATGACACGAAATGGATCCGTATCATTACCTACTACACCATAATTAGCCCTTAGTTTTCCGAAGGTAAGCCAATCCAGATCGAGTAATTGAGAAAATATCAGGGATCCCGTTAAAGACCAGTAGTTATATCGGTTATTGGCCACCGGAAGCGCTGAGGAACGATCCGTTCGGAAGGTCCCTTCCAGATAAGCAAAAAAGTCATATCCCAAACTGGCCTGAACGTAAAAACCGTCCACCATTTTAGTGGCATCATATTGTGATGAAACAATAGGGCCTTCACTATTAGAGAGGGTGAAAAGATCCGGGATCAGGAGACCGTCGCTTGTACGAGAACTCGTATTGTTCCATTCATTCCTGCGCAAATTGAATCCCAAGGTCCCGGACAGGTTTAATTTATCTGACAGGGCCTTGTTAGCATTCAGGATAAGGTCGTAATTGTATTCAGCCAGGTTTCGATCTTGCCGTAATATAGCCAGGGATATTTGCACTACCTACTTCGGTGCGTTCCTCCCTTAGCTCATTAAAGGTGTCAAAGGTAAAACGGGCCAAAGCACTGAGCCAGTCATTGATCTCGTAGTTCAAAACAAAATTTCCGAAATAGCGGTTACGTGTGTCTGTAGTGAAATTTTCATACCAACCCCAATAGGCATTGTTCGCATAAATCGGCCTGGTATTATCTGCTCCTAAGGGATTCCAGGTGGCATTTTGCCTCAATCTAAAATACGCATCCCGCTGTTCTTCCATATCTACATTAACCTGCCACCATTGCCTGAAACTTATAATCTCATTGTTGCCATCATAGCCCGTGGCATAGCGTCCAAGGCCATCAGCTTTGACGAAATTGAACACCGTAGATGCCTTTAGTTTTTCAGTGAGTTGATGAGAGGCTGAGAAATTGATGGTATTTCTTTTGATCTCGCTGTTAGGAAGGTTTCCTTCCTGGAAGAAATTGGTAATGCTCAATCTGAATGCGCTGTTCTCGGTCTGACCATCCAGGGCAACCGTATTGATGGTAGTTATACCTTCCTCCCAGATATAATTAGGATCGTTGGCTCCTGCCACCCATGGGGTTGGCTGCAGGTAAGTGTCCAATCCCTGAAAGAGGGAATTCCATTGATAAACATTTAAAGAAGGATCAAAGGGAGCTCCATAGGAGGCGTCCTCCGTAAAAGGCGTGGTAAGGTCGTCTGTCCCGTCACCATTTACATCGAACAATCCAAAATATCCGTCTGCGCTATCATAGAATGGGCCATATCCAGCCCCATAACTTTTTTGATATACGGGGAGTGTTTCAGAATCAACCGAGGTAAGGGTGAAGGTAGAATTGATGCTGATCCCGATTCCATCTTTGCGGCTACCCTTTTTTGTTGTGATCATGATGACCCCGTTGGCAGCTCTGGAACCGTAGAGAGCAGTGGCAGCAGCTCCTTTTAAGACGTTTATACTTTCAATATCATCCGGGTTTATATCTGAGGCGGCATTCCCATAATCTGCCCCTCCAAAACCCAGACGTTGTTGTTGTGAATTCCCTGTATCATTATTGAAAGGGATTCCGTCTACTACAAAAAGGGCCTGATTATTCCCTTCGATGGAACTGTTTCCCCGGATAACCACATTTGTTGATCCTCCCAAGGTTCCTGAGGGCCTGATATCGAGACCGGCCACTTTTCCCGAAAGAGAGTTAACAAAGTTCTGCGTTTTGATTGAGGATACATCTTCCCCCTGCAATTCTTGAGTAGCATAACCTAAACTCTTTTTTTCACGTTCAATACCCAGAGCTACAACCACTACTTCTTCAAGTTGGGTTGCATCTTCAATCATGGTGACATCGATGATGGAACGATCAAGAACCTGTTCCTCCACGGTCAAATATCCCAAGTAAGAAAATATTATTACTGAATTCTCATCCACTTGGATGGTATACCGGCCATCAAAGTCGGACTGAGTTCCTTGTGTTGACCCTTTAACCAGGATATTAACTCCCGGAAGGGGATTCCCATCTGTAGAAGAAACTGTACCGGAAATGTTCCTCTGTTGCCCGTAGAAGAAATAAAACGAGAGAAGACAGAGCCAGGTTAGCGATCCCTTGATTGTTGTTCTCATGCTGAAATTGGTTTATACGATAAGGCCTGTGGTGAAAGAACAGGCCGTATCGGTTTGGTTGTTAATGAGAAAGATCGAAATGGTGTGTGGCTAATTCAAAACACCGGATGCGATCATAATTCCTACTTGAAGTTCTATTTTCTTTTTCAAAACCTGTTTCAATTATGTACCCTGACCCTTAAATTTTTTTTTAAATATTTCAATTATGTTTCCTGCTCTCCCCAATTTAAATCCTTCCGGAATTAGGCCATAAAGACAAAAAAAAATCGGTAATCCCTCGTTTCCAGACCATTGCATTTTAATTTTTAACGACAATTGACTAACTTTAAGGAAAGCCAATCATTCCGATTACCTCATGAATTCTGTAGAATTTATCGCCAGAGCCAAGAAATTGGTGTTAGATCATCTCCTAAACCCGCAATTCGGGGTGGAGATGCTGGCCAAAGAGCTGGGGATAAGCAGATCAGAATTGTACAAAAGGATCAAGGCCATAGAGAATAAGTCGGCCAGCCAGTTCATCCGAGAGATCAGGCTGGAAAGGGCCCTGGAGCTTCTAAAATCCGAATCCTATTCCATTGGGGAGATCGCCTATATGGTAGGCTTTAATAGTCCAACCTATTTCTCCACCGCTTTCAAGGATTATTATGGGTATTCCCCAAGTGTTTCCAAACAGAATGGAAATGTTCCAAAATCCGAGAAAATTCCAAAAACAAAAAACAGGACTATTCCTCTTGTTCTGGGTGCCATAGCAATCCTCATCCTGGCCTTCTGGTCTGTAGGCGCCCTTGGTGGCTCAAAGTCCGATAAGGAGATCACCGTCGATCTATCGGTCAACCGCAGAACAAACCTGAAAGCTTACAAATTATATGTTGAAGCCCGGGAACTTGGAGAACAAAGAAAAGACTCTTCATTGCCTAAGGCGATTGGTCTGCTAGAGGAGGCTATTTCCCTTGATCCTTCCTTTGCAGAGGCCTATGCAGAGCTATCCTTCCTGTATGGGCAGTGGTACTATTACGGCAGCTTAAAAAAGCAGGAGCGGGACAAGATGATGAAAAAGTATACCCAGAGAGCCATGGAACTAGATCCGGAAAGTCCGGAGGTCCTTTTGGCAAAGGCAGATCTGGCCTGGAAGAACCACACTTTTCCCCGCGATTCCTCGGAAATCATTGCAGGCTTTCAAAACGTGTTAGACAAGGACCCCGAAAATGACCGGGCATATTATCGTTTGTACCAGGTGTATCGAAGCCTGGGCAAGTACGAAGCTTCACATGCACATTTATTGGAATCGGCAGCCCTGGAACCGCAAAATTATTTTTACAAAACCATACTAGCGAGGGATCTGTTCTGGAAAAAGAATGAGCACCATAATGGATTTGAAATGATTGAAGAGGTGTTACAAAATAGCAAGCGCGCAGGAGGGGTTTATTTTAAAGCCCTGATGACAGCGGATGATAAAGAAAATGGACATGTTGAAGGCTTTAAGATACTCCACAGTGCGTTAAAGGAAAATCCCTACCTATATGGGAATCTGTATTGGGGTTCCCGGATCGCCATGGACCTGGACCTGTTACCTCTGGCTAAAAAATACAGTCAACTGATCCAAATACGATATCCGGAAAATACCTATTACACTTATGAGCCTGCTTTGGCTATTTGCATTGCAGAGGGCAGATATGAAGATGCGCTGGATCTTACCATCATCTGGCAATTGAACAAGGGCCTGCAGGAAGATCTGGCCTTGGCCAGAATTGCTAAGATATATCTTTTAAAAGGTGATACTGATAAATCAAAGCGGATATTGTTAGATCAATTTACAGGTCTTTATGACAGCATTGAGACAGGAGATTACGGCCCTGAATGTATCAGGAATATGGATTTAGAACCTATCAGGACCTATGTGGAAGTTTTAAGAAAACAGGGATCACACAAAAAAGCCGATGTTTATGCTGATTTCCTATGTTCTTATTTCAAGGTCTACTACAATAGATATTCAATCAACAAGAAATTTGACCCCATGGATTGTTTTTATCTACAAAATGATTTGAAAGGGTTTATAGGTCTGGCCAGGCAAACCTTTTTTGAGGAGAAGAACAGATTGGCCTTTTACAGAAATTTAAAGTGTTCGAAATATGCTGCCTTTGAGGATAGTCCTGAATACCGGGAACTCTATGACGATATTGAACAAGAAATGCACCTAATGCGGACGGAAGTCATGGCATACCTGAAGGCTAAGGGCGACTGGGACCCTTCCTGGGATGATGCTCTTGTTTATTAGGAGGTGCCTTTACTTTATTTTTATTTGATCACCTTATTTGGTCGCGTGACCGTAAATCTATGATGCATTTCTCTCGTAAGCCTTTGCAATCCGTAGTCTAAATGAAAAGCCGCAAATCATAGTTAGATTAGGATTACCTTACTTCCCACGGTTTTCCTAGGCGGCTCAATCGTGAAATTAGAAAGTCCAATCGCTTAGGCGATTGGACTTTCTGAGTTATGTGATGGCACTAGGATTCGAACCTAGGACCGCCTGCTTAGAAGGCAGGTGCTCTATCCAGCTGAGCTATGCCACCATTGTATTAATATCAATATTCCTTTTCAGTACTTAGGACCGTCCCGCCAACGGCGGGATGCTCTATCCAGCTGAGCTACGCGACCTTTGTATTATTATCAATATTTCCTTTCAGTACTTGTGACCGTCCCGCCAACGGTGGGATACTCTATCCTCCCGATGACTATCGGGATGTGCTACGCGACATAATGATTTCTCATTTATTTAGCGGGGCAAATATACTAATGTATTGTTTAGTATAAAATTTATTGTATCCAATATTTGTACCCTATTTTAAAGAGGATCATTCAAACACCAAGGTGTTTAGAAATTCATAAGACCACAATTTTTAATAGGCTGATAATTATCATTGTACTCTTCCTTTCATAATTGTAAATTGAATGTATGTTGTGGATTCAACAATTATTTTATAAGAACTACAAAATTCAAGATCATGAGGAAAGTTGGTATTTGGATCGATAAGGAAAAAGCGCATATTGTTACTTTATCTAATGATAAAGAGCACTTCAGAACACTAGAATCTGAAGTGGAAGATTTTCGTATACATGGAGGTTCTCGTTCAAAAACAAGATGGGGGCCACAAGACGTGGTGCAGGACAGCAAGTATTTAGAACGTGAAAAACACCAATTAAGGGCATACTTTAAGAATTTGGCCGAAATTCTCAAGAAAGCAGATGTTATCTCAGTATTTGGTCCCGGAGAAGCAAAAGACAAATTCAGAAAAGAAATGACAGAAAAATATCCACTGCTGGCGGCAAAAATAAAAACTGTTCAAACGGTAGACAGTATGACCGATAAGCAGGTTATTGCTTTGGTGAAAGATTATTTCAAATGATTACCTAAAACCTAAATACGCAAAATATGGACACGCTACTACAAGAGAATTATGTGTCTCTAAACCTTTCTGATCCCGTTTGGGACAGAGTTTTTACGGTAGCCCCTTTAGTGATCATAGGAACCAAAGAAGAGTCGGGTTTCGACCTTGCACCAAAACACATGGCCACTCCATTAAGTTTCGGCAATTATTTTGGATTTGTTTGTACCCCTAACCACCATACATATCACAATGTAAAGAACTATGGCGAATTCACTGTAAGTTTTCCAAGACCCGCGCAAATCGTTGCCGCTTCTCTAAGCGCAACACCAAGGAGAAAAGAAATTTCTAAGTCGGAAGGAATTCTAAGTGTTCTGGAAACCATTCAGGCCAAAACCATGGATGCTCCTATAATAAAAAACGCCTATCTGTACCTGGAATGCGACCTTTTTAAGATCATCGACGGATTTGATGAAAATAGTTTGATCGCGGGAAAAATAAAAGCGGCACATGTTCATAAAGACTATCTGAGGCTCTCGGAAAATGACGAACAGGAGCAACTTAAGAAGCATCCATTACTGGGGTATATTGCCAACGGCAGGTTTGCAGAAATTAGTGAAACATTTAATTTCCCATTTCCAAAGGATTTTAAAAGATGATGTGCTATGACCTTAGCTACTGACATATCAAAATATCTCAATGCTAATGCAGCATCGATGACCGGATTCCTGAAGACCCTTGTGCTTCATGAATCTCCTTCCAAAGATCCGGAATCGCAGGCATCAATACTGGGAGTGATCAGCAAGGAACTCAATCGGTTAGGTTACTATACTAACTATGTTCCTGGTAAAATAACGGGCGGATACCTGTATGCCAGACCTCAGAAAAGACAGAAGAACACACCTTTTCAGTTATTGGTGGGCCATTGCGATACCGTTTGGGAAAAAGATACCCTTAAAAAAATGCCAATCACCATGAAAGATGGTGCCATGACAGGTCCTGGTATTTATGACATGAAAGCAGGATTAACACAATTAATATACTCGATAAGAACAATAAATGCACTGTCATTACCCTTATCCGTTACTCCTCTTATACTAATTAATTCGGATGAGGAAACCGGGAGCAGGGAATCTACGAGAATGATAAAAAGATTAGCTAAAATCTCCGATCGAGCCTTTGTTCTGGAGCCTCCTTTAGGGTTAGACGGTAAGTTAAAAACTGCGAGAAAAGGGTTGGGCAGATTTACTATAACTGCCATCGGCAAAGCTGCTCATGCAGGTCTGGATCCCGGGAAAGGAGTGAGTGCGATCGTTGAACTTTCTCATCAGATACAACAATTGTATGCGATGAATGATTTTGAGAAAGGAATAACGGTTAACGTAGGAATGATAGAAGGTGGGATCTCAGCAAACGTGGTAGCTCCTGAAAGTAAAGCCATCGTAGATGTTAGGGTTTTAAACCGAAAAGATGGGGACACAATTACTGAAAAAATATATGGCTTAAAGCCTTCAATGCCAAATATACAATTACGGATCGAAGGCGGCATCGGCAGGCCGCCAATGGAACGTACCCCAAGAAACCAAAAACTATGGCGTTTTGCCAAAGCCAAAGCCGCCAGTATGGGATTACAATTAGATGAAGCCGTAGCAGGTGGTGGCTCTGATGGTAATACCACAAGTGAATTTACAGCAACACTAGATGGTCTGGGTACCACGGGGGATGGAGCTCATGCGTCTCATGAATTCATCTTCCTTGAACAGTTGCCCGAAAGAACTGCCTTGTTAACGCAATTGATTATTTCTGATACCGTAGACAATGAATTAAACAAGTGATAATGGCACAAACTTCCATATTTACCTCACTCACACGTATATCCGACCTAAGGGATAAAGCATTTGATGTGCAACCATTAGACAGATCTGAATGGGCCACCGGCGATTATGTGATTGGAAAGATACTGGAGCCCGGAAGCACTTCCCTGCTTCTTGAACTTCCCAGTGGAAGAATGAGAGGCGTCATAGGAGGTGAGTATGTTGTCGGTGCTTTTGGAGAGCGATTTGCCACCCTGGAAATTACAGGGACCTGGAAAAAAATCACAGATGATCTTACATTTCACTTATTAACCGGAGCGGGACTTTTTGGCAAATTGACCTCAAAATCATTTTTCTTACCACAAATGATGAAACTTCAATACGCAGGTCATCTGGCACGTAACGGCGTCAAAATTACGATGGATAGTTTTGTAAAACCTGTCAAAATTATACCATTTAAAACTCCTGTGGTACTTTTTATTGGTACTTCTATGTCTGCCGGGAAAACAACATCGGCGAGAATAGTCGCTAATCTCTTTAAAACGGCAGGCTATAAAGTGGTGGGAGCGAAACTTACGGGCGCCGGGCGTTATAAGGATATCCTGGCTATTAAAGATGTAGGTGCCATGGCGGTTTTCGATTTTGTTGATGTGGGGCTTCCTTCATCCATATGTGAGAAGGAGTTATTCGAATCAAAATTAGCTCAGTTAACAAGCAGAATTGAGCAACAAAAAGCAGATATCGCTATCATAGAAATTGGAGCGTCTCCCTTAGAATCATATAATGGTGATATTGCTATAAATGCGATCCGTGACCAGATCAAATGCACAGTCCTAAGTGCAACAGATCCCTATGCAGCGTATGGCCTGATGAAAGCCTTTGATTTTTCACCAGATATTGTAACGGGGATCGCGTCTAACACCCTTGCCGGCATTAGTATGGTAGAACAGCTTTGTAATGTGAAGGCACTTAACTTAATTGATGCCACTACTACACCGGAACTCAAGGAAATTTTGACCGCTAAAACAGGCTTAAAACTTTAGGTTTTCTCCTTTATTTATTGAAATATTCATTTTTATGAATGAATCAATAAAGATACTTAGTACTCTGTATACTAATAATCCAAAAATAACGATATATAGAGTATAAACTTAACTCAAAGCTTAACAGGAGAATCTATGCCCATTTCGAAAACGAAAAAGAAAATTATTGATGCTGCTGTGGATTTATTCAATGAATTTGGGATACCGCAGGTTAGAAACCAGGATATTGCCAAGAAAAGCGGTATTAGTCTTAGTAACTTCAATTACCATTATGCCACAAAAAGAGACTTGGTAAAAGCTACCATGGACTATATGACAGATGAGTTGGTGCAGCAGGTATTTGGGAACAAAACCTTGATCATGGAAGGAGAGGGTCTGATGATCACCGAAAATTACTTTGTATATCAACAACGGTTTTGCTTTTTCTTTCTTGATACACCAAATATCCTGAAGTCATATCCGAAAGTAACTGAACAAGTCAAGTCCCAGATAGACGAAGCTATAAAGATGATCAAAGGGATGAATTACCTCGCCATTGGAATGGGCTTTATGAAACCCGAGCCCAAGGACTTTCCGGGATTATATGAAGAATTAGCGGCCCATCTATGGAGAAACACCCATTTTTGGATCTCCTATGCAAGAATACAAAATATAGAAGAAGACCTTGTAGTTAAGGGTATGGAAGCTCATTTGAGCCTTATTTATCCCTACCTAACTGAGAAAGGGATTCAGGCCAATACACATTATTTGGAAAAATTAAAGGAAAGAAGGGCAAAGAAGACGAAGTAGAATCTCGTCTACAGCAATCGACCATTCGTCTATAGCCAGGTTCCACTCATCTACGATTACATAGTTAAATAGCTTTAAAGTTAGACCTTGCAATGTTCTAAGAAAACGGAAGGATATGAAAATACTTTTTATTGAAGACGATGCCATTGAAACTATGAAGCTTAACAGAACTGTTTCTAAACTTAAGGCAAAACATGCCATCATACAGGCCAACAACGGTGAAGAGGCTCTGGATATACTTAAGGACACCCAAAAAATACCGGATATAATTCTATTAGACCTCAATATGCCCAGAATGAACGGCATTGAATTTCTACAAATTCTGAAAAGTAACCCAGTATTAAAGTACTTACCTACAATCATTTTGACAACATCTGAAAATAGAACCGACCTTTTGGAATGTTATAAAATTGGGATTGCAGGTTATGTAATAAAACCCCTTAAATACGAAGATTACGAAGACAAAATACAAAAAGTGATCGCTTATTGGGAGATCAATGAATTAGTGAAAGCCTAATGAAATAAGTAGTTTCACAACATTTATTTCTCGTCAAGTCGTAATTTTCCTACATTCAGTTTTTAGATTATAAATACATGAAAGGAATAGTTTTTACAGAATTTTTGGAGATGGTAGAATCCAAATTTGGACTAGAAATAGTAGATAATATTATCGAAAAATCTGAATTAGCCTCAGATGGGATCTATACCTCGGTAGGTACCTATGAATTTAATGAAATGGTGGCCCTGCTGACCAATCTTTGCGAAGAGGTTCAACTGCCGGCCAATGATCTCTTACATGCCTTCGGACTTTATCTATTCGATAGTTTGGGCAAAGCGCATCCGGAAGTTATTCAGAGTTATAACTCTCCACTGGGGTTACTATATTCCATAGAAGACCACATCCATGTGCATGTCAAAAAACTATATCCCGATGCAGAACTACCTTCCTTCACGGTAATTGAAAAAACCGATACTTCACTCTCCATGATCTACTCATCGTCTCGCGGACTTTACAGCCTGGCACATGGCCTTATGGAAAAGACATTTACACACTTTAACAAAAGCGCTCAAATCTCATATGAGCTCTTAAAAGAAAACGGAACAGAAGTGAAATTTGATATTGTCCAGCATGGATAACAAGGAAGTAGAATTGCTAAAAAAGGCGTTGGAACGCCAGAAAAAAGCAAGACTTCAGGCTGAAAAGATACTTGAGGAAAAATCTCAGGAACTTTACAGTACTTCACGACAACTAAAAGAAACCAATGAACGTCTGGAAAATCTTGTTAGTGAGAAAACTTCCGAATTAGAAGGCGTTTTTATAAATATTATTGATCCCTACCTGGTCATGGATGTTGAGGGAAATGTGATCCGAATGAATGCAGCTGCTACACAACTACTGGGGTACGACCATACCCAGGAAAAAGTCAACCTGCAAAATCTTGTACATCCGGATTATATTGAATATACCAGGGAATCCTTTCAACAATTATACAAAGTTGGCACTTTAAAGAACTACAGGGCCAAGATCATAGCAAAAGACAATTCCGTTCATTACATACTTGTAAATAGTAGCCTGATCTATGATAAGGATAGAAATCCTATTGCGGCTCAGGGAATTATTCGGGATATCACTAAAGAGAGTGAGGTGGAAGCCTTGTTATCTGAACAGAAGAAGCAACTCGATATCATAGTGCAGAATTCCCCTCTTGGGATCGTATTAACTGTGGGAGGTAACTTCATAAAAGTAAACAATGCCTTTTCTGATCTTATTGGATACAAAGATTCCGAACTAAAAAAACTATCCGTAAAGGACATCTCAGAACCTGAAGATTACAAAATTTCCCAGGGATACCAAACCGCCATGAACAAAGGGGAAATTGACAATTTTTCCATTGTAAAAAGATATTTCACTAAAGCCGGAAATACAATACTTGCGAAAACCTCCGTCAGTGCCGTCCGGGATACCTCCGGTATCATTGCATACGAAGTGGCCATTGTTGAGGATATTACAAAGGAAAAGGAGGCAGAAGAGCAAATAAAGGCCTCAGAGAACCGACTGGCAACACTGATCACTAACCTGCAAACAGGTGTTTTGCTTGAAAATGAGAATAGGGCCATTTCCCTCACCAATCAACGTTTTTGTGACATCTTTCAGATACCGGTTTCTCCTGATCAATTAAAGGGAGCCGACTGCTCTAATGCAGCCGAGGAAAATATGCATCATTTTAAAGATCCTAAGGGCTTTGTTAAAAGGATCATTTCCATCTTAAAAGATAAGAAGGTGGTCTTATCGGATGAACTTGAAATGAAGGACGGGCGCATCCTGGAACGCGATTATATTCCCATTTTCACAGATGGCATCTATAAAGGGCATTTATGGACCTACAATGATGTAACCATTCGCAAGAATTACAAACAGAACCTGGAGATCCAGAAAGAAAAATACTGGAGCATTATAGCAAATATGAATCTCGGGCTGATAGAAGTGGATAATAAGGATGTTATACAGTTAGTAAACCAAAGTTTTTGTTCTATGAGCGGCTACTCGGAAAAGGAACTACTTGGGAAGAAGGCCGCAGAAATGCTGAAAGTGCAGGAAAAAAAGATCATACAGGAAAAAGGCAAAGAAAGATTAAAGGGAAAATCAGACTCTTACGAGATACAGGTAAAAACAAAAAATAATGAGATCCGCTACTTGCTGATCAGTGGTGCGCCTCGTTATGACGAAGGAGGGGTCGTAATAGGCTCCATAGGGATCCATTTAGACATAACAGCTCAAAAGAATTTGGAGCTCCAAAAAGAACTTCTTTTAAAAGAATTAGAATCGAGTAATCAAGGATTACAGGAATATGCCCATATTGTGTCTCATGACCTAAAATCGCCCTTGCGAAGTATCAGTGCACTTGCCACCTGGCTGCATGATGATTATAAGGATATTCTGGATGAGACCGGAATTTTCAATTTACAAATGATGCAGGAAAAGGTAGAGGGCATGGATAAACTAATAGATGGTATCCTTAAGTATTCCAGTATAAAAAGTGAGACCTTAGAAGAATCTGCAGTAGACCTCAACCAGGTTGTAAATGAGATACGCGATATTATTTTTATTCCCGAACATGTAAGCGTCATCATCATGAACCCACTTCCTGTCTTGCAGGCAGATCCTACTAAAATGCACCAGCTATTTCAAAATTTGATAAGTAATGCGGTTATAAATATTGACAAGGAAGAGGGAATTGTAGCCATTGATGTTGCTGAGAAGAAGAACCATTGGGAATTTTATATTAAAGACAACGGAACGGGGATCCCAAAAGAGTATCATCAAAAAATATTTAAGATCTTTCAGTCCATTGGCACAAAGGAACGCTCAACCGGCATAGGCCTTTCCATTGTTAAAAAGATAGTAGACCTCTACGACGGAGAGATCTGGTTAGATAGCGAAGTTGGCAAAGGAACTACCTTTTATTTTACCTTAAAAAAATAGAAATGGAGCAGCCAAATTTGACATACATAGAGAAATTAGCCGGGAACGATGAGACTTTCAAAAACAAATTTATTGCTATCTTAAAGGATGAATTTCCGATTGAAAAAGAAGAATATTATCAAACGCTGAAAGCTGCTAAAACAAAGGAGGCCGCATTGATAGTTCATAAATTAAAACACAAGCTCAGTATTTTAGGCTTGGAAAAAGCATACGGCCTGTCTGTGATCTATGAAGAAGAGCTAAAAAAAGGAGATACCAGCCTGGCACCTGAATTTACAAGCATTTTAGATACAATAGAATCCTACCTAAATACCATTTAACCATGACCTGTATTATTATTGACGATGAAGCTGCCGCCAGGGCTATTGTAGCCCAGTTATGTACTTCGTATCCTGAATTGGATGTTATTGAAGAGTTTCCTAATGCTATTGATGCCATCAAGTTCCTGAACCAGCAGACGATAGATCTTGTTTTTCTGGATATCCATATGCCGGGGTTCACCGGATTTGATTTTGTGCAAACACTTAAGAATCCACCTAAAATTGTTCTTACAACCTCCGATACCAATTTTGCCATTGAGGCATATGAGTATGAAGCTATTGTTGATTATCTGGTAAAACCTATCTCACCGGAACGATTTGCAAAATCAATTCAAAAAGTAAAGAATTCTTTGGAGAAACAACCTGCATTGAGCGCTTCTGAAGGGAATACAGCCGGGGTTGGTGAAGATCTTTATATCAATATAGACAGGCGACTTATTAAGCTAACCTTTGATGAGATCTTGTTTATTGAAGCAAAAGGTGATTATATAGATGTGAAGACCACAAAAGAGACTCACAGGGTCCATAATACTTTAAAGAAGATCAAGGAAAAACTTCCGGAAGAACTCTTCTTGCAGATACATAGATCATTCATTATTAACTTCACAAAGATCATTGACATAGAAGATAATAGTGTCCTGATTGAAAAGAACGTGATCCCTATTAGCAGGTCTAACAGGCCCGAGCTGATGCGCCGATTGAATTTGTTGTAAAAATTACTTCAGGGCAAGAAGTTTCTTATTGAATAAAGGAGCCTTTGTAATTGCCCACTTCACTTTAATTCCGATCTCAGTAAATTCAAAACCGGCTGCAGTGGCCGAGGCAATATTGCTATACTTTCCATATAGATCAACCCCCAGCCTATTGGTGAATTGATGCTGAATTTCAGCCTCTACCCTAAAAATGCCCGACTGTTCGTCACTTTCTACCTTTTGAATGCCTGTTGCCCCACTCAACATATACCGGGTCTTTTCTGAGAATGATCCTCTGATATCGGCGAAAACCTCAGTGGCATGATACTGTTCAGGACTAAAATAAATACTTGGCAGCTGATCTTTGAAGGCAATATATTGATAGTTGACCCCAACTTTTAGGGCCGGACTTTTCAGCACGTTATAATACAAGGAGGTAAAGATCAGATTCCTGGTATTGCCATCGGTTTGTCTGGTATGCATTACCTGAGTATACCATCCCAAATTAAAATTAGAGCTTATATTATAGTTAAGTCCGTAGTGATTCATGACGATCTCACGCTCAATGAGGTCTGCATTAAAATTTTGAACTTCTCTTTGATACCCTATCTCCATATTTTGAAGTCGCATTGGTTGTAATTGAAATCGAGCATCCAGGATGGGTTGGGTATACGATCGGTCTCCAAAGCTAGAATTATTAAATCCGATGACTGTTTTTAGTTTTGTCTGTGGGAACACTTTGTACTCTGCACCGGCCAATACAACATGTGAAGTAGCCTTGTTCTGAGAAATGGTGTTTTCTGTATTCCTGAATTGATAGGAAAATGATGTACGGAATTTTGTTGAAAACGGCAGGCTGCCAATTATCTGATTTCCAAATGCCACATTTTTACCATTATCGAAGGTGTAAAAAGCCTTCTCCTCCAGCATAGGTGTATGCAGCGAATTCAATTTTTCTACAAATCCCTGAGCGTCTGCCTGGTTTTCGAAATGTGATAAAGTTTTAAAGGCTGCCTCATAGGCAGGTATGATCCTGTCTGAAGCAAACAAGGCATTTGCCTTTCCCAGGTTCCCATCAAATGACGTACTATCATTTAACAGAATAGCATCATATGAGTCTAAACTGGTTTTAAAATCGGCTGTATACATTCCTAGGGTTGCTCTTAGTGCTTTTATCCAATTCTGATTAGGCGCTCTCCTTTCCAAACTGTCTATTTGTGTATCTGCCTCCTTAAACTTGCTATTCCAGATCAGGGCTTGAATATACCTTTCATTCGTCTGGTTCGTTAGCACGGTATCATTAACCGTGGCAACCTTAGTTCGTGCAATACGCGCTATATTCAATGCATCCTTATCATTCTTACCAATATGTGATGCCAACGCAATACCATTAAGTGCTACAATAGAGTCTATCGGATTCTTAGCTAATTGCAAATAGGTGTTTTTTGCACGTTCTGAATTTTTGGTTATCAAATACAAATTAGCAAGATTTAGCAGTGTTTCTTTGTCATCAGGAAAATCGATAAAGATCTCTTTCAACATTCTCTCTGCAATATCATACTGCTTATCCGTTACATATGCATTGGCAAAACCCAGTTTTATATATTTTCTTGAGGTCTTGGCGCTCCCGTTTTCTGGTTTGAGTAATAAGGCCTTATTTACCCAGTTAAGTGCCGATTCAAATTCTCTTAGATTACTTAAAGTGTTTGCATACCCCAATAGGGCACCAAAATTATTTGGGTTTTTCGCTACCAATTCTTTATACAATGGTTTGGCATTGGTATACTGCTTATCCCACAAGTACGCTTCGTTATAGTTGATCTGAACCTCAAAATCTGATGGATACTCCTGAAGCAGGTCAGCAAATAGCTCGATAGCCTTGGTAGGTTCGCCACTTAGGCCCACGGCCCTTCCGTAGCAGATCTGCGCCGTTTTGTTTTCAGGATCTGATTGCAGATAAGAATCAAAATAGGTTTCTGCTTCCTCAAACGATCCGGATTCCAATAATTGAAATCCTTCGTTCATACTTCCTTGTCCGATCATAAGAGAGGAAGCGAAAAGTAATACAGGTAATAAGAATTTAACTTTCATAGGTTAAGCATTTTTAGATGGTTTACGAAGCCTTTTTTTAAGCTTCTCACCTTCTTGTTATTTGGTTATGTAAAGTTAATGCAGTCCTTCCCGCACCGGAAGTGCGATAATGTCCGTTCGTCTACAGCAATTGGCCATCCGTCTAAATCGGGAAATAAATAACGTCAGCTTGGGAGATATTTGGGGTAATAATTAAAAGAACGCTTAACCAAAACAATTCATAAATGTGTTTACAAATTCAAGCAATTAAAAGGCTTGATCATTAGAACACATCTTTAAAAATTAGACATGACCGCAATTAGAATTCTATTTAAAAAGTTTACGCCCGAACAAGTATTTATGGGCAGTGTGTTGCTTGTTAACGGTGGCAACTATTTGTACAACCTTATATTAGGAAGACTATTGGGCCCGGAAGCATATGCAGATGCCGCTCTTCTTGTAACACTACTTTTAGTTTTGTCCTTTCTGGGGATGACATTTCAGTTGGCAACAACAAAATTCGCCGTGGTGTTTTCCGGGAAGGTGTGGGATAATTTCCTTAACAGGACCTATAAACAAGCAATAATCATAGGCATGCTTATTGGTGCATTGCTTGTTTATTTTGCTAAAGATCTACAACTTCTTTTTCAAACAAAAACACCTTATATGTTTGTTGCGCTTGGTTTCGGTATTCCTTTATACTTTTTTATGAGCGTCAACAGAGGAAACTATCAGGGACATCATAATTTTAATAAACTCTCCATCACCTATCAAACGGAGATGTGGAGCCGACTACTGATCACTCTGGCGTTTCTATTGTTTAGCCCCTGGGAACCAGCCCTTTCCGTTGCTATGGGGATCGGGTTTTCTTTCCTTTTTGGTTTGATCCCTTCAGATGTGACAGGAATTTCAATGGCCAAACCTACATTTCTATCCCCTGAAAATACAAGACGGATAAATAAATTCATTATTCTAACGCTATGTTATGAGATCACACAGATCATTATAAATAACAGTGATGTCCTTATGGTAAAGCATTATTTCAGCCCAAATGAGGCAGGATTATATGCCTCTCTCGCGCTCATTGGCAGGGTGGTATACTTTGTAGCCTGGATGTTTGTGATGCTCCTTTTGCCGGCAGTAGTTCAAAAAGAAAAAGATGGAGAAGCCACCGCCCCGGTATTATTTAAATATGTTGGTTACGTTGCCCTTCTTTCCCTGACCATCATAACCTCATGTTATTTTTTCCCGGAATTGATCATCAAGCTTATGTTTGGGGACGCTTATTTATCAATGGCAGCTTTATTGTGGCAATATGCCGTTGCCACATCACTCTTTGCTATCGGGAATATATTTGCCTACTATTTCTTATCCCTGGATCATTATGTACCCGTAATTATTTCGGGAGTTTTAGGGATATCTCAAATAGCACTTATCAGTGTAATGCATAACTCTTTAGAGCAAGTTGTTCTGCTGCAGATCGCAGTCATGGTGATATTACTAATATCCCAGGTCGCCTACTTTTTATACAAAAAGCGAAGCTTGTAAAAACGCATTATAAGTACCCTTGCAAAAGCCGGATCCTTTTTAAGTTTCCGGCTTTTTCTTTCTAAAAAGATTTAACATACCCCCGCCTATTCAGCTTACCGATACTGTTCTCCCATTCGTCTACAGCAATGGCACAATGGCCTCCTTACAGCCCGTAATCACAGGCTTTTGTAAGATATTTGCCCTGTAAATAAATCATTAATAATAATACTTAACCTATGAAATTAGCAATTGTAACCGCGTATCCACCCAGCAAAGTAACCTTAACTGAATATGGGTACCATTTAGTAAAACACTTCCGTTTACAAGACGATGTAACGGAGATCGTATTGATCACCGACAGAACCACTGAAGAAAAAGATCTGTCCTTTGAAGGTGAAGGCTGTAAAATTACAGTAAAAGAAAGCTGGAGTTTTAATAGTTATACAAACCTGTATCACATCAATAAGGCAATCTCAGAAACAAAGCCCGATGCAGTTTTATTTAACCTTCAATTCCTAAAGTTTGGAGATAAGAAAATACCGGCGGCCCTTGGCCTATTGGCACCTTTTATCTGCAAAGTAAGACGTATCCCAACCATTTCACTTATTCATAATATTCTGGAACAAGTAGATCTTGATAATGCAGGAATTACCCAGAACAAATTGTTACAAAAGGTCTATAATGTAATTGGGACCATGTTAACCCGATTTGTATTAGCTTCCGATGTAGTCGCTGTAACCATCAGTAAATATGTTACCATTCTGGAGAAGAAATACAAAGCACGCAATATTGCTCTGATTCCCCACGGATCCTTTGAAACCCCACCAGAACCTGATTATGCCTTGCCAAAAGGTCCAAAACAAGTGATGGCCTTTGGTAAATTCGGCACCTATAAGCGTGTTGAGATCATGATAGAGGCCGTAGAATTGATCAGAAGCAGAACCAGGGAAGACATAGAAATTGTTATTGCAGGGACTGATAGCCCAAATACTCCGGGATATCTTAAATCTATGGAAGAAAAATATGCACATGTACCTAACTTAAGGTTCACTGGTTATGTCGCCGAGGAAGATGTTCCAACTATATTCGGAGACAGTGCCGTGGTTGTATTTCCATATACCTCTACTACCGGTAGCTCAGGTGTCTTGCACCAGGCGGGTAGCTACGGAAAAGCTGTGGCACTACCAGACCTGGGAGATCTTGGTGTCCTGGTCCGTGAAGAAGGATACAAAGGGGAGTTCTTTGAACCAAATAATACAGGATCATTAGCAGACGCCATTGAAAATATCCTGGTCAATGATTCACATAGGATTCATTTGGGAAAAACCAATTATGAGGCGGCTTGTTCCTTGCCTATGTCAGCAATCACCCAAATGTATACGGATTATTTCAAAGCGATAAAATATAAGAACTTACCTAACTTTTCCCCAAATCTTGCTATGGAAAAGAAGACCCTCAAGGAAGAAGTTTAACTATTTATGTTAGGTTAAGTAGAGAGGAGGGCAGCGTGGTAACTGCTCTCCTTTTATTTTTGTGAGGCCAGATCAAGATACTGGAAGCAAGGTTTTTCCCTTCCCTCTATAGAAATAGCACCAAAATATTTTTGTCGTTGTTTTCTCCACGGTAGTCTGCCAACCACAGAGTTTGGAACCTTTTCAAAATCATACAGTGTCCAGAATAAATATGGGATCTTCTCCTCATTCAAATATTGCTGTATTTCTTTATAGTAAGCTGCCTGCTTCTTTTCTGATCCTAAAAAAGCATTCCAAATACCACTATAGGAGGAATATCCGTACTCTCCCAGCAAAATAGGGGTATCTCCTGCCCTTTCTTTTAATGCCTTGTATTTCCCTAAAAAATCAGAAGGATCCTGATAGTAATGAAAAGAAATAAAATCGACCTCTTCCCCCAACAAATTTGCAACTTCCGGAGAGGACCAACCAATAGTTACAGGATGGTTTAGATCCCATTTTTTTACTAGCTTAGTCATTTCTTCCAACCAGGCCAATACTTGCTCTTTGCCTCTCGACTCGAAGTCGAGATCAGGTTCATTTTTAAGGTCCCATCCCAAGAGTGCCGGATGATCTTTCAGGGATTTTACAATGGTCTCAGCGTGCCTATGTGTTAAGGTCCAATCCATCAGATCATAATTACCATAAAAATCGAACAAGGTAACCAGAATCTTAAGCCTTTCAATATGCGCAAGATCTAGCAATGTTCTTAGCATTGCCAAGTTTTCAACTGATATACTTGCTTTCCCAAACGCCTCATAAGGCACGAATACGCGCAGGGAATTAAGACCCATCTTACGAATCTGGGCAAAGTCGTTCGCAATTACCTCTTTATTGAAGTTAGCTCCAAATATATCCCAGGCACTTTTACTTGGATAGTAATTGAGTCCTTTCATTTTTGCGATATCGAACTGCGAAGTATTGTTTTTTGATGAAGTAAGCCCCTCCTTATTTGGTTCTTCTATTTCAACCATATGTCTAATCCGCCAAAAACCGTCTTCTAATAACATCATGACCTTATAAGAACTTGTGTCCTTCTTTTTTAAAAGTAACTTCTCATTCTGCCATATCTCCTTATATATTTCCACATGCCTGTCCGTAAAAACTACCAGACTACCGTCGGCACTATAAAAGTCGAGCGAAGGATGATGAGCCAGGCTTGTCTGTTTCACTAAGGTATTATGTTGTTTGTTCAGATTGAGTACCTTAACTATTTTGATCCGCATACTATCCGTATAATAATCCGCAACTCCAAAGGGATCATTGTTAGACAGGGCAATATTTCTAACGTACCATGATCTTAAATAATCATTTTGTATTTCTTTCAATGTTTGAGCTTCCATGGGCCTCCCGGGATTCTCCAGATCTTCCCAATGAACTTCAGGTAGATAGGTTTCTTCTATTTCACCTTGTATATGAAGGATAGAGGATTTGTCTGCTCCTGAATTAAGATAGACCCATACGGAACTGATACCATAAATTACCATGGCGTTGATCCCAAGAAATGAAAGGATCAATAAAGATCTGTATATGTTCTTATTCCACTTACTATTCATGGAGTTGTAGGATCTGTTTTTTTGTGATTCCGGCAATCGTTACTTCAATCTCATATGTCCCAGCTCCAAATTCTTCTTCGGCTAGTTCAAATTCGGTAAAACCATTTATTGAGGTTTTCCTTTTAACTGTAAGCTGCTGTTTCTTTTCGTCAGCAATTTTGATCTCAACAGCTATACCATCCGGATTTAGCTGATCCATAAAACTTAAGATCGGACCCACCAGAATGGTTCTGCCACCTTCTAAGATTGTAAGATCAAAATTTTGTATTGCAGGTTTAAAGTTGACCAAGACCGCTTCGCTTTTCGCCGAACCGGTGACATACGCTTCTATTATCCAATTCTCTTCTACTTCAGGATGAAGCATCTGTGCCATTGCAATTCCATTGATGGTAGTACCTTCGGTCTTGAGTTTACTACCATTATTATTGGTTATTTGAAATGTCACCAGGGTACCATCACTTATGGTGTTGCCGTATATATCTTTGATCACAGAAGTTTCAAAAACAATGATCTGGTTCCCGTCTGCATACTCATGGTTACGTTTAAAATACAAGTCGAAACCAGTTGCCTGGGAAGGGAAAATATCTACGGTTAGTTCTTTTGTACTGCTCGCTATAGTGCTGGCTGTGACCAGCATTCGACCCGACTTTTCAACTGAGAATAAACGCCGCCAACTAATGAGATCTTTGGTGCTGGTTTCATAGGATTCATTTTCGTTCAGAATTTGTCTTTTAATTTGCACAGGTGTCCCCTCCATTGCGGGATTGTCGAAAATGTCTGTTGGCACGTTCACCAGCATGGCATAGTCTTTAGTGCCGGCATAAATACTTCTAGGACCCAGATAGGTCTCCATTTGCAAAGGTTGCTGCAAACTTGAAATGTCAATTTTACCGGAAACAGATTCATTGGTATTGTAGAGTATGTTCCATTTACAAAAACCTGATTTTTGTGTAAACTGGGTGGGCAAGGTAAACAACAGTTCATCCTTTTCCCGAATCCCGGGAATAACAGAGGTTCCTAAGGAATTCTCAAGGATCAAAGAGGGATCTCCTTCTCCTAAAATTTTAAATTTCAGGATTACCATATCTCCTGCCCTGGCTGTAAGAGGGGTTTGAATAGGTACAAGGCTTATGTCACCTACAACAGCAGGTGTTCTGGCACATCCAAATGCCAATAATAAGACTACGAAGTACCTGCTAATTTTCATTTATTTTGGATTACCTATAAAATGATTTAGTTCTATCTTAATGAAATCAAAGCTGTCTGAGGTATGTTCCTGTAATTGTTCTATGGGATGCGATAAAGCTCGATTGGGAAATACCTTCGCTGATATTTGAGCATTGGGCAAACCATTTACAAAGCAGTTTGATATATCTCTATTAATCACTGTTACCCCTTTTAGATCCAAAAATTCGTAGTTGAATGATTGTTTCCGCTGTATGCGAATTCCCTCTGAAATAAAGCTGTGATCTACCCATACCAGGTTTTTAGAAGCATCGTAATAGGAAATCAATAATTGAGGTATGGTTACTTCCTGGTTACCAGCATTGAATAGTACCCCTTCCATACTTGTTTTATTTAAAGTAAGATCTTGCAGGGCAACCTGTTTGTACAGATCTGTGATAGCTACATTGGCTGCTATTTGCAGATTAAATTTCGCCGGGATATCAGTCAGGTTAACAGGTGTAAATTCGTCGGGATCATAAGTTTCGGGCATTTCACTTTCCAATGTGGTCCAGGCAATGCTTTCAAAGTTTATCCTGAAGGAAGTGATCTCCTTGGGCAGTAATTTATGTTTTATATGATACTTGGCATTATACCTTGTAAGTTCCTGGTCATGTTCATTGTACAAACTAGCCTGAATGACTACATCTGCAGGAACATGGTCTATATTCTGAAGTTCCCCAACGATCGCATACTCTGATCCAGATCTTACCAAACTTGCAGAAAGCACTTCCAATACAGGTTGCTCCAGCACGTCTTCATGATGGGTCTGCTGGGTAGTTATCCGCCTTCTGCCATGATTGTAGTACGAAGTGGTATTGGTAGTAAAAAGTTGGTCGGGAGGAATATCTGCTTGTGGCGGTGCGGGAATTATGAACCATTCATTGTTTTCCATGACCAATTCTCGTACTTCTTCCTTTTTTATGGTCTCCAAAGGAGTGATCCAAACCGTATTTATCTTTGCTGTTGCCGCTTTGGAAGACTTCCCAATGATCTCCACCCCAATGGAATCTAATTTAGCATATGAACTGAGAATCCCATCATTTACAGAGATCTCTAGCATGTACTGGGCAAGTGATACTCCTCCTGCAGGATCGAGGTAGGTATGGGCTTTTTCAAATTCTTTGAAATCTATCGCGTCATAATAAGCCCTTACTACATTTTCCGGGGATCGTTGTGCTGTATTTTTTAAATAGAATTGATACAACCCATAAAATAACAATCCTGTTAAAAGCAATGCCCATATATGATTTATTCTAATAAGTTTTTGCGGGAACCTATCATATGATACACCCAATTTCATATACTCTGGGATTCGTATTTCCTTTGATTTAAGAGCCCGGATCCACAGCAACTGAATATTGAGAATAAATGCCAAGAGTATGGTTAGAACAGGTATCACACCCCACATGAGTTTAAGAAAGGTTGGAACGTCATCTTTGGGTATTATTTCCGGTAAAGGGGGAACATTGAGTCTTTCCCAGACCATGATCCCATTTTCTAATTGTTGCAATCGCTGCCATCCGCAGTAATACAAAATAGGGTCATAGAACTTGTCATTTGAGAAAATGTATTTCAGATTGTATTTCTCCGGAATGGTCAGGAACTGCTGCAAGGAACCTATCCCTTCCACCCCCCTGAATTTTGAATTCTCTAATCGTTCAATTGCCTTGCTCGTTAATTCTGGTAAGCGGCGGGCCGAATGATAATTCCCATCTACCGTCATGGCATTGGTCTGAGCAGAAAGCCATGCCATTTGATCCCCAAATCCCAGCGTCAGATATCGCCATTGGTCGTGCATATCCTGATTCAGGAAATTAACGATAGGCAGCATCTTAAGTTTTTGAGGTTGGGAGGGCCTGAAATAGCCCAGACTCATTGTAAAGATTACCATAAATAAGATACCGGCTGCCAGGAATGCTCCAAGGATACGGTGATACATAGGTCCAAATCTCTCCTGAAGCGCTCTCTTAAGGTCACCTTCAACAATACGGTACAAAAACTCACCAAAAATGGGAAGTGCCATGATTGTTGCCCATAAGGTAAAACGGTCTAAAGTAAGGATGTTAAATGCCGTTTCTCCCAATACCATTCTTGGAATAGGAGTAGTTCCACCCGTTCCTAAAATTGTGAGGATACTAATAGATAAACCAAAAAAGAGATATCGCTTACTATAAAAGCGATAGAAAATATACGGCAGAATAAATAATAGTATCCCCCAGGGAATTATAAAAAATACCAGGCCGGAAGAGGTTACTTCCAGGAAATTATCACGTGAGCCGTGAGGGATAGGCACTTGTGTAATCGGATTCGCCTTGGAATTCAACCAATATGGAAGTATACATAGCACAATTAGTGCGAGTGATCCCATTCCAAAACCTACTATTCTCCAAAATAATTTTTGGAAAGAAAGGAGAAATACCTTGAATGTGATTTTTTTCGAATCTCTGACTTTCTCCTTGGCATCGTCCATGATGGCCATGCCTATCAAGGGGAAAATAAAGAATACCATTCCAAAAATAGGCGTTACATGATGCGAAGTAACGGTCACTGCTATTAAAGAAAATGCGGTGATTAAGTTGAAATACCTTCCTGTTCTGATCCATTGATAGATCTCAGGCAAGGCGTGTAGCAATACGGAAAGACCTATAATACTAGGTAACTGACCAAAAATGTGCAAAGTTTCAATAAAGGTGGAAGAAAATACCGCCATCAAGGCAGTATATCCGGCAATTCTTCGGTTCCCCGTTAGTAATAACCCAAAACGATAGGCTCCGGTGATGAATAATACGATACTTAATAAGGATACTGAATACAGGCCAAACTTAAGGCCTCCCAGAAATGAAAAAAGCGCTATTAATTGATGCGCTAAAGGAGGATATCCCATTACTGTAAAGCCGGTATACCACCTGTGTTCCCAGGGTTCCCACCAACTTGTGGCGTAATGATCCGCAAAGAATAGGTGAATCAGCGCGTCATACGTAGATTCTAAGGTGAAAAATAAAGCAGATCCATGAAAGGCAATACCGATCAAAAGAGCGAGAACCAATAAAATATTTGTCTGCTTCATGCAACAATTCTGTAGGAAAATATAACATTATAAAGATAGATATATTGTGATGCAGGCCCACTATCGGCCACGGGCAGAACACTGCCATTGACCTACAGAAAATCCCCATTCGTCTTTGTCGGTCCTTTTTGGAAGTTAACTCTATCTACTTTTGGCAAAGAAATTAGATAACCAAATCAAACTAGTTTCATTAAAAACAAATTAATTTAATACTTAACCTATGAAAATTTTAGCCATTGATGATCAGCAATTAATCTTGCTATCAGTAGAAAAAAAGTTAACCGAATTGGGATTTGAAGTTCAGATAGCCGATAACGGTGCAAAAGGAATTGAGCTCTATAACAGCTTTCAGCCAAACCTTGTAATAGTAGACATCAATATGCCCGGGATGTCTGGTTTAGAAGTTGTAAAGCATATAAGGATAGAGCAAAACCAGGATACGCCCATTTTGGTACTCTCAGGAAATACCAATGAATCTGTCATTGTAGACGGATTTGATCTTGGTATCAATGATTATATGAAAAAACCGGTAAGCCTAAATGAAATGGCCGCTCGGATCGATCGTATCTTAGGGGTTTGTACCTTAACAAACGCCACAATTCCTGCGACAGATCAACAAGTGATCCAGAAATATTGCGTTGGAGTGGTGATTCCGTGTTATAATGAGGAAGAACGACTCTCCAGTGCTGTATTTCAGGAATTTGCCGCCAAAAACCTGGGGTATCATTTATGCTTTGTAAATGATGGCAGTACGGATAAAACCCTGGAAGTACTTCAAGAATTGAGAAAAGGAAATGAAGACACTATCAGTATCTATGATTGTGAAAAGAATGGTGGAAAGGCTGAAGCGGTAAGGCAGGGATTATTACACCTGGCCAAGGACACACAATTCGATTATTTGGGGTATTTAGATGCCGATCTTTCAACAGATTTCAGAGATTTTGATGATCTGGTCAACACCCTGGGGAATTCAGATTTTAAGATTGTCAGTGGTTCCCGTATCAATAGAATGGGTGCTGACATTACCAAAGAATCGGCCCGAAAGATCATCAGCAAGACCATCAACCTTATTATTCAAACAATATTGGGGATGCCTTTTAAGGATACTCAATGTGGTGCCAAGATCATGAAGCGTGAAATGATAGCTCCGATGTTTGATAAAAAGTTTATTACACGTTGGTTGTTTGACGTGGAGATCTTTATGAGAATGAAAAAATTCTACGGCAAGGCATCTGTTCAGAGTTTGATCTGTGAACAACCTCTAAAAAGGTGGATACACGCAGATGGTTCTAAGCTTTCTATGAAAGACTCTATCAAGATCGTAGGGCAATTAGGGCAAATTGCGTGGCATTACAAAGCTGCTTAAGTTCCTGATTAAATATCAATCTGCATCCTTGAACCGGTTGCAGATTTGATTTTAGGAAATTCGATTAATATACATAAACATGTCATCTGTCTGCAGAGATTATTCAGAGAGCTCTTCTAGGAAATAAACATAGCTCTAGGTGACTACTTTTAACACATGAACTAATAAAAAATAATATCAATATGAAGAATAACCGAGCCTACAAAGGACTACTACAGCTAGATGGCAGCAGAGAAATTTATCAGATCTGTGATGTGAATTTTAATAAAAAAGAAATTATATTAAGTATCATTCCATCAAACATTACCAAAGCAATTTAATATACCTGCAATGTAAAAATGACAGTGGCGTACTAGAAAAGACACTAGAGTTAAAGTAGGTTAGTGAATAAAAAACCCAGCGCAGTACGCTGGGTTCTCTTATTTTACTTTAAAGATTTAATCCTCAAGGATCGCTAGACAAAGACAATATGTGTGTTCTCTGTATTGGCCCTATCATAGAACTGACCTATGGTGATAACATCTTCTATCTCATCAATAAGGTCCTCTTTATCCAGATGGAACATATCCATCGCTAGTTTACAAGCCCAAAGCCTGCAGCCGGAATCGGAAAGGATCTCCAGGAACTCCCCTACAGGAGGCATATCCAGTTTTTCCATTTCCTTTTTCATCATTTTACTTGCGAGTGCTTCCACCCCTGGTAATCCACCCAGCATGGTTGGCATATGCATAGCCGGATTTCCTACAGTTGCGACATGCAAGTGCTCCAGCTTCTTCTTTTGAACCGCTTCCAGACCAAAGAAAGTGAAAAATATTTCGGACTCTATCCCTTCCATTCTTGCTCCATTTGCCATTACAAAGGCCGCATATACGTTTTCCAGTGTAGCCTTGGAGAGAATAAAAAGCATTTTTTTTGCTGTTGTTTTGCTCATGATCTTGGTTTTTAATTAAATACAGCTTTTTGGTTTAGGAATACCCGCAATAAGAGTTGATTTTTTTAAAGGTCCTCCTGGGAACAAACTGTAAAATTCCTTGATATCGATCACTCCACTTTTTTTGATACCCCTAATAGACAATGGTTCTTCTTTCTTAAATTTATCTTGTATATAGGTTATAACTTCCCAATGTCTTGGTGTAAGGCTAATTCCTTCCTTTTTGGCCAATTGTTCGCCAACCTCCTTATCCCATTGACTAAAATCTGTTAAATATCCTTCTTCATTTACATGAATTTCTCTACCTGCAATTGTTGTTTCCATTTTTATTGATTTTTATGTTGAATTGTTATTGTTTATTCTGCGTTTGCAAACTGTTTTCCTTTTTCTGACATTTTTGAAGGGACAAACGGAATTGGCACTCCTTTGAGTAACATGTTCCAGTAGACCCATCTAAAAGCGAGTTTCCCCATATGGTTCATCCTGCTTTCTTTCAGCAATCGCAAAGGTCCTACTCCGGGAAAAGGAAATGTCCCTTCCACTGGTTCGTGCGTATAGTTAAAGTCGATCAAAAGGGCTTTCCCACCACCTGTTTCTATGAAACAGTTAGAGTGTCCGTCGAACTCATCTTTCAATGGTTCCCCATGGATGTATCGCAAAATGTTCTCAGTTAATATCTCTGCTTCAAAATGCGCCACTGATCCAGCTTTGGAAGCAGGAACATTCGTAGCATCTCCTAAAGCAAATATATTCTTATGAGCAAGGGTCTGTAAGGTGCCCTTATCTGTAGGCACATAGTTTAGGTCATCTCCCATACCCGAACGAGCAATAAGGTCGTCTCCCATATTGGTCGGTACTGTTACAAGCAGATCATAAGGCACTTCAGTCTCCGCATAGTCAATGATCTTGTTATTTTCCTGATCTACGCGTTCTATGTTGAAATCACTGACCACTTTGATCTTCTTCTCATCCAATAAGTATTGTAATACTTTAGTAGCTTCTGTAGTGGTAAAAGCCCCACTTAAGGGAGTAACATACGTAATATCTACTTTGTCCCGCATTTTTTTATCCTTGAAGAAGGCATCCGCCAAAAAGGCAAATTCTAATGGAGCTACAGGGCATTTGATAGGCATTTCGGTAATGTGAATGACCAGTTTGCCACCCTTCCATTCCCTTAGTTTATCACGTAAGGCTTTGGAACCTTCAAAGGTGTAAAAATCGAATATATTTTTATACCAATTAGGTCCCATCATCCCCTCTACCTCATCGGGTGCAGTTTTGGTACCTGTGGCTACAATTAATACGTCATAGGGCAATTCTTTCCCATCCTCCAACTTCACAATATTGTTCTCAGGAATGATCAGGTCTATTTTCTGCTGTATATATTTAGCGTTTTTAGGAATAAATTTTACTCCTTTTTTCCTTATTTGTTTGGGTTTATAAATATCAAAGGGAAGGAACAAATAACCGGGTTGATAATAATGGGTGGCATATTGGTCAACAATGGTGACCTGCCAGTCTTCTTTTCGCAATTTGGAGGTCAGGTGGTTAGCCATCATGGTCCCGGCTGTACCTGCACCAAGAATTACTAGATTTTTCATTTTTATGTTTTTTATGGCGTTGAATTGACTTAATTTAAACTGTTTATAAGAAACGTAATTGGTTTTTAAACCATATTTATTACGCTCTATAACACATTCTAAATTCTAGGGTAAAATTACGCATAAGGTGCTCCACAGAATGTGACTTATGTCACATAAGGCAAGTTTTAATTCGCGGAATTTTTTTAGGAGTTTTTGGCGGAAATCTCTTCCACACGCTCTATAAAAATCAGGGTCTTTTCTAATAAAGAATTAAAATATTAATGCCAAAAGGTAAGTACATTCCTAAAGCTTTCTAACTTTACGTATGGCTGCATTAGGACGTCATCCTCAAAAGCCTCATGATTATAGCGTTTCCCAGAGGAAACTGCCCTTATCAGATTCTGAATTACAAGATCTTCGTCACCTTTCAAGGCATAATACCGGGCTTTGGCGTAGTCAATTTTCCCGTATTGGTAATCTTCCCGTAACTCCTCTAATTTTTCTATTATCATTTCTGCCTTTTCTTGCTGATCCATTTTTAGCAAAGACATCGCATAAAATGAATTGAAGTCGATATCATCCGGTTCCAACTCTACCAGGTTTTGAAACAGGTCAGCTGCCTTTTCATAGTCTTTATCATAAAAATGAGCAAGGGCCTTAAATTCTATTTCTTCCGTTGTTAATTCGGCCGACTGCTGGTCTATGGATTCTATCACAAGTTGAAGCTGTGAACCTGCTCTTGCCAGGTCTCCCGCAATGAGGTATTGCTTTGCAACCATTAAGCTCTTATCCCTCCATATATTTATGTCCCCCGTAAGTTTTATTGTATTCAAAACTTTCTCAGCAGCATCCGGAGATCCCGTCCTAACATAGGCGTAGAGTAGTACATCTTTGATCCAGAAGAATTCCTTCACCGAACCATAATTGCCGAACATCTCAATTGGTTTCTCTGGATTTCCCAAGGCGATATCGGCCATACCTTTACAGAAATGACGGAATTCACATGTCTGGCAACTCAGGCTGTCTATCTTGTCCATGATGGGCTGAGTGTTGTAGATAGAGTCAACAGCTTTGGGCCGGTTTACAAACTGAAGGGCCATTACCATGGTACTGCTATTATTGTTCAGATCATCAGGCTCTGTATTGTATTCTTTTTTCAGGTAGGTAAATGCCCTTTTGTTATCACCCTTGATCAGCGCGGACCAAAGTTTGACAAGATTTTGTTGCCTGCTGCTTTTCAGATTTGCCGACGCCAGTTCCTGAGCCATGGAATCGGCCATAGCAAAATCTTCCAGGTTGTAGTAATAAGACATCCTGTGAAGTTTTGGCTCAAAATACGTACTGTCTAGCGCAATGGCATCATTCAGGATTTTTAAATATTCGGTCGTATTACTCTCAAATTTATTGATCCCTAACATTAACTTATAGGCTTCGTAATTAGGTGGCTTTTCTTCATATACGGTATACTGCTCATTTTCGTTTAACAGTGCACTCAGCAGCCTTTGTTTGAGCTTTTCGATACAATCAAGGGGGCTATCGGAGTCGCAACTAACCGGTTCAATGGTTTCCAGGGTTCTATTCATATTCCCGTCCATAATGGAACATTGGATCAGGAGTTCTCCATTGCTCAGGTAGTATTTGCCTGAGATGATCTTGCCTGGTTTAAGGTACTCTGTGAGTATACCATTGTCTTCTTCCGGGAGTAAGGACGCTTTCAGCACAGTAGAGTACTGCTCTACCACCTTGGGAGAGATCACCTGTCCCATGTCGTTCTGAGTGATCCCGTGTATGATCCAATCGACCGCCATTTTCCCTACCACATCGAGCTCCTCCTTTGTCGTATTATTTTCAAAGGAAAGGACCGCTATTTTGTGGTTGTTATCTTCCTTCGCAAATACAAAGTCGCTCGAATTACTCTGCTCTATAAAGTTTGCATTCACTATAAGTGAAGTTGCAAAGAATGCCATGATAGTCACGGCAAATAACATCGTAAAATATAATTTTTGAAATGGGCTGTAAAAATGAACCCCCGGAAGATGGATCTTTCTTTTTTTTGTGACCTTTTTACCTGCCTCATTATCCTTAGTATTGGCAGTATACTTGAGGCCTCCCCTCTGGCTAAGTTTAGACTCTAATGGTTTAAGCCTATATCGCCAAATTAAGTATACATAAAAAGGAAAGCCGGCTATAAGAACGAGCAATAAATAGGTCATGGAAATTTTAGGAAGGCCAAAAGGTTCCCATATTGTTGAGAAGACCTGAATAAGGACCCAACTGGAAACAATGTAGATCGAAAGGTTTTTCAATACCTCTTTTTCATGACATTCCTTAACAAATTCTCTAAAATTCATGGATTATTACGTGTATACCTTGGTTCTAAGATAAGAATAAATGAAGCAAGAAAAATCAGAGGTAAATATTTCTCTCAGCTTAGAAAAAAAACACTATTCCTTAATTCGTCTTTTTTTGGTATCTTTTTACATTGATAAAAATGTAATTTTCTTCTCTACTGTCGAGTAAAGGATCTAACCTATTTATAAAATAGCAGCATGAAAAAATTAAAAAAAGAAGACATTAAACAAGAGGTTTTTGACCTCTATGACGATTACGCACATAACAGGCTTAGCAGAAGACTGTTTATGGATAAACTTTCTACCTATGCAGTAGGAGGTCTCACGGTAGCTTCTTTGGTAAGTTTTATTTCTCCGGATTATGTGAAAAAAATTCAGATTCCGCAGGATGATCCAAAATTGAAATCTGAATATATCAACTACGAATCCCCAAAAGGCGGTGGTACCATCAAAGGGCTGCTTTCCAGACCAGTTGATGCCAAAGGAAAACTTCCGGGCATTATAGTAGTCCATGAGAATCGTGGCTTAAATCCGCATATTGAAGATGTTGGTAGACGTGCCGGACTTGCAGGATTCATATCCCTGGCTCCCGATGCACTCACTCCTTTAGGTGGTTATCCGGGAAATGATGATGCAGGCCGTGAATTGCAGCGCAAACGAGATCGCAATGAAATGCTCCAGGATTTTATTGCTGCTTTTGAACATCTAAAAGCACATCCTGAATGCACAGGCAAAGTTGGTGTCGTTGGCTTTTGCTTCGGTGGCTGGATCTCTAATATGATGGCCGTTGAAGTAGCAGAATTAGGAGCCTCTGTTCCTTTTTATGGGGGTCAGCCTACCGAAGGCATTGAAAAAATAAATGCCCCACTCCTACTCCATTTTGGAGAATTAGATAAACGTGTTAATGAAGGATGGCCTGCTTACGAAGAGGCTTTAAAAGCTAATGGAAAAGAATACCAAGCTTTTATATATAAAAATGCCAACCACGGTTTTCATAACGATACCACGCCACGCTACGACCGGGAAGCAGCTGAATTGGCCTGGAACAGAACAATTGAATTTTTTAACGAAAAGCTCTCCTGAATACTTCAACATTGCCTTACTAATAAAAAGGCTCAAGCCAGATATTTTATCTTCTTGAGCCTTTTAAATTTCAATGAATCTAATTGCCTTTATTGCTTAAATCCAAATTTCTTTAATCCCTCATGACTTATTTTAATGACTTCAAGCGGTTTCATCCCGTCAAAAGTCATATCCTGTTCCACCATATAATATTTCATTCCTGATAATTCTTTTTGAGCCAGAATACGTGCAAAATCGATTGTCCCATTCCCTACCGGGGCAAACTTACCCTCAGCATCCATGTCCTTTACGTGCCATACCTTAAACCTGCCCGGATACTTCTCAAAATAGGCAACAGGATCAGCTCCTGCCTTGGTAACCCAAAACAGATCCATTTGAAAATTGACATATTTTGGATCTGTATTTTCCAACAGATAATCAATGGTTATAACTCCTTCTTCATCCTTTATAAATTCAAAATCGTGATTGTGATACAGTAATTCTAAGCCAGCTTTGTTAGCTTTTTCACCAAGAACCGCTAAAATTTCGGCCAAATTAGCTGCCCCACCTGTCATGCCCATTGTTTTGTTTTCCTGATTGAACGTAAAAAGTCCCATAGGTGGTACAGGCACTACAAAATATTGAAAGCCTGCTGCCTTAACATCGGCCATCATGGCATCCGCATTTTCTAAGGTAACCGACCCCTGGTGTGTACTTATTGGGTTTAAGCCCATTGAATGTATGGTCTTTTTAAAGTCGGCCGGACTCATATTATAAAATTTACCATCATTATACCCTGCGGCCTCAATATGTATGTACCCGGCATCTGCAACAGCCTGAAGGGTTTTAATCGGATCTATGCCCATATCATCCCTTAAGGTATAGAGCGCTAAACCGCCATATTTTTCCTGAGAATGGCCTAAAAAAGATCCCGCTACGAAGAGTGATACTACTACAAGTTTTAAGGTGGTTTGAACGATCATATTTTTCATCAGTATAATTTTAAATATTGAAGTATCAGTGAAATATAAATTCTTTCAAATCTAATGAATTGATATAGAACTTAATAACATTCAAAATGAAAAAGATATGATTGTCCCTGGCTATTTGTTATATTATATGTCAGGCAGCGAAAATGAGATATATGCATCCAAAAATCGATGTAAATGAGGAAGCAATAATGACAAGAATCATAGTATAGTTACTTTTTGTTCATTAAATTCAAGCATTCTTACAACCAGTATTTACGATTTGACCGCCTAGAAGTAAAAGAAACTAATGTCTGCTACAAAAAAACTAGCCGCAATAATGTTTACCGACATTGTCGGTTATACTGCCTTGATGGGGACAGATGAGCAAAGGCATTGGAAGTGCTTCGAATAAGCCGGGATCTTCATATTAAAAGTATTAATCAATTCAAAGGCCATCTTATCAAAGAAATGGGCGACGGTATGCTGGTCCAATTTGATACTGCCATAGATTCGGTCTTGTGCGCCATCGAAATACAAAAACAGGCACGACAACTAATTAAAGAGAAAATTCGAATCGGATTGCATCTTGGTGACATTACTTTTGATCACGAAGATATTTTTGGTGATGGGGTGAACATTGCTTCCCGATTACAATCTGTCGCAGACCCGGGCGGGATTTATATTTCTGAATCCATACAAAAATCTATTAGGGCCGACACCGCTGTTAAAACAAAATCTTTAGGCAAGGTCAAATTAAAAAATGTTGGTTATCTGGTAAATACCTATGCTATAGTTGATGAGGGCTTGCCAGTGCCCACTGCTGCTAAAATAGAGGAACTTCATGGGAAAAGCCTGTTTCATAAACTTAGCAGGTCCGTATACACTTATATTATTCTATTATTATTGCTCGTTGCAAATGGACCCTGGATCCGAAATTATTTCAAAACAGAGCCTACCGAGATATCATCATTACTTATTCTGCCATTTGACAATTTCACCGGGGATGATTCCCTTGATTATGTGGTCGCAGGTATACATGATGCCCTGATAGGCGATGTGGGAAAAATAAGTGCTTTGAGGGTCCCCTCCAAGCGAACAGCCAATGCCTATAGGGGCGTAGAAAAATCTATCCCCCAAATAGCCACCGAACTTAATATAGACGCAGCTATTGAAACTTCTGTGTCTTGCTATGGAGATGAGATTTGTATCCAGGTCAAATTGGTAAGTGCTTTTCCCGAGGAACAGCAGTTATGGGTGCACGATTTCTATATTGAAAAGGGAGAGATTTCCAATCTTTCCAAGAAAATTGCGAAAGAGATCTCTCAGCAAATTCATATAAATCTGACTCCTCAGGAAGAAAAATTACTAGCTGAATCTAAGCCTATAGACCCGGATGCTTACGAAGCTTACTTAAGGGGTATGGGTTACTGGGAGTTAGGCACAAAACCAGACCTTGAACGGGCAATGCGGTATTTTCAATTATCTCAAGAAATTGATTCTAGTTATGCCCTTGCTTATTTAGGTATTTCCAGAACATGGGGAGCCTACGTTCAACATGGATTTTTACCTTATCAAGATGTCGCTGAAAAAGTCAATGCTGCGCGAAATAAGGCACTGATGCTCGATAGTTCTCTTGTTGAAATTCGTGCCGGAATGGCCACTAAATATACCTGGGGCGATTGGAATTGGAAAAAAGCGGAAAAAGAGTTTTTGAAAGCCATTGAAATAAACCCTAATTACGCATTTTCACAGGCCTATTACTCTCATTTTCTGGCAATAATGGGCGATCCCGAAAAAGGACTCCCGCATAGTGAACTTGCTATGGAATTAGATCCTTTTAATACATTATACATGTCTATTCATGGACAGGCACTTAAAAATGCCGGTAAATATGATGAAGCCCTTGAATTATTGCTAAAGCTAATTGAAATTGAACCGGACCAGGGCATTGGACTGCCAGCACTTTGGGCGGTCTATCAGGAATTGGGGGATACTCAAAAATCGTATGAACTCGCCAAAAATATATACAGTTTGAAGGGAAATGAGTTGGCGCTGAGATCTCTTCAACAAGGCTTTGAAGAAGGCGGCTACAATTTGGCGATGCAACGTACTGCCGAGATGATGATCGCACATCGCGATTCGATCTATTTTCCCTCCTGGCAAATAGCAACACTTTATTGCCGTGCAAAGAAAAAATCGGAGTCATTGGAATGGCTCGAAAAAGCATTTGAAGAACATGACAGCAATATGCCTTATATAAGTGTAGATCCTCTTTTTGCCTTTTTACGAGATGAACCCCGTTTCGTGAACCTCCTGAAGAAAATGGGCTTGCCTGTATTGAAATCATAATATTTTAAGAAGCCTGTGAATGTACAGACTCATACAAGCTACCCCAGGTCCCTTTGATTTCTTCCTGATATGGATTTAAAAACGATGAAAGGTATCTCAGCTTCCCAATGTCATATTTGAAGCTATTGTTCAAAAGAAAAACCAGGGTTACAGGTATTGCATCCGATTCAAATTTATTGCGATGGCCACCGGAGGTACCGGTAGGAAGGCATAATTGGTTGTCTTGAGTCATCATAAACAATAAAATCACATATTGATGACTTAACTTAGCACAAAAGGAACGCAAATGAAGCATTTAAAAGTAGGGTTGCTCGTAATTTTATTCGGTATTCTTAGTGGCTCATGCAGCGATAGAATAAAAGAAAAAAATACCGCATTTCAAACGGATGAATTGATGGTCAGAATAGCCGAGATCGAGATCGATTCTAATTATGTGGATGACTACATTGCTATCCTGAAAGAGGAATCGGAAGCGTCGGTTCGGTTAGAAACGGGGGTCATTTGCATCTTCCCAATGTTCCAAAATGAGAAGCCAACTGAAATCAGATTGCTGGAGATCTATGCGAATAAAGAGGCATACGAATCTCATCTGAAAACTCCTCATTTTAAACACTATAAAGAGTCTACCCTTCACATGATCAAATCCCTGGATTTGGTAGATATGGAATCAATAGACAAGCAAACCATGCCGGCTGTGTTTAGGAAATTAATTCAATAACAACAAGGCATAATATTTCGTAATTTTAAGTTGCGGGCAATTCTTAACAATCACCCTTTACCTTAGTTTAATTTTATAAAATGATACTCACCCAAACCAAAATCGGAAGACGCGCCTTTATCAAAAACACCAGTTTGGCCGGCGGCGGACTTATCCTTGGCTTTAGCTTCCTGAACTCTTGTAAGTTTCAGGGCAAAGATGTAATGGCCTCCGCAGATATGCCAAAAGAATGGTTTGAGATCAATGGGTTTCTGAAAATAGGCGATAATGGCCTCGTCACCATAATGTCTCCCAACCCGGAAGGCGGACAGAATGTAAAAACCTCCATGCCCATGATCGTAGCCGATGAACTGGATGTGGATTGGGAAAATGTCATCGTAGAGCAAGCTCCATTGAACACTGAATTGTATACCCGTCAATTTATAGGGGGAAGTCAGGCCATACGACAAGGCTGGCCCGGTTTGAGGATGGCAGGGGCCTCTGCCCGGCAGATGCTTAAAGAAGCAGCAGCAGCGAAATGGGAAGTACCTGTTGATGAGATCACCACAGAGGCCGGTGTCTTATTTCATGCTAATAGTAACAAGTCTGCAGGATACGGGGAAATGGCGGCGGCCGCTGCACAGCTATCCGTCCCTGAAGAAGTTCAGCTTAAAGAGCTGAAAGACTTTAAGATCATTGGCACTTCCAAAAAAAATGTGGATGGTTTAAAGATTGTGACGGGGAAACCTCTTTTCGGTGCAGATACCTATGAGGAAGGGATGCTTACGGCCATGATCATTCATCCACCAGCATTTGGGATGAAATTAAAATCGGTTGATGATTCAACTGCCAGGAACATGCCCGGACTTCAAGATATATTTACCATCAAGGTACTGGAAGATGATTATGTTCGGCAACATTTTGACACCTGTACCTTCCTGGAGGTTGTGGCGATAGTGGGGAATTCTACCTGGGAGGTAATGAATGCTAAAAAGGCCTTGTCTGTTAGCTGGGAACCATTTGAATCCTATACAGAGGAAAGGGTGCCTTACGGCAGGTCTCAATATACTCTGCCTATTCCGGCAGGATTAGAAAACACTACAGATCATAAGGTCCAAATGGCAGAAATGGCCTCAAAAAAGTCAACCGTGGTTCGCAGAGATGGGAATCCTGAAGCTGCGTTCCGCAGAGCCGTAAAAGTAATTGAACGTACCTATACCGGACCTTTCCTTGCCCATAATTGTATGGAGCCCATGAATTTTTTCGCCCATGTGAAGGAAGACAGTGCTAGGCTTTCCGGGCCGCTGCAGAAAGCAGAGTTGACAGAACATACGCTTGCAGCCCGATTGGGCTTGCCGGTTGAAAAAATAGATATCCAGATGACCCGTCTGGGGGGAGGTTATGGCCGCCGTTCCTATGCCCACTGGGCTGTAGAGGCTGCCCTTATTTCACAAAAAATGAATGCCCCGGTTAAATTGGTCTATACCCGGGAAGATGATATGACCGGGGGTATCTACAGACCCGCATATCAGGCCACTTACAGGGCTGGTCTCGATTCAGATAATAATTTGATCGCATTTCACGTGAATGCAGGAGGCATTCCGGAGAGTCCGCTGTATGCCAACCGGTTTCCTGCCGGAGCTGTTGATAACTACCTTGCTGAAAGCTGGACTATCGAATCCAATATCACTATAGGATCATTCAGGGCTCCGCGTTCCAATTTTATGGCCAGCGCTGAACAGTCATTTCTGGATGAAGTGGCCGAGGAAGCAGGAAAAGATCCCATCAATTTCAGAATAGAATTGTTGGAGAACGCCCAAAATAATCCTGTAGGTGAGAACAATGATTATGAAGCCGATAGGTATGCAGGAGTATTAAAACTGGTCAGAGAAAAATCTGATTGGGGCAAGGGAGATGACGGTCTGAAAAGAGGGGTGGCCGCCTATTACTGTCATAACTCTTACGCAGCACAGGTAGTGGATATGCGATGGGAAGACAACAAACCCGTTATTGACAATGTTTGCTGCGCAATTGATTGTGGTATAGTGATAAACCCTGATGCCGCTACCAATCTCTGTGAAGGGGGAATTGTAGATGGAATAGGCAATGCCCTTTTTGGGGAATTGACCTTTGAAGCCGGAGTTCCGCAAAAAAATAATTTTGACCGATATCGTTTGATACGGATGAGCGAAGCTCCAAAAAATATAGATGTGCACTTTGTTGAAAATAACATAGATCCAACGGGCCTTGGTGAACCCACTTTTCCTCCGGTCTTTGCGGCAGTGGCCAATGCTATGTATAAGGCTACGGGTAAAAGAGCTTACGATCAGCCTTTTATATCCTCAACTTAAATCATTTCCTCCGCAACGGGATTAAAAAATAGAAATAATAAAGAATGGTTGTATACTCAAAAAATACAAACCCAAATATGTTATTGCTGCCTTTGGGCGCTATGGGATCGTTTATACTTCTCTATATTATAGCCGCCGTGAATTATCCGGGTGGTTCCTGGGTATTGCTCGATCAGGATGGCTTTAGTTTTTGGAATAATTATCTGTGTGATCTGTTGGATGTTTATGCGATCAATGGTGAGATTAATTCGGCGCGATCTTATGCGATCATCGCCTTGGTTTTGCTATGCACAGGTTTATTTTGGTTGTGGTTTTATTTGCCCAGATTATTCGAGCATAAAAGTACCAATCTAAGCATTATGCAAATATCAGGGCTGTTATCACTGATCACCATTGTTTTTTTGGCTTTGGCCAACCATGATAAGGTAGTATACGTAGCAGGTTTTTTTGCCGTAATTGCCCTTATAAGCTGTTCAATCGAACTTTTTAAAGTGGGCTATAAAAACCTTTTCCTGTTGGGAGTACTTTGTCTTTTAGTCTTTATTATCAATTACTATATTTATGAGTCCCGTTTATTGATCAGATCGCTTCCAGTCATACAAAAGTTTACATTCATATTATTTATAAGCTGGTTTGTTTGTCTGGATGTGGCCTTATATCGGAAAGTGAGGTCGCCTGAAGTCTCAGGATAGATCAGCTTCCGTATTCGTAAGTCGTATAATCTTGTAATAAAGCTCAAGAAGCGTGCGAAACATGCTTAAAACAGGATTACGCCTGCGGCGTGAGCCTGTGGTGGGTAAGTTGCTCAACAAAAGCCATACAAAGCTTCGCTTTGTTGGTTTTTTATTTGGCTTGCATGATGGAGCAAGCTCCTCATGCCTCAAAATAAAAAAGCCAGACATTTCTGTCTGGCTTTTGTTGGTCGGGGTGGCAGGATTCGAACCTGCGACCTCCGCGTCCCAAACGCGGCGCGATAACCGGGCTACGCTACACCCCGAAATGGTCATCTATAAATCGTTTTGCTCCTCGTTTTTTAATCTTCCGCTCTAAAATTAAAGCATCTGATCTATTTTCAACATTCAGTTGCAAAACTAACTTCCAGGGAACAGCACTTTTTGTTGAAGGTACTTTTCCAAGGTTGTGTCTTTCCAATCTTTTAATGATATCTGTAGTCTGACCTACATAATACCGTGAACTTGTGTCGCTATATAAAATATAGACTGTCATTCTTGTTTCCGGGGTGGTCACGCCGAGGCGTGACGACCTCCTGCTCCTAAAGCAGGCCACATAATTAATCTCAACTTCCGGGCGAGACCTGCCACGTCTTTAGCGTGGTACACCCCGAAATGGTCATCTATAAATCGTTTTGCTCCTCGTTTTTTAATCTTCCGCTCTAAAATTAAAGCATCTGATCTATTTTCAACATTCAGTTGCAAAACTAACTTCCAGGGAACAGCACTTTTTGTTGAAGGTACTTTTCCAAGGTTGTGTCTTTCCAATCTTTTAATGATATCTGTAGTCTGACCTACATAATATCGTGAACTTGTGTCGCTATATAAAATATAGACTGTCATTCTTCTTTCCGGGGTGGTCACGCCTCAGCGTGACGACCTCCTGCTCCTAAAGCAGGCCACATAATTAATCTCAACTTCCGGGCGAGACCTGCCACGTCTTTAGCGTGGTACACCCCGAACTAGTTATCAATTTTCTGTCTTCTCACACAGACTCTGGCGGAGAGACAGGGATTCGAACCCTGGGTACCCTTGTTAGGGTACGACGATTTAGCAAACCGCTCCTTTCGGCCACTCAGGCACCTCTCCTATATTTCAAATAAACTGCTCTTTTTTTATTCCCGTTAGGGTATATCATGATTTCATAAGAGCGGCTGCAAAAATACCTTTTCAAAGATTATAACGCAACAATTTTAGTTAGTTTTTAATTAAAAAAAGTCATTAAGCTACCCCTCTCCCCATTTTTAGTAATCGTATTTGCCTCTATCCTAATTAGATCGTCATTTAAAGGTGTGGATAGCCTTATAATAGCCTCCCCATTTTCATCGGTCTGAAGATCAGGATTCCAATATAAAGTTGTATTGGAATCCTCCAAGTTTTTTCTCTTCTGTGAATTATTTTCCAGGTAGGTATCAAAACTAATAGATTCATGAAACCCCTGATAAATAACCTGCGCATCTTTCCTGGAAAAGTACTCTTCTTCCGATCCGGATCTCGTAAAAATTTGAATGACACCGCCGGCGGCCCTGGAACCATAAATAGAGGCTTCGGCTCCAATCAGAATCTCAATATGTTCCACATCCGAATAACTTAATAAATTAATGATATCTCTTAGATTGGTAGATTGAACTAAGGGAAATCCGTCAATGACCCATAAGAGAGGACCTAAACCCGCTGCCCTTGGAATAGAAATCGATGGATCTAAGGTGCCTAATCCTACTACTTGTACGCCAGGGATATTTAAAAACAATTGCGGTATGGTTTTAGGTTTCTCCTTATTCTGGTAAATTACCCTGGTTGCTTTTAGATCATAACGCGTAGGCTTTGTCTTTTGAAAGGACCTAGTCGCCACTAGTGTTATTTCATCTAACACAATCAACCCGTCAGTCTCTTCAGTAGGGCTAAATTCCACCATAGGTTTTTTTGGCAATACCTGTTTCGATTTCTTTAAATTTTCGGTATCCCTGCTCAATGCTTTTTCTTCTGAATTGAGGGGTGGTATTTCAAATTCATAGGGAACAACCTTAACAAGTTTCGTTTTTGTGTCTTCACCAACGGTCCTGAAGACCATATTTGCCTCCCCGGTAATTTGTAACCCGGTCAATTTGAATAAACCGTCGGAATTAGTTACCGTTTCCTTTGCAAATACATCATTCGGTGTAGTAATTAGGATTTGAACCTTTGTGTTGATAAGCAAAGAGTTGTTTAAATTATAAGCTTGTCCATAAAACTCCAGACCGTCCTGAAAATTATACAAAATCTGCCCCTGAATTGGTGTAAAGTTGCTCTGTAGTAAACCCTCGGCAGTCTGGCCTGTAAGGGCCTTCAAATCATTTATAAATTTTACATTTCTTTTGGCTCCATCCCTTAAAGATCTATCGTAATTGATGTTGGGATCGCTATCTATACTATTTAGACTGCTGAGGCCAATAGATAATTCCGTTTGAACAGGCCTTCCTTCTTTATCCGTAACTCTAAATTTTAGGATCTCATTACTCTCTGAAGAAGATTGTCTTTCCACCGCTATCTGAAGTTCTTTTTTGTCGATATATATTGGCCGACTTGCCCAAATCTGGTCAAAATCATCTTCAAGTCGGAGTTCTAACAATCCTGCAGGTAGATCGGTCTTAGAGATATTTAATTGTGCTACCCTGTTATTCTCAAAGTCAACCTTAATTTTAAAATACGTGATGCCCTTCGCTATGCCTTTTAAATAAATCAATTCATCTTTTAAATTGGGGGTAGTTTCTATCCTAATAATAGCCCTATCATTCTCTAGATTATTTACCTGCAGAGAATAGCCCGTTTCTAGTACATCTGGTAACCGAATACGACGATCTTCATCTAGCTCAATAAAATAGCTTTCTCCCTTCAAGGGTTCTATTAGAAAAGTACCCAGGTTATTTCCATAGTTCTTGATCGTTGTAACTTCTTTTCCCTTACCATTTTTAATAGGTATACGGGCGGTATTCGTATTGTTTAACGATACAGCTACTTGTTGAGTTAATCCTTGCACCAATTGCCCCCCTTCCGGGTAGATCCGGATATCTTCAATAGTATTTTGCTTCAACCTGTTTTCGTTCTTGTCACCGCCTACCACTATCTTTTTTAAGGTAAAAGATTCTGGTCCATAGTTCAACATCCATCGGGTGTATGTTCTAATATAATAGTTGCCAACTTCTATCTTCCTGGGAATTTGTAAGGAACCCTCACTTTTGCCATCAATTATTTTGTGGTACTGGCTCTCTACCAATGTCCCTGCTTCGTTTAGTAACTCAACCTTCAATACATCACTTGCACTAACCCTTAGTTGTTCCGGACCCGTTAGAACATAGGCCTTAAAAAACAAATGTTCTTGGGGCTCAAATACTGTTTTATCTGTATACAACACTATTTGCTCCTGCCAAACCACCAATGAATCTACTAAGGTAATTTGAGTTTTTAACTGCCCTGTGACATCCTCACGCAGCTCCTTCTCTGTATGAACAGGACCTGAATTTTGGGCATATACAACTCCGCAAAATATCACAAATAAAAAACATAGAACTGGTTGATAGATGCTGTATATTTTCATAATTACGCTTTAGTTATACAGTACTGATAGTACCTCAAAATGGTAAAATTATTTCTTTTAAATATAACTGCCGTCAGATAAAAATCATAGTGATTTATGACGCCTTTAACTTAAAGCGAAAGGGGTAGCAACGAAAATCCTATTATTCCGGATACTCTACTCTCAGATGATAGATATTGGTGAGTTTTTGTTTTAAAACCTTCTTTACTATTTCTATTTCTTTAAACGTTATGTTGGCGTTTAAGAACTGGTTCCCCCTCATTTGACCGCTGACAATCTTTTCTACAAATTCCTCTATGATAAGATAGGAAGGGTTTACCAAACTTTTGGAGGCTGCCTCCACAGAATCTGACATCATTAGTATGGCTGTTTCCTTGGAAAAAGGGATAGGTCCGGGATACCTAAAATCCTCTTCCTTGGTATCCGGGTTAATTTCTAATTCCTTTTTATAAAAATAGTACACTCTTGTTGTGCCGTGATGGGTCCTTATAAAATCGATGACCCGATCCGGAAGATTGTTCCTTTGAGCCATTTCTATGCCCTCAATTACATGATTGATAATTATCCGCGCACTTTCTTTTGGATCAATATCATCGTGAGGATTAACATTCGTAACCTGATTCTCCGTAAAATAGGTGGGATTATTCATTTTGCCTATATCATGATACAATGCGCCTACCCTCACCAACATGGCATTGGCCCCAATCGCATTGGCTGCTGCTTCTGCCAGATTTGCTACCTGAAGAGAATGATGAAAGGTCCCCGGAGCCTTGTTAGACAGTTCTTTTAATAGTTTAGAATTCGTATCAGACAATTCCAATAGCGAAACATCCGAGACCATCCCAAATAGCTTTTCATAGATATAGATCAAGGGCTGTGCAAAAAGCGTGATCATTCCGTTCAGTAAGAAGAATCCGAATGTGAACCAATGAATATTGTCCAGATTTCCTTCATGGATAATATGAAACGCGAAATAACCCACAATATAGATCAGGGTGATCTGGCCCACGGAAATAAACAGATTTGCTCTTTTGTATAATTCAGAAACCGTTAAGATCGTAACAATACCTGCAATGATCTGCAGAAAGATATATTCAAAGCTATTGGGCACCACAAAACCCAGAATGAGAACGGTGAGCACATGGACAAACAAGCCTAGTCTGGCATCAAAAAATGTTTTTAAAATTAAAGGCAAGATGCAGAGCGGAACCACAAAGACATAAGCTTCATTGTACTTCACTACAAGCGTAGTGAGAAATACCATCAACAAAATATTGAAGAAAATAAAAGTGACCTTTACGTTATTCCTGTAAATAGACGGTCTGTACTTTTTAAGGAAGAGGAACAACATCATCAGCACCAGTGCCACAAGGATGGTATAGCCGAAAAGAATAAAATATTGATTATTGGCCGTCCATAGTTCCGACTGGAATTCTGCTTTTAATGAATTGAGAATAAGCAAATTCTCTGCTTCTACAACTTCACCTTTTGCAATTATGAGTTTTCCCTCATCTACAGACCCTCTTGTGGTGGCTATTTTAGCTAGTTCAGCATCTAGTTCCTTTTGGGATAATTCTTCGTCATATGTAACATTTGGCTTAACAATATCAAAGAACAGTTCCTGGTAAAGGGAGTAGTACTGCCCTGCCCTGCGCGACTTTAATATCGATTGAATTACGGAGTCTACCTGCCCTATCAAATAAACGTTCTCCACCAGAATTCTCCGGGCCTCATTATTTTTAACCAGATAGAGATATTCTGCCGAATTACCTCCCTGGCTACCTTGGATTATTCCATTCTTATAAAGTTCTTCAAGGATATCATCTCCTATTGTCTGAAGTCGACTTAACTGACTATTCGAAAATTTTTCTTGAGTAAAAACTGTGGTAAATGTTTCCTCATAAGCTTTAAAAACCTCATCTGCCACAGAGGCATCATATGCAAAATAAGGGATCTGCCTTTCCCGAAGAGCCTCTTGCTCCTGCGATAATTCTTCTGAGGTCTTTTTAATGGAAAAATCGAATGGAGCATACAGATTCTCATACTGCCATGGTTTTCCTTTTTGAAATTCGTATTTAAACTTTCCTCCCTTTGGAAAAAAGAAAACAATACATCCAATAGTTACAAAATACAAGATATACTTATAGATCAGCGACTGATTTTTGTATACCTTATCCAGAGAATCTTCCATATAGTTTTACTGCTCATTCAAAAATAGAAAATATAATGGCAAACCCTGTCTTTTCTTTGGTATTGGTTAATCGTTGCACGATATTTTCTTAATTTCGCAACATAAGTTTTAAGAACAATGAAAGAAGTAGTAATTGTATCGGTGGCAAGAACGCCAATAGGAAGTTTTTTAGGATCTTTATCAGGAGTGCCTGCGCCCAAATTGGGAGCGATCGCTATTAAAGGTGCCCTGGATAAAATAGGCCTCGCTCCGGAGATGGTTGAAGAAGTACTCATGGGAAATGTGGTGCAAGCAGGTACCGGACAAGCCCCTGCCCGCCAGGCTGCGATCTATGCCGGAATCCCTGATACGGTGCCATGTACAACCGTAAACAAAGTATGCGCCTCCGGGATGAAGGCCATTATGCAAGCGGCACAATCCATTACCCTTGGGGATACTTCTATAGTAGTCGCGGGAGGCATGGAGAACATGAGTTTAATTCCTCATTACGTGCATATGCGGAATGGTCAAAAATTTGGGCCTGCAACGCTGGAAGACGGAATGCAAAAAGATGGATTGGTAGATGCGTACGACCACAATGCTATGGGAGTTTGTGCCGATCTGTGTGCTACTGAACATAAATTCAGCAGGGAAGACCAGGATGCCTTTGCTATTCAATCGTATCAGCGTGCCGCCAAAGCATGGAGTGACGGAAAATTTGCTGATGAAGTAGTGCCTGTAGAAGTGCCACAAAGACGGGGAGAGCCTATCATTGTAGCGGAAGACGAAGAATACAAGAATGTAAAAATGGACAAGATCCCATCCCTGCGACCAGCTTTCAGCAAGGACGGAACGGTAACTGCGGCCAATGCCTCTACTATAAATGACGGGGCTGCTGCAGTGGTATTGATGAGTGCGGAGAAGGCAGCAGAATTAAAACTTACACCCCTGGCTACCATTAAGAGCTATGCAGACGCAGCTCAGGAACCAAAATGGTTTACAACTGCACCTGCTAAAGCGTTACCAAAAGCGCTGGCCAAAGTAGGGCTGGATATTAAATCTATCGACTACTTTGAATTTAATGAGGCATTTTCAGTGGTTGGTCTTGCCAATATGAAGTTATTAGGATTAGAGGATTCTAATGTAAATCTACATGGAGGAGCTGTAGCACTCGGTCATCCCTTGGGATGTTCCGGTGCACGTATTGTTATTACCTTACTAAGTGTATTACAGCAAAATAATGGGAGATTAGGTGCTGCAGCTATCTGTAATGGTGGTGGTGGTGCATCTGCCCTAATTCTGGAACGTAAATAAGGATCCTTGCAAAAGACCAAGCATCACTACGGCCTAAGTGCTCTGAGTATTATTCCTATCAGGGCCAATACAGATCAGGCAAGTGAGCAGCTAAGTCAACTTCTTTACGGCGACACTTTTAAGATCACCGAACATAGAAAAGACTGGAATAAAATAAGAGTAACCTTTGATGGCACAGAAGGATGGATCCAGAAAAACCAGGTCACTCCCCTATCCAAAGAGATCTATAAAGAGCTTAAAGCAGTAAAGACGCCCGCTTATTCATCAGATCTTATTGCCTTTGTAAGCCACCATAATAGCCAATTAATCCCGGTGCTTTTAGGGTCTGTTGTTCAAAACGCCAAGGTCCTCGATCATACATTTGAAGGGGAGCTGGTGAGCGGTACCCTGGATAAAGATCAGTTGGTACCTGCGGCTTTGCAATACCTGAATGCACCTTATCAATGGGGAGGAAAGTCGCCATTTGGAATAGACTGTTCCGGACTTGTACAAATGGCTTATAAAATAAACGGATATACCTTACCAAGAGATGCTAAGGACCAGGCAAATGAAGGAGAAGTGTTGAGTTTTGTTGAAGAGAGCACTCCTGGCGATCTTGCCTTTTTTGACAATGAAGAAGGGGCAATTATCCATGTAGGTATCATTATGCAAAATAACCATGTGATCCACGCATATGGATCTGTCAGAATAGACAGACTAGACCAAACCGGCATCTTCAATGTAGAAAAAGGATCCTACACCCATCACCTTAGGGTTATAAAAAAGATCCTATAAAAAAACCCGATCCAAATGGACCGGGTTGGTATTTTTTAGCGGGAACGTATTATTCTCCCAGGAGTTTTTTGATCCTCATAAAGTTCTCATTATCTCCTAAAGCACCGTAGATGTTCTTTAACTGAGATAATAGACCCTGGTTATCCGGATTCACTTTTAAAGCATCCTCCAAAACAAGTGCGCCTTCCCTGAATAATTCATCTTTTTGCTTTTTGAGCTCTTCATATCGGGCAATGTCAGCCCTGGAATTACCCAGACTATTCATCTCGTCTATTAACCCATTTCCCTCATTGACATAGGTGGTAGACAGGTTTAATTGAGCATTCACATACCCTGGATTAATTTCTATAGCTCTTTTATAGGCTGTTCTTGCTTCTTCTAAATTTCCCTGTTCCATATTGATCACCCCAATGTTGTACTGTAGATCAGGATTATCCGGAGCCATATCAGAGGCCTGAGCCATAAGGGTCTTAAAGGTATCTTTATCACCCATTTTGTAGTAAAGATTGGCTTCATTCAATAGCAAATTCACATCATCCGGGTTATTGGCCCTTGCATCCTTATATGCTTGAAGTGCTTTGTCATCCTGACCTAGTTGTGTGTATATCAAAGCGATATTCTTAATGATCTCTGCACTTTTTGAAGGAGTCCTCTCCTGCACAGGATCTTTATAGGTCCCAGATTTTACCATAAGATCCATTTGAATCTTATCATTCATTTCTTCAACCTCACCGGTTTCTACATTCGTAGCTTTGTAAGATAAGGTGCTACCGTCATAATTAAGTTCCTTTAACTCTTCATAGTATCCAAGTGCTTGTTCATAATGGCTGCCATTAACAGCACTACTGGCCGCATAATACAGATAAATAGTATCTAGTGGACTTAACTTATAGGCCATATACAATTTGTCTGCACCTTCCTTGAATTTCTTGTTGTTATTATCCTCTACAGCAGCATTGATAAGATCTGAGGTTAATCCAATCAACATTTGATTACTTTCAGAACTATACTTTTGTTTACCGCTCTTCTCTTCAATACTTACAACCTCTTTGTAAGATTTCACGGCTTCATCAAAAGCACCTGCATTCCCTTTTTTGGCCAGATCTGAATACACCTGCCCACGCACAAAGTAGTATTGAGCCTGCATACGTTCGTCTGCCCCACTGATCATACCTGAAGCAGCTTCTAAACTTGCCTTGGCACTTGTGGCATCTCCATTTTTCAACGCTTTTTCAGCATCCTTTAGTTCATTCTTCTGAGAAAAAGCAACCATGCTAAACGTCATGGCCATTAAAATTAATAGTTTAGTTCTCATTGTCTTAAGTATTTGTATTAGTGTTTATTAATTATTCTTCGGTATCCGTTGCATTGGTATCAAGAGCCGTGCCATCTTCTGTTTTCACTTCAATATCACGAAGTTCCACTTCTTCCAGATTATCCTCATCCTTCATTACTTTCGCTACAGCAGCAATGGAATCTGAATCTTTTAAATTGATGAGCTTTACCCCTTGTGTAGCTCTACCCATGGTCCTTAGATCATCTACACTCATGCGGATCGCGATGCCAGATTTGTTGATGATCATAAGATCGTCCGAATCCGAAACATTCTTAATGGCCACCAGGCCACCTGTCTTCTCTGTGATGGAAATCGTTTTAACACCTTTTCCACCTCGGTTGGTGATCCTGTAATCTTCTATACTGGAGCGTTTACCATATCCATTTTCTGAAACTACCAGGATCTCATCATCGAAATTATGAACAGAAATCATACCGATCACTTCATCCTCATCATTTGCCAGTCGTATTCCGCGTACTCCGGAAGCACTTCTTCCCATAGGTCTGGTCTTGCTTTCCTCAAAACGTATTGCTTTACCCGATTTTAATCCAAGGAAGATCTGACTGGTACCGGTGGTTAGTTTTGCTTCTAGCAATTCATCATCTTCACGAATATTGATGGCTATAATTCCATTTTGTCTTGGGCGTGAATACTGTTCTAAAGAGGTCTTTTTTACCGTACCCTTCTTAGTTGCCATGATCACGTAATGACTATTCACATAGTCCTCATCTTTAAGATCCTGCGTACAAATAAATGCTTTTACCTTGTCTGTAGATTCTATATTGATAAGGTTTTGTATGGCCCTTCCTTTAGATGTTCTGCTTCCTTCTGGAATCTCATACACCCGCATCCAAAAACATTGACCATTTTGTGTAAAGAACAACATATACTGATGGTTGGTCCCTACGAATAAGTGTTCAAGGAAATCCTCATTTCTAGTGGATGAGGCCTTTTGACCCACACCCCCTCTATGTTGAGTTTTATATTCAGAAAGCGGAGTTCTTTTAATATAGCCTGCATGCGAAATAGTGATCACTACCTGCTCATCCGGGATCATATCTTCAATGCTCAGATCACCTCCGGCAAAATTGATCTCCGAACGTCTTTCATCTCCAAATTTTTCTTTTACCTCAAGAAGTTCATCTTTGATGATCTGCATTCTCCTGTCCTCATTGGCCAGGATATCTTTTAAGTCTTCAATCGTATTCAGGACATCCTCGTATTCTGAGCGTAATTTATCCTGTTCAAGGCCGGTAAGTTGCCTTAGCCTCATTTCAACGATTGCCTTCGCCTGAATTTCTGTCAGTTTAAACCGCTCCATCAAATTCTCTCTCGCTTCATCCGCATTAGAAGAAGCCCTGATGATTTTTATTACTTCATCTATATTGTCTGAAGCAATAATAAGTCCTTCCAGGATATGAGCTCTGTCCTCGGCTTTTTTGAGATCGTATTTGGTTCTTCTAACAACTACCTCATGGCGGTGTTCCACAAAATACCCGATCATCTCCTTTACGTTCAACAATTGTGGTCTCCCTTTAACAAGGGCGATATTGTTTACACTAAAGGAAGACTGAAGTGCAGTATATTTAAAAAGAGTGTTTAAAACTATATTAGGAATAGCATCTCGCTTCAGAATGTAGACAATACGCATCCCGTTCCGGTCGCTCTCATCTCGTATATTACTAATCCCTTCTATCTTTTTATCATTGACCAGGTCTGCCGTCTTCTTGATCATATCGGCCTTATTCACCTGATAGGGTATTTCTGTAACAATTATACATTCCCTTCCCTGTACTTCCTCAAAGGAAGATTTGGCGCGCATGACAATTCGTCCTCTGCCAGTATGAAATGCCTCTTTGACACCATCATAGCCATAAATGATCCCCCCTGTTGGAAAATCGGGTGCTTTGATGTGCGTTATTAATTCATCGATCTCAATATCATTATTGTCAATATAGGCTATGGTACCATCTACAACTTCAGTAAGGTTGTGCGGAGGCATATTGGTGGCCATACCAACTGCTATACCCGAAGCTCCGTTTATCAGCAAATTGGGTATCCTCGCGGGAAGAACCGTAGGCTCTTGTAAAGAATCATCAAAATTTAATTGATGGTCTACCGTTTCCTTATCAATATCGGTGAGCATTTCATCAGCGATCTTACGCATACGGGCCTCCGTATAACGCATGGCCGCCGGACTATCACCGTCTATGGAACCAAAATTTCCCTGTCCGTCTACTAGCATGTAGCGCAGACTCCATTCCTGAGCCATCCTCACCATAGAATCATAGACCGATGTATCTCCATGTGGGTGATACTTTCCAAGAACTTCCCCCACAATACGGGCCGATTTTTTATGTGAACTACCCGACCTTACGCCTAACTCATGCATCCCATAAAGTACTCTCCTATGCACAGGTTTTAAACCGTCCCTGACATCAGGTAAGGCTCGTGACACTATGACCGACATTGAATAATCAATGTAGGCAGATTTCATCTCATCATCAATGTTGATCGGGATTAACTTTTCTCCTTCCGCCATAAAAAAATCCTATTGTTTTTGAGTGGTTAAAACATCGTGGCAATATACGCAAAATGATAGGTTAGGTAGAACAAAACACGGACTTTATTGAAGAATTTATTAACATGACAAGAGGGTGATTTAGTTGATAATTAGGGTGTTAATTTTTTTGTAAATCGCGCATTTTTTCGTCATTTAGGCCATGTTAAACTAATATAGGTACGGTATTTGCCGTTCTTATAGTAAGTTTTAGTAATTTTAAAGTTATATAAGGAAACTATATGGACGATAATTTTTCACCAAGAGTAAAAGACGTAATTGCCTACAGCAAGGAGGAAGCATTAAGGCTAGGCCACGATTTCATTGGTACTGAGCACCTTATGTTAGGATTGCTTCGCGATGGAAATGGCAAAGCAATTAGTATTCTCGATGCTTTGGACGTAGACCTCGATCATCTTAGACGTAAGGTGGAAATTTTGAGTCCGGCCAATCCAAATCCGGGGAGTTCTCAAAAGGATAAAAAGAACCTGCATCTCACAAGACAAGCTGAGCGAGCATTAAAAACAACATTTTTGGAGGCAAAACTGTTTCAGAGTTCCTCTATAAATACTGCTCATCTTTTGCTTTGCATCCTGCGCAACGAAAATGATCCTACTACCAAGCTGCTTCACAAGTTAAAAGTAGATTACGATGGGGTTAAGGAACAGTTCAAATCTATGATCACCAGCGATGATGATTATATTGATTCTCCTACTGCAGAATCTTTCCCTAGTGATTCTGATGAACCCGCAGAAGGAAAAGAAGCTTCTTATGGATCAACATCGGCACAGAAAGGAAGTAAAAAGTCTAAGACGCCCGTACTCGATAATTTTGGTCGTGATCTTACGCAAATGGCGGAACAGAACAAATTAGATCCGGTTGTAGGAAGAGAAAAAGAAATAGAAAGAGTTTCGCAGATACTGAGTCGTAGAAAAAAGAACAACCCACTCCTTATTGGAGAACCTGGCGTTGGGAAAAGTGCTATTGCCGAGGGACTAGCCCTTAGGATAATCAATAAAAAAGTATCACGTATCCTTTACAATAAAAGAGTAGTTACTCTGGATCTTGCTTCTTTGGTTGCAGGCACAAAATACCGTGGCCAATTTGAAGAACGGATGAAGGCGGTGATGAATGAACTTGAAAAGAATGATGATGTGATCTTATTTATTGATGAGATCCATACAATAGTTGGTGCAGGAGGGGCTACCGGTAGTCTTGATGCATCTAATATGTTTAAACCTGCCCTGGCAAGAGGTGAAATTCAATGTATAGGTGCCACTACCCTGGACGAATACAGACAGTATATCGAAAAAGATGGTGCCCTGGAACGTAGGTTTCAAAAAGTAATGGTTGAACCTACTACTGTGGAAGAGACCATAGAGATATTACGGAATATAAAGAGCAAATACGAGGATCACCACAATGTGATCTATACGGACGAAGCTATATTGGCCTGTGTAAAGCTTACCAATAGATATATGACAGATCGTTTTCTGCCAGACAAAGCTATAGATGCCCTGGATGAGTCAGGGTCTCGTGTACATATTGTGAACATGGATGTTCCAAAACAGATCCTGGAATTAGAAAAGCAATTAGATGATGTTAGGGAGCTTAAGAATACCGTTGTCAAAAAACAACGCTACGAAGAAGCCGCTAAACTGAGGGATGATGAAAAACGACTAGAAAAAGATCTGGCTATTGCTCAGGAAAAATGGGAGGAAGACAGTAAACTTCACAGGGAAACCGTATCGGAAGACAATGTAGCCGATGTGGTGTCTATGATGAGTGGTATTCCTGTCAATAAGATAGCACAAACGGAAAGCAATAAACTGGCCGAATTACCTACTCTTATCAAAGGGAACGTAATAGGGCAAGATGAAGCAGTTGCCAAAGTGGCCAAGGCCATTCAACGTAACAGAGCCGGACTTAAGGACCCCAACAAACCAATTGGTTCCTTTATATTCCTCGGACAAACCGGGGTTGGTAAAACTCAATTGGCTAAGGTATTGGCCAAAGAGCTATTCGATTCTGAAGATGCACTTATCAGAATAGATATGAGCGAATACATGGAAAAATTCGCTATTTCAAGACTAGTTGGTGCACCTCCGGGATATGTAGGTTACGAAGAAGGAGGTCAGCTTACAGAAAAAGTAAGACGCAAGCCATATTCTGTTATCCTGCTGGATGAAGTGGAAAAAGCACATCCTGATGTCTTTAACATGTTGCTGCAGGTCCTAGATGATGGATACCTTACCGATAGTTTAGGAAGAAAGATCGACTTTAGAAATACCATCATTATAATGACCTCCAATATTGGAGCCCGACAATTGAAGGATTTTGGGCAAGGAGTTGGATTTGGCACAGCTGCCAAAAAATCCCAGGAAGGTTCTCATCAAAAAAGCGTGATAGAAAATGCTCTTAAAAAGGCATTTGCACCAGAATTTTTAAATAGGATAGACGATGTAATTGTCTTTAATCCATTAGAAAGAGAGCACATTCACAAGATCATAGATATTGAATTAGCCAAGCTTTTTGCAAGAATCAAGGAAATTGGCTATGACATGAACCTTACAGATAAGGCCAAAGATTATATCGCCGAAAAAGGATTTGACAAACAGTATGGAGCAAGACCTTTAAAAAGAGCTATTCAGAAATATATAGAAGATGCCCTTGCTGAGGAGATAGTGAATTCCAAATTAGCAGAAGGAGATAGTATCTTTATGGATTATGATGGGAAAAAAGAATTTTTAACCATCGAAATTAAAAAGGCAAAGAAATCTTCTAAGGCATAGTCTTGTAGGAAATAAAGGTGTAAAGGGTGTCACTAAAACTGACACTCTTTTTTTTGTTAATTCTCAAAAAGTGTGATTCTCATTCCTAATATGTTTTTAATACGATATTTCCGCTTTTAATCTAATATTTTTTAAATCGGCTTGCCTACCACCTACTTTCGTTTTGAACACTACAAAACTACATGGGGATGAAGGTAAGACCGATCAAAAAAGCGGTTGTAATAAAGGAGTATGTCTTAGAAATAGGTAGCATACAAGTTTTTGACAATTATATGGTAGCTGTTTATAATGAAGGATGCACCGTAACGTTGGAGAGAGTATATCAATTGATCGGAATTTCGGAAATACATTTCAGAGATCGCCCATTCGGTTTTATCAGTTTGAGGAAAAATTCATATGCTATAGATCCTACCATCTATAATTATGTCCGCGAACTAGAAAATCTTAAAGCATATGCTATTGTTTCAGTCAAGGAAATGGACATGCATAACTTCGCCATTGAAAAAATGTTCTATAAAAAACCCATGAAATTCTTTATCGATTACAACAATGCGCTTACCTGGGTCAAAAGACGCGTAGCTAAGAAATAGGTTCTACCTTACCAGCACTTCCTTCTATTTCTTTTTCAGGCAAGAATAACTCGCCGAAAGACATTCCAAAACAATCAATTATATCACTTGCTATTAGGGCCTCCATACTGCTGCCTTGTATCGCTATATCTCCTGCCCTGCCGTGTAAATATACTCCCATGATGGCTGCCTCTAATGGCTGATAGCCTTGTGCAATAAGCCCTGAAATAACCCCGGTAAGTGCATCTCCACTACCCGCAGTGGCCATTCCGGGATTGCCGGAATCATTTACATATCCCTGGTCCTTATACACAGTTATGGAATGCGCTCCTTTGATCACTACAATGACATCATAGGTAGCAGAAAACTTTTTCACCTTTTCCAACTTTTCAAAATCATTCTTCCAAGCTCCCAACAGGCGCTCTAGCTCCTTAGGGTGCGGAGTTAATACTGTTTTAGGAGGCAAGATTCCTAAAAGTGATTTCTTTTTGGAAAGAATATTTAATCCATCGGCGTCGATAACAAGCGGCGCTAAATTTTCTTTTAAGAACAGCTCGAAAGCCCTAATAGTGGTATCCGAAGTACCCGTTCCAATTCCAAAGGCTACCACAGTTGGTTTAAATCCAATCTTTATTTGAGAAAGTTGTTCCTGATCATTATCTGTAACAACCATCACCTCTGGTAACGCACTTTGGAGCGGGATATACCCACAACCCGGAACATATGCCGAAACCAGCCCACTACCAGCTCTTAAACAAGCCTTAGCTGCAAGTTGCACGGCACCAATCTTACCGAAAGAACCGCCAATGATCAATGTATGTCCGTAGGTGCCCTTATGCGTAAATTTTGTCCTGGGTTTGATTAAAGACTTGATCTTTTTTTGTTGAATAAGTTCATAACCAATGGGTAAGGTCTGCACAAACTCTGCATCAAGACCAATATCAAGAACAAACCAATGTTTGCAAAATTGACCAGATTCTGGTAAGAAAAATACAAGTTTGGGAAACTGAAATGATAAGACCACCTCGGCCCGGATAATTCCCAGAGCGTTCTCAATGGGCTTATCCGTAAACAAGCCTGATGGTATATCTACCGCCAGAATGAATGCCCCAGAAGCATTTAAATGCGCTATTAGTTTTATAACCCATTCATCCGGAACTCTATTGAGTCCGGTGCCAAAAATGGCATCTACAATTACATCTTCTTTTGAAACAATCGGTAAAACATCATTCTCAGAAAGGACCTGAGGCCAGATCTTCCGGTCCTTTAATCGGTCAAGGTTAGTCAAAAAATCGGGGGATCTCTTATCACTATAATTTACGATATGGACCTCCACAGAATACCCGTGTTCTACAAGATGCCTCGCAACAACCAGACCATCTCCTCCGTTATTTCCAATACCACAAAAGAGGTGTATAGTTACAGGGGCTCCCTGTAATTGTTGATGAAGCCAATTAAATAAGCTTGTCCCAGCCCTTTCCATAAGTTCATCACTGGTTATTCCCTGACTTTGAATGGTGTATTGATCAGCTTTTCTAACTTGTTCGCCGGAGAGTATGTTCATATTAAAAGTTATTCTGTTTTCATGGTACGTCCACTTTCGCTATATAACCAGATTTATGTGAAGTTCTTTTTCCTTGTATGTTGGCTATTGAATTCCTAAAAATAAGGTGAAAAAATCCGCGAGTCCTCAAAAAATCCTATTAATGTTGGGTTGGGTATCTAAAAATACTACATTTGACCTCTTATAAAGGTGTTTATGATAGCTGCTAACTACCATTCTCGAATGAAAAATCCGTTTTATTTTGGAACAGTCATTCTTACCACAACCCCATGGGGGTAATCTGTATTTTTACTCCGCTTTACACTTTTCTTTTCTTTTCTTTAATTTTTAATTATCATGAAAGTTTTAAAATTTGGTGGTTCCTCCGTAGCTACGGCAGCTAGCATCCAACAAGTACAAAATATCATCGCCAATACCAAGGCTAAAAAGTTGATTGTTGTGGTGTCTGCTCTGGGTGGTGTAACTGATTTATTACTAAACGCCGCGAGAACAGCGGCAGAACAAAACATTTCCTACAAAGAGATCTTAAAAAAAGTTGAGTCCCGGCACCTCGGCATAATAAAAGAATTACTGCCAATGCAGGCTCAGAGTAAGGTGCTGAGCAAGGTAAAAAGTGAGCTGAATGTATTGGAAACACTCCTTGAAGGGGCTTACTATATTGGGGAAATAACGCCCAAATTATCAGATAAGATCGTGAGTTTCGGCGAGCTATTATCCGCCTACATTATTAGTGAATACTTTAAAGAAGTTGGCCATAAGGCTATTTTTAAAGATAGCAGGGAATTACTGGTTACAGATAATACACATGGGAAGGCAGTAGTAGACTTTGAAGAAAGTGGCAAACGGTGTATAAAGTTCTTCTCAAAGGAACCGTCCCACATTATAGTAATGCCAGGATTTATCGCCGCCACCAAGGACGGAAATGTAACCACCCTGGGGCGTGGAGGTTCAGACTATACTGCAGCTATCATAGCTGCTGTCCTGGACGCAAAAGAACTACAAATTTGGACGGATGTTAGTGGCATGTATACGGCTAATCCTAAAATTGTAAAACAAGCAAAAGCCATCCCGCATATCTCCTATGAAGAAGCGATGGAATTATCTCATTTTGGTGCTAAGGTGTTGTATCCTCCAACTATTCAGCCTGTGCTGGCTAAAGGTTTGCCCTTGGTTATAAAGAACACTTTTGAACCAGATGCGCCCGGCACTTTGATAACGGCTAAAGCCCCCGAAGAAGGAAAGACAGTAAGGGGAATAACAAATATTCCGGATATTACACTACTCTCTCTAGAAGGTCCCGGCATGATTGGTATTCCGGGTATTTCCAAACGATTTTTTGAAGTACTTTCTCAAGCCGAGATCAGCGTTGTTCTGATTACCCAGGCATCGTCTGAACACTCTATCTGTATAGGTATCGCAGATGAGGATGCAGAAAAAGCTGTGAGTCATGTGAATAAGGCTTTTGCTTATGAGATGGCCATGGAAAAGATAAAACCTATCCTGGTTGAGAAAGAATTAGCCATCATTGCCCTGGTAGGCGATCAAATGAAAAATCATCAGGGACTAAGCGGCAAAATGTTTAGTACGCTTGGGAGGAACAATGTAAATATCCGCGCTATTGCACAAGGTGCCTCAGAGAGGAACATATCGGCAGTGATCAGGAAAGAGGATGTAAAAAAAGCGTTGAATACGCTTCATGAGGCCTTTTTTGAGGAACAAACAAAACAATTGAATCTATTTATACTGGGAGTAGGTAATGTGGGCTCAAAGCTGTTGGGTCAATTAAAACAACAAAAAAAGTATTTAAGAGAACACTTACGTTTGAATGTCAGGGTTATAGGAATCTCTAATTCCCGCACCATGTATTTCGATGAACAGGGAATACCATTACAAAAATGGTCAGAATTACTAGCCACGGGTTCAAAGGCTGACGCCACTGAATTCTACAATACTATTCTGGAGTTGAATGCAAGAAATAGCATATTGGTAGATAATACTGCCAGTGAAAAGGTTGCTTTTAGTTATAGCAGCTTTCTTAAACAGAGCATAGCTGTGGTAACCTGCAATAAAATTGCTTGTTCCTCCGGGTATGAGCATTATCTGCAACTCAAAGAACTAGCAAAGGAATACGAGGCCCCTTTCTTGTTTGAAACTAATGTAGGTGCAGGCCTGCCTATCATAGATACTTTAAAACACCTAATAGCATCAGGAGATGAGATCATTAAGATCAAGGCTGTACTATCGGGAAGTCTCAACTACGTCTTTAATAATTTTAACGAGACCACAACTTTTTATGATGTAGTAAAAAGGGCACAAGAAGAAGGCTATACAGAGCCAGATCCAAAGATAGATCTGAGCGGTATTGATGTTATGCGTAAAATACTGATCCTGGCCAGGGAAAGTGGATATACGCTAGATCTTGCTGATATTGAGAACAGGTCCTTTCTGCCTGCAGAGGCATTAAATACCAATAGCAATGAAGACTTCTTTAAGGCGCTGAAAAAATATGAAAGCAACTTTCAGGAGTTGGTAGCAGAGGCGAAAAAAGTGAATTGTAAACTTAAATTTGTAGCATCTCTGGATAAGGGAAAAGCCAGTGTTGGCCTGGAACAGATCCCGGAGGGGCACGACTTTTATTCCTTAGCGGGAAGCGATAATATTGTGCTTTTTTATACAAAGCGGTATCCTGAACAACCTTTGATCATTAAAGGTGCAGGTGCGGGAGCAGACGTTACTGCATCGGGAATTTTTGCCGATATAATAAGAATAGGAACGTATTAATAAACGTAGTTATAGCCATCATCATAAAATTTCTTTTAGCTTTAGATTTGAAACCTGTCACTTATGAACAAAGACAGTATTAAAATATTTTGTCCGGCCACAATAGCCAACATTTCATGTGGTTTTGACGTCCTTGGACTTGCCCTTTCCGCCATTGGAGATGAAATGGTTATTAAAAAAGTGCCCACTCCCGGACTTACTATTACTAAAATCAGCGGTCTTAATCTACCCAAAGAGATCCATAAAAATGTGGCCGGGGTGGCAGGCCTGGCTTTTATGGAAGCCTCGGAATACAAAGGAGGTTTTGAAATTGAGATCTATAAAAAGATCAAAGCCGGAAGTGGAATAGGGAGCAGTGCCGCCAGTGCAGCCGGGGCAGTTTGGGGGATGAATTATTTATTGAACGCACCTTTTTCCCTGCACCAATTAGTGCAATTTGCAATGGCAGGTGAAAAACTGGCCAGCGGTGTTGCTCATGCAGATAATGTGGCCCCTGCAATTTATGGAGGATTTACACTTGTAAGAAGTACGGAACCACTCGATGTTATTCCCATACACGTACCAAAAGAACTCTACGCTTCCATTATTCATCCTCATATAGAAATAAAGACTTCTGATTCCAGGAAGATCTTAAAAACCAGTATATCACTTGCAGATGGGATCAAGCAATGGGGAAATGTAGGGGCCTTAGTTGCCGGTCTTTACCAGGAAGACTACGACCTTATAAGCAGGTCTTTGGTAGATCATATTGTAGAACCGATCAGATCTATCCTTATCCCCGGTTTTGACGAAGTAAAACATGCGGCCCTAAGTGCAGGTGCCCTGGGTTGTGGTATATCCGGATCCGGACCATCTATCTTTGCACTGAGCAAAGGTCTGAAAACTGCCCAAAAGGTAACACAGGCTATGAGCAAAGTATTTGAACATATGGATCTTTCCTATGATCCCTATGTTTCCGAAATCAATACCAAAGGAATACAAATTATGACCTGAAACAGGTCTTTAGATGTTAGATGTAACATGAACTTCTATAGCCTTCATAACAATGCCCCCGAAGTCTCTTTTAAAGAGGCTGTGATCAATGGAATAGCACCAGATGGCGGATTGTATTTCCCGGAGCAAATTCCACAACTTCCTGCCTCATTTTTTGATGACATACAAGACCTTTCCAATCTTGAGATCGCATTCATGGCCTTAATGCCATATGTAAAGGAAGATATTCCCGAGGCAATACTCAGAGAAATACTAGAAGAAGTACTCGATTTTGATTTCCCACTTGTACCCATAAATGAAAACATTTCAACCCTGGAACTTTTTCATGGGCCTACTATGGCCTTTAAAGATGTTGGCGCCAGGTTTATGGCTCGCAGTCTTGGCTACTTCTTTAAAAATTCTGAAGAGAAAGTTACCGTCCTTGTAGCCACGTCCGGAGACACGGGAGGGGCTGTTGCCAATGGATTTCTGGGAGTTGCGGGTGTTGAAGTGATAATTCTGTATCCAGGTGGGAAAGTAAGTGATATTCAGGAACGCCAATTAACCACATTAGGACAAAATATTACTGCACTGAAGGTAAATGGCACCTTCGATGATTGCCAACGGATGGTGAAAAGAGCTTTTGTAGATCCCGGTCTCAAAGGCAAAGTACGACTTACCTCAGCCAACTCAATAAATGTAGCTCGTTGGTTGCCACAAATGTTGTACTATCTTTTTGCCTACAAACATCTTAAGTCCAGGGGTAAAGAACTTGTGTTTTCTGTTCCAAGCGGAAATTTCGGTAACATTTGCGCCGGTATGATAGCACAACGTATGGGGATGCCGGTAAAGCATTTTATTGCTTCTACCAATGTTAATGATACCGTACCGCAGTACATGCAAACTGCCATATATGATCCTAAACCATCTACCGCAACTATTTCCAATGCTATGGATGTTGGTGACCCCAGCAACTTTATCAGAATTCAACACCTTTTCGATGACGATTTCTCACAATTAAAAGATCATCTCAGCTCTTACTCTTTCACTGATAAGGAAACAAAAGAAGCTATAAAAAGCATATATGCTAAGGCCGGCTATATTGCGGATCCCCATGGTGCAGTGGGCTATTTAGGACTCCAAAAATATCAGGAGAACCATCCGGAAACCTATGGTATTTTCATGGAAACTGCACATCCTGTAAAATTTATGGATGTAGTGTCCTCCACTTTGAACACCACCCTTTCATTACCTCCTCAGATAGAAAAGATCATGCATAGAAAAAAGGTATCAATTGCCATTTCCAAGTACGAGGAGCTTACTAAATTTCTTCTTAAGTAGTTGTGATCTTCGGTTTCACCAGTGAAACCGAAACCCCCACTTTCTAGGTAGTCAACCAACTATTTTCAATATCTTTGCGCTGCTAAAAAGTTACTTATAAAATGAAGAATACAGCGCTATCCCAAACCCATGAGAAATTAGGTGCAAAAATGGTACCCTTTGCTGGGTACAATATGCCTGTTTCGTACGAAGGTGTGAATGCAGAGCACGAAACTGTAAGAAAAGGAGTAGGTGTTTTTGATGTTTCCCATATGGGAGAATTTCTGATCGAAGGACCCAATGCCTTAGATCTGATTCAGAAAGTTACCTCCAATGATGCCTCTAAATTAACGGTTGGAAAAGCGCAATACAGTTGCATTCCAAATGAGACTGGAGGTATTGTAGATGATTTAATCGTATACAGAGTTAAGGAGGAAACATATCTTTTAGTTGTAAACGCCTCCAATATTGAAAAAGATTGGAATCATATCGCGAAGTACAATAAGGATTTTAATGCTGAAATGAAGGATCTCTCAGAAAAGTATTCCCTACTTGCCATACAAGGACCAAAAGCTGTTGAGGCAATGCAGAGTATCACTTCGGTAGATCTGGAACAAATCAAATTCTACAATTTTGTGGTAGCTGATTTTGCAGGCATTGATCATGTGATCATATCTGCCACAGGCTATACAGGATCTGGTGGCTTTGAAATCTATTGCAAGAACACTGAGGTAAAGCAGGTTTGGGATAAGGTTTTTGATGCCGGGGCCAAGTATGGTATAAAACCAATAGGGCTGGCAGCAAGAGATACCTTAAGACTGGAGATGGGATACTGTCTATATGGCAATGACATTACCGATGAAACCTCGCCATTTGAAGCGGGTCTGGGATGGATCACTAAATTCACCAAGGATTTTGTGAACAGTGAAGCGCTGGCCAAAGAAAAAGAACACGGACCAAAACAAAAACTAGTAGCTTTTGAATTGGATGATCGTGGTATTCCACGTCAGGGGTATGATATTGTTGATGGACAAGGAAAGACCATAGGCGTTGTCACATCAGGTACTATGTCGCCTTCCTTGGGCAAGGGCATTGGTTTAGGGTATGTACCCTCTGTATTTACTGAAATAGGCAGTAAGATCAATATTCAAATCAGAAAAAATGCCATTCCAGCCACTGTTGTAAAACTACCTTTTTATAAAGGCTAAGGAAGTCAGAGAATACTGGAGGAACGGTGCAAGAAGAAGGAAAAAAAATACTCATTTTAGGAGCCAGTGGATTCATTGGAAACTCGTTATACAAGGAATTGTGTAATTATTACGATACCTATGGAACCTATTTTTCATCCAGGAACGGGTATACTACCAATCAACAATTTTTTCAATATGATATGCAGGAGGACGATATTTTCCAGCTACTGGAAGACCTTCGTCCGAACATTATCATTTCGGCCTTGCGAGGCGATTTCGGAGCACAAATACAAGCACATCAACACATAACCGAATATGTAGCCAAACACAATTGTAAGATCTACTTTCTCTCCTCTGCCAATGTTTTTGATGGCTATAGTAAATTTCCTTCCTATGAATACGACAAGACCCTTTCTGAAAGTATCTATGGCCGATTAAAAATTAAAATTGAGAATATGCTGCTTAGGTTACCAAAAATGAAAGCAGCTATTTTAAGGGTTCCGATGGTCTTTGGGAATACTTCCCCCCGGATAAAAGAGATGAAACAGGCTATTTGGCATAATGAACCCATTGAGGTCTTTCCAAATCTTATCATCAATGTCACCAATGATGATAAACTAAGTCAGCAGATCCATTACCTTATCAACAGAAATAAATATGGGATTTATCACCTGGGGAGTAAGGACCTGGTGCATCATGAAGATTTTATTAGAGAGGTGGTAGATCGGGTTGGGAGCTTTAATCCCATTTATAAAAGGGTATTTACTACCAATGAAGAGCGATTTCTGGCTGTTTTACCCAAAGATCATCTCCTTCCCAAAAATTTGCAGTTGAGCTATCAGGATGTTATTGATCATCACGTTATGGGATAGCACCTCTCATTTAGGCCTACTGCTATCACCTTTTTTCATTGTATCTTTATATTTCCTGTATAGATTGCTCATATGCTTAAAAGAGCAGCCATACAACTCCAATAGAAACCCTATTAAGAAATATTATCGCCATGGAAAAGCTAACAGACAAACAGATTAAAGATCAAATGTCGTCCCTTGAGGGATGGGAATTCGTCAATGACGGGATTGAAACATCATTTGAGTTTAAGAATTTTAAAGAGGCTTTCACGGTAATGACCCGTATTGCCTTTGAATGTGAAGCTCAAAACCACCATCCTGAATGGAGTAATGTGTATAATTCCCTGCATATCCGCTTAAGCACCCATGATGCCCATGGAGTAACAGAGAAAGACTTTACCTTGGCCCGCAGCATAGAAAAGATCATTGAAAGCGAGTAATTGTATTGATTTATACCGCCTTGCAAGGCTTTCAAAATTTGCTAAATTTACCTGAAATTACTACCTAAGATACCATATGGGAAGAGCATTTGAATTTCGGAAAGCACGAAAAATGAAGCGTTGGTCCGCCATGTCCAAGGCCTTTACACGAATCGGGAAGGATATTGTGATGGCAGTTAAGGAAGGAGGCCCCGATCCTGATGCTAATTCACGTTTACGAGCCGTCATACAGAATGCCAAATCTGTGAATATGCCCAAGGACAATGTTGAGCGGGCAATTAAAAGGGCTTCAGACAAATCTTTGGGCGATTATAAAGAAGTGTTGTTTGAAGGATATGCACCCCATGGTATTGCTATTCTTATAGAAACAGCCACAGACAACAACACACGTACTGTAGCCAATATCAGGAGTTACTTTAATAAGTGTAACGGGAGTCTGGGTACTTCCGGATCAGTAGAATTCATGTTCGATCATACCTGTAATTTCCGAATACCAAACGAAGACATAGATCCCGAGGAATTAGAATTAGACTTCATTGATTTTGGTGCCGAAGAGGTCTTTGAGGACGAGGACGGAATCATGATCTATGCCCCATTCGAAAGTTTTGGAGCCATTCAAAAAGAATTAGAATCCAGGGAAATTGAGATTTTATCCTCCGGGTTTGAACGTATTCCACAGGTCACCAAGGAACTAAGTCCGGAAGAAGCCGAGGACGTAGAAAAACTACTTGAGAAAATTGAAGAGGATGATGATGTTCAAAACGTATATCACACTATGAAGGAGTAATTGCTTCACAAACCTCTGATAATAAAGAATTCTTGCTTTTTTTACACTGATCAAACCGATAAAGACTACCACTTCTTCCTGCAATTGAAAAACAGTTTAATTTTTGGAATAATATTTAACTAATCGTCCTTCAGGCTTTGCATTTACTGCAATCTTATTCAAATTCAATTCTGTTAATGTCAACTCATTAATAGTAATTGCTATAAATAAATCATAAATTGTAAGGACTAACTCAAAAACCTTCTTAAATGAAATCTAAACACACTTGGATTTTAGCGACATTGTTTTTGCTAATTTCTCAACTTGGATTTTCCCAAGAAAAAATGATCAGCGGTACAATCACCGACGAAACGGGGGTGCCTTTACCAGGCGTTTCAATCGTAATTGTGGGCACCACTAGCGGTACACAATCTGATTTCGATGGGAATTACAGCATAAACGCTGCTGTAGGACAGAAACTCAGGTTTAGCTACATAGGCCAGCGAACCACAGAGAGAACTGTCGGATCTTCCAGTACTATCAATGTACAAATGGAACTAGACACCCAGGCGCTAGATGAGGTCATCGTAACGGCCTATGGTACTTCAACAAAAGAAGCCTTTACAGGTTCTGCGACTGTCGTAGGTGCCGAAGACCTGGCTATCAGGAATGTAACTTCACCTATTGCAGCCATAGAAGGTAGGGCAACAGGTATTCAGTTTACATCTCCTTCCGGGCAACCCGGATCCTCACCAGGTATTGTAATAAGAGGTGTAGGTACACTTAATGGGGATTCAGATCCCTTGTTCATTGTTGACGGCGTTCAGTACGAGGGTGCTTTAAACACTATTAACCAGGAAGACATTGCCTCATTTACCATTCTTAAAGATGCAGCTTCTACATCCTTATATGGTTCCAGGGCTGCCAACGGGGTTGTTATAATAACAACCAAGAGTGGTACTCGAGGAGGTATTCAGGTAAACGCATCAATGCAGTATGGGCTGACAAGCCAGGCCATACCATTTTATAATGAGTTAAGCCCCGCACAGTACTACGAAACTATGTGGGAAGCCTTGAGAAATTCAAGCGCGGGTGCCGGGGATCCAGCCTATGCTTCAGCAAATATCTACCAGAGTCTGGGGTATAACCCATTTAATGTCCCCAATGACCAGATTGTTGGTTTGAATGGTCAGATTAATCCCGCTGCCCAGGTTATTTATAAAAGCTTGGATTGGTATGACGTACTCACAAAAACTGGTGTACGACAGAATTATAATGTAAATGTTTCCGGTGGAGGCGAAAATCATAAAGTATTTTTCTCTGCCTCATATCTGGATGAAGAAGGATATGTAGTTACGTCAGAATTTGACCGATTAACAACACGTGTAAACGCAGAATTTGATGTTTCTGATCGTATTACAATTGGAGGTAGTACCAATGTTACTATTTCCAATGCAGCTGGACCAAGTTCTGCAGGAACAGGGAGTATTGTTAACCCTTTTGGTTTTGCCAAAAATATAGGTTCAGTATATCCGGTTTATGTGAACGACTTACAGGGTAACATTGTCTTGGATCCTCTCGGGAACCCACTTTTCGATAATGGTGAGGGATTCTCTGAATTTAATATTGGATCAAGGCCCGTAAGCCAGGGACGTCACGCACTCCAGGAGCTACTTCTGAATGATGAGCGAGACCGGGATAATACCTATGGTTTCAGGATGTTCGGGGAATGGGAGATTTTAGAAGGCCTAAAACTCAGAGTAAATTACGGTAGAGATATCAATGAGGGTCTAGAGCAAGAATATGAAAATGCCATTATAGGAGATGCTCAGCCGGATGGAAGGTTCAGTGAGGATCGTTTCAGAAGGCAGGTAGAAAACTTCAACCAGATCCTGACCTATACCAATAGTTTTGGCAATCACAATATAGATATCACCGCCGGACATGAAAGTTTTGATAGAACCTTTAATAGTATCGATGGTTTAAAAACCGTGCAAACGGCCAGTGGAATATTTGTAAACGACAACTTCTCCAACATCGTAAGATTAGGTGGAAATACAACAAGAAAAGCAATCGAAGGGTATTTCCTGAGAACAAATTACAATTTTGATAATAAGTACTATTTAAGTGCTTCTGTCCGTAGGGATGGTTCGTCTGTATTCAGCAACGAATCACGATGGGGTACGTTTTACTCCGTCGGTGCTTCCTGGAGGATTGACCAGGAGAATTTTATGGAAAATGTTGGCTTTGTAGACGCATTGAAAATCAGAGGGTCTTATGGGGAAGTTGGTAATGATGATTTACTGGACTTCTTCCTGTCACAACCCAGATTCTCTATCACTTCCAATGCTGCCAATCCTGCTATAATAAACACCGATCTGGGAAATGCAGCGCTACAATGGGAAACTATTGAGAATTTTGATGTAGCCCTGGAATTTACGTTGTTTAACAATCTCTTTGATGGATCAGTAGAATACTACAAGCGGAATTCCTCTGACCTGTTGTATAATTTACCCATACCGATTAGTAATGGTCTGAATACAGTACCAACCAATATCGGGGATATGTACAACTCAGGTTGGGAAGTTGCGTTGACTACAAACCTGGTCAATAGTGAAGATATTCGATGGAATGTTACCCTTCAAGGATCAACATTTAAAAATGAGATCACCAGTTTACCTGATCCATTTATCAACGGATCTAAGCGATGGGCAGAAGGACGTTCCAGATTCGATTTCTATCTGCTCCGAACCGCTGGTGTTGATCCAACAAACGGAGACCAGTTATTTTTTGTATACGAACTGGATGATGACGGAGAAAGCATTCCTGTACTGGATGCTAATGGTGATATAGAAACCACAAACGACTGGCAGGCCACCGAAAGAGCTTATACCGGAGATAGTACTATACCAGATCTGTTAGGGTCGGTTGCCAATAGTCTCAACTATAAAGGATTTACCCTGGATTTCTTGGTTACTTTTGGAATTGGCGGTACATTCCTGGATAATGGATATTCGGCAATGATGCACAGTGGTAACTTTGGAAATTCTTATCATCCGGACATCCTAAATGCTTGGAGACAACCGGGTGATATCACTAACGTTCCAAGGCTTGAGGCTGGAAATGCAAACCTGGTACGGACACAATCAGATCGCTTCCTAACCGATGCCTCTTTCTGGTCTTTGAAAAACGTAAATTTCGGCTATAATTTTAACAGCCAGGTTACAGATGCCTTGGGCTTTTCAGCTTTAAGGATTGCCATCTCTGGGGAAAATTTATACTTAAAGAGCAAGAGAGATGGATTGGATCCACAATATAATTTAGCAGGAACACCTGCTGGTAACGACTTTAATCCTGCGAGAATTATTTCTTTAGGACTGAACGTATCATTTTAATTAAGAAAAAATAATAGTTATGTTAAGTAGAATTAAAATAATGTTATTGGCAATCCTGGCGATTACAGTAACTTCATGTGAGGAAGATTTCCTCGATACGACACCAACAGATGCGATTGCCGCAGCTGACGCCTTTGCAAACGAAGAGAATATGCAACTGGTCCTGAATGGGCTGCATCGTGGTTTGTACTCTCAATCCCAAACAATTTTCCCTGGAGGTAATACTGCGAGGGCAGGAAACCACTACTGGGTGCCACTTGGGGATAATTTGACCGGAGCCTTGATCCACTCTGCCAGTGCAAATAATTTAGGGTGGAGAACTGAAATGCAGTGGCTCTCACATACCGATCCTTTTTCCTTAACAAATGAGATCTTATGGTACCACCGCTATAATATTATTGCCGGAGCAAACGGTTTGATAAATAACGGTACGAATGGAAGTCTGACAGAAACTCCAACACTGAACACCATTTTGGGTCAGGCTTATACATATCGGGCTTATGCTTATCTTTCTCTTGTTCAACATTATTCCAGAGGTTATCTGATAGGAAATCCCTCAGCAGACCCTGGAGTCCCTATTTTGTTTTCTTCGGAGGCTCCTTTTACCAGCGCACCAAGATCTTCCGTACAGGAAGTATATGATTTGATTGAAGCGGATCTCGACGAGGCAATACGCCTATACCAGATTGGAAATTCCAGACCAAGTGGCGGACCAGACACTAAATCCCAATTAAATATAAATGTCGCTTATGGCCTTAAGGCAAGAATGGCCTTATCCAAAGGAGATTGGCAGACTGCTGCAGATAATGCGGTGCTGGCACGAAACGGTTTTCCTTTAATGAACGAAGCAGACTGGCTGTCCGGATTTAATACCAACAGTCTTTCTGAAGTGATTTGGGGATCAAACGTAATTGCAGCTGAAACTACATTCTTCCGTTCCTATTTTTATTTGGCCAGTAACACCTTTAACGGTAGCCAAATTAGGAACAACCCAAAGATTGCGGACCGAAGGTTGATTGATGCTACACCTGATACAGATTACAGGAAGAAAGCATTTATAATCGACGCACCTAATACGAATTCTTCAGCAGCCAATGGAGAGGGAGGTTTTGGCAACGATCCAAATTACACGGACGAAGCTGTGTTTGATGCCCGAGTCGCAGAACTGTATTCCACATACGGTCTTACTACCTCATTCAATCTGCACCCGTATATGCACTTTAAGTTAAAGAATGCAAATCCCGGTTCTATTGATCCAGACGATGTAATCTATATGCGTACTTCAGAAATGTATTTAATTGAGGCAGAAGCAAGGGCCATGTTAAATGACATTCCTGGAGCTCAGGCAGCCCTTGATCCTCTTGGCAGTGAAAGAGATAGCGCATACGATGTTAGTGTCTTTAATACACAACAGGCTTTGATGGACCATATTAAATTTCAAAGAGGCCTGGAACTATGGGGTGAAGGATTTGGATATACAGATAAAATTCGATGGGATGAAGGTATTGATCATGCTGCTGATGGTGGCTCCGGTGCTTCAGAGATTCTGTATCAACAGGCCTTCCAGATTGAGAGGCCTTCTGTTAACGATGCCTGGATATTTAAGATTCCGCAAGCGGAGATTGATGCAAATCCAAACCTGGGTCCTGGTGATCAGAATTAAAATTTTGTCAACTAACGTTTGTCGAATTCTCGGCCCCAATAATCTTAATTAGATCTGCTGTCTGTAAGACAATTGTTTGATTTAGCTATTAAAGCCCTTCAGAAAAAATTTTGAAGGGCTTTATTATTGATTTTGGTGTGGAAGAAGCCGAGGACGTAAAAAAACTACTCGAGAAAATTGAGGGGAGGATGATGTACAAAACGTCTATCATACCATGCAGGTATAACTTCATAAACTGCAAAATTTTGGCTTAAATAGGCCCAAAATGCCATAAAAAGCTTTATAAACTTCCAAAACATAGCATTTTATACATTTTTCTTATTGTGGATGACAACGATCATTGCGCCTACTTCCCCGTAATTCTACTTTTGGATAATAGAATTTATAATCTGTTCATAGGTGAACTTCTAAATCATAGAAATCATGAGAACTTCAACGAAAGCATTATTTTTTAGTACAATTCTGGTATTATTTGTTGCCTTCTCTTGCAGCAAAAATGATCCGGCAGATGAACTTACTAAGGACGGTCCTTTTAATATCAGCGAATTAGCAGGAACCTGGGAGGCCACACAAGCACAATTTAGTGTGAGTTCCTTATCTGTAGATATTGTAGAGGATGGTGGTACGGTTAGTATGACCGTACAATCTAACGGCCGTTTTTCCTTAACCCTGAATCCGATAGACCGGGCAGCCTATATGGTAAGTGGAGAAATGTTCTGGGAAAAATGGGAGGGAAGTTACTACTTTGCCATCGTGTGGGATGACGAACCGGGAGATTGGGACACCTACGGCCATACTTGGGACAGCACTACTTTTACCATTAATGGAGGTACAGACTCTGGCGAATACGATTTTAATAATGATGGAGATGCGGAACCTTGTACATTACATTTTGACTTTGTAAGAATATAGATTAAGTGTCTTACGAGATCTTTACGACAGCTCCTTTAAAGAAAGTTTTATGCCTCCTGTACTCAATAATTCTTTCCTAATTCGTCGTCTGTCTGAGTTAGATCATTGCCCGTAATTCGGACCTGTGGTACTTTTGATTAACAGAATTTATAACCCTTTAAAAATAATATCATGAAAAAACTAGGCAAAATTTTATTCGCTCCCCTATTCGCATTTTTACTATTGTCCTGTTCTTCAAGTGATCCTGAAGTTCAATCTGATTGTGGTCCTGATTATTGTATTAGTGAGTTACAGGGAACCTGGGAGGCCACTGAGTATACCTTAACTTTTTGCGGGCAGGGAGATGTGCCAGTTCCCAGCAGCTTTGACGTAATAGCCGAAGGTGGATCCGCAACGCTTGTAGTGCAATCTAATGGCAGATTTACCATAAACATTTCAATAATGGCTGAAGGACAAACATTCCAGGAAACTGCTTCAGGTACAATTTACTTTGAAGACGGGGTATTTTTCGCGATCCAGTTTGACGATGATGAACCAAATGATCCTACCTATTTTGGCGATACATTATCTGGTAACACCTTTAGAATGGTTGGAGGAACTCCTGTAGCCGAATGGGATTTTGACATGGATGAAACTGATGAAGAGGCATGCATAAGTCTGACATTTGTCAAAGCATAGTATCTCATTTCCTATTTAAGGATGATTTATTGATCATCTTTAAAACTATATATCATAACTATCCCTACTAACATAAACTTTAATTAGAAAGTGTTTTTAGGGATAGTCCTTTATATTACTTGTGCGCTCACTCCCGAAGAAGCCGAGGACGTAGTAAAACTACTCGAGAAAATTGAGGAGGATGATGATGTACAAATCGTATACTATACCATGCAGGAATAACTTCATAAACTGCAAAATTTTGGCTTAAATAGGCCCAAAATGCCTCAAAAAGCTTTAAAAACTTCCAAAAATTAGCATTTTTTCACCTTTTCTCTATTCTGATATGACCAAAATCATTGCAGGTGGCTTTCTATGAAATTATCTTTAATTAACGGAATTTCTAACCTTTTAAAATTATTATCATGAAAACACTAGGCAAAATATTTTTATTCGTTCCTTTATTTGCTCTTTTAATACTTTCATGTTCAAAAGAATCAGATTCTGTAGATGATTTGGTTAAAGACGGTGATTTTAACATTAGTGAATTAGCCGGCAATTGGGAAGCTACCTATGCCAGTTTTAGCGGTCAAACAGATGCTGTTGAAATTATAGGTGATGGGGGCACAGTAACCATGTCTGTTCAAAGCAGTGGTAGGTTTACACTTACTATTAATCCGTCCGATCGTGCAGCTTACACTATAAGTGGAGAAATGTTTTGGGAACTATGGGAAGGCAGGTATTATTTCGCCATTGAATGGGACAAATATAAAGGAGACTGGGATACCTACGGGGCAACACTTACTGCCACCACTTTGGATATCAATGGGGGTCCCGACTCCGCTGAGTATGACTTTGACAACGATGGCAATTTCGAAATTTGCAATATACTTCTTCAGCTTGTAAGAGTTTAAGTGTATTCAGGGATCTTCCCAACAACACCTTTATAAAACTCTTTATACCGCTTAAAGTCGGTTTCTTTATTATCTGTCGTGAATATTGGTTCGGATATTTTTACTTCCTTTTTCCCATAGTCGAAGGCCACCATAATGATAGGTACCTTAGCCTGTTTGGCAATGTAATAGAATCCCGATTTCCATTGGGTTACTTTCTTACGTGTGCCTTCAGGAGAAAGGGCCAATCGGAAAATATCGCGCTGCTCAAATATTTTAGTTGTATTAACTACCGTATCGCTGTTCCTGGTTCGGTCTATTGGTGTTCCTCCCATCCATCGGAAATACCAACCAAAAGGAGGTTTAAACAAACTGTGCTTACCTATAAAATTTATTTCCTTCTTCAATATACTTCGCACTAATAATCCAATAAAAAAGTCGACCCAACTTGTATGGGGTACTACGATCACTACGCATTTCTTAACTTCTGGAAAAGGTCCGATGAGCTTCCATCCCATTAGCTTAAAAAAAATGAATTTACTTAGTACGCGCATACATTCTTTTATTCTTTATTTATTTGGCATGAGGTGCTGAAAATATCCAAGGGTTTGGCAAGAACGTAAAAAAAATCAACGCGCAGCTGCTAAAAAAATTAAATTTTACGGTATATCTCTCTAAGTTGTTCGCAGCTAATTTTTGTTTTCCATGCCGATCCCAGCGCATTTTCCCATAGCGGTTCCATACTCATGGAAACTGAGATCATCGTATTCATATCTTCTTCAGAAAGATCCTTGCATATACCTGTCGGCAACACAATTTGGTGATGGTTCATCATTTTATGAAATAGTGCCACTCCTTCCGGATAATACTCTTCAAGGTGCTGGAAAACAAGACAATTTCCAATTCCGTGTTTAATCCCTAAGACGTAAGACAAACCATAACTTAAAGCATGTGCCACTCCCACCTGTGAATAAGCGATACTCATGCCACCGTGCCATGAGGCCATCATAAGCTTATCGCGTGACTCCGATGGGGTAAGTGAATCCAGGAATACCTCTTTACAAAGTTCTAATGCCTTCTCGCCGTAACTTTGGCTAAAAGCATTTAAATACGTGCCATTTAAAGATTCTATACAATGTATATAGCAGTCCATTCCTGTATAGAACCATTGCTGTTTTTTCACGCCTTTGGTAAGATCCGGATCTAACAATACCTGATCGAAGGTGGTGAAATCTGAGTTAATACCTAATTTACGGTTTGGTCCCAATAATACCGTGGTCCTTGATACCTCTGCCCCTGTTCCACTGATGGTAGGAATTCCTACATGGTAAATAGCTGGTTTAGACACCAGATCCCAACCTTGGTATTTGGAAGCAGAACCAACATTATTGAGCATGATAGCTACTGCCTTTGAAAGATCAAGGAGGGTACCTCCCCCAATCCCAACTACTCCCGAAGGCAATTCCCGGAATTCCGATTTAATCATGGACACCAGAGTATCTACTTGCTGCGTCTTTGGTTCTTCATCTGCAGAAATAAAAACAAGCCTGTCATTAAAAATCAATGGAATTCTGGATACCAAAGAAGTATTTTCAAAGACATCATCTACTAAATAAATAATCGGAGCTTCTGAATTCTTTCGCTTTGGCAATAAAATATCACCTAATTGATCAAAACAACCATTTCCAAAAACCACCCTTGGCACCATGGGAAAGTTTTTATAAAAGGTTTGGGCTCCTTTTTTCGGCTTATTCAAAATCAAATCTTTCTTTTCGTCCATAAAGGTCTTACAAATATTTTAATAGTTCCCCGATCCCAGACAAGGTTAGGTGATTATTCATATGATTCTCGGGCGACACTTCCTCGTGTGCCCAGGTGGTATGAAAAGGTATGTGTACCGCTTTTGCACCAATGGCCAGGATGGGCAACACATCCGATTTTAAGGAATTTCCAACCATTAAAAATTCCGAAACATCAATTTCCAAATGCTCCAGCAAATTTGAGTAATTTAATTCCTTTTTATCACTAAGTACCTCCACATGATGAAAATACGTGGATAATCCCGAACGATCTAACTTCCTTTCCTGGTCCAGAAGATCGCCCTTTGTGAGTACAATTAATCGATATTTATCCGATAAACTTTTCAATACTTCCTCTACGTTCTCCAATAATTCAACGGGGTGAGATATCATCTTTTTACCAAGATTCAGAATCTCCAGTAAGGTTGTTTGCGAAACCTGATTATTTGAAATATCCATCGCAGATTCTATCATTGATAACGTAAAACTTTTGATCCCATACCCATATAGATCCAGATTGCCTATCTCCGTTTTAAACAACTCCTGATCGATCTTGTTTTTGGTCTCATACTTTTCCAGTAGTGAAGCAAACTGTTCTTCTGCTTCCCTGAAATAGGTTTCATTTACCCACAAGGTATCATCTGCATCAAAACCAACTACTTTAATGTTACTGTAATCTACTTCCATGCAGCTTTCGCTTTTTCGAGGTCTTCCGGGGTATCTATCTCGATACCGGTGACCGTTGTCTCTACCATTTTAATTTTTTTGCCGTATTCCAGGTACCTGATGGCCTCAATCTTCTCAGATGCTTCTAAAGGGAGCATAGGCAAGCGTCTGAAATCTAATACCGCCTGCTTTCTAAAGGCATACACACCTTTATGCTTATAATAGATTGGAGTTCTATCCGTTGCCCTGGGAAACGGGATCACAGATCTGGAAAAGTACAGTGCAAAATTCTGCTGATCTACGATCACTTTTACCGTATTAGGGCTTTCTATGTCCTCTTTGTCTGTAATTTTGGTCATGAGCGAGGCCAGATCTATTTCCTTTGATCTATCCTTTTTAAATACCTGTATTAGACTGGCCAGACTTTCCTTATCCGTAAAGGGTTCGTCTCCCTGAACATTGACCACAATATCTATCTCCATATCGGTCACTGCTTCAGCAATTCTGTCACTCCCGCATTCATGTTCCTCCAGACTCATTATAGCTTTACCTCCATTCTCAATAATGGTGTCATAAATAAGCGTGCTGTCTGTCACCACATATACTGCATCAAAAAGTTCAGTAGCCACCGCTGCTTCATACGTTCTTAGAATAACCGGTTTTCCTGCAAGATCCTGCATCAATTTTCCCGGGAACCGGGAGGCTGCATATCTGGCGGGGATCATGGCTATTATATTCATATTGGTAACTTCTGTATGTAGTGAGATTAGTTTTTGAGCTTTGGCCGTAACTTTCGATATATAGAAAATATAAGGATCAAAAGCATAATTACAAGAATTATAGCAATTACAGGGGCAATTACGGAAATTACAGCCACTACAAGGGCAGTTATAGTTTCTATAAATGAGATGATCGGATTGCCAATACCTGCTGTTGTTGCGGTGGAAGCTATTCGTCCTGTAGCAGATGCTCCCTTTACAGCGGTGGCTGTTCCACCACCGGCAATGATCGCCAAGGACCATGTAATAACCGGATCCAGATCTGAAATGGTAGCTACCATAACTGCTGTCCCCGCCAATGCCGCTAATGGCAATGCCATGCTATCTAGCAAATTATCTACATAAGGGATAAAATAGGCAAAGACCTCTAATACCGTAGCTACACCCAAAGTAATAAGGGCAAATAAGCTTCCGATCCATTCCCAATGTTCATTGAGATCCCACATTCCAAAATAGGATGCAGCGCTTAGCACAAACAAAGGCAAAAATACCCGAAACCCAACAGACGCGGCCAATCCAATACCTAAAAAAATGCTGATGATGGTTTCTGAGGTCATGCTAAAACAATCTAAAGACTAAAGTAACGTATTCTCAATCAAGAAAAAAATCGTCCTTAAATCCGATTAAATACAATTTTTCCCTGGCCCTGGTAATGGCCGTATACAACCACCGAAAATATTCCTTGTCTGGTCCGGAAGGCAAATAAGGTTGCTCAACAAAAACTGTATGCCACTGTCCTCCCTGAGATTTATGACAGGTGATAGCGTATGAAAATTTCACCTGCAGGGCATTAAAGAATGTATTGTTCTTTACAGCCAGAAATTTCTTGTATTTTGAAGATTCCTGGGCATAGTCTTTCAGGACTTCCTGATATAGTTTATTACCGTCTTCATAAGAAAGTGAAGGCGTTTGAGCCGTAAGGGTATCTAGCAGTAAAACGGTTTCAAAAGGTTGCTGGTTTGGGTAGTCTGTCATTCTAACCTTTACCTCCGCGAATTTAAACCCATAAAGTTCTTTGAATGCAAAGATCTCCAAGACCTCCACAATATCGCCATTTGCTATAAAGCCTGCCTCAGATTGGGGTTTTAACCAGAAGTAATTATTCTTAACCACCATTAAAAAATCCCCTACAGACAGCTCATTTTCAAGAAAAAGAATGCGTTTTCTGATGTTGTCATTGTACAAATTGGCCCTTTTATTAGAACGTACTATCAATGCGGTTTCTTCCTTGCCCTGAACAGAATAAGCCTCTTCTATGGCTTCCTGAATCTCATAGCCATCCGTTAAACGAACGATGTCTGCAAAAGACTCAAGCTGGAATTGGAAACTATCAAAGATGTCTCTTTGAAGCTGATCCCGTAACTGAGTTGCATTCACCAAAATCCCTGAATCCTGCGCCTGTCTTACTACTTCATCTAGTTCGATCAAGGTTACTTCCTTTCCGAACTTGGTTTTTAGCTGATGTTCATCCAAAGCCGGACTTAACGAAAGATGTACAGGGGGTAATTGTGCGGTATCACCGATAAGGATAAGTTTGCATTGATGCCCCGAATAGACAAACTGAATAAGGTCATCTAAAAGTGATCCGTTTTCGAAGAGCTTGGAATCTGAGGGTGCATCCGGGATCATGGAAGCCTCATCTACTATAAAGACGGTATTTCTATGTTTGTTAGGTGCCAGTACAAAGCGAATTCCCCCACCCCTTTCTTTTTTGGGAAAATAGATCTTCCGATGGATGGTAAAAGCCTGAGTCTTTGAATAACTAGACATTACTTTTGCTGCTCTTCCTGTGGGCGCCATCAATACAGATTTGAGAGATGTTTTCCAAAGATTTGTGACCAGATCACCTACAATGGTTGTTTTTCCTGTTCCCGCAAAGCCTTTTAGTAAGAAAAGCTGATCTTTATTACCTGAAAGTAAAAATTCGGCCAGCAATTGTAGAGTAATATCCTGTTTAACAGTGGGGATATGAGGAAATTTATCTTTTAAAAGTCCGTAAAATGTGGAAGCGGTGGGAGTAACCATAAGTGTTCAAAGATAAACAGGATTTTTGGGCCAAAAACTTTTACGATTGAAAAAAAATTGTAGATTTGTTGGAACCGCTAAATTTAATTAATACTTGTTAAAATGAAAACCATCTTTCAAATTGTACTTTGGATCGCCTGTATTGTTTTAGGTTACCTGATCTATCGTTCTGTAACTGGTCCGATCGAATTCAAAAAAATAAAGCAAGAACGCTTTGACAAGGTAATTTCTGTTCTGAAGGATATTCGAAACTCTCAGGAAGCCTACAAAACCGTGAATGGAAAATTTGCAAACGACTTTAATAGTTTGATCGCTTTTGTAGATACCGGGAAATACACTATTACCCAGCAAAGGGATTCCTCCTATATGGAATTCGACAAGACCTACGGAATTGATCTTTTAAGGGAAATTACCATCATAGACACCCTTGGTTTTATCGCAATAAAAGATTCCCTTTTTAAAGGAGATACGCGATATAAGACCATGATGAATGTTCCGTATGCACAGAACAATCAGACATTTCAGATGAAAGCGGATATCATCGAAAAAAGTGGCTATAGAGCTCCTGTTTTTGAAGCAAAAGTTAAAAAGGATATCATATTATACGATCAGCCCAAAGATCTTTTGGCAAGAGAAAATGTACAGATCAGTGTAGAAGAAGTAAATGGTACCGAGATCAAAGTAGGATCTCTCTCAGAAGTGAGTACCAACGGAAACTGGCCCCCTATTTATGACAAAAAAGGAGACCAATAAAGATCCTCACAACGATCTAATTCTGGAAGATTATCATAAATTGTCCATTCAGGTTAGCCTGAATGGACTTTCTTTTTGCATTCTGGATACAATCGGTAAAAAGATTGTAAAGGCAGAAAAGCATATTTTTGACCATAGGCTTAACCCATATGAAGCTCAAAAGGAATTAAAGCGGTTTATTAAAAAACAGCAAATTAAGGACTTCGAATTTTCTGAGGTGGTAGTTGTTCACAGAAACGACTTATTCAGCCTGGTACCAAAAGTATTATTCGATCCTAATGAATTGGCTAATTATCTTAAGTTCAATACAAAGATCCTGGCCAATGATCTTCTGGAGTACGATGAGATACCGGCATTTGAAATGGTCAATGTGTATGTTCCTTTTGTGAATATCAACAATTTCATCTATGATCAATTTGGAGACTTTGAATTTAAACATCACAGTACTGTTTTAGTAGAGTCCCTCCTGGGCAGTAAAGCCTCCAGTGCAGAAAGTATTTGCTATGCTTATGTGACATCAGATGAATTAGACCTTATCATTCTTCAGAATAAAAAGTTGTTATTCTACAACAATTTCTCCTATAACACTCCGGAGGATTTTCTCTATTACCTGCTTTTTACGCTGGAGCAATTACGTCTAGATCCTAATGAGATTAAACTAAGACTCTTCGGGGCTATTGATGAAGGCGACCCTATATTTACCATTTGCCAGGAGTACGTGAAGCATCTGTCCCTATATATTCCTGGATTACCAGATGATCTGCTGTTGGACGAAACGGCCCTTAATGCCAATTATCTGGCAATTAATGCCCTTTAAATGAGAATTATTTCGGGTACCCATAAAGGAAGGCGAATCACTGCTCCAAAAAATCTACCGGTAAGGCCAACGACAGACATGGCCAAAGAAGCCTTATTCAACATACTCAATAATCAGTTCTATTTTGATGAGATTCGCGTTCTCGATCTCTTCGCTGGCACAGGCAATATAAGCTTTGAATTTGCTTCAAGAGGCTGTAAGGATATCACTAGTGTAGATAGTCATCCCGGATGTATAAAATTCATTGGAGCGAAGGCCACAGAATGGGATTTTAAGATCAAAGCAGTAAAAATGGATGTATTTAAATTTCTGGAATCGGTGCGAGATACATACGATCTGATTTTTGCAG
>CAWJQE010000017.1:0-26665 GCA_963844995.1 uncultured Flavobacteriaceae bacterium | reverse complement strand
TCTGCAGGAATTCTTCTGGTTACCCCGGCGTTGTCTAACAAAGGCGCCGGATTGGCATTGAGTGAGTAAACGGCTTCCATGTTAAGCTGAGCGGCAAGAGGTGTACCATCCCATACAATACTGCCTCCGGGCTTAACTGTAAATGATTTATCGATCACCCCTCCAAAACGATAATTATAGGTCCCGGTGACCACAACAAAATCGCCGAACATATTGAATTTACCATTCGTATTTATCTCAATGAGCAAGATTCCCTCTCCTGTGCCTTTAAGAGAACTTCCTGTCTTTTGATCTACAACGATCTCCACCTCGGCATCTGGAGTAACATCGAGGTCAAAGTTTAATTCCAATCCCTCATAATCCTTCAGGGTTCTTTCTAATTCAAAGGTTTGTTGGTCTTTTCTCTCAATAAAATTAATAAAGGAGTAATCCCCTACAGAGGCCACATCACTAAGTGGTATCTTTAATGAGGTTCCGGGCGCTGTAGCCCCATTTACTTTAATAGTGAGCGCTTTAGTGGGTCCATAGATCCTCCCCTGACCATTGAGATAGCCCGTACCATAGTACAAGATCTCTTCTTCAAAAGGCGTGTTTAAAATTAAAAAACGATTGTTATTGGTATTCACGTCCAAATCCAGACTCCAATCATCCCAATACTGATGCTTTATGGTTCCATCTAAGGAAGCATTCGTGTTCATGGTAACATCCGTTAACTGAATATTCTGGAAATCAAAGGTCTGGTTGAATAGCCTTACGGTAGAATTTGGTCCAAATGCATAGTCCACATTTAAATAGGGAATGGCGATCCCTGCTTCATTGAGGGTAAGCAATCCACTTATATCCGGGTTTCTAAGGTCTCCTTTAATTTGAGCTGTTCCATTGATAAGCCCCCTGATATTTGTTATTACCCCTTCGCCAAGGGGACTAAAAGGTTCTAAATTAAAATTGCTGAAATTAGCCATGAGATCTGCCTTGGGCACATCATCCCTATTGTCAAAATTGCCAAGGAGACTAAATTTTTCTATGCCCTGATCAGCGATCTGGGAATTTACAACGTATTCTGTAAGATCCCGGTTACCAACGATCCCTATTGTTAACTCGCCTAGCGTAATATCGTTCACCCCAAAATCCGTGATCTGCAGATTACAGGAGGGGAGATAAATATCATCCTTTTGTAAGATATTCAGGGTCCCGTTGATCTCTCCTTTCAATTTAAGGCTATCTATCTCAGGAGCTATCTTATTAAGAGAAACGATCTTAAAATCGAGTTGAAGATCCTTATAGGTCGAATCTGCCAGCTCTCCTCTTAATCGGATCTGTTCCCTGTTGTCATTGTTCATGACGATCTCCTGTATCTGAATACTATCTAATGTACGGTTAACGATCACCTTGTTTTTCTGATCTCCGTCTTTATTGAGGATCCATGTATTTCCTTTAAAGCTAACATCAGATCTTTTAAGACCTATGACCGATCTATTTTGCGCATTAAAAGTATGGTAGAAGTTAAGGTTGTAAATGTCATTAAACTTTTTACCTCCTTTAAATTCGGTCCTAAAAAAGAGTGTGTCCGTCAATGTGGTATTGATAAGGCTAAAGTCCTGTACATCATAATACACGGTAGATACATCCTTAATGGAAACATAGGTGTTAAAAAGCGGATTCTTATTATCGATCTTTACATCAATACTATCAAATACATTTTCAAAGGCCGCTATCCTTGGTGATTTGAAATTAAGTTTAAAATCGCCTTCGTCTGAAACAATATTTCCACGGATAAAAGTGTTCGGATCAAAAGCCACTTCCGGAAAGAAGACCTCCACAATTTTATTATAGATCTTAAAATTAAAATCGAGCGTCTGCCCTTCGGAAATATCAAAAGGTTTATAATTGGTATATATACTTCCAATAGAATTTCGAAGGAGCTTGTCTAATTCATTTACTTTGAACTTCCCTCTCATAAACCCGGTAATAATATCCGGGGAGTTTATTTCTATATTCCTGATGGAATCCTGGCTAAAAGAGGAAACCACATTGAAGTCCTCAAAATAATACGTGTTATTGATGTTTTGATAGTTCGTATTGGTGAATTTGATACTACCCACCACATCATCTAAGGTGCTACCTGATACATCCATGACCACATCCCCCTTAAAAACAGACACGCTGTCTTTTATAAAATTTAATTTTTTCAGATCTGCATAGGCAACAGAGGCATTGAAATTGAAGTTGTTCACAGTGCCACCAAAATCGGCTAATCCCTTAAAGTCAAGATTGAAGTTAGCGTCCTTACTCACCAAGGATCCATCGAACAATTGATCTTTTAAGATCCCGGAAACACTTACATCTTTGTAGTCATAGTTATTGAATTGAAGATTATACACTTGCCCAACAACCTCGGTATTCAAATTATTCTTAGCAAAACCCTGGCCTTCTACATTAACATCCAGGGTAGTAATTCCAAGATTGTCAGCATTCACAAACTTGCCAAGGTTAAAATCTATAAGTGATACAAAGCCTTTGTATTTTGCATTGTCTATGTTGTTCACATCTGTAAGGCTAAGATCTACATAACTACTGCCAATGCTGCTGTTAATGTTTACTCTGGCATCAACAGAAGATTCGGTTATGGTGGCATCACCCCGCACGGTAAATTGCCCTAATTTTGAAAAGGAAGTAGGTATGGAGGTGCCGAGTACTTCAGGCATCAAGGATCGCAATTCAAAATAACTGGTCGTAATATTCTTAATACCGGCCTGTAATACAAAAGGATCATCCTTGGTAAATAAATTTTTAAAATTAAAATCGCCCCTGATCCCTGTATTTTCCGTGGTCAGAAACACTTCGTTTACATTGAGATCGTTTAGAACCCCATTCATAGAAGCAGAAAAAAGAACTTCCTTTTCTTCGCCAAATTGATTGCTTAGAATATTCACATCGTCCAGGGAAACTTTTGAATCCTGAAAAACCGCAGTGATATTCACTTTGTTCAGAAAGTTAGCGAGGTCTTCCCTGTTATAATCAAAAACCAGATTTCCGATTAGATGAGATCTGGGTGTTTGGATATCCAGCGAATCGAAACGCATTTGTTGTTTTGTGTATTTAAAAGAAGTGGCCAGTTTACTTAATTCTACCCCGTTACTGCTCCTCAGGGATAATGCATCTATTTTGGTGGTGACCTCAGGACCTAAAATTTGAAAATCGGACGCATTTAAATTCAAGTCACGAAAATCTAAGGTTTCCGCAGTTTCAAGATTTTCATCTATCAATCGGAATTTACTGTTCTCAATGGATACATCTGAGGAAGTTAAATAAAATGGGGGAGTTTCCGGATCACGCGGTTTATTATCGTCTAATTTTTCTACGAATATATCAAGATTGGTATCCGTTTCGCCTTTATAAGTCTTTAACTTAAAGTTTAATTGATCTACCTCAATATCCCCAAATTCAAGACTGCCCCCAATTAAATTACGAATACTTAAAATGGATGTAGTGAGTTCACTGATATAGAAAAGCGTGTCTTGTTTGTAATCCTGAATAAAAATTCCTTTAAGAGAGGTATCCCATGAGATCAACGAAACACGTAGTTTATCAATGTTTATATTGGTTCCATATTCCTTGTTAATGGAGCTGGTAGCATAGTTCGCCAACCTAGTTTGAACATAAGGCAAGGATAGAACAATGGAGCCAAGAACCAATACAAGCAATACTGCCAGCAGTACTCGTATCAGTATTTTTCTAAGTTTTTTGATAGGGCTTTATGATTTACCTTTGTACGACCAATAATTATTCCAAAGCTAGGTGAAAAAACAAAATATATACCTACTGGCCATTGAATCTTCTTGCGATGATACTTCAGCAGCGGTTTTATGCAATGATATCACCCTCAGCAATGTGGTTGCAACCCAAAAAATACACGAGGAATTTGGTGGTGTGGTCCCGGAACTTGCGTCCAGAGCTCACCAACAAAATATTGTCCCGGTGATTCATCAGGCACTAGCCAATGCAAATATCGATAAAAATCAGCTATCAGCCATAGCTTTTACGAGGGGTCCGGGTCTTATGGGATCTTTACTAGTAGGCACTTCTTTTGCCAAATCAATGGCACTTGGACTTGGTATTCCTTTGATAGAAGTAAATCATATGCAAGCACATATCCTGGCCCATTTTATTTCGGAAGAAGGATTTGATAAGCCTACGTTTCCTTTTCTCGCATTGACCATCAGCGGTGGTCATACACAAATTGTCCTGGTACGCAATTACTTTGATATGGAGATACTGGGAGAAACCCTCGATGATGCGGTTGGGGAAGCTTTTGACAAATCAGCGAAAATCCTTGGACTGCCCTATCCCGGCGGACCTTTAGTTGATAAATTTGCGCAGGTCGGAAACCCAAAGGCATTTAAGTTTCCCAGGCCTAAGGTAAAGGGCCTCGATTTTAGTTTTAGCGGCCTAAAGACCAGTATTCTATATTTTATTCAGAAGGAAGTTGCTGAGAATCCCAGGTTCATAGAACAGCACAAAGAAGATATTTGTGCCTCCATTCAGTACACTATTGTAGGCATACTGATGGACAAATTAAAGAAAGCAGTAAAACAAACGGGAATAAAACAAGTAGCCATAGGTGGGGGCGTATCTGCCAATTCCGGGATACGCAATGCCCTTAAAGAGGCTGAAACATCCCTTGGCTGGAAAACCTTTATCCCAAAATTTGAATATTGTACGGATAATGCCGCCATGATCGGGATCGTGGGATATCTTAAATATCTTGAAGGGAATTTTAGCGATCAGGATATCACTGCCAAAGCACGGTATATTATTCCTTAAAATTAATTTTAATTGAAATTGCCTTTAGGTGAACATGAAAATCTAATGCCTTAAAGTTTACAAAAATCTCATACCTTTATTTCTTAAGATTTAGCTATAAAAATAATTCTTAGACCATGGCGTACGATGAACTTCTTGCACAGCGTGTTCGTCTTTCACTAGAATTACAATCTAACTCTATACGATCATCAATAACAGAGAAAAAAATGTTTGGCGGCCTGGCCTTCTTGTTAATGGGTAAAATGACCATAGGCGTAATGAAAGAGAAACTTATGGTGCGGGTAGTTACTGAGAAAATGGAACAATCCCTAAAAAATCCTTTTGTGCAACCAATGGATTTTACGAATAGGCCGATGAAAGAATTTATTTTTGTATCCCCTGCGGGTACAGAAACCGAAGAAATGCTGCAGCATTGGATAGAACTAGGCATAGAGCATGCTCAACGAAAGTTAACACTTTGAATACATAAAGAATATGCAATTATTTTACAATCCGGAGATCTCAAAGACAACCAAAGAATTTACCCTCCAGGCAGACGAAAGCAAGCATCTTTTAAAAGTGCTGCGTAAAAAGAAAGGGGATGAATTTCATGTCACCAACGGAAAAGGCTGGTTGTTTGTGGCCTCATTGGTAAATACAGATCCTAAGAATACAACTGCCACCGTGGTCTCGGCTCAGAAAAGACATGCAAAAATGCATTCTCTGCATATGGTCGTGGCTCCTACTAAAAGCAATGATAGGTTTGAATGGTTCCTGGAAAAAGCTACAGAAATAGGAGTAAATGAGATAACGCCCATTATTTGCAGCAGGTCCGAACGTAAAACGCTAAAAATTGATCGCCTTCAGAAAGTCATTCAAGGGGCTATGAAACAGTCTCTAAGAACCTACATGCCTGTTTTGAATCAGCCGATCAGCTTTACGGAGTATATTAAAAAAAAGCATGCTGGTATTTTATTTATTGCACATTGTCATGAGGAAGAAAAATTGGAATTAAAGCGCCGTATAGCCCCAGACAAGCCAATTACCATCCTGATAGGGCCGGAAGGCGACTTTACTGAGGCAGAGGTAGACCTGGCCTATGAGAATGGCTTCTTGCCCGTTTCTCTGGGAGAAAGCAGATTACGTACAGAAACAGCCGCTATCTATGCCTGTACTGCCGTAGCAGTTATTAACAGCCGTTAAAGTTGTTATTACTTGAGGAATATGCACAATGTGAGATGCTGCCAATTTAAAATTGATATTACGTACATTTGGATCAATAACTAGGTCGATATTCTATGTTGCAACGTACCATACTTTTGCTTCTAATAACCTTGATGGTATCTCTTTCCACTCAAGCTCAAGAAATTGCAGTTCTTAAATACAAGGGCGGTGGCGATTGGTATTCTAACCCCACGGCACTTCCTAATCTTATCCGTTTTTGTAACCAGACTATTCGTACTGAAATCAATCCTAAACCACAGACCGTCGAAGCCGGCAGCACGGCTCTTTTTCAATATCCTTTTATCCATATGACAGGACATGGTAATGTCTTTTTCTCAAATGAAGAGGCCCTTAATATAAGAACCTATCTTCTGGCCGGTGGCTTTCTTCATATAGACGACAATTATGGGATGGAGCCTTATCTCAGAAAAGAACTTAAAAAAGTCTTTCCCGATAAAGAATTAGAGGAAGTTAGCCCGGAGCATCCTATTTTCTCTCAGAAATTTCAGTTCCCGGATGGACTTCCCAAGATCCATGAACACGATGGGAAAAGACCTCAGGCCTTTGGAATTTTTCATGAAGACCGTTTGATCCTCCTTTTTACATTTGAAAGCGATCTCGGAGATGGGTGGGAAGATGCTGAGGTGCATAATGATCCTGAAGAAGTAAGACAAAAAGCCCTTCAAATGGGGGCTAACATAATTCAATACGCCTTCAAAAATTAATCTATGAACTCAACAGTAGTATCAAATGGGATTCTGAGAGCCGTGGGCATCCTGGTGGGTCTTGCAGTTCTTTTTTATTTCCTGTATGAAATTAGATCTGTCCTGGCTTATTTGTCTATGGCTGCGGTAGTTGCCCTTATCGGAAGACCTGTGGTCCTATTTCTAAGACGCAGAATTAAATTTCCGAATACCCTGGCTGTGGTTGTCACTATGCTGCTTATGGTAGGAATCCTTGCGGGAATCATTGCCCTGTTCTTCCCTCTAATTAACGAACAAGCTGCCAATCTATCCCTATTGAATATAGAAGATCTTAGAACTAAATTCATTACGCTGTATCAGGAGATCACCCTGTACTTTGGTGCCTCACCAGAACAGTTTAACGATATTATCAAAGGCACGGCTTTTGAAAAGAATATCGTCCAGGGATTCGATATAGGCATTATCCCTAATTTTCTGAACTCCTTTGTAAATACCCTGAGTGCCGCAGGTATCGGTCTTTTTTCGGTATTGTTCATCTCTTTTTTCTTTCTTAAAGATTCTTCGCTTTTTCAAAGAGGCCTGCTCGCCTTTGTTCCTGATGACAAGGAAAGCGGGATGAGCAAGTCCATTGAAAAGATCAATGGCTTACTATCTCGTTATTTCGTTGGATTATTATTTCAGATCCTGATCTTGTTTGTTATTTATACTATTGTCTTACTACTGGCAGGCATCCCAAATGCCATAGTTATCGCTTTCCTTTGTGCGCTGTTCAACGTCATTCCATATGTGGGTCCGATCATCGGTGCAGTGATCATGATTGTCCTGTCCATGACCTCCAATCTTGGTGCCGATTTTACAACAGTCGTTTTACCTAATACCGGATATGTTTTCATCGGTTTTGTGTTTGGCCAACTGATCGATAATTTCTTTTCACAACCCATTATTTTTTCCAATAGTGTGAAGTCGCACCCCCTCGAAATTTTCCTTGTCATTATAATTGCAGGAATACTATTTGGTGTGGTGGGATTGATCGTGGCTATACCTGGCTACACCGCAATAAAAGTGATTTTAAAGGAATTTCTATCCGAAAATAAGGTCGTAAAACAACTTACTCAAAACTTATAGTGTTAGTTTGAATAAAAATATATTAAATACTGGTGTACAAGTATTTATAAATAATAATTTGAATACTGACATCCTGTCAGTTTTACTATCTAAACCTACTTTTGCGGGAATTTCACAAAAAGAGTTGGCGCAACAGATCGTGAGTAAAAAAAAGGCCCTCTCCAAGCTGCCCACCTGGTTTAATACTCCCTTAATTTACTACCCCAATAAGTTACATATAGAACAAACCTCCTCCGAAATTACTGCCCGGTATAAAGCCAATCTTGTAGACGGAAAAACGCTGGCAGATCTTACAGGTGGTTTTGGAGTTGATGCCTATTTTTTTAGTCAGAAAATGACCAGGGTGTACCAATGTGAATGGGATAATGAATTGTGCCAAATTGTATATTATAACAACTCAAAATTGAGTATTGACAATATAGAAACTCGTTGCATAGACGGGATGGAATTCTTGAAAAACACTGATTTAAAATTCGACTGGGTCTATTTAGATCCGAGCAGACGGGATGACTTAAAAAACAAGGTCTATAGATTAGAAGACTGTACCCCAAACATATCACTGCACCTCGAGCTTATTTTTAGCAGAACAAATCAGGTTTTGCTTAAAACCTCCCCCCTGCTAGATATAACGGCCGGACTTCTTGCGTTAAAACAAGTGCATGAAATACATGTAGTAGCAGTTAATAATGAGGTAAAAGAATTACTGTGGATGCTCAAGAACGCTCCTACTCCCGAGGACCTGCCTATTAAAACGATCAACCTTACCAATAAGGACAATGAAATTTTCAATTTTTATTGGCAAGAGGAAAAGCAGGCCATAAGTAATTTCTCAAGGCCTTTGCGTTATTTATACGAACCTAATGCTGCCCTTCTTAAATCGGGTTCATTTAAGATTCTGGGAGCAACGCTGGCACTGAATAAATTACAGGAGCATTCCCATTTATATACATCGAAGGAGCTTGTTGAATTCCCGGGCCGGACTTTTGAGATCCTGGAGGTTGTTCCTTACAACAAAAGGAATATGAAGGCTTTTAAGGGCATTAAGGCCAATATCACAACAAGGAATTTCCCGGAAACTGTGGCTCAGTTGCGCAAGCAATACAACATTTTGGACGGAGGGGATACTTTTTTATTTTTTACAACAGATTGCGAAGGAATCCGTGTTCTCATTAGATGTAAGAAGGCACAAAGGCAGCTATAGACATTCCCATCGAAAGTTGGCTACCGGGTCGTTCGATGCACTACTAAGATTATAATGCCACCATTCTGTCCGTATAGACCAAAAGCCATGGGCTTCCATAACTTCTTTTAACAAGGCCCTGTTTCGCAGCACTTCCTGAGAAAGCTGCATATGATCATGATGGGCCTCACGCCCAAAAAAGTCGAAATCCGTGCCCATATCCAATGCTGTGCCATCAAGGGTTTCTAGCGTAATGTCTACCGCACCTCCCCTGTTATGAATAGAGCCTTTGACAGGATCTGCCACATACTGCGGGTTAGGATAGATCTCCCACATCTTATACTGTACAGAATTTGGCCTGTAGCAATCAAAGAATTTGATGCGATATCCCTGCTCCAGGAAGACCTTGTTAGCGGCTATCAGTGCCTTGGCTGTTTTACTCCTGGTATAACATTCCGCACAATCATATACCTTGGTTTTTAAAAAATTATTTTCCGTGGCATACCTTAACTCATACCCGAAGTCATTACTATAGTCCGCCAGCCGTATAAAGGTAGTATCCGAAATTCCGTCCAGAGATGGGAGTGGTTTCGTTATAGGGCTAACCACTGCCGTATCAGGCTCTGTCATCACCGGTTGTGCAACCTGTTCTATAGGAGCTTCCTTCACTTTCTCCCTGCAACTCCAGATGATCAAAATAAAAACTAGTAAAAACGGAATTCTATTCAATGCTAAAGTAAGTTTATGGTAAGCTAACTAATACGGCATTAAAAGTAAGGATAATCTTAAAAAGACGTATCTTTCAAAGAGTGTGAGATTCCTGTCATAAAAATACAACAGGAAGGCATCCTGAACCAACTACCTAATCCAACAACTACACATGAGAAATCCCTCCGTATTGTTCCTGATCATTACCTTTCTTTTTTATTCCTGTACAACAGCACAGGAACCATGGTTACTGGGATTTGAAAAGCCCGCCACCAACCCTATTATGCAGGCAGATAGTACGGCCATATTTTTAAACCCATTAGATCAGCAAGAAGTGCAATGGCAAAAAGCGGATGTCTTTAATCCGGGTGCTATTGTTCGAAACGATACTGTCTTCCTTTTGTTCAGAGCTGAAGATAATCCCGCAGCCATTTTGGGAGGAAGGACCTCCAGAATAGGACTTGCGTACAGTACAGATGGTATTTCCTTTGATAAATTTCCTGATCCCGTGCTCTTCCCGGATAATGATGCCTTCGCAAAATGGGATCACCCGGGAGGCGTTGAAGATCCCCGTGTTGTGGAGCTACCGGATGGTTCTTATTTAATGATGTATACCAGCTGGAATAAAGATGTAGCCAGACTTTCGGTTGCCACTTCTAATGATCTCAGAAATTGGACCAAAAAAGGACCTGTACTCGAAAATGCGTACAATGGAAAATTTCTGGATACCTGGAGCAAATCAGGATCCGTTGTCACGGAGTTGGTAAACGGTCGACTTATCGCAAAAAAGATTATGGATCAGTACTGGATGTATTGGGGAGAATTATTTGTTAACCTGGCAAGTTCCACGGACGGGATCAACTGGGTACCATTGTTAGATGAAAATGGAGAGTTGCTCCATGTTTTTGAACCTAGTTTAGGTGATTTCGACAGCCATTTGGTAGAACCAGGTCCCCCTGCACTATATACAGAAAATGGTATACTGCTGCTTTATAATGGAAAGAACCTCAGTGGCCCTGATGCAGGTAAAATGGTTCCGGAAAACACCTACTGCGGAGGTCAGGTCTTATTTAGCAAGGAGAATCCGGCAAAACTCTTAAAGCGATTGTCTGAACCTTTTATTTGTCCCAGTCTGCCACATGAGACCAGTGGGCAATATGCTGCAGGAACAACCTTTATAGAGGGATTGGTATATTATAAGGATCAATGGTTCCTGTATTATGGGACTGCAGATTCTATGGTAGGTGTAGCCATAAAAAAGTAGCAAAAAATATCAGGATGGGCTGATTTTATTGATCTTCCAAACTTTTTATAAATGCCAGACTTTTAGGGACTTGTTCTACTACCCGGGAGGATTCATCTTCTATAAACATGTATTCTATCCCTAATTCTTTAGCCTTAGCTACAATTTCGGCCATAGCAATCTGACCAGTACCCAGGACCACGTTGGTTTCTACATCTCCGCCACCTGTATTGTCTCCCTTCATACCCTTTTCCATATCCTTGAGGTGCATCAAAACGAACTGATCTCCGTATTTATTTAAATATGCCATTGGATCTGCCCCTCCATGCTGAAACCAGTACACATCCATTTCGAAGTAAAAATCTTCAGCATTTTCAGACATATAATCGAATAGAGTGCCAGATCCATAGGGTCTGAATTCATACCCATGTGCATGATAGGTCAATATAATATTTTCCCTGTCCAGGACTTCCCCTGCTTTATTAAAGACCTCAACAGCCTTTTTTGTGTCTTCAATGGTAAAATCATCACCCTTATGAGGAATCCAGGCACACATCACATAGGTAGCTCCATACGCTTTTGCTTTTTCGGCAACTGCTTGTGGATCGTTGGCCAACTCTTCAAAAGAGGCCCCAACACTCACTACTTCCAACTCATACTTTTTTAGCAACCCCAGAAATTCATCCAAAGGCAAGCCATAGGTATCGCCTCCTTCAATTTTTGTAATGCCCCAATCATGGATTGTTTTAAGTGTTCCTTCCACATCTGTTTTAAATTGATTCCGGAGACTGTACAGTTGGATCCCCACTTCCTGCGCATTTACAGAAGGCGGCACAAAAAGAGAAAAGGCAAGCAAAACAAATAATGATCTTATGTATTTCATTTTTTATCTGATTAAAATTATGTTGACTATTTCTTGATAATTCTATGTTAGTAAATTGCCCTTTTCATCCCAGACGGCAATATCGCCTCGTTTGCTCTGATCCACGCATTTTGCGAGCCATTCCTCGTCATAAGCCATCCCATGCTGGTCTAACACTTCCTGGGGCACACCGTCCCAGATGTTGGGCATATTCCCTTTATATCCCAGGTCTTCTATCCCTACTTTGGAAGTGTAATAACCGGTAAGCGTTAAGTTACGCATCAAATTAAAGAATTGTACCTCCAGGGGGTGATCATCCATAGGGATCTTGGTATCGTAAAAAGCTATGGCATCCAGGATCTCTTTTTGAGATGCTTCGGGTGTACTCTTAAACTCGGTTCCGAATTCTGTATTGCTCTTATGATCTAGCCACATGAGTCCGCCACGTAATGTTGTTTGTAACTCAGGAATGTCCTTTGCCATAAACTCCACAAATTCTGGTACTCCAGCTTCTGTTGGCCCCCCATTTTCATTGGGAGGTAAGATCAAATTACTCAGTACCTCAATGGTCTCCAATTCATGAGGATTAAGAAATTGTTCGGCATTGAGCTTGGCAATTTCTTCCAGTTCTTCCGGAGTTCTTCCAAAGAACTTATTGTCTGCTACCAAACCTTTTAAATCTTCCGCGTTCTCTTCCCCCGGCTTACATCCGTGTATAACAAGTCCTCCCGCAACGGAACCCAATAGGATCGATTTTATACTTTTTCTTCTATCCATGACCTAGATATTTTGCTGTTTTAATTGTTCCACGATATAGTCTGACGCTCTCCAGGACAATGCCAGGATAGTCCATGTGCAATTCTTATCGGCCTGAGACACAAAAGGACCCGCATCCGTAATAAAAACATTGTTGACATCATGCAATTGCTGGTAACGGTTTACCACAGATCTCTTAGTGTCATCTCCCATACGGGTTGTTCCTACTTCATGTATGATCTGTCCGGGATTCAGCAAGCCGTAATCTTGTTCCTTGGAAGGGGTGTCTCCAAGAGGCTCTCCACCCATACTATGGATAAGTTCTTCAAAGGTGCTCTGCATGTGCTTGGCCTGATTGCGTTCATAATCGGACCATTTATAATTGAAGCGCAAAACAGGGATCCCGAATTCATCCACCGTCGTAGGATCTATTTCACAATAATTGTCTTCTCTTGCGATGGCCTCCCCTCTTCCTCCAAATCCGATAACAGAACCGTAATATTTTTTTACATCTTCGCGTAAGCCGGCCCCATAACCTCCGGTTGGCAGGCTAAAGAATTTATTAAAATCGTTCGGGTTAAAACCAAAACCGTAGTTGGGCATTCCTATACCTCCCCATACTTCAATATGATACCCGCGCGGGAAATCGAGGTTCTTATTATCTAACCACCAGGGCGTATACACATGCATTCCTCCTACCCCATCTTCATTGTACATCTTGCGATTCATAAGCCCGGGAATAAAACCGGCCCTGCTGCTCCCGGTAGAATCGTGCAGGTACTTCCCTACCATATTACTGCTATTCCCCAGACCATTTGGGTGCTGTTTACTTTTAGAATTTAGGAGGATACGGGCCGAACTACATGCCGAGGCGGCCAATACGACCACTTTGCCTTTTAATTTATATTCTTTTCTGTCATCCTTATTAATATAGGACACCCCTGTTGCCTTACCTTCTTCATTGGTAGTTACTTCACGTACCACTGAATTCACATAGAGATCTATTTGGCCGCCACTTTTCTGTGCAGGGAAGATGAGACAAGACCCCGATGAAAAATCGGCATAGACCTGGCATGCCCTGGAACACTGTCCACAATAAAAGCAGACCCCTCTGTCATTATTGATCTTTTTGGTTAGCATAGACATCCGCGAGGGTATCACAGGGATATTTAATTGCCTGGCACCTTTTATATAAAAGAGCTCATGAAGTCTTGGTTTAGGCGGGGGAAGGAAAAATCCGTCCGGATCATTAGGCAAACCTTCATTGGTTCCGAATACCCCAATGAGCTTGTCTACTTTATCGTAATAAGGTTTAACATCTTCATATCCAATGGGCCAGTTGTCACCCAGACCATCAACATCCTTATGTTTAAAATCCTTGGGGCCAAAACGAAGCGAAATCCTACCCCAGTGATTTGTGCGTCCTCCTAACATATGGGAACGAAACCAATTGAAATTGGTACCATCTTTTTGGGTATAGGGCTCTCCTTCAATTTCCCATCCTCCATAGGCCATATCGAACTCTCCAAAATCACGGGAAGTACCGGCACCTCTGCGCGGTGATTCATAGGGCCATTTTAGCTGGGTCATTTGTTTAGGATCGGCCGGGTCAAAATAGGGTCCCGCTTCAACGATCGCAATTTTAAGGCCGGCATCAGCCAATACTTTAGCAGACATACCACCTCCTGCACCAGATCCTACTATAATAGCATCGTATTCAACTGCGGATTCTTTTATTTGCATAGGATTTCATTTGGATAGTTCTACAAGTTAAAAATTATAATGAATAATTAAGCTTAATTCGAAATACTATGTGTTATTGAGATTGAATTAAAATATAAATAACATCATTTATTCGATTCCTCATAATTAAAAATTTCAAGAAAAAAAATATTAATCCTAATTTGATTTTCACATATTTTTAGTAATATTATCTCTTATTCCTAAATTTTTTAACAATTAAACGCAAACGATTGCGAAATATAAGTGCTGAAAAATATAGGAACCTTCATTAACTAACTTAACGAGACACGATTATGATTCGAAAAATTACTCAGCTTGTGCTAAATCCGAGGAAGTGGATGGTACGAGCCAATTCAACTGCAGTCGGGGCTTTTTCTTTGCTTCTTTTTCTGTCGGGGTCCTTGGCTTTTGCCAATGTCAACGTAGATCCGGACAAGATTGACAAAGAAAATGTTCAGTCAACTATTACCGGTACAGTAACGGATGATCTGGGAGGTCCCCTACCGGGAGCCAATGTATTGGTAAAAGGAACCACCAATGGTACTCAAACCGATTTTGATGGAAATTACACCATCACGGCAAATGCAGATGATATTCTGGTTTTTAGCTATATCGGCTTTGCAAAACAGGAAGTACCTGTAAATGGTCAGAGCACTATCAACGTGCAAATGGTAGAAGATGCCAGCCAATTATCTGAAGTAGTTGTAACAGGATATGCCACCCAGACAAGGGGAGACATTACCGGATCTGTTGCCTCTGTAGATGTAAGTGAGGCAACGAAAGCTCCACTTATAAATGCTGCAGAAGCACTGGAAGGCAGGGTTACCGGGGTTACAGTTACCAATAGTGGTAGTCCGGGATCTGCTCCAAAGATCGTTATCCGTGGTTTTGGTACTAGTAATAATACCAATCCCTTATATATTATTGATGGTGTTCAGACAGATAATGGGTCTATCCTAAATAGTATTAATCCAGGTGATATTGATCAGATTAACGTCTTAAAGGATGGTGCCGCGGCTATTTATGGGGCCAGGGCTTCTAACGGGGTTGTGATCATTACCACTAAGGGTGGTGGATACAACCAGGCAGAACCTGAGATCTCTGTAAATGTATACACAGGTGTTTCTAACGCAACCAATGTGCCCAGTTTATTAAATGCACAGCAGCATGGAGAGATGATCTTTCAGAGTTTGGCGAATGACGGTGCCGTTGTAACACATCCTCAGTATGGAAGTGGAGCATCACCGGTTATCCCAACAACCTTACAGGGCTACTCAAGGGTGGTATCTTACGATCCTATTGTAAGAGAACCAAGAACGGCCACCGTAAAGCAACCAAATGGAACAGATTGGTTAGATGAGATCACCCAAACTGCACAAACACAAAGTTTTGATATGTCTATATCGAATGGTAATGCGACTGGGAAGTATTATATGTCTGCAAATTATTTGAATAGAGAGGGTATTTTATTAACTACCGGATTTAAACAAGGAACTACACGTTTGAACTCTGAATTTAAGCTAGGAGATAAAGTAACTATTGGAGAGCATTTAAACGCTTCTTTTTCCAATCAATCTACGGGGAATACAGTGGAAGATGCCTTTAGGATGACCCCTTTAGTTCCTGTATATGATGATGAAGGTGACCTTGCTGGTGTTGGTGCTCCCGGATTAAGTAACACAAGAAGCCCGGTAGCTGGTCTGTTAAGACAAGATGATGACTACAACAAGATCTTCAGGGTCTTTGGTGATATATACTTATCTGCTAATCTTTATGAAGGCCTAACGTTTAAGAGTACCATCAGTGGTAATATTGAAAACTTTAGCCAAAGAAGATTTCAGTCGCTCGATCCAGAATTTATTGAGCCCTTATCCACAAACACTTTGTTTGAGCAAGACATCAATAACTATTCCTGGACCTGGACCAATATTGCTACGTATGCCAAAGTATTTGGTGAGCATAATTTAAATGTCCTTGGTGGTCTGGAAGCTGTAGAAGAAAGCAGCAAAGGAAAACAGATCAGTAGAAATGGTTATTTATTTGAAACTCCGGATTTTTATCTTCTCAGTAATGGTAGTGGAACTCCCAACGTAGATTTTGCATATGAAGGCGGAAATACATTGTTCTCCATCTTTGGTACTGCAAACTATTCGTTCCAGGGGAAATATTTTGCAACTGTTACAGTGAGGAACGATAAGTCTTCCCGATTCCTGGGAGATAACCAAAGTCAAACGTTTCCTTCCTTTAGTGTAGGTTGGAAAATGAGTGATGAAGACTTTTTTCCAAAAGATGGTATTGTAAACAGATTGAGGTTAAAAGCTTCTTATGGGCAATTAGGGAATCAAACCCTACCTACTAGTAACCCTACAATCAATATATCTAATTTGAATGAGTCTCTGGCCAACTATAGTTTAAATGGAAGCTCTATTGCGACCGGTGCTATACTTAGTCAGGTAGGTAACCCTAACTTAAAATGGGAAACGAGTGTAACTACTAACTTTGGTATTGATCTTGGTCTTTTTGATGACGCACTTAGTGTCTCTTTTGAAGTGTATGATATAGACACACAGGATCTGATCACAAGAGATAACAGTTTAATTAGTAGTACTGCCATCGATGCTTCGGCACCACTTGTGAATCTTGGAGATATTCAGAATACCGGTTTCGATATCGCAATTGGATATAATCATGAGACCACGTATGGTTTCAACTATGCAATCAATGCGAACATTTCCAGATATAAGAATGAAGTAAAAAATCTGATCAGTGACTTCCAGGTAGGTCGAACCGACCTTCGTGGTGGAGCTGTTACCAGAACCGAAGAAGGACGCTCTATCTCAGAGTTCTACGGACGTCAGGTAACTGGTTTTGACGGTACCGGTAGATTTACCTATGCAGATGTAGACGGTAATGGCACCATCGATGATGGAGACAGAACCTATATAGGAACACCTCATCCTGATTTTACGTACGGTTTAAACTTCAATGGTTCGTACAAAGGATTTGATATGTCTTTATTCTTCTCCGGGTCTCAAGGAAATGATGCCTATAATTATGAGAAGATCTATACTGACTTCCCTACCTTTTTTGATGGGAACAGAAGCACAAGAGTGCTAGATTCATGGACACCATCTAACACCAATGCTACTTTGCCTGCATTGAGTCAGACTATTACAAATGCAGAAACGCAGCCTAACTCTTATTTCGTTGAAGACGCATCCTTTTTGAGATTAAAGAATCTACAGATAGGATTCACCTTCCCGGATGATATCGCAGATATGGTTGGAATGAATATGCTTAGACTGTATGTACAAGGAACAAATTTGTTCACAATTACGGATTACAGTGGATTTGATCCTGAAGTAATTTCATTTGATAACTTATCTTTGGGAGTAGATACGGGTGTTTTCCCATTAGCACAAATCTTTACCGTTGGTATTAACACAAAATTCTAAAAAAATGAAAAAGAGAATCTTTTATTATTTAATCTTATTCGCTGCCGTAATTGCTTGTAGCGAAGATTTTACGAAGGTACCTGCTATTGGTGCCTTAAGCGACGCAACCTTACAGAATGAACAAGGTGTCAACCTTCTTTTGGTTGGAGCCTATTCAACACTCGATGGTATCCGTAACAACCAACCCGGTGCAGACTGGGCCGTAACCGGTGATAACTGGTGGGCCGATGTGGTCACTGATGATGCCCATAAAGGAAGTACCGATGGGGATCAGGCAGATCTTTATTTATTAGAGATCTATGATTGGACCGCTGCGAACCCTTATCTAACAGTTTGGGACGGTAGGTTTGCCGGAGTTAACAGGGCCAATGCAGTTATTAGCCTTATAAATTCTATCCCGGAAGGAGATTTTTCTTCTCAACTGGCAGAAGCACGTTTTCTAAGAGGTCATTTTAACTTTGAACTTCAAAAGATGTTTGGAAACGTTCCTTATATCTCAGAAGAGAACTATGCCAATACTGAATTTAATCAACCTAATCCCGGACCTATTTGGGACCAGATAGAGGCTGATTTCCAGTATGCAGTTGATAACTTACCAACTTCTCAGGCAGATGTTGGAAGACCCACTTCCTGGGCAGCTAAGTCATATTTAGGAAAAGCGCATATGTTCCAGTCAGATTATACCGCGGCAGCTGCGTTATTTACTGATGTGATCAATAATGGTCCTTATTCTTTATTACCAGAGTTCCTAGACAACTTTAGGTTAGCCGGAGATAACAGTGTTGAATCTATTTTTGCCATTCAATTCACTACAGATGGTGGGCAATCCTTCAACGGAAACCGTGGGGGAACACTTAACTTCCCTAATCCGGGACCATTTGGTTCTTGTTGTGGCTTTTATCAGCCAACACAAGATCTAGTGAACGCCTATCAGACAGATGGAACAGGGCTTCCATTATTAGATACCTTTAACCAGACAGACGTGGCGAATGATTATGGCGTAGAGAGTGCCGATCCATTTGTACCGGAAGTAGGACCATTAGATCCAAGACTAGATTATACAGTAGGACGCAGAGCAATAGACTACAATGGCTATGGTCCGCATATTGGTAAGGATTGGATCCGTGCCAGTTTTGCAGATATCTCTGGTCCATATCTTCCTAAAAAGAATGTCTATCAGGCAGGAGAAGGTGGAAATGTGGGTACTGGTGCCTGGGGCGAGCAACGCTCAGGAATCAACTACCATATAATCCGTTATGCAGATGTGTTGCTGATGGCCGCTGAGGCAGCTGTGGAAGCCAATGATCTTGCTACTGCGTTGAATTATGTCAACCAGGTTAGGAACCGGGCTAAGAATATGTCTTATGTTCAAAATGATACAGGTACAGGACCAGCTGCTAATTACCAGGTTGAGCCTTATGTATCTTTCGCTGATCAGGCTACCGCCAGAAAAGCCGTTCGTTTTGAAAGACGTTTGGAATTAGCCATGGAAGGACATAGACTCTTTGACTTAAGAAGATGGGGTGTTGCCGAAAGTGTGATCAATACGTATGTGACGAACGAAGCTCGTACCATTTCTAATTTTGGTCAGAAGGCAGGTACCTTTACAGCAAATATGAACCTATTACCCATCCCGATCAATGCGATCGATTTAAGTGGAGGGGTATTGACACAGAATCCAGGATTCTAAGAAACAAACCAATCTAATTTAAAGACAGGGCATGTTAAATGCCCTGTTTTTTGTTTTTAATACTGCCGTGAATTCCTATATTTAAATCTTGAGATTTGAATCCTATGAAGACTTATTTTTTTGTTTCTGCCATTTTCCTCTTTATTCTAGCTTCTTGTAACAATTCCGAAGCTACTTCAGCCAAAATTTTCAACAAACTGGAAAAAGAAGAAACAGGCATTACATTTAAAAATCAACTCACAGAAAATGATTCCCTAAACTATTTTACCTATGCCTATATCTATATGGGTGGAGGAGTCTCCGCAGGGGACATCAATAATGACGGACTTATAGATCTTTTCTTTACCGGAAATATGGTCCCTAACAAACTATACCTTAACAAAGGTGATATGCGCTTTGAGGATATCTCTGATAGCGCAGGGGTCTCAGGAGATGACAGATGGTATACGGGAACCACCATGGTAGATATCAACCACGATGGACTGTTAGACATTTACTGCTCAGTAGGCGGCAAATTTGGGGTGAAGGAAAATCAATTATTTGTCAATAATGGAGATCTGACGTTCACCGAAAAGGCAACAGATTATGGCCTGGCAGATCCGGGCAATAGTGTACAAGCCACCTTTTTTGATTATGACCTTGATGGGGACCTGGATGCGTATGTAGCCAATTACCCCCCTACCCGTTTCGATGCGCCTAATAGCTTTTACAGTTTTAAACAACAATATCCTAAACCTCTTGAAACCGACAAACTCTATCGGAATGATGAAGGACTATTTACAGATGTTACCGAAGAGGCCGGACTTTTAACTTTTGGCCTCTCCCTAAGTGCCACAGTTGGGGACCTAAACAAGGATGGATGGCCAGATCTCTATATCTCCAATGATTTTTCTACCCCAGACTACCTATTCATCAATAATAAGAATGGCACCTTCTCTGAAGAAGTGAAAACGGTCACCAAGAATACTGCATTCTATGGAATGGGTGTTGATATAGCCGATTTCAACAATGATGAGCTGCTCGATATTCTGCAGGTAGACATGACCGCCAATGTAAACAGGCGCTCTAAGGCCAATATGGCGAGCATGAACCCCGATCTTTTTTGGAGCACAGTGAATTCTGGCTTCCATTATCAATACATGCAAAATAGCTTACAACTCAACAACGGAATGCTAAATGATTCCCTGCCAGATTTTAGTAATATTTCCAGATTAGCCGGGGTATCTTCTACTGATTGGAGCTGGGGCCCGCTTATGGCAGATCTAGATAATGATGGGTGGAAGGACATATTTATATCCAATGGAACTCGAAGGGAGATCAATAATCGCGATTTTTTTCTGAACTGGGAAAAGGAAGGCAGACCTTTAGATAACCTGCTTCAACGAAGCATGGATCTGCCATCAGAACCTATCGACAATTTCGCATTTAGAAACAATAAGGACCTCACCTTTACTCAAATGAACCAGGAATGGGGAATTTCCTTCGAAGGCTTTTCCAATGGTTCTGTATACGCTGATCTCGACAATGATGGAGATCTCGAGATCATTACCAATAACATTGATGATACGGCTTCCGTATTTGAAAATCTAAGCGCCTCAAAAGGTAGTTATGCTACTTTAAATTTTAAAGGCCCTGAGAAAAATCCCTTTGGAATTGGGGTTCAGGTCACCGCAATGGGTAATGGTGAAAGACAATTCCAGGAAATGACCCTTACGCGCGGGTTTCAATCATCCACTGCTCCACAATTACATTTTGGATTCGGAGATCGATCAACTTTAGATAGCCTGCTGGTGCATTGGCCAGATGGAAAGGAAGAACTGATCACCAACCTTACCTTAAATAAAGCGTATACGCTGAATTACGGTAATGCTGAATATATAGCTCCGCTAGTCAACACCGAAAAGAAAAAACTCTTTGAAAATGCGAATGCTGCAGACATGGCAGCAGATTTCAGGCATGAAGAGAACTATTACAATGATTTTATTAAGGAGATCCTCCTCCCCCATCAAACCTCTATGTTTGGACCTGGCATTGGAGTGGGTGATCTGAATGGTGATGGACAAGACGATTTTGTAATTGGAGGAGCAGCCAATCACCAGGCAGGGATCTACTATCAAACTTCCAAAGGATTTGAACGAATGGAAATGCCCTCAATGGCGCGTGATAGTATCTTTGAAGACCTTGGGATCCTTATTTTCGATGCCGAAGGAGATGGAGACAATGATGTATACATGGTGAGCGGAGGGAACGAATTTGAGGCAGATTCTGAATTATTACAAGACCGACTTTATCTCAATGATGGAAGTGGACAATTACTAAGAGCCGCAAGATCTCTTCCGGAAATGTACACCAGCGGGTCGCGTGTTAAAGCATCCGATTTTGACAAGGACGGTGACCTTGATCTGTTTGTAGGTGGAAGATTAGTTCCCGGACAATACCCCTCGCCAGCCAAAAGTTATATCCTGGAAAACGTGAGTACCGCCAAAGGAGGTGCTGAATTTAAGGATGTTACCCAGAGTGTGGCTCCTTTCCTCGAAGATCTGGGAATGGTCACCGATGCTATTTGGACAGATTACGATGGAGATGGTTGGGAAGACCTTCTTGTAACAGGAGAATGGATGCCAATTACGGTTATTAAGAATAAGAATGGTGTCTTTGAGAACACCACTGATAAGAATGGATTAGCATCTTCCACAGGCTGGTGGTTTAGTATACAGCAGGGCGATTTCGATGCAGATGGAGATATGGATTATGTAGCCGGCAATCTGGGGCTTAATTACAAATACAAAGCCAATGATCAGGAAACCTTTGATATCTATTACAGTGATTTTGATAATAGTGGCACTTCAGATATTGTACTGAGTTATTTTAACGGAGGTAAAGAATATCCCCTTCGTGGAAGAGAATGTTCTTCTCAACAAATGCCGGGGATCAAAAAGAAATTTGAGGATTACGCCTCCTTTTCTACGGCCACTTTGGAAGATGTGTACACAGAGCAGTATCTGGAAGAAGCTCTGCATTACCAGGTAACCTCTTTTGCCAGCGTATATCTTGAAAATACCGGAAAAGGTTTCACCACCCATTCCCTACCCAACATGGCACAGATCTCAAGTATCAACCAGATCCTGGTAGGTGATTATAATGCTGATACCTATCTGGATATTGTGATAGCAGGAAATCTGTATAGTTCAGAGGTGGAAACGCCCAGGAACGATGCCAGCAATGGACTTTATTTGATGGGAAATGGAAAAGGCGATTTTACACCGGTAACCAACTACAAAAGTGGCTGGTTCACTCCGGGCGACGTAAAAGATATGATGCCCATTGAAATAAAAGGACAATCTTATGTGCTGGTAGCAAAGAATAGTGATTCACTGCAATTGGTGAAGGTCAATACACCTGAAAATCCTGTAGTTGCTGTAAGGCTTCCGTAACCGTTTTTACCGGTAACTTACACGTATTGTTATAACAGACATAAATATAGGTCTCCCCTTCTACATATCTGTCTTCGAATAAAGGCAGGTCACTTTTTGTAGTACTGCCGGCAAAAAGTGCATTGGGTATGTATTCTGTGTGCATGGCATTTAGAAGCTCCTTGGCATTGGCACCAACCCCAACTATCTCGTAAAAAGGATACGTATGTTCTAGTAATAAAGAGCCCCACATGGCGTAATTATTGGTCGCTTCCATTATCGGGTTTACCATGATAGAGACCATGCGCTCGGATTTATCCAAAAGTTCAGTATCATAATATAAGTGACCCAGCTTAAACAAGTTTTGCGCCATCACCGCATTGGGAGAAGGAATCACTCCATCATCTGTCTTAATGATCTTGGCAATAAGCGACTCCTGTTCATTATATCGGTACATTTCCGAGTCAGGATCCCTAAAATGATCTTGCACATAATCCGTAAGTTCTTTAGATAGCTCCAAATAGGAAGTGTCTAAGGTGCTTTCATACATTGCAAGAGAGGCATCTGCCATGAATGTATAATCTTCCAGAAATCCTTCCTGACGGGAACTTCCTTCCTTATAGGTGTGGACAAGTTTAGCATCTGCATAGGAATGTTTCATCAGGAATTCTAAAGTAGTGTTGGCATGAGATAGAAATTCTTTATCACCAAATGCCTTGTAAGCGTCTAAGAAACCCTTGATCAACAATGCGTTCCACGAGGTGATGATCTTATCATCTACCCGAGGATGAATACGCTGTTCCCTTTGTTTTAATAATGATGACTGCCACTTTTTTGTATAGGTTTGAAGTTCACTTTTGGTGATCCCCTGTTTTTTTACAAAGTCGAGATCCGTTCCTTTTTTATACAGCACATAGTTATCTTTTTCCCAGACCGATGCCTTATTTATCGAATAATAGGCAGCAAAAAGATCGTGCTGATCACCAAGCAGCGACCGTAGTTCATTTTCCTTCCAGATATAGTAGGTCCCTTCTTCCCCTTCACTGTCTGCATCTATAGCTGCATAGTAGCCCCCCTCCGGGTTCTTCATTTCCCGATCCAGGAATTCAATGGTCTCCAAAACCACTCTCTTATATTCCGGGTCTTTGTAAACGGTATAGGCCTTGGAATATAAACTTAGTAATTGTGCATTGTCATATAACATCTTTTCAAAATGAGGCACTTTCCAGGTTGGATCGGTGCTATAGCGGAAAAATCCGCCCCCAATATGATCGTAGATACCTCCTTGAAGAATTTTGTTCAGCGTATTTTCAACAAATACATCTGTTTCCAGATCTTCTGATAGTGCCGCATAATCTAGCAGAAAATTGAGATTTACAGGGATGATGAATTTTTGTTCCCCCAGGTTTCCGCCCCATTCCATGTCCCATTGTTTTTTCCAGCTACTCACTGCCTGGGTCAGCAATTCCGGTTTAAGATCGGTTTCTGTGGTGAGTTGAGGGATAAAATTAACTTCCGAAATACCTTGAGCTACTTTGTTAGCATATTCCTCAGCTTCCTTTTTATCTTTCCTGTATTTTGTATTTATCTCCGTAAGCACATTCATCCATTGTGCTTTGGTATGGTAGGTTCCACCGTATAGTGGTTTTCCATTTGGCAATAAGATCGCATTTAAGGGCCACCCTCCACTCCCTGTCATTAATTGTACGGCGGTCATATATACCTGGTCCACATCTGGCCTTTCTTCCCTGTCTACTTTGATATTGACAAAGTTCTCATTCATAATATTGGCCACTTCCGTATCCTCAAAACTCTCTTCCTCCATCACATGACACCAATGGCAGGAAGAGTACCCTATGCTCACTACGATCAGTTTGTCTTGTTCTTGTGCCTCTTCCAGAGCCTTTTCACTCCAGGGAACCCAATTAACCGGGTTATGGGCATGCTGCAGGAGATAAGGACTTGTCTCATCTATCAGGGCATTTGTAAAGGCGTGATCTTCCGTTTTGCCCTCTTGGGGTTTACAGCCTACAAAAAAGGATATTAGAGTGATATAAATTGCAGTAAGGACACCTATTCTATGCATGAGCTCGCTTTATATTGGAATATCAAAAATACAACTTAGACAGGTCATTCATCTAATTGTTGTTCCATAAACCAGTCGTACAAAGCCTCTGTCTGATAGGCCTGTATCCAGGAATCGTGTCCGACACCTTCATAGACAGTAAAAGTAACATCGTACCCTATTCGTTTAAGTTCATTTACCATTTCTTCAGATTCAGAGAAAGGAATGGAGGTGTCTTCTGTGCCATGAAAGACCCAGATAGGCATTTTTTTATTGATCCAGGAAGCATAGGGCACGGGGGTCATTCCACAAACTACGGCCATGGCGGCAAACCTGTCCGGATATTGAACTGCTAATTCCCAGGCGGCACTCCCACCCCTGCTTAAACCGGATAGATAAATACGCTTGGGGTCTACTCTGTTATGAGTAACAATGGTATCTAGTAATTGCATCACGGCCCGTACATTCCACCATTGTTTTTTGTGAGGGTTTTGTGGTGCCAGCACCAGAAAGGGAAATTGTTTTCCTTCTACCAGCATCTTAGGCGGACCATTCTTGGTCAAAGCAGGGAGGCTATCACCAGATTCACCACCACCATGAAGAAAGAGCAACAGCGGAAAAGACCTGTCGTGATTCTCTTCATAGTCTTTTGGAAAGTACAGATAGTACTGCAGCTTTTCTATTACCAAGGTCTGCTCCTCCCCTTCTATAAGCTGTTTTTGAGCATTGCAGGAAGAAAATGTACACAGGGCAACACAAAGAGACATCCACAATAATATAGAGTTGTATTTCATAGGAGTTTAAAGGTATTACTCTTCATGTTTGAAGCGAAATATTAATTGGATAAATTGCTGATCAGAGCCTGAAATTATACCGTACTTTTAATAAGATCTGTTCGTTTTGGAGTGTCCATCGGTCTGTGAGATCATTGAAGGTATTGTGATTAAAAACCAGGAAAACATCTCCCAGGGGAGAAAATATCCAATGAATACGGGCATTTATGCCCAGAACCCTGCTGTCTGTGTCGTATTGAATATAGCTATTCAGCTGCAGGTCTGAAGTAACATTAAAGCGCACGCGTGTACCTATAAGGGTCTGATCAAAGTCACCAAAGGGCAATCTTCCAATATTCCTCACCCCGTTGAATTCGAATCCTATCAGGGAACTTGGGTTCCAGTTCAGTTCAAGCTCAAATTCATCCAAAGTACCATCATAGAAGGACCCAAACCACCAGGTGGCCTGACCATTTAAGCGCCTTTTAGCGGCAAATTCGGCTTCCACCCGATAGCGCATAAAATGATATTTTCCTGCCGGAATGATCACGTTATCTGCTATCTCAAAAGGATCTAATATATTCTCCCCTGCAGGTCTCACATTTATTTCTATGCGGTCACCGCTTTCCAGTTGCCAATTTACGGGGGCCGTAAAAACACTGTAGGATTGCCATTCGTCGTTGATACCTTTTATGTAGGTAAGGAAGAATTGATGGAACATTTGCCTTACGAAAGGCCACTCAGGTCTTGGGGCGTACACAGAGCCCAGACGCCAGGACGTTATTCCTTTACGAGGAACGAACCCCAGGGAGGGATCAAAAGATTCGCCAATCCTGGCATAGGTTAAGGAGAGGTCCCATTTATCATTGGGGTAATCTATCTTAAACCCAAATGCAGAGCGATCATCCGTAAGATCTTCCC